>JAOZHU010000028.1 GCA_026014705.1 Candidatus Bathyarchaeota archaeon | reverse complement strand
GTCCAGTTTTGTGACGATGCCTATCAGTTTTTCCTGCGACATTATGGGCAAGCATGAAATGTCATGTTTATGCATTTTATCTTCAGCTTCCTTCAGGCTGTCTTCAGCTTGGGCGGTAATTACGGGTTTGGACATTATGCCTTTCGCTGGTATGCTTAACGTTTGGATTTTTTCTCCCTTGATTTCGCCCAGAGTTTGACGGTGCTGCGGCTGGAAAATGTGCGTGATTATGTCTTGTATGCTTATCATGCCTACAAGTTTTCCATCATCTATCACCGGCACGTGCGAGATGCCTTGCTCCCTGAATAAGCTCAGCGCGGCGCCCACGGTGCGGTTTGCTTCAATAGTATACGGCGCCTTAGTCATTATTTCTTTTATTTTCGTGTTGCCCCATCCGTGGGTTACGGCTCCGTGAATAATGTCTTCATCCGTGATGAATCCAGCGAGTTTGTTTTTTTGAAAAACTGGAAGTTGCCTGACGCCGCTTTGAATCATCAATCTAGCAGCCTTGCTCAGCGACGTAGCAGGGTCAACCTTGGGCGCAGGGCGCATCAGAGATTTTACTTTTACCGCTGCGGCGTCAAGTCCCGACCTCACTATCCACCTTCGCGCAATTACCCCCACGTATTTGTCTTTGTCGTTCAGTACTGCCAGAACAGGCGGTATCTCCTTCTTGAACAGCTCTAAACACTTGGACAATGCATCATTCTCGTAGACGGTGGAAAATTTTTTCGAAAATACATCTCCAACGAAAACCGAATTCGCCATAATCAATCCTCTAACTGGTTATGCGCTAAGTAGAATTTAAACATTGCAAAAGTGCGCTTGCAAGCTGCTGACGTGAAAACTCGAGGAAGAACTTCCTTATTATCTATTGGAATCTTCTGGATTTCTAGACGACTCAAACGAGCGATATGGAAAAATATATCTATCTTCTAGATAAAATGTATAGATGTTTCATACTGCGCTGTTTAAATAGCGCGTTCTGGAGAATTAAAGCGAAAGGGGGAGACGTCAAGATAACACTTACCCTACTAAGCGTTCTGCTCCGCTCCTGTCAGGGAGGGATTTACCAAAGATGAGTCTGCCTCAAAAAGAACTCGTTGAAGAGCTCAAGACATGCTGGAAGAAGCTTTGGCGGGAACGCTTTGACGACAAAGTGCGCGCTGAAGGCGTAGCCGCAGCGGAATACCAACAGCTCTTCGTTGAACAAGGCACAATAATCCACGCAACTCGCGACTACAAAGCCCTTAACTTCAAAGAAATCCTCGAGCAACATCAAGTAGCTAACGCAGACAGGTTCATTCCTCCGCCATCTCAAGTAGGCGGCTGGAACAAATTCGTCAAAACACACATCACCAGCCAGCGCCAAAGAAAGAGCGCACGCGTTCTTCTCTATTGCGGGGAAAAAAGAGAGAAACAGCAGCCCAAGAAAGGCGGCAGAGGCTGGCTCCACATCTAATCACCAGAAAACCGCAAATTTTCACAGCACTTTTGAATGTAAGACCATTTTTCATGCCACACCATAATGTGAAGGGATAAACTTTGGGTGTTTACAGAAACCGATGGGACATCATAGCTGACATTCTGCGGGTTGCCAGCGGAAACGCCAAAAAAACGCAAATAATGTTCCAAGCCAATCTCAGCTACAGCGTCCTGCAGAAATACCTTGCGGGAATGACAAGTGCCTCGCTAATCAGCTACGAAGACAACACCCAATGTTACGTTCTCACCGACAAAGGAAGCGCCTTTTTAGAAGCATATCAGGAATACTCAAAAAGCAACAGGCATTTGGCGAAAAAGCTGAATGCTGTTCACACGCAGAGAAGCTTCCTAGAAAAACTCTGTTCAACCACCAAACGGGCACCATAACTTTCAAATTCCAGACCTGATCAAAATGAACCGCACAGCACAAAGATGCCGTATCCTCGCTTGCTTAGCGCTAATTGTTGTGTCTGCTGTTTGGTTAATTCCTGCTGGTTCAGCACTTAGCGCTGAAGAAACAAGCGCAGCCATCAACCAAGCTGAAAACGATTTAACCTCCGCTTACACCGCAGTTGTTGAGGCTGAAACTGCAGGAGCAGACGTTTCTGCGTTGCTGAACCCGCTCCAAAGTGCAGGAGCTTTCCTGTCTCAAGCTTATGTTGCGTTTAAAACTGCGGATTACGAGCGTGCGCATGTGTTGGCTGCTGAATGCGCTCGGACTTTGGGAGGAGTCGCGGAAGATGCGGCTACTCTGAAGGCAAACGCCGAAAAAGCGCGTTTTAATAAATTGTTGCTATCTGCGGTTGTTTCAAGTGTCGGGCTGATTTTGTTTCTTTTTATTGGGCTGTTAGGGTGGAAATTTTTAAAGAAGCGGTATATTAACCAAGCTTTGAACCTAAAACCTGAAGCCGAGGTAGTTAATTGAATTTAGGCGATACTAAGCTGGCTTACACATTTTCATGTGTTGTGTTAAGCGTCGTCATTTTGTTGCCGACTTTTACTCAGGTTATTTCTTTTCCTGTTGGCGAACAGTATTCTGAGTTGTGGCTTCTAGGGCCACATCGCACGGCTGAGGATTACCCTTTCAATGTATTGGAAGGCGACTCCTACAAGATTTATCTTGGTGTCAGCAATCATATAGGCGGATCAGCTTATTATAGGCTTTTTGTCAAGTTGCGGAATGCATCTGAGCCTCTACCGAATGGCACCAGTTGGACGCCGAGTCCAATCGAAGCTATTTATAGGTATGATTTGTTCTTGGGTGATAACAAGACTTGGGAAAGCGAGTTATCTTTTTCCTTTAAGAACGTTTCGTTTGACAAAGATGTTTGCTGGGTTTCTAGAATTCTAATAGGTGGCTACGGTGTCAATCTTGATAAGACTGCGGTGTGGAATGAGACTGAGAGCGTGTTTTTTTATCAACTGTTTTTTGAACTATGGCTCTATGATGCGGCATCTTCCAGTTTTGCGTTCCATAACCGTTGGATTGGATTACCCCTCAACGTGAGTATGTCCTTATGACAATTTACCATATAATTAAGTTTGACAGCAATTTAATTATGTGTTTGCATACATTAGATTTGAAAGCTTCGGTGTTCTTGTAATGGATGGAAAAGTCGACCGACTGTTTCACTCAAATCTAGTGCTGATTGCTGCACTGAATGAGGAAACGGGTATAGGTCTAACAATATCAGAGTTTAAGCAATATCTGCCTGATTCTGTTTTTCTTGTGGTTGACGGAAACAGCAGTGACAACACAGCTCATGTTGCGGCGAGTTTGGGCGCCAAGGTGGTCTATCAGACAGGAAGAGGTAAGGGCAACGCTCTATCGCAAGGTTTACAACACATTGGTTCAACGATTGATTACGTGATATTGACTGATGCTGACTACACATACCCTGCTGTGTTTGTTCCAAAAATGCTGCAGATTTTGTATGATGATCCACGAATAGGAATGGTCTGCGGCAATAGATTCAACTCACATTTTGGCTTGAAGGGGATGGCTGATTTGTTTTATTTTGGTAATCGAGCCTTAGCTTTTGCGCATAATATGCTGAATGGTATAAACTTGCGGGATCCGCTAACAGGTTTAAGAGTTGTGCGTTCTGAAATCTTGAAGAAATGGAAACCAAAATCGGAAAGTTTCGATATAGAAGTTGAATTGAATCACGTTGTTGAGCGGCAAGGCTACCATATAATGGAGATTCCCATATCTTACAGGTCGAGAATAGGTGAAAAGAAATTGAAACCGAAACATGGTTTTGAAATTTTTAGAAGAATGTTGACCGAAAGCATATAGTAAAAAAATATTAGAAGCAGTAAGTCTGCTTCTATAATGTGGACTGCTTACGGTTTGTTATGACTGGGGTAAGAGATTGAAGTTTCGCAAAGTTTTAGTGACTGGTGGCGCAGGCTTCATTGGTTCTCATATAGTAGATGAACTTATTAGTAGAGGTTATTCTATTGCGATCTTAGATAATTTTCACTCAGGAAAATTAGAAAATCTGCGCGCAAGCTCTAGCAAAAACGCTTTGGAACTAATCAAGGGTGACATACGCGATAGAAACATCTTAAGAAATGCATTAGCCGATGTTGATGCGTTAGTTCACTTGGCAGCGTTAATTGATGTTGAGATGTCCGTGAATAATGCGTTTGAGACTCATGATGTAAACGTGACCGGCACATTAAATCTTTTGGAAGAGTCAGTGAGATGCGGCGTCAAAAAGTGCGTGCTTGCTTCGTCGGCCGCGGTTTATGGAGATGCAAATCTTTTACCGATCAATGAAGAGTGCTCGCTTAGTCCAGTATCCCCTTATGCGGCATCAAAGGTTTCTGCAGAATATTATTGCAAAGTATTTCGTCGATGTTATGGACTTGGAATGGTTATACTTAGGTACTTCAACGTTTATGGACCAAGGCAGAAAGGCGGTACCTATAGTGGTGTTATAACTCGATTCTTGGAAAATGCGCTTAAAGGTATACCTCTAACTGTGTATGGCGATGGGAATCAAACGAGAGATTTCATATATGTGGGCGATGTAGCTAAGGCAACGGTATCAGCTTTGGAAAGTGCCCATTCTGATGCCGAAACTTTCAACGTATGTACAGGCTTACCTACATCGATAAACGAGATAGCACAAATTGTAAAGGATGTTGTTGGAACCAATTCTAAGCTGACTTACAGTAAACCTCGAAGCGGTGATATAAACGCCAGTTATGGTGATCCCTTAAAGGCTGAGAAAGCCTTTGGTTTTAGAGCCCGAATAGGTTTGAGAGAAGGCATACGTTTGTTGAGAGATAGCCAGCGCGCGTTTGATGCTTGATAAAATTACTGGAGGCTGCGTAACTTTGAAGATACTGCAAGTAGCTGAACGAACGCATCCCGCTCGAGGGGGGGTCGAATTGCACACGGCTATGATTTCCAAGCAATTGGTGGAAAGAGGTCATGACGTAACTCTTGTAGTTTTCAACTCATTAGATCCTAATGACTGTGGGTTTGGCATTACCTATGAGAAGCCTTATTTCATTACTAGACCACGAAAACCGTCTTTGTCTGAAGTAGATTTTTGGAAAGGTGTTAAAATACTGCGTTTTCCTTCTGAGGCGCAATTGCTCTCGTATTATTGGTCACCTATGATGCTTCACTGGTTAGTTAACCATATTCACGAGTTTGATGTTGTACATACTCACTGTTTTAGGTTCTCGAACAATGAATTTGCCACTTTAGCTTCTTTATTGAGAAATCCTAGAGTTCCCATTGTTTTTACATGCCATGATGCGGCGGTTCTCGATTATATGGGCTTGAGAGCGCGGCTTCTGGACGGTGTTTATAGGAGGACTGTTGGGAAAAAGCTGGTATCAATAGCCGATAGGCTTATCGCTTTGACTGAAACCAATGCTAAGGAATACGAAAATTTTCTTTTTGCTGATCCGATCAAAATTCGGATTGTGCCCAATGGAATAGACTTCGAGAAATATCAAAACTTGCCCGATCCATCTGATTTGAAAAAACAGTTGGGTAATCCCGAACAGATACTGCTGTTTATCGGTCGTTTTCTCAGTTACAAAAATCCGGATAAGTTAATTCTTGCTTTCAGGGAAATCCGAGCTAAGTTTCCAAATAGTCACCTAGTAATGATTGGGAAAGATTATGGATTGCTAAACTATTGCAAAAAACTTGCCGATGGACACGTGACAATCTTTGAGAATGCCTCTGAGGAGTTGAAGCTTAGATCACTTGCAATGGCGGATTTATGCGTAATTCCTTCCTCGTATGAGGGTTTTGGTATTGTAGCTCTTGAGGCACAGGCGGCAGGAGTCCCTGTTATTGCAACTAAAAGCGGAGGCTTAACTCATTGCCTAATTGATAAAGTCACAGGTTACCACATAAAATCTCCAACTTCGGATGAAATTGTTTCAGTTGCATCTTTCTTGCTAGACCATCCAGAGTTACGAAAAGGGATGGGTCGAGCAGGTAAGAAATTCAGCAAAGAATTCTCATGGAATTTGGTAGCAGAGAAGCTTGAAAATATTTATGGTGAATTAGTTTAACCCCGATAGGCACGTGGTCTCAGCACCATAAATAATCAAGCACCTCTGGCTCAAATTTGGGAAATTAGTATAGCTGAGTTAGATTCAACACTCTTTGCGGAAAGCATGGGAATACTTTTTAAATTGGATTCGCCTAAAAAAATTACAAACATGCAGTCTTTTGAGGCATATTGCAGTATGCGACATTTCGGACAAGTTTTTATTGTAATTGATTGTGGGTAATTTTGCTTGATTTATCAAATGCTGACCCAATTTATAAGATGAAGAATGTTACATTTTGCTCCATAGTTATCCCAACAGTTTTACGAAATATTCGCGTGAAAAAGACTGTGAGTGGTGTTTGATGCAAGGATTCCAAGCCATTAGACGGTTAGATATTTACAAACAATTCTTTAGCTTCGATGTATGTGAAAACGACATCGTTGAGACCTTTTATAATATGATTCCGAAAGTTAAATTTAGACAGCTAAGCAAGATTTTTTAAACGTATAAAAAGTATGACGATATTGGGAATATTATTGTTATAGAATGACCATTTATTAGTCCATATAGACAATCTGCATATTGAAAAGGTGGCGCCGAATGAAGAAACTATGTTCGTTCCTATTAGTCTGCATAATGATTTGTTCAGTAACATCTTCATTTTCTGTTCATGGTGTTTGGGGTGGTGAAGAGGCTGAAGCTGGTTCTGTTGGTTGGCTTAGTGGTTGGGCTTATCGGAAGAGTCATGTGATTGGTTCTGCTGTTGGTGCTGGTGTGAACTATCAGATTAGGGTTCAGGTTAATTATGGTAGTGGAACAGATGGCGGTGAGAACGTTTACCTTGCTGGTAAGTGTAGGGTTGACTTTGGTGATGTGCGCTTTACTGCTGATGATGGCTCAACTCTTTTGGATTATTGG
>JAOZHU010000006.1 GCA_026014705.1 Candidatus Bathyarchaeota archaeon | reverse complement strand
CTCTGCCGACATCGCGTTGTCTTGCATCTCCTACGCGTAATTGAATTTCACTCAACCAGAATCCTCCTTGCTGTGTGACTTTAAGCGTGTTGAAACAGGGGT
Organism: Candidatus Bathyarchaeota archaeon; assembly: GCA_026014705.1. GTDB lineage: Archaea > Thermoproteota > Bathyarchaeia > Bathyarchaeales > Bathycorpusculaceae > JAOZHU01. The sequence goes on along the minus strand of JAOZHU010000006.1, from coordinate 10,104 downwards.
ATTTTCCTATATAAACTTTAAAGCGTAATTGGGAAGACTGATATGGTTATTTTTTGGTGCTGGTGTCATCTGCGGGATATGGGTTTTTTCTGTCTGTTAGGCGATGGTGGCGGTTTTTGTAGTGTTGAGGCTGAGCGAAAATGCCGAAAACGTTATTTTCAGAGGGCTACTATTCTGAAGAACGGGGAGAAGGCAGTTGTGCGTGAAAGAAGGGCGTTATGCTTTTGTGTTAGTTGCTGATGAGAAATACTGGAATAGGCTGTGTGACCGCAGCAGCGATGGGCGAGAGGTTCATGTGTTTGTGCGGAAGAACCAGGTTGGTCCATGCGAAGTGCAGAAGCTGCTGTTTTATGTTAAAAAGCCTATCATGCAGGTTCGCGGGGTGGCGGATTTTATTGAGCGGTTAGTTGGAGACGGCGAAGGGTTATGGCAGAAGTATGGTGCTGAAACCTGTTTTGAATCGCATGAGGAGTATATGGCATTTGCTGAAGGCAGGGAGAAAATGACGTTTGTCAGGTTCAAGAATTTTAGTGAGATTGCAAACCCGCAAGCTACAGAGGTTACGCGTATGGTTCTGGGCTCTTTGAGGTGGTTTAGACCAAGATACCTGAGTTTTGAGGCAGTTCAGCGGTTGGTGCCTGAAAAGTCCACGTAGTCTGCTTCCGCCAGTGCAGTATAGGTTAAATCTGGGAAGTTCGTATTCTCTTTGCGAGCGTGAGAAGCATGTTTCGAGTTAGAGTCAACAAGATTGAGTCAAGCCGCGATTTAGATGGTAACCTTGGAAAACGCATCGAATTGGTTGAGGAGCGGGGCGCTTCGCCTTTTGTGGTTAGACCTCAAACTGAAGAGGCGAAAATGGCGCAGGAGGTTCTTCAGGCTTTGCAGCAGCAGATGCCAATTTTCCCGCAGAGAACCCAATTTGCCCTTCCGAAGATACTGTTGTTCTTGACAGAGCAGGAATACGACAGCTTGGGCATAGATTTTGACGTGAACCAAGTTTACGATGTCTTGCTGGAAAACCAAAGCATCCGATTCAGGAAGGTTCCATGAGTTTCTGCCGTGTCTGCCTCAGCGCTGAATGGGCCGGGTGAAAGGACAACACAAACATCATGTTTTTCAAGCTGGCGCAAATCTCTCCAGCATCGCTTGTTTTGCCTTCGTCACAGTAAATTGGAATGGGTTCTCCATTGCCGTTCTCGTAGTAAACGTAAATCTGCGAAAAACTTTTCCTGAACCGCACTACTTCGAATTCCAGTTTCAAGCGCTTGGCTATTTCTGCGGTTGCTGCCTTGACAAACTGCAATCGCTTTCTGTGCGGTGCAGCAGTTGATGTGTACACAAGCAGTTTTCCGCAGTCACTTTTTAACATGTGGGCTCACCAGGATTCTGACAGGTGCAGGCTGCTTTTAACATGCGCGCAGAAACGACACTTCAGAGTAGGGGAGAGAGGTGAGTTAAAGTGAAAACTCTTAAACCACAATTCATGTTAATTTCTCGTGTACTGTCAGGGCTGGGAAAGGCTGAAAAGGCATGAATGTCAGAGCGCATGTGCTGGTAAGCGGCAGGGTTCAAGGCGTTTTCTTCAGGTCGGAAACGAAACGCAAAGCTGATGCACATGGCGTGACGGGTTGGGTTCGCAATTTGCCTGACGCCCGTGTGGAAGCAGTTTTCGAGGGCGAGGAAGAGGCGGTAGCGGCGCTTGTGGAATTCTGCAAGCGCGGACCAACAGGCGCAAATGTTACTCATGTAGATTTAACGTGGGAAACATGCACTGGAGAGTTCGTTGGCTTCAAAATAAAACATGGGTAGCAGCGCTAAGCCTTTATCTTGCATGTTGTATCTGTATGCTTTTAGGGATTGTTAAAGGCATAAATTTAACATGATACTACTTCTCAAGGTGCTAGGCGGTTAAATGAGGATTCTCGGTTTAGTTGGAAGCCCCAGAAAAGGCGGCAACACAGATTTACTGGTTAGCAGGATTCTAGCGGGTGCAGGTGCAAGCGGACACTTAACTGAAAAAGTGTACCTTTACCCCTTGGCAATTTCACCTTGCACCGACTGTAGAAGTTGCCAGAAGGGTAAACTTCACTGTGCAGTTGGGGATGACATGCAACTGCTTTACCAGAAACTTGAAGACGCTGATGTGGTTGTTTTTGGAACGCCGTTGTACTGGTACGGACCCTCTGCCAAAATGAAGCTCCTAATGGACAGGCTTCGCCCTTTCGTAGCTTCAGGAAAGTTGAAGGGGAAAAAAGCCATAGCGGTTGTCCCATCCGAAGAAGGAGTAGCCGCATGCAACCACTTGATTGGAATGTTCAAGCTTTCGTTTGAATATTTAGGCGTGACGCTGATAGATACGTTGCGCGTTAAGGCTTACGAAAAAGCCGAAGTAAATAAACAGCCCGAGATGCTTAACCGAGCCTTTGAAATAGGAAAAACATTGAGATAACAGCTAAGCCAATTAGGCTTGAGATGTACAACAATAGCTAAGGCTTTTTCTTGTACACTCTGAAATGTGAATCGCGTCCTGCGCTGATGTATTCGCCGCCCATGCCGCGCACTGCAGAAGCGATTTTCGCAAAGTTCTCCGAACCCAAAAACTGTTTCGGCTTAATCATTATGTAGTCGCCTTTGTCTTCGAAATTCAGCATGTGCTCTAAGTCTTCTGGAAACGCCATGCGCACGTCGTCTACGGGTTTTTTTGCTTGGGTTTCGCGGGGAACCTGTGCAGGAGCCGACGGTGTTTGCTGTGCTGCTTGAGGTGCTGCCGCGGTTTTTATTGAGGCGACAACTGCGCGTAAGTCTTCTGAAATTCTGCTTAAAACCACGAGAAGCTCATCGATTCTTTCTGCAAGCTTGTCTAACTTCTCTTTTTCGGCGCTCATAAGCAATCTTGCCCTCAAATTCTAAAATACTCAAGACGCTTATTAATTATTTGCAACCTTCATATTGCAGTCTGAAAGGTTAAAGTTAAAACGGGTTTGGTGAGCGTCTACTGTTCGAAATCGATGGAAGCCAAAAAAGTGGAAGCGGAACAATCTTGCGGCTCTCAGTAGCATTGGCAGCCGTCACTGGGCAACCTCTGCATATCCGCAACATCCGCCAAAACCGCCCGCAACCCGGCTTGAAAACGCAGCATCTGGAAGCCGTGCTAACCGCAGCTAAACTCTGTAACGCCGAAACAAAAGGTGCAGTGCTTAAGTCGAGAGAACTATGGTTTAAACCCCGTGAGATACAAAACGGCAACTTCGAAGCAGAAATCGGAACGGCAGGCAGCATTCCAATGTTGCTGATGACCGTGCTGCCTATCTGTGCATTCGCAAAAGGCTCGGTGCGCTTGCATGTGGCAAAGGGCGGAACCGATGTTGCCCACTCGCCGACAATCAACTACCTGCGCAACGTGTTACTGCCTGTGCTGAAACGCATGGGTGTTGATGCAACAGTGACTGTGCATAAGTATGGGTATTATCCGAAAGGAATGGGTGAAGTGACGCTTACCGTGCAGCCTCAGGGCTCGTTGCAGCCGCTTCGCTTGGAGGGCTTCGGCACGTTAAAAAGCATAAGGGGCGTTTCAGTTTGCACTTTTCTGGCTGACAAGAAAGTTGCTGAGCGCCAAGCCAAAGCGGCAAGCGCTTATCTGGCGGAAAAAGGTTACGCAGCAGACATCCAAGTCGTCAATGACAGGTCGAATCCCATGCAGAAAGGCAGCTCAATAGCTTTATGGGCTGAAACCAGCACAGGCGCAGTTTTAGGCTCAGACGCCATAGGCGAACTTGGAAAAACAAGCGAAACCGTCGGCATAGAAGCAGCTGAAAAACTGTGTGCAGAGCTTTCGGCAAGAGCAACTGTTGACATTCACTTGGCAGACATGCTAATTCCCTACTTAGCCTTAGCAAAAGGCACATCAGTTTTCTCCACAAGACAAGTTACAGACCATCTGGAGGCAAACGTGTGGCTGGCAGAAAAAATGCTGGACACACAGTTCAACATTAAAAGGGCGCATGGCTTACACAGCATAGAAAGAGGCAGCTGATTTCATGCCCAACGAATCACCCAGCATCCAAGTTCCAAAAATAAACGGCGAAAAAACCCTGAAGCTAACGGACACTCTGAACATACGCAACAGAGAACTTGAAATCCAAAAAGACGCCCAATTCATTTACGTACCGCTTACGCGCCGACCATCCGAAGCAGAACTATCAATGCTGAAAACACAGTTACCCGATTTCCAACTGGGAACCCTTGTCTTCGCTGGAAGAAAACACCGACAGAAAACGTTGACTGAAACCCTTGAGAATCAGCTTCCAAAGAATCTGCTGAATAATTTGCCAAGGGCACTGGACACAATCGGCGACATAGCCATAGTTGAAATCCCGGCTGAACTCGCCGCCTACGCCAGTCTAATCGGCGAAGCAATATTGAAAACGCATAAGAACCTGCGTACAGTGCTTGCCAAAGCTGGCGCAGTAAGCGGAACCTACCGCCTACGCGAACTCGCCGTTATCGCAGGCGAACCTAAAACCGCTACTGTCCACAAGGAACACGGCTGCAGATACCAAGTTGACGTCGCAAAAGCGTATTTTTCTCCAAGGCTTTCCCATGAGCATCTCAGGGTAGCCTCACTTGTCCAGAACAGCGAGACCGTCGTTGACTTGTTCGCGGGCGTTGGACCCTTCGCGGTGCTTGTCGCCAAAAACAACCCAGCAGCAAAAGTTTACGCTGTAGACATAAACCCTGACGCAGTTGAACTGCTGCAGAAAAACATTAGGCTTAACAGAGTGGAGAACAGAGTCTTCCCCATCTTAGGCGATGCACGGCAAATAGTCCAAGACAAACTTCCATGGGCTGCAGACCGCGTGATTATGAATTTGCCTGAAAAAGCCCATGAATTCGTAGACGCAGCCTGCAAAGCGGTTAAACCCACTGGCGGCACAGTTCACTTCTACTGCTTCATCCGCCTGCCTGACTCAATTGAGAATATGCAAAAGCGCTTTGCCGCGAAAGTTGCAGAAACAGGCAGAACCGTTGCCAAGTTTCTTTCTGCAAGAACAATCCGTGAAACTGCGCCGTTCGAGTGGCAAGTTGTCTTAGACGCTCAAGTCCGTTAACAGTGCACTGCCAACGTGATTTTCACTTGTTGCTGTGGGTCTTTTAATTTTTCCACAAGCTCTCGGGGCAAATCGCAAGCGGCTTTGTCTGCGCCAATAGCCAAGGTTCTGCTGCAAACGTAACTGCTTTTCCGCACAACCGCGTCCGTTGCATGAGACAGAATCAACTGCGGTGAACCGAAAGCCTGAACCAGCGCTTTAGCTCCTGCTGCCTCAATCCGCACTGTCAACTTCGCGTTTGGCTTCCGTAAAGCAGCCTTAAACTCGGCGCTCAAATCAGCCAAAGCCTTATCCGCGGCAACGGCGATTATGCAGTCGCCTTTTTTGGACAAGTGTGTCTCTTTTGTGAACTCCAGCGTCGCCCTGTGCGTTGCTCGGATGTTCTCGTGACCTCGAGCATAAATAACTTCTTTAAGCTCAGTTGAAGGCAATCTACTCTAAAACCTCTACTGCGTCAACTTTGCCGTCGCCATCTAAATCAAAACCCTGAATAACCGCTGCAAAATCACCCTCACCGCGGTATTCCTGCAGGGTTTTTTTCCAAAAATTAGCTAAGGCTAACACGCACGCTTTGGTGCCTACTGCCTTATTGCCTGCCAAAACGATGATGCGTTTAGCCGCGTCCCATGGATTAACAATCTTCGCGATTAACCCCGCAGCGTCAGCAGTGTAAACACGCAGGGTCTTCCGAGAAACCATGCCGCCCAGCAAGAAACCTTCACTTGAAGACCGCATGTTGAACTTTACTGGCAAATACTCATTTATTTCCTGTGTTAACAGGTTTGTTCCGGGTCCGCCCACGAGTACAAAGTTGTTTCTTTCTTCTTTCTCCGCCTTCACGTCAACGTCTAGTTTTATGGCGAAATCTAGCGGCATCTTGGCAAGTTGCCCTAAGAAAAATGTCAAGTGCGCAGCGTAATGACCGTCGCGAGCGCTGGTTTTGAACGGCCCATGCGGAGTTGGGCTGCCTACGACTATTTTTCCGTTGAAGGCGCCATTGTCGTCAATGAATTCATGGAAGAAACTGGAGACTTGCTCGTCAGCAGCTACCAGCGAAGGCGCTTGTAGTGTTTTGTAGCCTTGTGGGAACTCTACGCCGAAGGCTGAAGCGGCGGTTTTGTAGTATTTTGCGGTTGCGCCTTTCTTTTTTTCTTCCCGCACAACGGTTACGGCGCCTGCTTTGGCTAGTTTCCTTATGTGATAGTAGACTATCTGCTCGTGGACGCCGAGGCGTCGCGCAATTTCCAGTGGATACATTTCCTCTTTAGCGAGCAAAGCCAAAATGCTCCAGCTCAATTTGCCTAGAATCATTTTCAGTTTCTGCGCGTCATTCATCATGCTGATTTCTTTGACTTTCTGGGTTTTGCCGTCGTCTTCAAGCAGCAGTTTTTTGTCCATGTTTTCCCCCGCAACATAGAAGGCGGCTACTATTAAAAATTTTGTTATAGTAATCAGTTAAACAGCCTAAAGCGGCTTCTCAGGCAGCAGTGAGCGCAGCCAAGCATGGAAACCACTAACATAAGTTTTTTAGCGGTAAAACTTTCCTCCTAAAAACCCTTATTAAGCCACGAACAGCCTCAATAAACCTCAAAAGAGCATAAACGGAACACTTGAGGCTGAAAAAAATGTGCGGCATATTCGGCTGCGTGCTTAAACAAGGCAACGCGGCGCCAGTAATTCACGCGTCATTGAAACGGCTTGAATACCGCGGCTACGATTCCGTGGGCATAGCCACAATAAGCAACAGCGAAATCCATGTAAAAAAAGACCAAGGAAAAATCGACGATGTCCACAAAATTCTGAACCTTGACGATTTACCCGGAACCATAGGCATCGGACACACAAGATGGGCTACGCACGGCGCACCACTAAAAGTCAACGCGCACCCGCATACAGATTGCACAGAGCAAATAGCCGTCGTGCACAACGGTATCATTGAGAACTTTTCCGAGCTAAAGTTCGAGTTGGAAAACCGCGGACACGTTTTCCGTTCTAAGACAGACACCGAGGTTGTAGCCCACTTAATTGAAGAAAGCTTCAAGCGTAATCCGTCATTAAGCTTGGTTGATGCAGTGCTTGACGCTGTGAAGAAGATTGACGGATCCTACGCGTTGGCTGTCGTTTCAGCTAAAGAGCCTGACAAAATCGTATGCGCGAGAAATGAAAGCCCGCTGGTCATAGGCGTCGGCGAAGACGCGGTTTACTGTGCATCAGACATTCCCGCGTTTCTGCCTGTAACTAACCGAGCCGTTTTCGTGAACAACGGCGAACTCGTTATTCTCTCGCCTGAGGGCTACGAAATCAGGAAAATCCAAGACGCCAGCATGGTCACGCGTGAGCCTAAGGTCATTGATTGGACACCTGAGATGGCGGTCAAACAGGGCTACCCGCACTTCATGATTAAGGAAATACATGAACAACCTGAAACGTTGCGGAATACGCTGCGTTTTCAGGAGCACTATTTGGATTTGATTTCAACGTTCCTCGACCGCGCAAGGGAAGTGTTCCTAGTCGCCTGCGGCACATCTTACCACGCTTGCTTAGCCGCGTCCTACATGTTTTCCAAACTTGCTTTCTTGGCTACTTACCCTGTTATGGCTTCAGAATTCATCGAGCAGCACGGGAAATCAGTGAACATCGACAGCACAATTTTAGCCGTAAGCCAGTCAGGCGAAACCGCAGACACATTAGCAGCAGTGACTTGCTCGCAACAACGGGCAGCCACAATCCTCGGCTTAACGAACACGATTGGCTCGACACTGACGCGGGTTTCCCGTGTTTACATTGGTCAGCAGTCTGGTCCCGAAATCGGAGTGGCGGCAACGAAGACGTTCACGTCGCAGCTTTCGGTGCTGGCGCAGTTGGCGCTTAGGCTGTCAAAGAAGCGGGGCAAGATTTCGCAGGACGAAATGGACATGCTAGAGGAGAAGCTTGAGACGCTTCCTGAAACCGTGGAAACTATTATTATGACACAGGAGGAAAAAGTGAAGCAGATTGCCCACAAATACCGTGACGCCAAAATATTCTTCTTCTTAGGCAGAGGCATAAGCACGGCTACAGCTTATGAGGGCAGACTTAAGCTTATGGAAATCGCGTATGTTCCTGCCATAGCCTTTCCCGCTGGCGAAAGCAAGCATGGCCCCATCAGCTTGATCGAGGAAGGCTTTCCCGTGGTGTTCATTTGCCCGCGGGACGGCTGCTACAAGACTTTGATTGGCAACATAATGGAGATGAAAGCTCGCGGTGCTTCGATAATCGCTATTATAGAGGAGGGCGATGAGGAAATCAAAGCGTTGGCGAATGACTACGTTGAGGTGCCACGGGGGATTCCTGAAGTGTTGTCGCCGATACCGTTTGTGATACCGTTGCAGCTTTTGGCGTATTACATGGCTCTTGAGAGAGGACATAATCCAGACACGCCGAGGAACCTAGCCAAATCAGTTACCGTCAAGTAGGGTGAGGAATTGCTGTTTCATGCTTGCGTTTCTTGAAGTAGATTAACACGCCTATGCCCACGACAGCCACTGAGGTTACGCCCGCTGCAACGGGTGCTGGCGAGAAAGACTCTGGCACCTCAACATTGAAATGAATAGTTTCTGAAGCTCCAGCGTTTCCAGCAACATCCCAAACGTAAACAGTCACGTTATGCACTCCGTTAGATAAAGTCAGCGTTGTGTTTCCAGTAATAGTCACGTTTTCTTGCCTATCTAAACTGTAAGTGACCTCTGAAATTGGCTCGCTCACCGTGAAATTCAACGGAACATCCGAAACATCATAGGTCTCGTTTACAGGCGACAAAACTGAAACGCTTGGAGAAACAACGTTAATGGCGAAGTTAACTGATGAAGAGCCGTTAATACTAAACATATGCACGAAGAAGCCATCAATGTATGCCCCCCACTCAACTGCATAAACCGTTACGTAATGTTTTCCTTCTGGCACTCCTGTCAGGTTGATATTATAGGAGAATTCGGTAATTGCATTGGGGTCATAAGGAATATTAATGCCTTCATTATTGTAGACGTAGGTTTCGTTTTGTTTCCAATCTGTTTTGTAATAAACCTGCATTAGCCGCATATAAGACGCATTCTTTGACTCTCCGATATGGACGTTGAAACTAGGTGACATTGTTTGAGTTGTATACGCTGTTTCTCTGCGGAGACGCTATTGTTAGTGTAGGTGGTTTCGTGTTATCTGTTGGAGATACCCAATCAGTTCCTGTCCACGGATTTGCCCTTGCCCAATTAACAAATTTTGTTCCCGCCATCGCTGATATTGGGAACACCAAGATGACTGTTAGTGCTAATGTTTTTCTTTTCATGAGCATCAAATCTCTTCAATGCTTCCCTGTCTAATAACAGGCTGTTTCTGCGGTAAAAGCGTTTTTGTCAAGGTTTCTTGACTCAAAGGGCTTTTCATTAGTCAAGATTTCTTGACAAGCACGACTTTCAATAAAAAATGGGGATGATTTCATTTTTGTTGGTTGCTTAGCTGCTAGTAGAAGGAGTAATAATATGCTGTAAGTGTTGCGTCTCCAGTAAGCAAGATAGTCAACGGATTTTCACCGTACGCATAGCCGCCCCATACATAGTGGTCGAAAATATGGCGGGAACCGCCCTCATAGAGGATATTTTCAACGTAGATTTGGTGATTTCCCAACAATACTGTATAGGCGCTGCCTGTGGTTCCAACGTAGTTGCCGTCTATGTAAAGCGGAACGTAGCCCGGATAACCATACTGGTTATAGGCATTCACGGTTAACTGTGCCGTCAAATACCCAATGTTCACGTAGTGCAAATCAGACCAGCTACCCCAGTCGCCATTGGAACATCTATCTTGGACTCGGACACTGTATAAGCCGTTTGAACTCCAAGGGTGAGACGCGTATGCAGTAGCGCCGTTAGGATACCAGTCTGTCTCTGTGTAAGGTGAGCCATCACCCCAATCGAACCTGTATTTTATGTTGTGGCCATAGCTGTCTATTGAAGCGGTGCTG
>JAOZHU010000003.1 GCA_026014705.1 Candidatus Bathyarchaeota archaeon | reverse complement strand
GGTGTGAACTATCAGATTAGGGTTCAGGTTAATTATGGTAGTGGAACAGATGGCGGTGAGAACGTTTACCTTGCTGGTAAGTGTAGGGTTGACTTTGGTGATGTGCGCTTTACTGCTGATGATGGCTCAACTCTTTTGGATTATTGGATGGAGCGTTCTGGCGTAGATGAAACGCCGACCGATATACGGGGAACGGTTTTTGTTAGCAATAATGGCACGGCTTATGTAGGTTGGGGTAATAACCTTTATAAAAGTGTAGATTTTGGTCAGAGTTGGCAGAATATTGCAACTATTTCAAATGCCGATTTGACTGTTGTTTTTGTTGCGTCAAACGGTTATGTATATTTTACGGCGTACGATGGATACAATGGTGCTTTAGCCCCCGAAGATAGAGGTTTGTGGCGATGCATAAATGATACAGAATTTCAGCGAGTTCAGGATTTACCTGATGGTTGTTCAATCTTTCCTGGTGGTTTTGACGAAGACAGTGAGGGTAGCCTCTTTTTTGGCGTTTATACTTATGGCGAGGTTGCTAACGCAAGCATTTACAGGAGCAAAGATGCTGGTGACACATGGGTGTCTGTTTATTATGATCCAAATGCCCGACATGTACATAACCTGCAAGTTAATAAGTTAAGTAATTATGTTTATGCTACGCTGGGAGATCTCATTGACCCGTGGAATACTCACTATATATTGCGAAGTACAGATAATGGAGATAACTGGACACAAATTTTACCTGGCACCGGCCAATCCCTCTCAATTTGCTTTACCCCTTATGCAAGGTTATTCGGCACAGATGATTCTTTTATAAATGGGCAAATATATCGTACTACAGATGATTCTTCTTTTACAACAGTACTTGACGTTGGGCAAAATGCGTATTGTTGGTGGATAAGAAGAGACTCTTACACCGGAAAGATTTATGCCAGTTTCGTGAGTACAGAGTCAAATCCCACTTTTGCACGTATATACATTTCAGAAGACGACGGCGAAAACTGGACTGTATATAAAACTTTACTCGCTTCTCAACCCTATGATGGTTCAATGGGAGCAAGCAATTTCGTCAACGGAACGATGTACTATTTCCTATCTGAAAACCACGAATGGAAAACAAATGTGCGCTTTAACCGCACTGATTATGCTGTTTTTTGGGTGGAGGTTGCTGGTGATTTGGGTTCGTTGGATCAGTTGATTTATGTTTATTATGGTCGGAGTAGTGCGGTGACGACGAGTAGTGTTGGTAACACTTTTGTTAGGGTTATTAACGGTTCTTTGCTTGGGTT
>JAOZHU010000007.1 GCA_026014705.1 Candidatus Bathyarchaeota archaeon | reverse complement strand
GGAGATAAGCATGAGCAAAAAAGTAGCTCTGCTGCTTGTTCTCGTTTTCCTGACAGCGTCATGCATTACGGCAGCGAAGCCTGCGTTGTCTTCCGTTACCGTGGCTGAAGACACCTGGGTCTCTAAAGCGCCGATGCAAGTCGCGAGAGGCAATTTAGGCGTTGCCGTTGTAAACGGAAAAATCTACGCCATCGGCGGCTCTACCGCGAGCGGAGGAGGCGGCACTAGCAACGGACCATCACCAATCACCGGCGGAGTTGTAGGCATAAACGAAGAATATGATCCAGCAACAGACACATGGGCCTTCAAAACGCCAATGCCGACTCCGAGAGCCGTTTTCGCTATAGCCGTCTACCAAAATAGAATTTATTGCATAGGCGGATACACCAGCAACGGAACCGTCACAGGAATAACCGAAGTCTATCACCCAGAAACAAACACTTGGGAAACTGGAACATCTATGCCCACACCTAGAGGTTGGCTAACGGCAAATGTTGCGAGTGCCAAGATATACCTTATTGGCGGGTATGTTCCCGACGATTCAGACTTTGGCTTCGCCATTTCAGCCCTTAATGAGGTCTATGACCCAGAAACTGATTCCTGGGCTACAAAAGCACCAATTCCTGCAGCCATTGCTGATTATCCCTCAGCCGTGGTTGGCAACAAAATTTATGTTATGGGCGGGCTTTCATCGCGCCCGCAGCCTGACCTGAACCAGATATATGACCCAGAAACTGACAGGTGGAGCCGAGGCACACTTATGCCCGCAGGCATAAGGTATGGCGCGGCAGGCGCAACCACAGGTGTGAACGCGCCAGCGCGAATTTACTTTGTTAGTGAAAGCTGTACCCAAGTTTATGATCCGCTAAATGACAGCTGGGCGTTCGGCGCCATCATGCCTATAAGCCGCCACGGTATAGCTATTGCTGTCGCGAATGACATATTATACGTCATTGGGGGTTTTACTCAAACTTATCTTGATTTTCCGTACTCAATTCCTTATGGTCCATCTGTTACGCCGTATGCGTCAAATGAGCAGTATACGCCTTTTGGGTTCGGGGCTGTTCCGCCTGTTGTGGCGGTTTTGTCGCCTGAAACCAAGAATTATGCTTCAGGCGGTGTCTCCTTGGTTTTCACGGTGAATAAGCCCGTTTCGTGGATGGGCTACAGCCTCGACGGGCAAGACAACGTCACAGTCGCAGGCAACACCACACTGGCAGGATTAACCGCGGGCTTGCACAACGTCACAGTCTACGCAAAAGACGAATTCGAAAACACAGGCGCCTCAGAAACAATACTCTTCACCGCAACCACGGAAAAGGAGCCAGAAACCCAGCCTTCACCAGCAACAGTAGCCGCAGCCACAGCAGCTTTTGCGGCTGTTGCGGGCATAGGACTGCTGATATACTTCAGGAAACATAAAAGGTAGACTACTGTTTGTGCAGGGTTTGGATGCCGATAGTTTTATATGTTGGTGTGTTGCAGTGTTTGAAGTTGCGTGTGATGTAAAATGGGGTATTGCTTTATTCAGTAGCTTACCTGAGAAAATAAGAGTTTTTGACACCACTCTACGTGATGGTGAACAAACCCCTGGAGTATCTTTAGTTCCTGAAAACAAACTGCGTATAGCACAGCGTTTGGACGAGTTGGGCGTGGACGTGATTGAGGCGGGTTTCGCGGCGGTTTCTGAAGGCGAGTTTGAATCGGTGAAGCTTATTGCTGAGGCTGGCTTGAGGGCTGAGGTTTGCAGTGCTTCGCGTGGCACGAAAGGTGACATTGACGCGGTTGCGAAGGCTGGTGCAGACAGCATTCACCTGATTATTCCTGTTTCAGACTTGCATATTGAAGCTAAATTGCGCAAAACTCGGGAGCAGGTGCTTGGGATTACTCGGGATATGGTGCGTTACGCTAAGGATTGCGGTTTAATTGTGGAGTTGTCGGCTGAGGATGCTACGCGTGCGGATGTTGGTTTTCTGAAGCGGGTGTTTGCTGAGGGCGTTGATGCTGGTGCTGACCGCGTTGTGGCTTGCGATACGGTTGGCGTTTTGACTCCTGAAAGAGCGTTTGAGCTTTTCTCGGATTTGAGGAAGTCGCTTAGCGTGCCAGTGGTCAGCGTGCATTGTCATAATGATTTCGGTATGGCTGTGGCGAACACGATTGCTGCGTTGCGTGGTGGGGCGAATCAGTTTCACGCTACGATTAACGGTTTAGGCGAACGTGCTGGTAACGCTTCGTTGGAGGAGATTGTGGTTTCGTTGATGGCTCTGTACAAGCGTAAGCTGGCAATTAAGACGGAGTTGCTGTATAACACTTCGCAGTTGGTTCAGCGTTTGACTGGCGTTTACGTGCAGCCGAACAAGGCGATTGTAGGCGAGAACGCGTTTACGCACGAGTCGGGAATTCACACGCAGGGCATGCTGGCGCATCCTTCCACTTACGAGCCAATAGAGCCTGAACTGGTTGGCGGCACAAGGCGCTTAGCTCCTGGGAAACATGCTGGTTCAGCTGGGTTGAAGGCTGCGTTGGCTGTGATGGGTTTAGCGCCAAGCGAGGAGCAGTTGAAGGAGATCCAAAACCGTGTGAAAACGGTTGGTGATAAAGGCAAGACGGTGACGGATGCGGATTTGCTGGCGATTGCTGAGGGCGTGATGGGTTTAAGCATGGCAAAGCCTATTCTGCTTCGGGAGATCACGGTGGTCAGCGGCAACACGGTTACGCCGACTGCGTCTGTGAGGCTTACGCTTAACGGGAAAGAAGTCAGCGGTGCTGCGGTGGGTGTGGGTCCTGTGGACGCTGCGATTAACGCTGTTAAGAAGGCTATAGCTGAGGTTGAGCCTATTCATTTGGAGCAGTACGCGGTGAAGGCGATTACTGGCGGAACCGATGCCATGGTGGAAGTGATGGTGCGCATGCGCAAAGGCGATAGAACGGCAACGGCGATGGGTGTGCGCGAGGACATCGTGATGGCAAGTATGGATGCGGTGCTGGGCTGCATGAACGTGCTGACAACAGACTACAACAACAAAGCGCACTAGGCGCTGGTGCTGGCGGAAAATTATACCCCCTTATATAAACTATTTATTGGTGATTCCGAGTTAAACCCTGCCCCTTGCGAGATTAAGGCTTAAAAAGGCGGGCATGCACCGGGGGTTTGGTTGAGGTGCTTTGGGGTGGTGAAGCGGGTTCCGCCTATTTGTCTTTGCTGCAGGCAGCCGCTTGTTGAAGTGCTTGAGAATGATTACACGACTTACGTCTTTGATTCGGTTTCAGGAACGTACAAATGCGATGAGTTTAAAGGCTATTTGGAAATGTTCTGCCCCAACTGCGGCGCTGACTTGTACGATGTCTTTCCCGACGGCGCATGCAACTATTCATCAAAAAGAAAGATTAAGAGAATCTCAACTCAATGACATCAGCGAATAGGTTTCAATTCTCAGGGTAGATGTTTTAAAAGATTGCAGTGGCTTTAGATTTTCAAAATAAATTCGAAATCAAAAAGGAGTAAATTGCGATAATCTTAAATGACAATATCTGCGTCTCAATAGACGGGAGATTGGCTTGAAAGATGAAACGGCGGTAGAACGTCAATCAAGAGTTGCAAAGACGGGTAGAGGCTGGGAAGACTACGTTCAACAATATCTTTCTAAGAGATTGCGAGGAACAGATATAACCATTTTGAAAGGAAATGAGATACCCAAGAATTCGTACTTATGGAGAAAACTCTCGATTCCAACGAAAGTCTCTACGGTTGAGGAATCTGTTTGGGGCGACATAGATCTTGTAGCCGTCAAGGGCAAGATAATAATCGCTGTTATCAGCTGCAAACTAAGTTTACATGGGCGATTTACCGAAAGTCTGTTTTACAGTCTCCTTTTTAGGATGACATCACGAACCAAATTTGTACTGGTGACACCAGACGCTGGTCGAGGGCAAACTGCAAAATGGTCATCGGAATGGGGAAAACCTGAAGAACCAACAAAGGACAGAATGCTCGCGGAATCCTATATAGATGGTGTATACGTGGAGAACGTTGCTGAATTTTGCCCAAGAAAAAAGCCTGACGAACATACAAATATTGGTGGGATAATTCGAGGTTTGAATGAATTGCCTGAAGACTTAATTAGATGGGGTGAAGAGAACTCAAAATTCGTGTACATACGAAGAGGTTCATAAAGTAGCCAATTTCGTTTGGAAAATGCCCATTTCTTTTAGTCTTCTAATTGCTATATCACAATAGTTTTTGTTGATTTCCACACCAATCCCTGTACGTTTGGTTTCCAAACAAGCAAGTAATGTTGTGCCACTTCCAAGGAATGGATCTAGAACAGTATCGCCAACATAACTGAAAAGTTTTATGCAGCGCCTTGGAAGTTCAAGCGGAAATGGAGCAGGGTGTCCAATACGATTTTTGCTTTCGCCGCTAAAATTCCATACGCCATTGGTCCATTCAATGAAGTCTTTGCGAATCAAGTCTGATTTTCCCTTGTGAGCTTTCTTCCATGTTCTCTTGTAAAGAACTAATATTACTTCAACAGGGGCTATTACAAAGGGCGCTGATGCACTAAGCCACGAACCCCAAGCGGTACGCCTTGAAATATTCTGTTCATTCCAGATGATTGTAGAATGATATTTCCAGCCTATTTCCTTCGCAATGTGGGTAACGTCCGCTGCAACACTCTGTTGCCCACCTTTATTTTTGTCAAGAGGTACATTCAAACAAAGTCTGCCGTCATTTTTTGTGAAATCAAAACATTTTTGAAGCCACTCTTTGGTGAAGTTCAAATAACGGTCGTAAGGTATTCCGTCATCATAGTTCTCATACTTTATGTCTACCCCATAGGGAGGTGATGTAACTGTTAAGTCGATGCTGCTTTCTTCTATGGCCTCAGTTTTCAGGATGTTATCATTAAAAATGTAAATTGAATTAAAGTGAAAATATGGCTTGAGAGTACTTGTTATCAAGTCTTCACCCAAACTAGAAGGCATAACCATCGTTTTATCTTTTTGGTTTTCAACACGAGCATCCAGACATTGTGGGACCATACCACTGTCAGTTTTAACAGGAAAGACAACATATCCCGTATCAGTTTTTGTCAATTCAACTATTGACCCAGAAGAGAAATTATTCTTGAGAACTGAGCACCAAAGCCTACCAAACTTGTCAATCTTGGCTTCACAACCATTTACTTTTGTGGAACAGGGCAACTGAGCATTGCCGATCAGTTCAGACCTATCACTGGCAGGAATCTGAACAAACCCTAATGTGCACTCCATTTTTCTTAAAGTCTTTCTGACCATTTTCCTTCACGTCAGTTAGCTTGACCTAGGCGCTTATTTTTGGTGGTGGTTTAACTCGCCTGCCAAGTTTTATGCGCAGGGCTATGCGGTACAGTTTCCGCAGCGACTTCACCAACTGCTCAACCGTGGGCACCGAAGAGTAAATCAGCGGCACCTGCTCGTACTCAGCCAGCCGCACCGCTTCTTCGTCTGGTTTCGTGCGGTGAAACACCACGGCGCGCGGTTTCAGGTTGCTGACGCGCACAATCATCATGGGCAAACTGCCTGCGTCCACGTTCGTGAATATCAACGCGCGTTCAGTTGACGCACCGAACAACTGCGCGTACTCTAAGCCTGAAAGCGCTTCAACTGCTTTCTTGCTGTCGATGACAGTGTAGCCGTTGACTTCTTTCACGTATTTGTTTTGGCAAGCCACGACTTCGCCGTTGATAGCCTTGCAGAGATACTCCACGCGCACGGGAATCGGGAACTCTCTGAGGTCGATGATTGCCATGCTAGGCGAACTGGTAAGCTTGGCGAATTCCCGGGTGAAGCGGCTGCCCTTTTCCTCGTCAATCTGCAAAAGCGCCAGCACAAGCCGCCGCGTGAACTTGGCGCCTGGGCTTTTCCGTCTGCCGCTCTCGTAATCGCTTATGACCGAGGGCGAAAGCGCCATTTTCTCCGAGAGAATTATCTGTGAAACCGCGAAGAGCTCGCGCCACTTGCGCATCGTAGCGCCAGGCTTGCTGGAGAGTATGATTTCGCCTGCGATTCTCCTTGCCAGAATCTCGCGGATACTAGGCGACACAGACACGCTTGGTCCTCGTGCATCCACTTTAAGAACGCGGTATAAAACTTTATCTAAACCTTGAATCTGTGCCGCGGTAGGCAACACTGACGACGCCCATTGCCCCAGCGGGTGCATAGACTAAAACGTTATATCTATTTTCATAAAATACACTCTTCTGCGGAGGAAAACAAAGTTGGCTGGTTCAGAACTCTTAGCGTCCTTGGGTTTATGGTTCGTTCGAGCCTTCGTTTCAAGCCTCATTTGCCTACTGATCGGATATATTGGAATCAGAGTCATCACGCTCATTACGACGAAAATCAAAGAACTAGAAAGCGTCAAGGGCAATCCGCTGGCAACTGGACTTTTCGTCGGCGGCTTTTTTGTATACGCTGGACTGGTTGTTTACGGCTCAATGGTCAACCCCTTCTTCCTTTCGCAGTCGGTAGTCGTCGGCGCCTACTTCAACCTCCAGCGACTCCTCATCGTAATCATCAGCTTCTTCGTAAGCCTGTTACTCGGCGCACTGTTCTATCTAGTTTTCGCCAAACTCAGCCCCTTCGGAGTTGACCTAGACGACATCAACAAGCACCCAACCGCCATCGGAGTCTTCCTCTTCTGCTACGAAGTATTCCTCGGACTCATCATGCTCGCAAGCTTAACACTTCCAATGGGCTAACCGAGGACAACAAATGAAACCCAAGCACACCATACTCCTCATGCTCATTCTCTGCACAATAGCTGCTGCACAAAGCCCAACAGTCAACGCGCTTCCAGCCTCAAGCTTCACCCTCGAAGACGGCGACTGGCACGACAACTGGGGAATAAACAGAAACTACTACGGCGGACCAAACGGCTACCTGCCAAATCTAGCCACCGAAACACTTGACGAAAACAAAGAACTAGCATACAGCATCGGCGAAAGGTTCCAAACCAACTACCCAAGCAAAACAGAAAGGGCAGCCGCCATACTAAAATACGTTCAAACATGGACAGAATACGGATACGACAGCGACAACGTCTTCAGAGACGGCGTCTCCCAAGAAGAATGGGCATGGAACGCAGATGAAATGGCACACGCCTTCAACGAAAACACAGGCGTCAAAGCCATCGGAGACTGCGAAGACATGTCATTCCTATGCGGCACAATCTACTTTGCCGCCGGCTTCGACGTAGCCCTCGTAGACGCCCCCGAACACGTTGCCGTGTTGATTTGGCTTCCCGAGTTCCCAAACGCAAACAACTACTGGGACCTCGCGGGTGACGACAGAGACGCAGGCTGGATATGGGTAGAAGCCACTGGCAGCTCTAACCCGCTGGGCTGGACTCCGCCAGACTTCGAAGACGGCGAATGGACCGCCTACGCCATCGGCAATTTGGACTTCACAGCGGAACCCGAACCAACTCAGCCATTATCCATCTCCATCGACACGGAAGCTCTATTCATCATAGTCATCGTTGTACTTTCAATCTTGTCTGCCCTTTCAAAAGCACGGAGACGATGAAAAGGGTCAAGTATCAAACCACAAAAATCATGAATATCCCAACAACAACCAGCACCGCACCCAACAAATTATTAACAGTCATTTTCTCATGGAACAAGGCAAACCCCGCCACTGCAGAAAACAACGGGCTGGTAGAAGAAATCGGAATCGCCTGAGACTCCAAAATGTTCAGGAGGCTGACGTTCATGAGCAACCAGCCGACGCCGTTGGCAACCAACCCGCCCACGCAAAGCTCAACCGCGGTTCGCCGTTTCATCTTGAGAAAACCGCGCTTCTTATCCAGAACAGGCGCAAAAGCCAAGAGAACAACGGAAAGCGGCGCCAACCTCAGCGTCAAAATAGCGAAATTAACATCCAAACCGCTCGAGCTCGGAATCTTCAGCGCAGCATCAATCAACGTTATACTTATAGACCACACTACAGCCGTCACCAAACTCGCAGCCACACCCCTAACCAAAACCCCCCTTTGAAGTCCCTTACCGCCGTTTTCTTTTTCATGACTTAACAACCATATCCCCAACAGTATCACCACGGCTCCGACCACCGCTGGCAACGCCACAGGCTCACCAAGCAGCAAAATCGCCCACAAAAGACTAAACAGCGGGTACGTCGACGCCAACGGAACCGCCCTAGAAACACCCACCGACTTCAAACCCACCATGTACAACGTGTCGCCCAACCCTAACCCAATCAAACCGCTGGCAACCACCATCGCTATGGCTTCCAAGGGCAAACTCGCTAAAACGGCGCCGTTGCCCGTTACCAACAGCACAACCAGCAGAACCGCCGCGTTGCTCACGCACCGCACAATATTCGCCGAGACAGGCTTAGTTTTAAACAGGGCTTTTCGGTAAAGTATCGGCGCCACAGCCCAACTAACCGCTGCGCCTAAAGCCGCGAGCTCACCAAGCATCCTTTCACTCAGACTTCAAGCTTTCACAAGTAGCATAAATAAATTTGCCACACGAAAACAGTAAAAGTTATTCGCTTACACAGCTAAATACTGACACAGGTGGCACAGTGTCCTTCAGAACAAAAATAGCGGAAACAGCCAAAAAAAAGAAAACACGCATCGTGTTAGCCTTAGACTTCCCATACCAAAACCCAGAAAACCGCCCAACCCTCCTCACCAAAGCCCAACAAGTCCTAGAAGCAGTTCACCCCTACATATGCGCCGTCAAAATCAACCACCACCTCACGCTCCCGCTCGGCACCTTCAATGGCACCCAGCAACTAATAAACAACATCCACGCTAGAGGGCTTCCAGCCATAATGGACTGCAAAGCCAACGACATCGGCTCAACCAACCAAACCATCGCCGAATACTACTACGCAGCAGGCTTCGACGCTTTAATTGCGAATCCGTTCGTAGGCTGGGAAGAAGGCTTACAACCAATCTTCGACGTCGCACACAAACAGCAACGCGGCGTAATCCTCCTAGCGTACATGAGCCACAAAGGCGCCGCTGAAGGCTACGGACAAACCATATACAACTCGGAAACAGGCAGAAAAACGCCGCAGTATGTGTCCTTCGCAAAAAAAGCCTTAAAATGGAATGCAGATGGCGTGGTAGTGGGCGCCACAGTTCCCGAAAAAATAGCGGAAATCCACGAAATTTTGGGCGAAAAAGTGCCCATATACTCGCCCGGCATCGGCGCTCAAGGCGGCGCAGCGGAAACAGCGGTGAAAGCGGGCGCGCGATACCTCATCGTTGGACGCGAAATAACGCTCGCCCAAAATCCAACCGAGATAGCAGTCAAACTCAGTTCACTGCAAACCGCATAAATGAAAACAAAGAAATCTGGGTCTATCGCTGTCTTAAACCGCCTATGACCCCTTCTTTAAGCGTTTGCGTAATGTTGTCTTTGAGCTCCTCAAAGCAAGCGCTAAGACGCTTCGCGTCCTCTTTCGACATGCCTTGCTGCATGAGTTGTTTCTCGATTGCTTTCCTTGTCTTGCGCACTCGGCTACCCAGAGTAAGGTACATCCAGAACAAGCTGAAGACCATAAACGCCAACTGCGGAGAGGACTTTATCACTGCTGTCAAAACTGAAACCGCGTTCAATACAAGCACTCCCTTTGCTTCAATCAGAAGAGGAAGGCTATTCATCTTCCTCTTCGTCGTCTGCGCCTTTCCTGAGCTTATTGTGGATTCTCTTCTCGATTTCTCTGCCTATTTCATCGTCTTCGCCGTGACCACGCCCCCAACCGCCTCTTCCAGCACTCTTGAGCATGTCGCCGATGCTTGTGAAAGTGCGCATGTACTCCTCCGTCAGTTTCACGGCTACTTGGTCAGGCAACCCGCCGTCTTTCAGTTCTTTGTAGTATGCAGCTGCAGCCTTGCCCATGTTTCTTCCCGCTTCTTCAGAGAAAACTGAAGTTAGAATGCTTTTGATCATTGTGGGTATTTCTGTGGAGACGACTTTGAGTATTTCCTTGATGTTTTCTGGCTCCATTTGTTTGTCTTTTCTTTCTTCATGTGTCATATTTTTCACCTCAAGAACAATATAGGAGTGGTCACTGTAGTTAGGTATTCTGTGCAAAAGTGATCAAGCCATTGGTCACCATCATTAAGACGCCAACGACAGCTGACATTTTCAGTTCCATTCTGATCAAGACTTGAATTTGTCTAGTTTTCGTTTATTTCTTGCTTAGTCTCCCCTGGCTTCATTGCATTGTGTTTGCTTGATCACTGAATTTGCGCCCCAATCATGATTTACTCGCTAAAATTTGCTCTACGCCAACCACACATGGCTTCGCGGCGTCTGCATTACCCGACAACAGCTCATTTTTAAAGCATCCAGTTTGAGGACTTAGCAGTTTGCTTGCTGAAAGTGTAAGTGTATTTATTAATCTTCTGAAGCTTGAACAAGCCCGTTGACGTTACTTTAGAAATTATCTCGTTCTCTTTCAGGTGATGGTCACTGAAGGAAAGCACACCATTAGGCTTCAGTACCCTTTGCAGTTCATTCAGCACCGCGTTCTGATCAGCTATGTCATGGAAGACATCGTAAAGCAAGGCAACATCCAATTCTTCATCGTGGAGACCCGTGCCGCAATCGGACTGAATTGTTATCACATTCTTCAGTTTCTTTTTCGCTGCAATTTTCTCAACCATCTCGAGGGCAAGATGATTAATATCTAACGCGTACAGTCTGCCTGACGACCCTATAGCTTCCGAGACGGGAAGCACATAACTGCCTGGTCCACAGCCATAGTCTATTACGTGAAATCCCGGTTTCAGTCCCACTTCTTTCACGCTGTTTTGGCGGGGATTGAGAAAATCTCGAATCTTGAACCCGAAAGCCATCATTCTGAAACCAATATTTGACGTCACTCATCGCACTTCCACATTTTTCTTTCAAAGATACCATGTTTTATTTCAAGACTAATATAGGTTGGTCACGGAATTTGGGTTTTCTGTATAAAAGTGACCACGTTACTGGTCAGCCTTTTCAATCAAGTCGTAAGTTGGGGCTTTCCCCTCTCTTCTCAGCAGGACACCTAGCTGCTGCAGTTTTTTCACTCTTTCGCGTATTATGCGTCTGCTTGCTTTTCCGCGTATAGCTACGACCTGCCGCGTTATTGCCGAGATGTTCAGTGGCCCTTTGATAGCTAAAGCCTGAATGATAGCTCTTAAAATGTCATCTTGCGAAATTGTTTTTTGCCGCAGGTAGGCTTCAGCGTTCTTCAAACGTGCCGCAATCTTCAAAGGTTCGCCGTACATGCCTATGCCGAGCCGCGTTAGTCCCAACGCAGCAGCTACTCCTTCGTATTCAGGTTTCTCGGCAATCAGTTTTTCAAGAAGGTCAAGCCTGCGGATTATTTGGTCAAGTTTCTTGCTTAGCTCTTCCACGCCGGAAGCTGAGTCTTCTGTGCGGCTCAAACCCGTCTATGCTTTCCTTCAGTTTCATTAGAATAGCCTTTTCTGTTTAAATGGTTGTCTATGGGCAAACCGCGTTAAATGCAGTTGATTATCGCGAGGCCAAGTCTTTAAATCAATTGTGCAAAAATTAGGGAGGGTGCGGATTATTTTCCGCGTTTTTCCCATAGCTCTTTCTTCAGCAAGTCACGGACTGCTGACCTTATTACGGAGCTTCTGCTCGGGTACATGTTAGCTCTCACGAGCTCGTCTAAACCTTCCAGATAAGCCTCAGGCAACAGGACGGTTACAAGTTTCACTCTGCTTTTTCCCCCAGATATGTTATGTTAATAACATGTGACAAATATAAAAATTAACCTGCAACCGAAAAATAACAATGCGTTTGACCGACAACGGAGAAAAGGCGCGTGTAACCAGCGCTCTTAAGCTGTTTTTTAACCACTAACCATAATAGGGTGAAAGTAAACTGTTCAGTGAGGTTAAGGCTAAAATAATGTTCAGAGACCCCGTCTGCGGCATGGTTCTTGATGAAAACACAGCCAAATTCAAAATCACCTATGAAGGCGAAACCTACCATTTCTGCAGCCTAGTCTGCAAGAAACGCTTTAAGCGGCATCCTGCAAAATTCGTGAAGTGACATTAAACTGGGAAAACAAAAAAATTGGGAAGCGTGAAACAGTTGCTTTTGCGATTTGCTACTGCAGAAGCTTCCATACCGCCGCAGCCAACACGGCTCCGATGATGGGTGCCACCCAGAAGAGCCAAAGCTGAGTCAACGCAGTTGTGTTGCCGAAGATGCCGACTATCACGGCTGGACCTAGACTTCTCGCTGGATTCACCGAAGTGCCAGTTACGGGTATGCCGACGAGATGAATGAAAGCCAAGCTTAAGCCGATAGGTATCCCCGCGAAGCCCCGAGGCGCTTTTCTGCTGGTTGCGCCGTGAATAACGAGCAGGAAAACGAATGTCAACAGCAACTCAGCTATGAAGGCTGAAACCATCGAGAACCTGGCAGGCGAAGCAATGTCAAACCCGTTTTGACCTAAACCAGTAAAAGCCAAAGCATACTGCGGATTTCCAACGGCAATCGCGTAAAGCGCCGCTGCGCCGGCTATGCCGCCTATGCATTGGGACACTATGTAGAAAGCAGTGTCTTTCACGGTGATTTTGCCCGCGACCAACATGGATATTGACACAGCGGGATTTATGTGGCACCCAGAAACGCCGCCTATAGCGTAAACCATAGCGAGATAGGCTAACCCGAAGGCGAAAGCTACGCCTACCGTTCCCGCGGTTGAGTAGCCCGAAAGCACAACCGTTCCGCAGCCAACCAGCACCAGCACGAAGGTGCCGAGCAATTCAGCAATGCATTTTTTCGCGGTGTCGCTAATTTTTATGCCACGCATCTCTGCGATCTGTTCGAATTCATCATTTTCAGTCATGCTGTAACCTCACATGTACTTGCGTATGGGCTTCTGTTTTCTACGTTAAGCCTTATAACAATTTGCCAGAATTTACGGCTCATAAAGTGAAAAAACAGGAAGGGGCATGCTACAGTTTTTCTTCAGGTGAAATATCCATCATCATTAAGCCTGAAGCAGGTTTCGGGTAAAAATCCGTGGATTTCTCAGGCAGCCTTTCATGCTTCTGCGCTATTTGCCAAACCGTCTCGGGGTTTATGCAGTTAACCAGAAAAGCCAGTTTAGCTTCGCCGTTGTTGACTTTCTCGAAGGCGCTTCGGATTGAGCCAACGTAGAGTATATCTTCATCAATCTTTAGCTCGCCAGTTTTCAATATGCTTTTAAAGACAACGTCTCGCAGTATTACCACATCCAGCAGCTGCACTTGTTTAGAGTTGCAGTTGTTAACAAGTTGCGAAACGGCTTCTTCGTCTTTCAAGAGCACGCCGTAGGCTATTGAGCCGTCGTAAATGCAGAACGCCCGCTTTTGTCTGTGATTTTCAAGGAAATCTTCTATTGATTCAACTGTTGCAGCTATTTCTGTGACGGTGAAGAATTTTTTGAGCTGCTGCATCGTGTCGTTGGTTAGGGTGAATTTTTTCAGGAGTCTGTGCGTGGGCAAAATGACGAGTCCTTCATCTTGAACTGGAACCATGTAGCTCATGTGAAAGTTGAAGGCTGAATTCTCAGTCCACGCCTGCCGTGCACGCTGTGCATCTCTGTGGGCAATTGCGCTTTCGTACCTGTGGTGTCCGTCGGTGATGACGAGCAGTTTGTCTCGCATTGCAGTTTGTACGGATTTGATTTTTTCTAGGTCGGTTACGCGCCAGACCGTATGCGTAATTCTATGTTCGTCTTCAATTTTTATGGTGGGCGAGGTTTTTGTGGTTTCAGCGAAAAGGTCGATGATTTGGTTTTCAGTGTCTGAGAATATCAGGAAAACAGGTTCCAAGTTTTTTTGGACTGTTTGCAGCATGTTCAGGCGGTCTGCTTTCGGCGCGCCATGCGTGACTTCGTGGGGAAACACTATGTTTTCGTCGTAGCCGTACAAGCGCATAGCAGCGATTAGTCCCGTCCGCGTGCGGTTTTCTCCTGACAGCGTGAATTCTTGTTTGTAAACGAAAAGTGCTGGTGCATCGTCTTTTGCGAGTACGCCGTCGCTTAGCCACGTTTGGATTCGCTGTTTTGCTTTTTCGTACTTGTTTTCTTCCATGGGCAGTATGAGGCGGCAGTAGTTGTAGGGCGATTTCGCGTAGTATTTTTTCTGCTGGTTGTGGTCGATTTTGTCGTAGGGTGGCGTTATCAGGTCCGCGGGGTCACCTGCTTTCTCTGTGTACCGTATCGCTTTGAAAGGTTTTATGTCTACCATGCTGGTCAACTCGCGGTTTGTTCTAGTACTTCGATTATTTTTTGGGCTATTTGTATGCTTGCGCGTGATTGGGCTTCGCGGGTTTGGGCGCCGATGTGCGGAGTTGCATAAACGTTTTTGAGCGTTAATAGCTTGCAGTTTCCTGGCGGTTCCTGTTCGAAGACATCGACTGCTGCGGCTTTCACTTTGCCTGCTTTGAGTGCTTCGTAGAGTGCTTCTTGGTCTACTACGCCGCCGCGTGAGCAGTCTATGAGCATCACGCCGTTTTTCATCATGTTGAACTGCTTGGTTGACAGCATGTGCCTCGTGTGAGGCGCCAAGGGCACGTGGATGGTTATGAAGTCAGCGTTAGGCAGCATTTGCTCAAGAGGCACCGAGCCGCGTCCGACGCAGACGTCTACGCCGAGGGTTTTCATGCCTAGGGCGGCGGCGAGTTTTTCCACTTCTTTGCCTATGCTGCCGCAGCCGATGACGCCGAGGGTTTTTCCGTTGACTTCTGTGCCCATGAGTTCTTCTTTTGCCCATTTGCCCTCGCGCAGCGTTACTGTTCCTTCGACTAGGTTTCTTGCGAGCGCCAGCAGGTGGGCTATTGTGAGTTCGGCTACGCTTGTGGCGGATACATGGGGCGTGTTCACGACTGTGATGCCTTTTTCGGTTGCTTCTTGTGTGTCGATGTTGTCTGTGCCTTCGCCTGCTCTTCCGATTACCTTGAGCTGTTTGGCTGCGGCGATTAGGTTGGCGGTGATTTTGGTGGCGGAGCGCACGATGACGGCGTCGTAGCCGCCTATAATCTGCTGCAAAGCGTTTTTGGGCTGGTCCCATGCTTTTGTGATTTCGTAGCCTTTTTGCTCGAGTAGTTTTATGCCTTCTTCGGTGATTTTGTCGCAGATGAGGATTCTGTACGCCATGCTTATAGCTTCCAGATTTCGTCTATGGCGGCGAGAACTATTTTTATGCCTTCTAGGTTCCATTCGCCCATGTGGCCGATGCGGAAGGTTTTGTCAGCCAGTTTGCCATAGCCGTTGCCGATTGTGAAGCCTTTTTCTGCGAGTTTTTCGTTTAGTTCTTTCACGTTTTTGCTAAGCGTGTTCTTGATGCAGCTTACGGTGATGGATTCGTAGCCTGCCTCGGGGAACATTTCGAAGTGTTTCTTTGCCCATTTCCGGGTGTATTCTGCCATGTCTTCGTGGCGTTGGTAGATTTTGTCGTAGGTTTCCTCCAGCATCAAGTCCAGTCGCTTGTTGAGCGCGTAGAGAAGCGGGATGTTCGGGGTAGAGGGTGTTTGGTGCTTCTTTTCGAACTCGAAGATTTCAACCAAATCGGTGTATGCGCCGCGGTTTGGTACTTGCTGTGCGCGTTCTAAGGCGCGGTCGTTTACAAGCGCAACGGCTAAGCCTGGCGGCAGCGCGAAGCATTTTTGGGTTGAGGCAAAGATTATATCACAGCCTATTTCCGTTGGTAGCGTCTTGTCGCCTGCCATGGCTGAGACGCTGTCTATTGTGAGCATGACTTCTGGGTAGTCTCGGCGGATTAGTTTGCCTATTTCGCGGATGGGGCTGCGTGCGCCTGTTGAGGATTCGTTGTGGCAGACTGTGACTGTGTCGTATTTGCCTGTTTCTAGTTTTTCTGCGATGGCGTCGGGTTTGGGTACTTTGCCCCATTCTACTTCGAGGCAGTCGGCTTGTTTGCCGCAGGCGCGGATGGCTTCGGCGAAGCGTTCAGAGAATGCGCCGTTGACGCAGCAGAGTGCCTTGTCTTTTACGATGCTTCTGCCCACGATGTCGAACCACAGTGCGCCTGAAGCGGTGGTTACGGTGGGTCTGCAGTCTGCGGGTAGCTCAAAGAATTTGGCTAGTTTGTTTGTTATGCCTTCGTAGAGTTGGGAGAATTCTTTGCTTCTGTGCCCTATCAGCGGGTGGGTTTGTTCTTGGAGTATTTCTTGGCTTACTTCTGTGGGTCCAGGGATTAGTAGTTTCTTGTGCATTTTTTTCAGCCTCTCATGTGAGTGGGTTTTCCCGTGGGTGCGCGTGGCGACGCGCTGGTTTTTTGCGCTTTATTTGCGCACTTTTTTTGTTCCATGTTTTTCACCCGAGTTCAAACAGCAACTGAGAACTAAAAGCGGTTTGTTACACGTGTGGTTAACTGTTGTTTAGTTTTGTCCGTTTCCGGAACTGTGTCCGGACCAGAAGTGTTTGTCAGGGTGGGGAGTCATCATTGTTAACCACGATTTCAAGTTTGTTTCATCATTGGGATATAAGGTTTATGCTGAGTGTTGCCTTGTATTAGGTTGAAAGGTGGTTTTGCGGGTAGACCCTCTACTGGTTTCTGCATAGAACCTCTAATAGGCTTCAAATAGGTTGGTGGCTTCAACAGGCTATTAGGCTGGTTTTTTTGGGTCAATAGTGACCTACCTCTCTATAGTTTCTGCAACGAATTTCTAATAGGCTGCAAATAGGTTCGTGCCGATGTAGACTCTTCTCTCATTTTTCTGCATTGATTGGCTATTAGGCTCCAAATATGGTCGCATTGTTGGCAGCGTCGCGTATGGGTGTTGATAATTGCGTGGTTTTTTCTATAGGAATGTTCTGGAAGAGTGACTCATAAAGGATTTAAATGCCGAGCGCTGATTGCTTGCCAAGGTGAGGTGCTTGCTGTTGGGCTTAGAGGTTGCCTTGTTGTTAGAGGTTCTCGGCGATGGTCAGTGGCATGCATTGGCTGAGTTGCAGCAGCAGGCGGGTTTAGTTGAGTATGAGTTGCGGGCGGTTGCAGAGTTTTTGTGCAGGTTTGGTTTCGCGTTTTTTGATGAAGAGGAGCGTAAGGTGCGGGTTAGCCGAGGGTTTCAGAGGTTTTTGGCGCGAACGTGACTTAAGCTGTAATACTGTGTTTGATTTGTTGTAGGATGTTGTCGTGGTCGGCGTTTTTTTCCATTGTTACGGAGATGTTGTTTTCTCCTATGACTGTGCAAAGTGTTTTGGCGTCTTTGCCTGTGATGACGACGCTGTCGATGGCGCCCATGTTGAACAAGCGGGCTATTTCTGTGGCTGATTCTGCTGTTTGGGCGGCTAAGAGCGCGGTTTCTGTTAGG
Source organism: Candidatus Bathyarchaeota archaeon (assembly GCA_026014705.1). Taxonomy (GTDB): domain Archaea; phylum Thermoproteota; class Bathyarchaeia; order Bathyarchaeales; family Bathycorpusculaceae; genus JAOZHU01. The sequence goes on along the minus strand of JAOZHU010000007.1, from coordinate 90,920 downwards.
TGCTGGTTGTTTTTGAGGTTTATTATGGCTGAGGTTGCGTTGCGCATGATGTAGCCTGTGACTTGTGGGTGTTTGTTGATTTCCGCGAGTTTTCGGCTTAATCTATCGAAGGTGTCGTCTTCTACGGTTGTGGTTATCGTGGCGGGTTCTTGTGTGGTTTGTGCTTTTTTCACCATTGGGGTTGCCCTTCTTTTTCTGTGGCTAGTTGATTATGGGCTTGATTAGGACGAGTTCGCCTTTTTTGGTTTGGAGGATTTGCTGGGTTTTTTCGGGCATTTGGATTTTGCCTTGTTCTTCTTGTTTTGAGTCTTTTATGGGTTTGATTTTGCAGTTTGTGTTTCTTCCGTTTAGCGCTGCTACTTCGGCTTTCTCGATTTTCTTGTTTGGGTAGAGTTTTTGCCACTGTGCGATTATTGCGTGGTCGATGCGCACCGTGTCTTGAGGTGCTAGTAAGCCGTTTAGGTTGTCGACTATGAGTTGGGTTACTGGCGGCTGCGGCAGTGTCGGTTCAAGCGGCGCCGTTGGCGTTTCCTCCATGGGCAGTTCAGCGGGTTCGGTTTCTTCCAGCGTGTAAAAATCAGTGGCTATTGAAGCAGGGTGGATTTTGGCCACGAGCCTGAGGACTATGGGTATCAGAACGCGGGCAAGCGTGTTGATTTGCTGTTGGTCTGCGTCTTCGGTGGTGACGGTGGTTAGGTAAGCGTTTTCTATGTGGGCGACGTTTACGGTGCTGTTTGCAGCGTGCAATGCTACGGTTTCCACGTTGCCCAGCGCGTTTGCGCGTTTCACTATGGCTTTGAGCGCGTTCGCGGCGTTTCGTGCAGTGGTTGCGTCTGTGTTTTCGTCTGTGACTAGTGTTTTGGCGTTTTTGAAGATGAAGGCGCTGGTTACGGCTGGGTAGGCGCCGCGTATTTCGTTGAGCGTGTTTTTGAGGGCGAAAGTGACTAGTTCGTCGCCCATGTTTCGTGCTCCTGCAGTTTTATGCGCGTGTTTAAGCGGTTTTGAATAGTATGCGTTCTGGGACGCCGTCGTTTTCTAGAACTATGTATTTCATGCCTTCGGCGTCGCCGAGCTGGTCCAGCCACTTGAGTGCTTCGCGGACTTTCTGCAGCGTTATGAGGCGGTCTTGGTGGCTGCGCACAGCGTTTTCTAAGGCGGTTAGTTCGTGGAATGGGTTGGCGTCTAGGATTATGTTTAGGTTGCCTACGGTTACTTCGTTTGGGGTTTCGTTGTGGTTTTTTTTGCCTGCGAGTTTCATGACAACATCGCGGACTTTCTTTGATTTCTCTGCCAATTTGCGTATGTCGTCTAGGCGGCGTAGGTATTCGCCGAGTGCGCTTTTGGAGTCGGCTATTTCCTTGTCCAAGGTTTCAGCTATTTCTCGGGCTGAACTGTATTCTCGTATTTTTGTGACCATGTCTTGTCATGCACCTCTGTGTGGGTAATTAAGAAAGGGAAAGAGGAGATTGTTTGCCCTCGCTCTGTGTGTTTAGAAGCAAAATAAAAAGGGAAATTTATTGGGCAATAGCGCTTTTCGCGAACGGGTTGCCCTTTGCAGTGATAACTTTGACTTCGTAGTTGCCACCAGCGGCTATATTTGCTGTGAAAGTTAAGAGTTCTTGCTTGTTTGGGTGGATTATGAATGGCACTTCGTCGGGGGCACTTATAGCGGTATCCGCAACTGCTGCACCGTTCAAGTACACTTCGCTAATAGTTACTGCAGATGTTCCTGTGTTCTTTACATAAACTGAAACGTTGCCTGTAGTGCCTGTTGTGAAAGTTATTGTTCCGAATGTGATTTGTTCTGTTTGCATGAATCCTGTGCTGAGTGCGCCCATCCATACTGCTACGGCGATGCTGACGGCGACTGTGACGGCTATGAGTATGATTGATGCGACGACGGGGCTGAGGGCTTTCGCGTTTTTCCTGATTTTCCTTAGCGTGTTCATTTTTGTTTTTCTTCCCTCCTGTTCGAATTAAGGTTATGTCAAGCGGAAAGACTCATTTAAATATTATGACTTACTACACAATATTGGCTATATGTATAACACAACTACAACAACACCAACAAAACCAAGCAAAACAACATCTAAAAAAACGTCAAAAAAGAAAGTGTAGAACAGTTCAGCGCAAATACGCCTGAAACTGCCACCTAAGCATCCAAAGCATCAAAGAACTCGAGAAGAAGCTTCGCCACTTTCTCACCCAACTCAGTAATCAAATAATACCGCTTCAACGGGTCAATCCGCTCGCTCTTAGCCAAACCCATGTCCTCAATCTCAATCATCCGCGCCCTGAACGTGCCATCGCTCAAAGTCAAATTGTTCTCACGCATGAAATCCTTCGCTTCCTTCCACTTGCCACGGTTCATGTACAGCAGCAGCATGCAGTCAATCGCATGGTCCTTCTCCAGCATAGCTTTGATCGCTGAAAGTTTCGGGTCGGTGAGAATGTGCTTTGCCTTCTCCTCTCCTCTACTCTTCGTCAACATTCACCAACTCACACGCTTTTTGCTCTGAATATACGCAGAATACGCTTAAAAGATTTAACCTATATTACGAAACATGACTTATTACTGAACAAAAAAGCCAACCGAAAACACACACGTTAATGTTGCGGAGAAAAGCAACCCACATTTCGTTTAGACGCCGCATTAACGTCGACGCGTCAGAGTCTCATCTGTTACAATTTTGGAACAATTTGCTCCCCCAAAAAGAACTAAAAGGCAATCGCACTTAGTTTCTGATTGAAAGTGCAACCAAATGCCAAAACGCGCAACAGGATTCGTCGGAAAAGATGAATACCTTTGGCTAAATAACGGAAAGTGAATCGCATTATGTTCAAACCAAAAAAGACGCCAGTGACACGCTCTCTCTTAGCCTACGCAACCGTCTTTTTAATCTTAGCATTTGCACTAACTTTCTTCAGACCTCACAATTCTCTGTTCAGCGGCACCGTTTCCGTTCAAGCGTCAACCGACAAATACGCCTATTTACAGGGCGAAAATATCACGATCCAGGCAATTTTGGTAAATGGAAAGAGTGAAGCCTTCATCTATCCCGACAGGATGGGCTTCGCTGTGGAGGAGCCGAACGGACACCAAGTCTACAACCTAGAGACGAGAATTCAGTGGGCATCTCCCACTCCAACACTTGCCGCTCACTCCAAAACGCTGTTTCACAGCGACCTAGACAACGCCACTTTCATCTGGGACCAAAAAGGCTACTTTGGAGGCTATGCTCTTTACGAGCTAAGCCCCTGGAAACTACACAATTACAGTCACCCTGGGAAACTGGAAGAGTTCCCCATGCACGATTGAGATTCGCTCGAAACCACCCCAAATAGTGCGTTATCTCAACCTTGAGCAGCGCTCGCTTCGGTCAAGAGAACTCACTACAAGGTAATTTCTTGCTACCATGGGAAAAATGATTAGGCAAGACTCATAATTCACAAACAGAAAAGATTTCGCGGAAAAAAACCGCTCACAAACATCGCCGCCAAAAAAACACCCAGCAGCACCCAACTCCACACGCATAAACTTTTCTCGCCACATCACACCCAAATAATTAACCAAAAAAAAAAGAAGGAAAGTGAAGCGCGCTTCACCGTGCAGCTACTTCTTCCTCAGCAACAGTATGCCAACGACGACTATCGCAACCAACAGCACCAAACCCATGCCCACAATAGTCCACGTGTAATCAAACGGTTGCGGATACTCCGGAGGCGCAGTCGCAGGCGGCGCCTCATCCACCTGCACAAAAGTCTCAGCGTACGAACCATAATAAGACTTGGAGCCAGCAAACGTAGCGATGATAGTGTACAAGCCAGGAACCTCAGGGACAAAAGCCTTAGCAAAGTTACCGCTCAAATCGCTAGTTACAGTGCCAATGTTCACAAAGTTGCCGTTCGGGTCAAGCGCATCCAACGTCACTTCAACGCCCTTCGCGTTCTGGGGCATCGCTTGTTGCATGTACAGGTATTCCATCCACGCGCTCATGTCCTCATCAGAAATCGCAGGAGTACCCTTCGCCGCAGGAGTCTGATCCGTAACCGTGCCCTTCACCAGCACGCTGTTGCCATGCACCGACACTTCAGGCGAAGCCGCAACCGTCGTAGCACTGGGACCCTTGCCGAAGCAATACAACTGCATGTCATAGTAGTTAAGACCTACCAAGCGACCGTCTGCAATGTACACGTTAGGTTCAACAGGAGACATTCTGGCGCCCCAGAACAGTATCTTCCACAGTTCCTCTCCCGTGTCCGCGTCGAGGCAACGCAAGTTCGGACCGCGCCACAACGGTTGAGTCGGCGAATGCTCACTCGACACCGTGTAAAGCTTTCCGTCAGCAATGCAAGCTATGCCAATCGGGTACAAACCACCATAGGGCGATTCAAACCCAACCGTCGTAGCATTATACGTCCAAAGGATTTCGCCAGTTGTTATGTTGTAAGCTCTTATTGCTCCACCATAGCCGTAACTGTACAGTTTGCCTTTGTAGATAGCTTCGCTCATGCCATAGAAGTGGAACGGCTCTTCTGGCGGCGTTGGACCCCACAGCATCTGCCCTGTTGCGAGACTGTAACCCCAACGCTTCAAAGTCAACCTGTGCTCAAAGAGGAAAACGCCATCCTCCGGATCAACAGCACCCATAGCAACACCGTAACTAGTTAAACCACTGCCCGCCACAATATCCGACGTGGACAAAGGCGGCGTAAAAGTAACGTTCCACAACAGGGTCCCTTCCTGTCCTCTCTTCAAGCTTAAAGCCCACAAGTGCCCCTGCAACACGTAAGTGCCGTTATTCTTTCCCGATGTCCCACCTATGACGTATTCGTCTTCACGAACCGAAAGTATGCTGCCCTGCACATCAGGCACAGACACATTCAACGAGAAGCCTTTTGAACCATCATGCACCGCTAGCCTCGCAGGTCTCCACTGCCAGAAATTCGTGCCCGTTGTTCCTTGAAGCAGCGTAGGCGTTGCCGATGAATTCCACACTTGCAAATAACGTTTCGGCGACGCCGTGGTTCCGAGGTTAACAATGTTGTAATAGAGTATGCTTCCGTCTTTGCCGTAGACGTTTGTTCCAGTAGCAGACACGTTAGCTATCTTCGTAACGGTTTCCAAAGTGAACCCATCAAGCATCTCCCAAGTCTGAGTGCCACTAGCGCTTGTGTACCCGCTCGGCAATGTTACGCCAGAAGTCCTCCATAAGTAAGGGAAGCCACCATGCTGATTAGGCGACTCATAGTTGTATATCTGACCAAACGCAGGAATCGTGCTTGTGTTTTGGAAAGACAACGTCTCACCCGTATACAAATCGAGAACCCACCAACCAGTCGTCGTATGCGCCGTATTTCGGTACGGAACAATGAGTTTTCCCTGAATAATTATCGGATTCCCCAAATTGATGCCCTGATAATGCGCAGTCTCGTAGCCTGTGTTACCGAAACGCACATCCATTATGCCTCCAGCGTAGTAAGGCTTTGTCCACATGACGTGAGCACTTTCCGGACCAGGACCGTAGGCGTAAAGGTCATTTGGTGCAAAACCAAGCGAGACACCATAGTTACTGGCACCCGGAGCGACGCTTTGAGCAGCGCCACCCAGCCAATTCCCTGCAAGAACATCCCAGTTTCTGTTAGCTGCGTTTATCGGGCGAGTCCAATACTGCGTCGGGAGAGGCGTTTCTTGCCATGCCTGTATTGGCTCCTCCTGCACCGTCAAATACACAGCTTCACTTGTGGCTGGACCATAAGTATCATTGATGTAATCGCTGGTGATGGGAACTCCAGTTGCGCTAGGAAGACCTGTTATCTTGTATGCAGGCATATAAGCTACTATGGTGTAGGTGCCGACTTGAGTAGGCGTGTAGGTTGTCCAACTTCCGCCCACGGGGTCGGATTTGTATGGTCCCAGCGTTTCTTTAGAGCCATCTGGGGCTGTGATGTTAACGTAGAAAATCCACCTGTCTCCAAATCGACTGTCGGTGCCTACTGTCGGCGGAACCCAGTTAATCCAGAAGACAATTAACGCGTCTTGGTTGACTCCTATCGTTCGCGGTGTGACACCAGCATAGCACCAAGCTTCAATTGTCCATGGCGGAGTATGCGCCTCAGTGATTGGCAAAGCTACCGAAGCACCAATAGTCAATACCAAGAGAGCAACAACAGCAGCAGCGAATGTCTTATTTCTTCTCAATTGCATTTGTTTTCTCTCTTCCTTTTCTTTTATTCTCACGTGATTATTTTGTCTCACGCAAGAATGCGATTGTTGCTATATGACCGATCAATATTTAAGACTTTAGAAAAACAGGCAATCACGAATTCTACGCCAACTGCGACCCGAAAAAACCAAACAATACCGCTCCAAACATTAAACAAAACCTGTAAACAACCCCCATAGAAGGGTTTGCTGATGCTCCGAGCAACGCAATAGGGAAAGAGTGAAAATGAACTTCTTTAGACAGCAGTCGCATCGTCTGTTTCTGTAGTCGCATTCCGCTCAAAGTCGTCTCAGACCAATTTTTTCCATCGCGATAATCCTTGCTTTAACATGACTAAAAAAGGGGGAAGAGGATTTTGCAATTTGCGGATGGCTATTTCTTCTTTATCCAGACTGCAGCGAGCGCCACGGCAATTATCATCGCGATGCCGACGCCCACAATAGTCCATGTCGGGTCAACAGGCTGTGGATACTCTGGTGGAGGCGACGTTTCAGGCGCCGCGTCAAGCGTAAAGTAAGTCGTAGCGAATGAGGAGCCGTAAGAGCCAGAGCCTTCAAACGTAGCGATGACCTCGTACAAGCCTGGACCAGCATCAAGGTCGTTTGTGTCCACTGCGAGACCGTAGACGCCGTTCAAGTTGTTCGTAGCAGTGCCAAGGTTAACGTAGTTGCCGTTAGGGTCTAAAACGTCAATTCTCACTGGAACACCAGTAACGTCCGCGGGGCAAGGCTGCTGCATGTACAAATAGCTCATCCATCCTTCCTGGCTTGCGTCAGAAACGCAGGCAACGCCGTTAGTGTAGCCCATCTTCTTAGCGACCGCCTTAGCGCCGGGAGATTGATCAGTGACCGTGCCTGTGATGACAAAGCTGGAGCCCATGGTTACGCCGCTCTGCGGAGCAGAAACTGTTACAGCGCTTGGTCCCTTCCCAACAGTGTATATAAGATTGTCATACTGACTTGCAGCAACGAGTTTACCGTCTGCAATGGCTAAAGCCATGTTGAAAATAGGCAGCTTCCAAATTAGCGTTCCGTCTGTCATGTTGATACAGCGAACATAGGATTGTCGCCAGAGCGGATTAGTAGGCGAGTGCTCAGTAGAGTGCACATAGACCATTCCATCGCAAACAGCGCTTATGGTTAATGGCATGTTGCGTCCGTATGCGCTTTCAAAACGGTATGGTGCAGCGTCAGCTTCATAAGTCCACAAGAGCTTTCCAGTGGCTACGTCATAGGCTTTTAGAGTTCCCGTATACTGAGAGCCAACGAGAACCTTATCGTCGTAGATATTGCTGGATTGGCCATAGTACTCAAACTGTTCTTGTCCTGACAACGCTGGGGTCGGTCCCCACTTTAATTCCCCAGTGCTTAACTTGTAAGCCCAAAGCTGACCCGTTTGCGCACATCTCAGCATAAAGGTGTCACTCTCGTAGTCGTTTCCGCCAATGGACCAAGTGTGGTTCTTGCCTGGTATTGGAACCGTTATGTTTTTGTAATAGTCCAGTGTAACGGCGAAGCCAAGGTTGGTGTTCACAGCAGCGTCCAGTGTTGGCCAAGGACTATAAGGCGCTGCGCCTTCCTTTACGGTTGCACACCATATCGCAATTGTGTCCCCAGTGCAGGAACCGCCTATACTGCCGTATGTGGTTGTAATTGACGAGCCAAATATCTTCTTTGTCACGCGGTTCTTATCTTGTATTATAGTCATGCTTCCTGGTAGATTCTTGAAAGAATCGCTTGTCACGTTCATCGTGTATCCCGAATGCGGAGTCTTCAATGCCTCTTTAAGCTGCGGACTAAGAGCTGTGCCCCAAGTTGTGCTGGCGTTAACCCATTTATCGTCGTTAACAGCGTCAATTACTGCTCCTAATGGAGGTCGGAAAACCTGACCGCCACTGGATGTAGGACCGCCTGGATAAATGGCTTGGCTTGAGTTCCAGCAAAGGAAGTTGCCTGTAGAAGGAATGTATCGGTATATCAGAAGAGACCCATCTTGGCCCGTTGCGGCGGTACCGCTTGGCACGTTTTTCAGAGTCAATATTACGTTTCCAGTTGAAGAGTCGAGCATGTACCAAGTCGTAGTCGAAGTGACGAAGGTTGTCGCGGCCTGCTGTGTCATCCACAAGAAAGAAGCCACTCCCTGTCCGTTGACCGAATAGTAGTAGTAGAGCTGCCCGAATGACAGAATATAATACTGTTGCGCGTATGAAGGAGCCGTGCTGACAATGCTAGGTGTAGTCATTGAAAAAGGATTGTTGATACCGTTGTCGGTTCCATTCTTATACCATAGCCGCTCTCCAGTATGCAAATCAACTGCATAGTACCCATACTTTGCAGTTTGCGCGGTCGTCGGTGCGCTGTAATAGAGTATGCCATTCATGATTATCGGGTTTCGCCACGGAGACTGGTAGTCGTTGATGTTGGTGGAGATACCAGGCCAGCTTCCGTCAACTAGACCACCTGGATAGCCCATGCTGGAAGGTGAATCCGCCAGAATAGGCGCAGTCCACAATATGTGGGCTGTAGTCGGTCCTGTACCGTATCGTTGGTAGTTGTTCTTCAGCCATGTTCCTCCTAGCCAGTTGCTTGCAATCTTTGTCCAATCTCTGTTCATGGCGTTTAATGGGCGCGTCCAATAGTCAGTCGGAAGCGGGGTCTCCGGATAAATAGGCACTTTATCTGCTGTTACAACGAGTGTCGTCGGTTGGCTTGTGGAGCCTAAGAAAATGTCACCGATGCCTGCGTGTGTGTATTGGGCTGGGCTGGATTCAACTTTTCCTCCGGGCCAGCTGAACACAATTGTGTATGTACCAATCTGGTCGGGGGTGTATACCTTGAAATCACTAGCCACGGCACTTCCACATTTCCATGGTCCTATAGTTTCCTTGGTGCCGTCTGGCTTTGTGATGTCTATCTTGAATCCGTCCCATCGTTGACCAACGGCGCCGCCTGCTGTCGGCGGATACCTGTCAACAAACACGACAATGGTGGTTGATTGCCCAAGACCGATTGTGCTTGGCGCGCAAGTAACATAGGCGCTGGTTGGAATAGTCCATGGGGGATCATATGCTTTAACAACGGGTATAGCAATGAACGATATAGCTAGCGAGAGCGTCAGAATCAAGGCGATAGCAGCAGAGGTTGTTTTGCTTTTTTCAATGTTCAACTTTCTTTCTCCTATTTTTCTATTCTCACGTGCTCGGTTTGATTCACGTAAGAATGTGTTTTCCAGTTTTCTACTGATGCTACTAATAAGCTTTGCCAAACCAAGAAGTGTGCTGGGAACCTGGTTAACTAGCAAAATTTTTCCTGCAAAATGATAACAGACGCCATCAAACACTATTTTGTTGAGGAAAAACCTGCCTATTACGAAGTAGCTGAAAAAAAGTGCCAGCATCTGCAAATTCAAAAACCGTTGAAACGACGCCACTTTTAAGCTAAACAGTTATATCATGTGAACAACAAACACTAACCAGTGAAAAAGATGAACTTCTCCAAAGTAGCAGGTAAAAACAACCAGCACAAAGTCACTGTCTACGCCCTCAGCACATGCGTCTGGTGCAAAATGACAAAACAGTACTTGAAAGACAACGACATAGAATACGAGTACGTAGATGTTGACCTCTGCGACGAAAAAGACAAGGAAAAAATCCGAGAGCACATCCTCAGCAAAGGCGGAGCCCTAAGCTACCCAACCATAATCATAGACGACAACATCCTAATCACGGGCTTCCGCAAAGACAAATTCAAGGAGATACTCGGCGTATGACCACCATAGACGCGGTGCGTCAAAGGGCAGAAGCAGATGCGAGAACTTACGGGTACTACCTGAACCCTGACCCGCAATTTCTACAAAGCTTGCTGGAAGGCTTAAAACAAAACGAAGAGCGCTACAGTTACCCCTCCTGCCCATGCAGGCTCTCATCCGGAAAGTTCGAAATAGACCGCGACGTCATCTGCCCCTGCGACTACCGAGACTTAGATGTCCAACAATACGGTGCATGCTACTGTGGGCTTTACGTTAGGAAAGATGTCTACGAAGGCAAAACTGTTTTGCAGCCTGTTCCTGAACGCAGGCCAGTGGAGAAACAAGCAAAAGCCTACAGCGCACCAGCGGCAACGAAAACTGAAGCACAAGCAGTTCCTGAAGCGAAAAAGAAGTTGTGGTACTGCAAACAATGCGGGTACGTTGTCTACAGGGATGAGCCGCCTTACGTTTGCCCCATATGCAAGGCAAAAAGGGAACTGTTCGGGGAAATAAATACCCGCATCGACTTTTCAGGATAGCTTGCTGGTTCATCGTGAAAGGTCAATTTCGATTTTTTTCCAGTCTTCTTTTATTCCTTTCAGCGAGGACACGGCGCCAACTATTGTGCTGTTTAAGATTTTCTCCACAAACTTGTTCAACGGAATCTCTTTGCCGTCAACCTTAAGTTTCAACCCCATAAAGTTCACCTCGCATAAATGTTCACGCTGGATAGTAAAAGTTTTTTCCCTAAGGCAACAACAGTATAGCATTGCGAGGCAACAGCCATGGAACACGTTGAAGAAACGCTTGACTTAAGAACACGTGCACTACGCATAATTCAGCTGCTTGAAAAAGAATACCCAGACGCCAAAACCGCATTGAACTACACAACCCCACTGGAACTGCTAATAGCCACTATTCTGTCAGCTCAATGCACCGACGAACGAGTCAACATCGTAACAAAATCCCTATTCAAAAAATACACTAAAACTGAAGACTACGCTAACGCCGATACTGCGGAACTTGAACAAGACATAAAGTCCACTGGCTTCTACAGAAACAAGGCTAAACACATAAAAAACTGCTGCCAACTGCTGGTCGCAAAGCACAACTCGGAAGTTCCGCGGACAATGGCTGAACTGCTTGAGCTTCCAGGCGTAGCAAGAAAAACCGCTAACATCGTTTTAACAAACGCATACGGCGTCATTGAAGGCGTAGCCGTGGACACCCACGTGCGCAGGCTTGCCCAAAGACTCGGGCTTGCCAAAACTGATGACCCCGACAAAATCGAAGCAGACTTGATGCGCATAGTGCCGCGGGACAAGTGGATGCGAATAACTGATCTACTCATTTTCCACGGCAGGCGAGTGTGCGCCGCAAAGAAACCCCACTGCGCCGCTTGTGTGCTGAACACGCTTTGCCCGTCGGCATTCACGTTCACCTGAAACCGCTACAGTTTATAAGGCTGAAGTCAGCTCCTCTAATTGAGGCGAATTTTAAATTGGTTACTGCAGTAAAAATAGGCGACAAAGCACCAGACTTCACCTTGCCGGACACAAACCTGCAAAATAGAAGCTTAAAGGAATTTCTTAAGGGCAAAGTAGTCTTAGCCTTTTTCGTTAACGCCTTCACCTCAACATGCACAAAAGAAATGTGTGCTTTCCGAGATTCCATGGCGAGGCTAACCAACTTGAAAGCCCAAGTAGTCGGCATAAGCGTAAATGACCCTTTCTCGAACAAGGCTTTCGCTGAAAAGAACAAACTGCCTTTCACAATATTGAGCGACTACAATCACGAGGTCATAAATGCCTACGGCGTCAAAGCATCAAACTTCAGCGGTCTCAAAGGCTACACGGTTGCCAAACGCTCCATCTTCATCTTGGACGAAAAAGGTACAGTGCGCTACGCATGGGTCTCAGATAACCCTGATACCGAGCCAAACTACAGTGAAATCGAAGAAGCGCTGCAGAAAATCAAGCCCTAAGAATTTCTGCTGGATCCGCATCCAACGGCGTCCTGCGTTTTTTTCTGCAGTTTCCGTCTGTTTTCAAACGCTGAAACATGCTTGGGAGACGCACAAAAGTTATTAGCATCGAAAAAGCCATTTAAAAGCGCACAACGGTGACTGATTGAGTGTCCTTTGAAATTCAAGAGTTGCCTGACGTTATAAGAATAATTGTTTTGTTGAACCTCAGCAAAGGCGCTTCGGTGCAAAAATCCACGCTTAAGAGTAGACTTGACAAGGTATGCGTTGGCTATGCCTGCATAGACATGGGTGAGCTTGAGAAGGCTCTTAAAGAAATGGCTTCTGAAAAACTTATCGTAGATGACGGCAACACCATTAAATTAACTGAGCAAGGGCAAAAACTGGGCAAAGAATGGGAAAGCCTCCTACTGAAAAAAGAGCCAATCATGGAGGTCGTAGCTGGACTGGTTGACGGTTCAATAACCAGCTTGGTCGTCATACTGTCCGCTTTTATAGCAACATTAACAGCCAGCCCGACTTTTCTAGGGACTCGTGCAGCAGTGATTTTCGCTGCGTTTCTAACATTAAGCGCTGTTGCCATCACCAATTTCTCCAGCTTCCTTCTGGGCGGAATCACCGAGGACCTAGCGGACATTACGACGCTGCAGAACTTGATGAATTACAGCCTAAGCGATATTCCAGATAAAAAAGAACGCGACAAATCCTTGCTCTTAGTGAAAAAACTGTTCACTTTGCTGGGCAAGGAAATTCACAGGTCGAATCTCTATGCGGCAATAATCTGCGGAACCACAACTTTCCTCGCTGGGATAATACCGATAACAACCTACTTGATTCTCCCACCATACTTCAACATAACAGCGTCATTAATCTTGGTCGCAGCTATAGTTGGCGTTTTCCTTGTTCGGTACCGCTCAAAGAAAACCCGAGTTAACTGGAAAATCACCTTAGCCGAAACATTAGTGATTGTCATAATAGCCACTCTTGCTTCACTACTGCTTGGCGAAGCATAACTTAACCGTAAGCCAGACGCATGTGCTCCACCATCATGCACCTGTTCATTACCACTGTGAACCCTGCTTTTTTCGCCGTCATCGCCGCTTGCTTGTTTACTATGCCTAGCTGCATCCAAATCACCGATGGCTTCCCATGCCTCGCCTTCAGCGTGGCAGCCTGCTCCACTATCAGCGGCACATCCTCCGCAGGTCGGAAAATGTCAACGACATCTATCGTCTTCTGAAGCTCAACTGGAATATCCAGAAGGTTTTTGTAGCTTTTTTTGCCAAGCACCTCGTCTGCAAAAGGGTTCACAGGAACAATGTGAAACCCATGTTCCTTCAGGTACTCGCTTATTCTGTAACTGTCCTTGTTCGGGTCTCTTGACAGCCCCACTACGGCAACGGTTTTGCTTCTTGTCAAGATTTCTTTAATTTCTTCTCGGCTCATTTTTCATCTTTCCCTTTTATAAAGCGCTGTGAAAAAGGCGATTCTATCGTGCCTCGCGCAGTTTGAGCTCAAAGAAATGTTCTCTTCCGTTGCGCAATGCATATATTTTGACTTTGTCTCCGCTTTTCCGCCTGTGTATTTCCTTAACCAACTCTTCAATCCGAGGCGTCTCCACATTGTCCAGTTCCAGAATTATATCGCCGCTAGCCATGCCCGCGTCTTCCGCAGGACTTCCTTCAGCCACTTTCGTCACAAGCACTCCCTGCTCCACTGGCAAACCATAGTACCGTGCTACTTCGCTAGTCACGCTTAGACCCACTACACCCAGCCACGGTCTCTTAACAATTCCCTCGGTCACCATGCCATTAGTGCACGCTTTCGCCGAGTTTATCGGAATGGCAAAACCTATGCCTTGCGCGAAAGGAATTATGGCAGTGTTTATGGCGATGACTTTGCCTTCCAAGTCCACGAGCGGTCCGCCGCTGTTGCCTGGGTTAATCGCGGCGTCTGTTTGCACAAGATTCTCTATTAAGCCGCGTTCTGACTCTATGGTTCTGTTTATGGCGCTGATTACTCCTGAAGTCACCGTTGGTCCTCCAGCAAGCCCGAAGGGGTTTCCGATGGCATAGACTCTCTGCCCGACTCTGAGCTTGTCCGAGTTTCCCAGTTCTGCGGCTTGCAGGTTTTTGCCGTTAACTTTCACCACTGCAATGTCGTGTACGGCGCATGATCCCACGATTGTGCCTTCTATGACTTCGTTATTCCAGAGGGTTATGTTTATTTTCTCTGCGCCCCCGACTACGTGGTTGTTGGTGAGGATTAAGCCCTTTGCGTCGATTATGGTTCCTGAACCCATCCCCGAGACGGGGACTGCTTGGTAGAACATGTTGTGCACAAGCTTTATTGTGCTTATGTTGACTACGCTTTTGCTTACCTTTTCTATGATGTCGAGAACGTTTTTCTCGTCGTGTGTTGACACTCTTTTTTCGCCTTGGAATCAGTTTGTTAACGGTTTTAATAATTTTTCCATTTTTCAGCTGTAAGTTGGGTTGTTTGGCTGGTGGAAGCGTTTTAAATGTTTTATTGCTTTTTGTATTTGTTTTTGTGGAAAACGTATATAAATATCACATATGTAATATATTGTGTGACGTGTGCCAAGGCGGGAAGTCGCTCCAAACATCTTATACGCCCAATCTCTCACTCCTTTTCCCGCCAAAAACACACGCCCCAAGAGACCGAGGTGCAAACAAAAATGGACCGCGCCGCTGAAAACGCGGAAAAAAGCAACTCCGTGGCAACAATGCTGAAAACCCTTGATGCTGAATGCAGAAACTGTGCCCCGCTGACGCCTCTCGAATGCATAAACAGCTGCAATGTATGGAAAATGAAAAACGAGCTTAGACAGCTTCGAAAAATGATGAATAACCCAAATTTCATGAAAAACCTCTTCAACGCCCTCAAAAACAGCGCTCGCCTACATATTTTAAAAGCAATTGTTAAACGCCGCTATTCAATGGATGAACTTCAAGACGAACTCAAAAGAGCAGGTTACTCGCACAGCCAAGGAACCATCCATCAAGAATATCTACATCCACTATTAGCGGTTGGATTAGCGGCAGAAACTCAGGAACAATACTACGCAACAGCATTCGGCGGCAAGCTCAACGAGTTAATAGGCGACTTTTCCGAGTTCACTTCCATTCTGCCAGCGCATTCTGAATGTTATGAAGAAACTCTTCTCAAGGTGCTTTTATCTAAACCTAAAACCCTCAAGGAAATTGAAGCCATAGTCTCGCCTAAAGCGGCTTCCCGCATTTTGAAACGGTTGAAAACAGCTGAACTGATAGAAAATCCTGAAACTCGAGCTTATGTGTTCTTCTTCAAGTCAAAACGCGACCCCACCAAGGAAACTCTTGCTCCAACTGAAAAGAAAATTTACAGCAATATTCCAGAAGAAGGCGCCTCCGCTAAGAAACTCGCCGAGAAAACAGACATCTCTCTGAGAAGAACCTACAAGTGCTTAAGGAGACTAAAAGGGAAAAAACTCATATTTGTTCGGAGAACGCCAAAAGTCTACGTTTTGACTGAAAAAGGCAAAAAGTTGGCTTCGCTTCTGTGTGAACTCCAAAGTTTAGTGGAAGAAACATGGGCTTATTCTGAGCAAATCGCAATCACCGATAACTCTTAGTCTAACAGATCAAAAGAGAAATCAGAGAAAAAGAAACCTCAGCAGGTTACCCGCCTGGTGCGCCGTGAAACGGTACGTTTTCCCATAGTAGCTCCCACCAGTCTGCTTCGGTTATGGTTTCTCCGTGCACGATTATCTCCAGGACCGTCTTCAGCATGGCGTGATGCCTTTTCTCATCGGTCAAAATTGCGTTCAAAAGGAAGGTCACTTTCTTGTTTTCGATGGAAGGAAGCATTTTTTCCAGTTTCTTGATGAGTTCAGCTTCCATTTGAATATGCTTTTCCACAAGCGCCTTTTGAGCGTCAAGGTTTTCCTGTTTTAACGCTGGTGAAACATTTGTTAGGAGCGTAACAGCGGAAGCATAAAGCTCTGCGTGCTTCACTGAATCTAGAGATATGCCTTTGAGAACGCCTTTAACTGGAGGGTTTTTGATGTCTGCTATGCCCTTGTTCAGTGACTCAACTATTTCCTTTTCGATTAATATTTGCCGTTTCATGAATTCAACTAATTCTTTGTTTGTGCTCAATTCATTCTCCTCCACTTTAAACCATGTTAAACTGCGTGCATAAGGCTTTCGGCAACCCGTTTCCCAAGAGCGCGGCACAGGTTCAGCATGTTAGAGTCTGGCGTGTACCTTGCCAGCAACGGTTGTTCAGCAGTCTGCATTTCAAACTTGTATTTCATAATCTCAAGCACAAGCTTCGGCGCTTCGCCGCTCCATCCGTAAGAGCCGAAGACTGCGCCAATTTTGCCTTTCAAGCTTATGCCTTCTTCCGCGGCGTTTTCAAAAAGTTTCTTTATATCCATGGGCATATCATGATGGTACGTTGGCGCTCCTATGAGCACGGCATCAAATCTGCCGAGTTCTCCTGCATCCACATGATAGCTCAATTCCAATTCTACGTTGCCAGCGCTCCTTGCGCCTTCAGCCACAGCGTTCGCCATCTTCTCAGTGTTCCCTGTTCGGCTGTAATACAATACAAGAATTTTCAGCACAAAACTCACCTTTGCTCCTAACTTCTAGAAGCAAACCATATGAACCTTTTGCAGCCAACCTTCAAACGGGACCACTTTTGTCTATTCTCCTGAGTAAACTATGCATGCTCAAGTTCGCATTTTCTAATAAACAGCAGAAAGCGAAAACCAAAAAAAGAAAAGGGGAAATGTTGTTAGGTTTGTTGCGTAGCTACTTTTTCCTGAGTATCAGCAAGCCAATTATGACTACCACTAGTATAATCGCTATTCCAGTACCAATGATAGTCATCGTGTGATCAATAGGCTGCGGGTATTCTGGCATCGGCGTCGGTGATGGCGGCGCGTCTGTTATGCCTATGGCTGTTTCAGCGTATGACGGACCGTACGATTTAGAGCCAGCAAACGTAGCGATGATAGTGTATTCGCCTGGAACTTCAGGTGTCCACAACTTCTTGAATAAGCCGCTTGAATCAGTAGTGACGGTGCCAATGTGGATAAAGTTGCCGTTAGGATCAAGAGTGTCTAAGGTCACTTCAACGCCTTTCACATTGGGGCAAACAACATTCTTCATCACCATGTAGTTCATCCATGCACCTTGGTCTTCGTCAGCGATTGCTGCAGTGCCTTTTAATGCCTTGTTCGGAGATTGGTCAGTGACTGTGCCCGTGATAAGCACGCTGCCGCCTTGCGCCGTGACTGAGGGCGAAGCCGTTACCGTGGTGGCGCTGGGTCCTGGACCAATACAGTATATCTGCATGTCGTTGTAGTTGAGGTAAACGAAGTATCCGTCTGCCAAAGCAACCTCTTGCCAGTTGCACATGCCAACCAGCTTCCAAATCTCTTCGCCAGTCGTAGCGTTAACGCAGCGTACTTCTGCGCCAAAGAATGGCGGAGCACCAAGAGAGTGTTCGCTGGAGATCATGTAGACTTTGCCGTCGCCGACTGCAGCAACTTGATAAGGATAGTTACCGTAGACAGTATTAGGCGTCATGGTGCAGTTCTTTGGGTCGTTAGGGTCATTGCCATAGGTGAACACTGTTTTTCCTGTTTTGAGATCATAGCAATATAGTGTTCCGCCGTAGCCAGTTGAGTAGAGGCGACCGTAGCCAATTGCGTATGGCGCCGTTAGACCTGTGGTGCCGCCGTAGAAGTTAAATGCGTTCTCAGAAGGTGTTGGTCCCCATAGTTTTTCGCCAGTAAGCAAGCTGTATCCGCTCCACTGCATGGTTTCTTTGTAATACTTGGTGAAGACGTAGGTTTCTTGGTCACGCTGTCCAATCAGTATAGTCATGTCATTTGATCCCGTATAGTTCTTAATCCACAGCACTTGTCCGATTGGTCCTCTAGTCTTGTTCAGGTTTACCACCCACAATGTGTAGGGGTCTGGTGTTCCGAACGCTCCGCCAGTCGAGCTTGTGAACTGCAATGCTGAGCTTCTGCCAAATATGAGGTCTCCGGGTATCACTTGAACTATGGCAGTTTGGGTTCCAGCTGGCAAAGGCTGTGAAAGTGTAACGTTCCAATCGTATGCCATGCTCATGTTGATGTTGCGTAGTCCTGGTAGCCATTGAACTATTGTTCCTGGAGTTTCAAGTCCTGGGTACTTGGTGCTGTTCCACTGCCAAAGATAGGTGTAAGGCGCCGAAGTGTTCTGTCTACCAATGTTGTTTATTAGCCATTCACCGTTTGGTCCAAATGATCTTGTGCCAGAAGGAACACCAGTGTAATTGAACAGAGGGCGTCCTGTCATAGCATCAATCGCCATCCAGCCAGACTCGTTAATGACCGCCGTAGAGTTGGTCGTTCCTCCAGTGACGGGGTACGTTCCAGTAGGGTTGAGAATTCCTGTTCCTCTGATGGTTGTGCTTAGCCATAAGTAGCCGTTAGGGTTGACGCCGTGTTGGTTTGGTGATTCAAAGTCCAAGAACTGCCCGAATGTGACTTGGTTGAATAATTCGGTTGTCCATATTCGCTCTCCAGTGCGCAAGTCCACGCAGGTGTAGCCGCCGCCTGTGGGGCTGTTCGCAAGTGGCAGAGGATAGTAGAGTCTTCCGTACATTATTAGTGGGTTAGGGAACCTGTATTGGTATGCAGTGCCTGAGTAGAAGGTCATGTCAGGGGTTCCAACGTTGGGTCCGCCGACAACTCCGCCGAACGAGATAGGCTTTGTCCACAGCACGTGTGCGCTGTCAGGTGCTCTCCCGTACTTCTGGTATCTCAGGTAGTTTACCCCGAACTCGCTTTGGCCAAGCCAGTTCGATGCGATGACGTGCCAGTTGGTGTTCATTGAATCTATTGGGCGCTCCCAGTAACTAGTTGGAAGCGGAGGCTGCGTCCAGTAGGGCACTGGTGTTTCCTGCACAGTGAATGTTGTTTCCGCTGTACTGGCTGCAAAAGTATCGTTTACGTAATCACTATTACTGCCAGGCAATCCAGTATAGCCCGCTCTTTGCAGGACTTGCCCAGGGAAGGTAAACTTTACTTTGTATTCGCCTACTTGAGTAGGTGTATATGAAGTAAAGCTTGAGCCTACTGGGTCAGACACAAACGGACCCAAGGTGTCAACGGCTCCGTCAGGCTTGGTGACCTCTATCTTGAAGCCTTGCCACCTATCACCTGTGTTTCCTGCCGCTGTTGGCGGCGGCCAGTTTAGCCAGAAAACGATGGCTACCGGCTGGTTAACGCCTGCAGGGTTCGGCGTAGCTGTAACGTAAGCGTAGGTCTTAACTGTCCATGGCGGCGTATGCGCGTTAACAACTGGTAAAGCTAATGAAGCAGCGATGCTTAACGTCAGGAATAATGTGATTGCAGTAGCTATTGTTCTGTTTCTTGAAAGCTGCATTCTTTTTTTCTCCCGTGTTTTTTAGCGTAAAGTTTACGCAAAATCAAAGTAGGAGACACTTGTTTTTATAAGTTTTGAATTTTCGCGGGGTTCGCTGCGAAATACCCAGTAGAACAGAGCGCATCTGCTTTTGCTTTGCTATTCTTCCTGTTTGAGCGATGTGCGCTGTGGCGAACGCAGTCGGTAAGCTCATTTCACAATTTCTGAAACTAGTAGTTACCGAGGAGAGCCGAAGAATTCATAAACAGCCTCAGGTAAGCTAATTTGCCGAAAGAGTTGCTTGCATATGAAACAATGGGACATAATAATCATCGGTGCCGGAGCAGCGGGATTAGCTGCTGGAATCTACGCTGCACGAAGCGGGTTGAAAACCTTGATTATAGAAGAGAAAATGGCGGGGGGCACTGCTGCAGACGCGCCAAGTGTGGAGAATTACCCAGGCTTCTCTCAAATAAGCGGTGCGGAACTTGCAGAAAAAATGGCGTTACACTGCAGAAAAACAGGTGCAACAATCCGTGAACTGGAAACAGTGGTAAGCTTAGACCTAAAAGAAGAAAAAAAGACTGTTATAACCGCCAATTCAACATATGAAGCAGCAACCGTCATTATTGCTTCTGGCGCGCATTACCGAGAAATCGGTGTTAAAGGCGAGAAAGAATTCCGCGGAAGAGGCGTAAGCTACTGTGGCGTCTGCGATGGTCCATTTTTCAAGGGCAAACGCGTGCTTGTGGTCGGAGGAGGAAACTCGGCGTTGACAACCGCTTTGTACCTTTCAGGCATAGTAGCGCAAGTCATTGTTACCCATAGGAGAGATGCATTTCGCGCTGAGGAAGCTCTTGTGAAGGACATTGCTTCCAGAGGAAACGTGCAGGTTTTATTGAATACGGAAGTTAAAGAAATTTTGGGCGAAAAGGCTGTTACTAAGGTGGTGCTGTTTGACAGCAAAACTGGGGAGGTTAGGGAGTTGGCGGTTGACGGCGTTTTTGTTCAGGTCGGCGAGGCGCCTAATAGCCAGTTAGCCCGTGAAGCAGGCGTAGAAGTGGATGAACACGGTTATATCAAAATTGACTTATGCCAACGCACAAACATTGCGGGCGTTTACGCGGCTGGCGACGTTACAAATCACCCTGTGAAGCAGGTTGGAACGGCGGTTGGTCAGGGAATCACCGCGGCGCTTGAAGCCTACGGCTACGTTAGACGACCATATTACCGCAAATAGAGGGAAAACATTATATCGCCCAAAACCCCTTTTCAAAACTTCATAAGCATTAATCTAAGTGCTTAAATGGCTGAGCGTCTCAGCGAATCAACAGAGAGAGGTTTCCAGTAATGAGTGAAAAATGTCTCGCTGTGGTTGAAATCAATCAAGACTTGTGTAGCCGATGTTGTGTTTGTCACTCAATTTGCCCCTTCGAAGCCATCAACTATGACGCGCAAGCAGACAAAGTGGAAATAGACATTCAAAAATGCCAAGTTTGCGGCATATGCTACAGTGCATGTCCTGCGGCTGCGATAAAAATGGCTTACTACGACTACGAAAACCTTACAGACTACGTGGGTCGCGCTCGCAAGAAAATTGGCAGCGACACGCTTGTCTTGATGTGCCGCGGTAACTCGCCTTCCACGTGCGAAGTTGAAGAAATCCTCGCGGAACAAGGCTTACACATCGAAAATTACATCCCGCTGCGTTTGCCCTGTTCTGGCAGAGTCCCCTCAGACTTCATTTTTAAAACCTTAAACTCAGGCGTGAAAAACATAGTTTCCATCCAGTGCGAAGACAAGTTCTGCCGCTACAAAGAAGGCACAAAAATCAATACGCGCCGTTTGCAACTTAGCAAGAACGTTCTGGAACAACTAGGCTTCGACAAAGACGCCCTGAAACTGGTCAAATTTTCCAGAAAAGCAGTATATCACACTGAAGAATGCGTAGGCTGCGACAAATGCGTCTTCATTTGCCCTTACAACGCGATAAAAGCTGAACCGTTCTCCACGCCAAGCATTGTCTACGAAGACTGCGTAGGATGCGGCGCTTGCGCACTTGTTTGCCCGCACAAAGCCATCGAAGTGAAAGGCTATGAATTTGATAATGTTCTGCAACGTTACGGTCAAGCCGCAACGGCAATGAAAGGACAGGGCAAAGCTCCCGCTGTTCTCGTGTTCAGTTGCCAATGGTCAGAATTCGCGGCTTTAGACAACCCTGACAGCGTGCTTAAAGGCAAGAACGCCGTGGTTTTAGAGGTTCCTTGCTTTAAAGGCATGGATCCGGTTCACGTAGTCAACGCGTTGCAGTGCGGTTTCGACGGCGTCATGGGCGTCGTGTGCGCTGCTGACGACTGCAAACTCAGCGAGGGCAGAGACACGGCTGAACGAAACCTCGGCGTATTAAAGGATGTATTGAAAAAGATGAACCTGCTTGAGAGGTTTGAACTGTTCGAGTTGTCGCCGCGGTGCGAAGGCGAATTCCAGTCAAAGTTTAACAGTTTCTACCAGAAAATAGCAGCGTTACCACAATGTGTAGCAGTGAAAAAGGAGGCGAAACAGAAACGTACAAAATAGTAAGCAAAAAGAAACTTGCTCACAAGGAAACCCTGTTCGAAATTCATGCTCCAGATATCGCCGCAAAGGCGCAGCCGGGTCAATTCGTCATAGTGATTCCTCATGAACGTGGCGAACGAGTGCCGCTGACTATTTGCGGTTACGACGCAAAGAAGGGCACGGTTGCATTTGCCTTCCACGAGGTCGGCAAAACCACGAAAGAGATGGGTTTGCTGAACGAAGGCGACTGCTTACTGAGCGTTACTGGTCCACTGGGTAATCCTTCGGAAGTCAAAAAGTTCGGCAAAGTCCTCTGCGTAGGCGGAAGCATAATGATTGCGCCAATGCTGCTGCAGGTCAAAGCCATGAAAGCCGCGGGGAACCACGTGACTACCGTGCTGGGCTGCAGGTCTAAAGAGTTCTTGTTCATGGAGAAGGAAGCTAAAGCGTTAAGCGATAAAGTTTACGTGGCTTCTGATGACGGCACAATCGGCTACAAGGGCTTAGAATTCTTGAAGGACTTGTTGAAAACTGAAAAATTCGACCGCTGCGTCGTGTTGGGACCCGTGGTTATGATGCGGGAAGTCAGCGAGATTACGAAGCCTTACGGCATTCCAACAATTGTGACTTTGACGCCGATAATGATTGACGGCATGGGCATGTGCGGCGTCTGCCGCGTGTCGGTTGCCGGGAAAATGCAGTTCGGCTGCGTTGACGGACCAGAGTTCGATGGGCACAAAGTTGATTTCGACGGGTTGATTCAGCGTCAACGTTTGATGCTTCCTGAAGAACGTGTAAGTTCAATGTTATGGGAAATGCATGGAGAGTGTAAATGTGGCAGAAACAAAGCCTAAACCGAAACTTAAGAAAGAAGCAGTGGAAATGCCGAAGCAGGAACCGAAAGTCCGCGCTAAAAACTTCAACGAAGTCGCGTTAGGTTACACTGAAGAAATGGCTCTTGAAGAAGCAAGCCGCTGTCTCCAATGCCCGAAACCTCAATGCGTGACAGGCTGCCCCGTGGAGGTTCCTATCCCGCAGTTTATCAAGTGCATTAGGGAAAAGAAGTACGCTGAAGGCATAGCCACAATAAAGACCAAGAACGCTTTGCCCGCAGTGTGTGGACGCGTTTGCCCGCAAGAAGAGCAGTGCCAAGCAAAATGTGTCGTCGGCAAAGTCGGTCAGCCAGTAAGCATCGGGCGTTTAGAGCGTTTCCTCGCCGATTGGGAGCGCGACCACGGATTCCAAATTCCAGAGAAAGCGCCGCCGACAGGCAAAAAAGTAGCCATTGTCGGCGCAGGTCCTGCGGGGCTAACGGCAGCAGCTGACTTGGTGAAACTTGGACATGACGTAACCATCTACGAAGCACTGCACGTCGGCGGTGGCGTGTTAATCTACGGCATTCCAGAGTTCCGTTTGCCTAAAGCCATTGTACGCAACGAAGTTGAGTACATTCAGAAACTTGGCGTTGACTTGCGTTTAGGCAACCTCGTGGGCAGAACGCACACGATTCCCGAATTGATGAAGAGCGGCACTGACGCGGTATTCATCGGCAGCGGAGCAGGTTTACCTCAGTTCACAGGTTGCCCCGGCGAAAACCTCGGCGGCATATACTCAGCCAACGAGTTCCTTATACGCGTTAACCTGATGAAGGCTTATGCGTTTCCAGAGTATGACACGCCGTTGCGCATTGGCAAGCACGTGGTCGTCATTGGCGGCGGAAACGTAGCCATGGACTGTGCACGTTGCTCAATGCGGTTGGGTGCAGATGTGTGCTTGGTATATAGGCGTTCACGCGATGAATTGCCCGCTCGGCAAGAAGAGATTGAGAACGCTGAGGAAGAAGGCTTAGTTTGCAAGTTCCTTGCTGCACCAGTGGAGTTTTATGGCGATGAAAAGGGCTGGGTAAAAAGCATGAAGTGCATCTGCATGGAGCTTTGCGCGCCAGATGCAAGCGGCAGACGCAGCGTTAAACCGATTCCGGGCTCAGAGTTCACCATGGACGTTGACACCGTAATCATCGCCATTGGGCAGACACCGAACCCCATTATTCAGCGCACCACCGAAGGCTTAGTGACGAACCCGAAGCACGGAACGATAAACGTCGATGAGAATGGCAAAACCAGCTTAGAAGGCGTTTACGCTGGCGGAGACGTTGCCACAGGCGCGGCTACTGTAATTAGCGCAATGGGTATGGGCAAGAAAGCAGCCAAAGCTATGCACGAGTACCTGATGAACAAGAAGTAGCCTGCAAGGTAATTGTGCTCAGAAAGCACAATCCTTCCCTTTTTAGTTTTTATATTGACTGGGCATTTTCCTGAAAGTTTTTATTATTTTGTTCTATCGCCTAACTAATGCAGGTTGAATTGCCGTGGACAGCGGGGAGTCTAGTTCAGCATCCTCACATGATGGTGTACCGCGCAGCATTAATTATCCAGTGGTGCCTCTGCACGAAATCTTATCAGAAACTGCACGGGCTTATCCGAGGCAAACCGCGATTGTATTTTCAGGCACAGAATTGACTTACGCAGAGTTGAGCAGTCTTTCAGACCAGTTTGCTGCGGCGCTTGCCCGCTCAGGCGTGAAGCGCGGCGACCGCGTTGCACTTTTCCTGCCTAATGTCCCCCAGTTCATAATTGCCTACTTTGGCGTTCTCAAGGTTGGCGCCGTTTTAACCGCCATAAGCCCGTTGCACAGGGAACGTGAAGTGGAGTACCTGCTGTGCGATTCCGAAGCCACAGCCATAGTCACATTAGACTCGCTTTACCCGATAGTGGCGAACGTGTGGCAGAAAACCAAACTGAAACACGTGATAGTAACCAGCTTGGAAGAGTACGCGGCTAAGCCTGCTGTTTCCGCAAGCAAGCCTGAACAGAAGACAGGCGTTTATTCACTTCAAGAACTGCTAAAAGAAAACGCGGATGCAAAACCGACGAAAGCACGCATTAACCCGCGTGAGGATTTGGCTGCTTTGCAGTACACGGGCGGCACCACAGGCACACCCAAAGCAGCAATGCTAACGCACATGAACTTGGTTTCAAACGCCATAGCCTTCGCAGCTTGGATAAGAGGCACTAAGGCGAAAGAAACTTTCCTCACTGCTCTGCCGCTGTTCCACATTTACGGCATGACCACCAGCATGAACGCGCCCATCAGTTTAGCGGCGAAAATGGTTCTGCTGCCGCGTTTTGACCCCCCAAAGGCTCTGGAGGCTATAGAGAAAAACAGAGTGACAGTTTTCTGTGGCGTGCCTACCATGTACGCGGTATTGCTATCGCACCCAGCTTTGGGCAAGTTTGATTTAACAAGCATCCGCGTTTGCATTTCAGGTTCTTCGCCGCTTCCGCCGCAAGTTCAAAAGCAATTTATGGAGATAACTGGCGGGTTCCTCGCTGAGGGCTACGGTTTAAGTGAAGCGTCGCCTGTCACGCACTGCAATCCTGTGGACAGGACCATGAAGACGGTTAGAATAGGTTCCATTGGCTTGCCTCTGCCTGACACAGACGCCCGAATCTTTGACTTGGAAACAGGCACGAAAACGCTTAAAGCTGGTGAAACAGGCGAGTTAGCCGTTAAAGGACCCCAAGTAATGAAGGGTTACTGGCGAAAACCTGAAGAAACCGCTCACGTTCTCCGCAACGGCTGGCTTTTCACGGGCGACATCGCGCGAATGGATGCGCAAGGCTACTTCTACATCACCGACAGAAAAAAAGACCTCATCAAATACAAGGACTACAGCGTTTACCCGCGCGAACTAGAGGATGTGCTTTATGAGCATCCAAGCGTGAAACTGTGCGCTGTCATTGGTAAACAAGACCCGATGGTCGGTGAATTTCCTAAAGCCTTCGTAGTGCTGAAAGAAGGCACAAACACCACTGAAACAGAGCTGATGGGCTTCGTCAACGAAAAAGTTGCTCCGTACAAGGCTGTACGCGAAGTTGATTTCAGAAAAGAGCTGCCCTTGAGCTCAGCGGGCAAAGTGCTTAGGCGCGTGCTCCACGAAGAAGAGAAAAACAAGCGCTTGTAAGCACGGTCGAAATGTATAAGAGAAATCCACTTGTTCTTTTCGTAGTGAAGGTTCATCCTTGCGTGTTAGAATCAACGTTACAGGCATAGTTCAAGGCGTCGGCTTCCGCCCCTTCATCTACCGAATAGCCGTAAGCAACGGCTTAACAGGTTACGTGCGCAACAGGGGCGACGCAGGCGTAGAAATCCTCGCAGAAGGCACTGAGCAGCGCATCCAAAGCTTCCTGAAAGAGCTAACTGAGAAGAAGCCGCCCTTAGCCAACATCCACGACATAATCACCACAGAGCTTACTGGCGAAAACGAACACGCCAAATTCACCATCTGCAAAAGCTCCGAGGAAACCGAGCTTTCAGGCTCAGTCATACCGCCAGACGTAGCCATATGCAACGAGTGCCTCGCCGAGCTACGCGCCCCAAAAAACCCGCGATACGACTATTTTTTCATCACTTGCACTAACTGTGGTCCACGATTCACCATTATCGAGCGCTTACCGTACGACCGCGAGAACACCACTATGCGCGAGTTTCCCATGTGCGGCTTCTGCCAAAAAGAATACGCGGACCCGCTTAACAGAAGGTTTCACGCGGAAACGGTAGCGTGCCCAAAATGCGGACCACAAGTTTACCTCACAACAAAAGACGGCGAGCCACTTCACCGCAACGACCCAGTGCGCGAAGCAGGACGATTACTTTCCGAAGGCGCCATTTTGGCAGTTAAAGGCTACGGAGGCTTCCACATTGCCGCTTCCACGGTTAAAGATGCGCCTTTGTTGACACTTCGAAAGTCGAAGTACAGGCGAGCTAAGCCCTTCGCCGTAATGGTTCGAAGCTTGGAGGCAGCAGAAACATTTGCAGAAATAAGTGCAACAGAAAAAACGTTGCTCACTTCTCATGCGCGCCCAATCGTGCTGCTCAACAAAAACAGCCACTTCAACCTTTCGCCGCTCGTGGCTCCAGACCTCCACAACATCGGCGTCATGCTGCCCTACACGGGTTTGCACCACATGCTCTTCGATGGCGTAGATGACGCAGCGTTTGTGATGACCAGCGCAAACCCGCCTGACCACCCCATCGTGAAAGACAACGACGAAGCGCTAAAGACGCTGGGCGGCACGGTGGATTATTTCCTGTTTCACAACCGCAAAATCGCCTACCGCTGCGACGACTCCGTAACCCGCGTTCACGGAGACCGCAACGTGTTTATACGCCGCAGCAGAGGCTACGCGCCCGCCCCAATACTGCTCACGGAAAAAGCACGGCGCTGCGTAGTAGGCTTAGGCGGAGAACTAAACAACACCGCCTGCATCTTGCTTGGTAACAAGGCGTTCATCAGCCAGCACATCGGCGACGTGGAAAACCTCGAAACCAAAACTTTCCTTCAAGAAGCCACAAACCACCTCATCCGCTTAACAAACAGCAAAGTAGACGCTGTAGCCTGCGACCTGCATCCGAAATTCACCACAACCACTCTAGCGCAGGAACTCGCCGAATCCCACGGTTGGCAACTGATCCAAGTGCAGCATCACCACGCGCACATTGCAGCATTAATGATGGAGCACGCCGTGGGAGAGATTGTGGGCATAGCATGCGACGGTTATGGCTACGGCGCAAACGGCGAAGCATGGGGCGGCGAAATCCTCCTCTGCACCCGCGACGCAGCAAGCTTCAAACGCTTAGCTCATCTTGAGCCGCAATCGTTGATAGGCGGCGACACAGCGACTCGCTTTCCTCTGCGCATAGCCGCAGCAATACTCAGCAAAAAGATTGATGTTACGCCGTGGCTACTGGAGAATGCTGAGCGTTTGCCCCACGGCGAAACCGAAGCAGCGCTGCTGCTTCACCAGCTTAAGCAAGGCAACGGCACCGTTAATGTTGAAACCACTAGCTGCGGCAGAATCCTAGACGCTGTTGCCGCCGTGCTGGGCGTGTGCTACGAGCGCACTTACGAGGGTGAACCAGCAATGAAACTGGAATCAGTGGCTGTCAAAGGCGAGGATGCATTGAAACTGAAGCCAATAACCAACGGCAATGTGCTGGATACGACGCAGATGCTCCTAGAAATCTTTGAAAACCGCGACAAGTTCCACAAGAGGGATTTGGCTTATTCTGCGCACGCTTATTTGGCCACAGGTCTGGCAGCAATAGCTGTGGAAAAAGCTTTGGAACAGGGAATAAGCACGATTGGCTTTTCAGGCGGCGCTGCCTGCAACGAGCTGCTGGCTTCGCTCATGCGCAGGAATATTGAAGCGGCTGGCTTGCGGTTTCTCGTACACGAAGCAGTGCCTGCCGGCGACGGTGGGGTTTCCTTTGGTCAAGCTGTTGTAGGGGGGTTCTGGAGTTTATAGACCATAACCATTTTATCGTTGTTGCTGCTCGGTTTAAGGTTGATAAGACATGTGTTTGGCTATTCCAGCGCGTGTGATGCGCGTTGACGGTGACAAAGCGCAGGTAGACTTCGGCGAGGGAGTCTTACGCGAGGTTAACGTGACGCTGGTAAACGCGAAAGTGGGCGATTACGTTTTAGTTCACGCTGGCTACGCTATTCAGTTGATGGATGAGAAGGACGCGTTGGAAACATTGAGCTTGTGGAACGAGATTCTGGCAGCTGAAGAAGAGTAACAGGGTAAGTGAATAAGTTATGGCTGAGAAACTCAAGTTCCGAGACCCCGAACTAGCAAAGAGCATAGCGCAGAAAATTCACGCGTTAACACCGAAAGGCAAGCCCGTTAAAATCTGTCATGTATGCGGCACACATGAATGGACGATTACACATTACGGCTTGCGGAGTCTTTTACCCGATAACGTGGAAGTCATCGCTGGACCAGGCTGTCCAGTCTGCATAGTGCCCGCTTCAGAAGTTGACGCAGCCATCGAATTAGCCTCAAAAGGCACGGTGATTGCATGCTTCGGCGATTTGCTCCGTGTTCCCGGCTCGCGCATGTCGCTTTTAGATGCCAAGGCTAAAGGTGCTGACGTGCGCATAGTTTACAGTGTAAGCGATGTCGTGCAAATGGCGCAGGACGAAGCGAATAAGGAGTTTGTCTTTTTCGCCGTGGGTTTCGAAACAACCGCACCTTCCACTGCAGTTGAAGTCTCACTAAAGCCGCGTGGAAACCTTAGCTTTCTGGTTTCTCATCGTGTGGTTCCGCCTGCCATGGAACTACTTGCGCGTATGGAGGATTTGCAGTTAAAGGGGTTCATCGCGCCTGGTCACGTTAGCACAATAATCGGGCTTAAGCCCTACGAGGTTTTCCCCACAAAATATGGTTTGCCAACCGTTGTTGCAGGTTTCGAACCGCTGGATGTGCTGTTTGCTGTCTACATGGTGCTAAAGCAGCTAAGCGAAAACAAGCCCGCATTGGAGAATGAGTATGTGCGCGCCGTGAACTGGGAAGGCAATGTTAAAGCGCAACGGCTAATAAGCGATGTCTTTACTGTTCAAGACGGCAAGTGGCGTGGACTAGGCACCATTCCCGCGTCTAAGCTTGCGCTTAAACCTGAGTACGCTGCCTTTGACGCCGAAAAAAAGTATCGCCTCAGGTTTGCGGAGGGCATTGATTCACAGCCGGGGTGCCGCTGCCACTTGGTGGTTATCGGCAAAATAAAGCCCAGCGAGTGCCCATTGTTCATGCATGCGTGCACCCCGCAGAACCCCGTGGGAGCCTGCATGGTCAGCATGGAGGGCACTTGCAGGGTTTGGGCGAAGGCAACGCAAGTTTAGCTTTAGCGTTCTGTGTTTTGTGTGTTATTTGCGTTTAACCAGTTGCTGCTTTGATTTGGGCGATTTTTCCGTTGTCTGCCCAGATGCCCACGGTTATACGGTTGACTCCGCCTGCGTAGACCTTGTCCAGATACAGCGTAACGTGCCAGTATGGAATCAGCGATAGGTCTTCTCTGAGGCTTGGGTGGAACAGAACCGTGACTGGTTCTTCCAGCACGGTGAAATCTGTCACTTCGACACCGTTGGCTCGCCACGTGAAGTCTTTTGCGGCGTTTCGGGCGATTCCCACGGCTTCTTGGGCGGAGATGTTGATTTGGGTGCTTCCGATTTTGAACAAGAACCAGCCGTCGGTGACTTCTTTCAGCATGTTGCCTTCAAACACTAAACTTAAGCTTTTAGGCGAGAAGTCAACGCCGTTTTCCGTGTGCAGCCACAGGATTTCTGTTTTGTCTCCAGCTATTGAGATGTTTAGTTTAATGTTGCCTTTCGTTAGTTCTGTGTTTCTTGTTTCGTTGATTTGTGCGGCTACCGTCTTCATTTCTTCAACGTAGGCGGCGCCAGCGTATTTTCCGTACCGCTCGAGAAAGCCTCTGGACACGTCTAGTATATCGACTGGTTGCGGTTGAGCGTAGAGGGGTGAGCCTTCAAGCAAATACAGTTGGTACCGCGACAGGTTTTTGTTTCTGAACCGTAAGACAGCGTCTACTTTGCTTTCGTTGCTTGTCAAAGCGTATTTGACAATCTCTTCAAGAACGCCGCCGATATCCGAACGGTATTCCACCGTGTCGCTCATTAACGTTACCTGATACTTTGCGATGTCTATTTGGGCGACGTTTTGGAGGAAAGACAACGCTTTATCGGTGCTGTTGCTCCATGAGAGCAGTTGCTGGTACTTTGCGGTCGCCTCGGCTAACTCGGCTCTCAGGTTCTCTTGTTCTTGGGCTAATTGGCTTATAGAAGAAGTTTGAATGTATGCGAGGCTTGCCAGAAGCACGATGGCGATTACGGCTGCAGCTAAAATTGCTTTCCACTTGAAGGCTAAAGACAGGAAACGCTGCGGCTGAGTGGTTGGCACCTCTTCCACGCCACGCATGGTGCTCACGCAGGTTTCTCCGAACCGCGAGAGTTTGTATTTGCCATCTTCTGTTTTGGACACGAGCGCGCCGAGGCTCTCCAAGTGATACGTCAAGTGGGAACTGGAGATTCCAAGTTCATCCACCATCTGCGAAAACGTGATTGGCTTGTCGGCGAGCATGCGGAGAATTTTTCGGCGCGCTGGATGCTTTAACGAGCTGAACATGGTTGAGTAAATTTCTTCTTCGGGGTCAGACATCGCCCCACGCACCTTGGCTATTATTATTGCGGAGTAGCTTAGAAAACTTTTGCTCGTTGTCAAAGAAATTTGACTACGCAAAAGCAGGTTAGTCAAGAAACCTTGACTAAAAAAAGCGCCTTGCGGGCTTATTTAGTCAAGAAACCTTAACAAAAACCCTTTTATCAGAAAATAAACCTCAAAATAGTATTGTTTAGGAGCGGGATGCGAGATGACTGTTGGCAAGAAATCGGTTGTCTTCTTGGTTCTGTTTAGCCTTGTCCTTTCAACCGTGTTTGCAATTCAACCCATTAAGGCTGGACCACGCACGATCATTGTTCCCGACGAATGTTCAACGATAAACTTAGCCATAGCGAACGCTGCAGACGGCGACAACATATTCGTTAAGAAGGGAAACTACACTGAAGTTCTAGTTATTGACAAGACTCTGTCGCTTAGAGGCGAAGACAAAGATGCCACAATAATCAATGGCGGCAAAGCAGCCACTGTTATCTTGATACGCCACGACAACGTTGAAGTTTCAGGATTCACCATAGTTTACGATGCGACCCCGAATAACCCTCAGTCCATTTGGATGTGGAGCACGCGGCTAGCCGGGATTCACGTGCTTAATGCTAAGAACTGCAAGATATTCGGCAATAGGGTGCTGGACTGCGGCTGCGGCATCTGGCTTTACGGTGCTTCACAAAATAGCGTTTCCGACAACTATGTTGCGCGTAACGATTACGGGATTAGGATTGAAGCTTCCGACAACAACTTTGTGGGAAGCAACATGGTAACGGGTAACTGGGGCGGCATGCGGCTAATTTCCGCGGTCAATAATACTCTCAGAAGCAACAGCATGATTAATAATGCTCAGCACTTCGGTGTTTCCAGCCCATCGCCCTCCGCATACGTTAATGATGTAGATGCGTCAAACACTGTGGATGGCAAGCCCGTTTACTATTGGGTAGGCGTGTCTAATCGAGCAGTTCCTCCTGATGCAGGCTGTGTGGTTCTAGTGAACTGCGTCGGCGTTACCGCTCAAGGGTTAAGCCTCTCAAAAAATCAGGACGGCATAATCTTGGTAAGCACGCGCGGTTCAAAGGTATCAAGTAACAGCGTAACGGAGTGCACGGGCGGCATCGGCATTTACGGCTCTTTCGGCGACGAAGTTGTTGGAAACAGCATCAGCAGCAGCGTAACAGGTGTCACGGCGAATGGCACCGGAACCAGAATAATCAGCAACATTATCCAAGCAGGAAGTGGGGGAATAGTTGCAGGCGGTTTCTACCAGACTATCGCAGAGAACACGGTGAGCACTGGGGAGAGCGGCAATCATGTAATCGAGGTAGCAGGCTCTTACAATAATATAACGCGCAACAGGTTCACTGGAACGATGTACGCAGGCGTTGATTTATCAGGCTCATACAACCTTGTTTACGAAAACACTATTACTGACTGTGATGCCATGCGAGTTTGGTCCAATGGAAATATCATCGCCACAAACACCATTACGCGCAGCGGCATCGTCATACAGGAAGGTTCAAACAACATTATGTGCGCAAACAGAATCACAGAATCCTACCGGGGGATTACGGTGGTCTTCGGTTTCGACAACGTTTGCTACGGAAACCACATCGAGAACAACAGAGTCGGCGTTGAAGTGGGAACCGCAGCAGAGCGCATGTCAGGCAATGTCTTCTATCACAACAACTTCGTGAACAATGAGCAACAGGTAGGAAAAAACTGGGCGAAAAACACGGCTAACCGATGGGACAACGGTAAAGAAGGCAACTACTGGAGCGACTACACTGGAAGAGACCAAAATTTCGACGGTATAGGCGACACGCCTTACAGAGTTACC
This sequence comes from Candidatus Bathyarchaeota archaeon, assembly GCA_026014705.1. Taxonomy (GTDB): domain Archaea; phylum Thermoproteota; class Bathyarchaeia; order Bathyarchaeales; family Bathycorpusculaceae; genus JAOZHU01. The sequence goes on along the minus strand of JAOZHU010000007.1, from coordinate 58,053 downwards.
AGCACCTACTTTGACCTGAGCACCTGCACGGATGTAGCATTTGTCTGCGGGCAAGATAATTATCCGCTCATGGCGCCCTTTGATATTTCCAGCGCAACTGTGGAGCTGCCCGAATGGGCTTACTCTTTGCCGTCTACTTTGCCCTCTTCAGACTCCGAAAACGCTTCTCCAATTGGACCTTCTCCATTCGCACCTTCTGAAGAAACCAATTCAGCACCGTTCCCAGAAACTGAACAGCTAACGACTGAGCCATTCCCAACCGCAACAATCGAGGCTTTCACTGTTTCCGCGGCTATTTTCGGTTTCGGTCTATTGGCATACTTTAAGAGATATAGACGCAAAACCGAAGATTTGCACTGTTGCTAGCATATTCTTGGCACGGGGTCGCCTACAGGTCTAGCGATTATGCGTTTGCCGCCTACCAGCGTTTGCATGGCTACGCCTTTGAATTCACAGGTGGCTTCACCGATAATCTCCGCGTTCTCGCCCTCGCTGGTATGTCTCAGAAAATTCAGAATTTCCTCGGCTTTAGCGGGTACTGCACCGATGATTATTTTTCCTTCGTTGCCTACTTCCAGCGGGTCTAATCCCAGCATCTCGCATGCAGCTTGCACATCTTGTCTGATGGGCACTTTTGCCTCGTGAACTAGTATGCCTACTTGTGATTTTTCGCTTATCTCGTTCAATGCGTCAGCTAACCCACCTCGGGTTGGGTCCTTCATGGTTACTACTCCGCCCACTATGCCGAGCAAGTGCTGTATCATGCGGTTTAACGGTTTGACATCGGATTTTATTTCGCTCCCAAACTTCAGGCCCTGCTGAGCGGAGAGCACTGCTAAGCCGTGGTCGCCTATTGTGCCAGACAATATTATTTTGTCGCCTACACTCAAGTTAGAGTCTAGCACCCAACGCGCCGTGAAGTTGCTGTGGTGCTGTTTGACAACTTTCAAGTTGCTTTCTAACGCCGCTGTTCTCCTGCCTATGCCTGCAACGTTCATGACGCAGCCGCCTAAACTGCCCTTTTCCACGACTTTGGTGTCGCCTGTCACGACGCCCACGCCTGCCTCAGCACATGTGCTTCTCATGCTGGCTAAAATTCGTTCCAAATCCGATAAGGCTAAGCCTTCTTCTAGAATCAAACCGCACGCTAACGCGTATGGCTCAGCGCCTAATGCTGCAATGTCATTCACTGTGCCTGAAACAGATAGCCGTCCGATGTCTCCGCCTGGGAAGAAAATGGGTTTAACCGCGTGAGAATCGCTTTTGAAAACCACATCGCCTACAACAGCCGCATCATCCAAAGCCTCAAGTGGGACCTCGGCGTTGCTGTAGCCGCCAAGATATTTAACAACATAATCTGTGACCAAACTGTGCATTACGGTGCCGCCAGCGCCATGCAACATGGTGACTGTGTCTTTCTTGCTGCTCATTGTTACCCTTGCCTCAGTTTAAACTTAGGTTGTGCGGTGAAACATAAACACATCGCACAAAACAAGGAAAATCCTCAACCGCTATAGAGAGTGAACCATCTAATAGAACGCGAAAAGCATTGAAGAATCTGTTATTCCCATTCTATCGTGGCAGGCGGCTTATGCGTCACATCATACACCACGCGAGTAACCTCGGGCACTTCGTTGGTTATGCGCGTAGAAATTTTCTCCAAAATCTCGTAGGGAATTCGCGCAAAGCTGGCGGTCATGGCTTCGCGGCTTTCCGCTGCTCTGACAGCCACAACGTAGCCGTAAGCTCTAGCGTCACCTCTGACGCCTGTGGCTTTCGTATCCGTTAATACAGCAAAATACTGCCAGAGGTTCTCAGCTAACCCGTTTCGTTCAATCTCCTCGGTCACTATGCGGTCAGCTTTTTTGGCGACTTTAACTTTGTCTTCAGTTAATTCGCCGATTATCCTAACGGCTAAGCCTGGACCTGGGAACGGTTGTCTATTGACTATGGCTTGCGGCAAACCTAGCATCTTGGCGACTTTGCGCACTTCGTCCTTGTACAAATCACGCAGCGGCTCCAAAATCTTTCTGAACTTAATTCTTGCGGGTAGTCCAGCCACGTTATGATGAGTCTTAATTTTATCCGAATGCTTCCTGAAGCCTGACTCTATTCTGTCGGGGTAGATTGTTCCTTGAATCAGAAACTCGGCGCCAGATTTCTCTGCGATTTCCTCGAAGACTCTTATGAATTCTTCTCCGATGATTTTTCGTTTCCTTTCAGGGTCAACTACGCCTTTTAGCTTTTCCATGAACCTCTGTTTCGCATTCGCCATCACAAAATTAATACCGTAACTCCCAAAAGCAGCCTTAATAGCTTCGGGTTCGCCTTCCCGCATGAACCCATGGTCCACGAAAACAGCCGTGAGCATATCGCCTAGTGCTTGAGCCGCAACAGCTGTCGCCACACTGGAATCAATACCACCACTCAAACCGATTATGGCTTTGGCATCGCCAACTTCCGCCTTCAACTCTTTTATCATCTTGCCGATTAAGTCTTCCATCTGCCAATTAGCCTTGCACCTGCAAACTTCGAAAATGAAGTTGCGCAGCATCTCGGCTCCGTGTTCCGTGTGTACAACTTCAGGGTGCCACTGCAAACCATAAATTGGCTTACGCTTATGCCTGAAAGCAGCGACTGGACAGTTTTCCGTGTGCGCTAAAACTTCGTATTCAGGAGTCATTGCGAAAACCGTGTCGCCGTGGCTCATCCAAACTTTCTCTTTCTTGCTTAAGCCTTTGAGTACGCCCACGTTTTTATCGATTGCCACGTATGCAATTCCGAATTCTTTACAGGCGGCACGTTCGACTTTGCCGTTGGCTATTTGTGCTATGAGTTGTTGGCCGTAGCATAAGCCTAAAACGGGCAAGTTCATCTCTAGAACGCCTGGGTCAATTTTCGGCGCCTCCGCCTCGTAAACGCTTGCAGGACCACCTGATAAGACTAAACCTTTAACGTTAAATTTCTCGTTTAAGGCTTTAATTTCGTCTGGCGTTATATCGTGCGGCACAATCTCCGAATAAACGCCGTTCTCCCTGATTCTTCGCCCTATCAGGTGGCAGTATTGCCCACCGAAATCCAACACTAATACCGTGTCATACTTCATGCGTTTCCAGCCACGACCTGCGAATATGGGTTTTTTCCCCTCTCTAGTAATTTAACATTGCTGTCTGGTTCATGTCAATTATCGCCAATGCGTTCACGCTTTCCATAGCCTTACGTCTACTCAGGGTCCTTTTTGCAGCAACGTACATAGTTCCATTTGACCGAGAGAAACTAAACTTATATAAACATAAACAACTGCTAATTAGAAGTATGTCTCGGAAAAACCGATTCAACTGAAAAAATGCACAAGGAGCAAACAACAATGGAAAGAAACGAAACCGACAACAAAATCCTCCAAGTTCTCCTAGAAGACGCACGGTTCTCAAGTAGACAAATAGCCAAAAAAGTCGGCGTCTCCGTCGGCACCGTGCTCGCGAGAATCAAAAAAATGGAACGCGATGGCATAATCAAAAACTACTCGGCGCTATTGGACCACGAGAAACTCGGCTACCAGTTAACAGTGGTCACGGAAATCACAGTCGCGAAAGGCAGACTCGTGGAGACAGAAAAGGAAATAGCCAAAATCCCCAATGTCTGCAGCGTCTACGATGTGACTGGATTAACAGACGCTGTGATAATCGCAAAATTCAAAGGACGCGAAGAGCTCGGGCAGTTCACCAAACGACTCTTAGCTCTGCCTTACATTGAACGCACAAACACGCATGTCGTGCTCTCGACAGTGAAAGAAGACTTCCGCCTACTCTAAAAGCGAAGTTTCCGCGGTTTTCATGTTTTCTTTTTTCTCTTGTACTTGAGCTCAGGTGGTGCAATGGTTATCTTTGTGCCCGAGGCAACACGTGAAGTTATCCAGACGTTTCCACCGATAACCACATCGTCACCTACCACCGCGTCAGCGCCGAGAAGTGTTGCCCCTGAATATATCACTACGTTGTTGCCAATTGTAGGATGTCTCTTTCGTCCTCGGATTAATCGCCCTTTCTCGTCCTTCGGAAAACTCAGCGCGCCCAAAGTTACCCCTTGGTAAATCTTTACGTTATCCCCGATTTCCGCGGTTTCACCGATAACCACGCCCGTTCCATGGTCAATGAAGAAGTTTTTACCTATCTTCGCTCCTGGGTGAATATCAATGCCCGTTTGCGAGTGCACATGCTCACTCATTATTCTGGGAATAAGCGGCACCCCGCGGAGATACAGTTCATGCGCTATTCGGTAAGTTGTCACAGCCAGCACGCAGGGGTAGCTGAGGATTACTTCTTCGGCGCTTACAGCGGCGGGGTCACCGTTGTATGCTGCTTCTATGTCGCCGCTGAGGAGAGACCGAATTTCAGGAATCTTCTCCAGCAACTCTTTGACGACTACTTGTGCTCTTTTGCGGCATACGTCATCGGGGCATTGCTTGATGATTCGGCAAATGTACTTGAAGCTTTTCTCTACTTCCTCTGTCAACCGCGTGTAAATTGAAGTTAACGTGTTGCCCAGAAAATATTTGATGTTGGATTTGGTGATGCCAGTTTTACCCAAGTAACCAGGAAAGAAAACAGTTAATAAATCTTCAAGAACCTCGATGACTACTTTTTTTGACGGTAAATCCTTGCCTTCCAAGTGATCCATGCTTCCGAACTGCTCATAGTTACGAATGATTTCATCTACAAGCTTCGGTAAGTCATTCTCGCTCCAATTGTTCTTCAGCGTTTTCTGATCTTTCATCATTGTTTCAAGCATTTTTCTCGGGTTCCAACAATACCCTTCGGCGCCGTAGTTTTCACGGTTTTCTTTATTTCCCCTTTGCGGTTGATCCGAGCTTGTGCTCAATTAACTTCGCCTCTTGCATATTGCGGAAAACTTGAATATAAAGCAGTTATCCTTTAGCATAAATGAGTTATGCACCTGTCGTGGCGGTTAAACCTGCACTTTCTTGGAACAGTGACGTGCTGAGATAACGCTCGCCTGTGTCGGGGAGAACAACCACCAGAAGCTTACCTGTATTTTCTAGTCTCTTAGCAACTTCTAAAGCCGCATAGGTTGCTGCGCCCGCTGAAATTCCCACAAGCAAGCCTTCTTTTCGAGCTAACAAGCGAGCAGTTTGCAGTGCATCTTCATCTTTGACTTGGATGATTTCGTCTATCAATTCACGTTTCAACACATCGGGGATAAATCCTGCCCCGATGCCCTGAATCTTATGCGGGCTTGGTTTGCCGCCGCTTAAAACCGGTGAGGCAGCAGGTTCCACCGCAATGGTTTTGAAAGTTGGCTTAAGGGGCTTGATGTACTCGGTTACACCTGTGATGGTGCCGCCTGTGCCTACGCCTGCGACTAACGTGTCCACTTTGCCATCTGTGGCACTCCAGATTTCTGGACCGGTGGTTTCTCGGTGGATCTTCGGGTTTGCCCAATTCTTGAACTGCTGCGGCATAAATGAGCGCGGTGTTTTTGCGGCAAGTTCTTCGGCTTTTTTAACTGCGCCTATCATGCCTTCTGCGGCTGGCGTAAGAACTAGTTCTGCGCCGTAGGCTTTCAGCAAGGCGCGGCGTTCGGTGCTCATTGTTTCGGGCATGGTAAGGATGAGTCGGTAGCCTTTCACTGCAGCAACCATTGCCAAACCGATGCCTGTATTGCCGCTTGTGGGTTCAATTATTGTTGTGCCGGATTTGATTGCCCCTTGTTCTTCTGCTTCGGTTATCATGCTTATGCATATGCGGTCTTTGACGCTGCCGCTGGGGTTTCGGGATTCCAGTTTCGCGGCAATCGTGCACTTTAAGCCTGCAGTTAGTTTGTTTAAGCGTATCAGCGGCGTGTTTCCGATAGTTTCGAGGATGTTGTTGTAGATTTGTTTCACGTGTGGTCACCGTCACCTTTATAACGTCGTTATAACTGCGCAATGAGCTATAAATAGCTACTGCTCTCATGCAGAGACAATCTCAACCCCTTCATAAACACCCCTCCAACCAGTCTAAAACTAAAACCGCAATCAGAGCGCATTTACAGCAAAACAATAAAGTAAAGCCTTTTAATATGTTGCCTGTTTCTATTATCTGCCACTTAACGGCACCTGCCCCGAAACGGCGCAGCAAACGCGGGGGTTGCCAAGCATGGCCAAAGGCGTAGGACTGAGGCTCCTATCCTGTAGAGGTTCGTGGGTTCAAATCCCACCCCCCGCACCAAAACAAGCAAATATGAGTTAGTCCCGTTTGGCTATGTCTGTTTGTCTCATCTTCTTTTCTCCCAAGACGCTGATTTCTGTTTGCTGCCCTGATTTCCGCTGGCTCTGCTAGAGCTATGGTGAAGAAGGAAACAGCACGCTGTTTAGCAGTTTTCATATCTCTGTTTCAATATCTGTCTTCCTTTACTCAGCGGTATAGGCTTGGGCAGTGGCGCGAACGAGGTTCATGTGACGTTGAGCTTTTCGGTTTTCCTGAAAAATTTTGGGCTGATGTTTTTTGTTATTAAAAGCTTCGAAAGTCTCTCTCTAAGCAGGGCAACAATCTTGAACATTGAGAGAGAAACAGTTATGCCGGCGATGGCGTAAAGGATCAATGAATGGTTGTCTCCGCCAATTTCATATACGTACATTATTTTTGTTGTATACTGCGTTATATCAAAATCTGGCGCATTGATTAAAAAGAACACGGTGTTTAGCAGCCAGAAACCCAGCATGTGGTGAACCATAATGTCCCAAGTGTGGTTGCCCAGAAACCGCAGTACTCTAATGCTTCCTATCTTGCTGGAGAGAATGCCACAGATCTGAACCCAGAACCATATGCCAGTAAGCGATGTCAAGAACGGCAAGAACACGTTATCAAAGCCGCCTTTCACTACATAAAACTTGAAGGGGAATTCGCTGTTGAAAATGCCAATTAGTGCTCCTTGGATGAGAAAAACCAAGACAAGCGACTTTATGCTTGGCTTGTCACGTGCTTCAAGCTTAATTCGGTAAAGGAAACCCAGCTGAACGAACGGAAGCCCGAACAAAAGTTTAACGAGTTGAGTGGATAAGGGTTCAGGCAGAATGTCAACCGTCGAAAGATAGGTTCCAACGAGACCGAGCGCAAAGCACAAGCCTAAAAGAGCATACTCATTTCGAAGTCTTACCGCGTTCCTAACTACTGAGTAAGTGGCTTGCACAACGAAGAGCCAAAGGGCAAACCACGTCACGTCGTTGAAGGCGTAACCGCTGTTCGAAGTAATCCAAGGAGCAATGAAGTAGTTGTATGGCGTGATTGGGTTTCCAACGCTACTAAACCCTGCGTACACCAACACTGTGACAAGCAAACCGTAGAAAAGATTCCAAACATAGTATGGAACGACAAGCCTGAAGAACCGTTTTCGTATATAGCTGAAGGCAGACAAGGTTTCGCTGTAGAAGTATCCTGCTGCAAAGACGAACAATGGCATATAGAAAGAAGCAGGCGGGAACCAGTAAGTAAAGAAAACAAACAGTATACCGCCGCCATGGGCATGGTTAAGCACCACGAGTAGAATTCCAACTGCTTTGAGATAGGTGAATTTGAGGTTCTCCTGCAACCTCGATTCTCCCAAAGAGCCAATTATACAGAGTTTGCAACAAAGAAAAATATATTTCGGGCAAAGACAGGAACCAGTAGAGACCTTCCACAGCCGGTTACCGCAATTCCTCTATTCCCAGCATGATTTTCATTTCGCCCGCACCAAGAAAGAAATAAAACGATTGGCGGGAGCCTCGATCAAAACCAAAAAACAAATTTTCAATCGTAACGCGGAAAAAACAAATTGCCTATTACACCATTCAAATCTGGAAAAAATCCGACGACGTCAAATTAAACACGCACCGATTAACGCAAAGCTTAAGAAATTTACCCCCTCTAAAGACTTGTAGGAAGGGTTTCTGCAATGCCGCCTTTCACCGAGCAGCAGAACAACAAAGGGTAAGCACAATGACCTGTAAAAACTCCTTTGCCTACCGAAAACAGGAGATGCCAACGGTGAAGAATAAACTAGCAACAGGCTTATTGCTGCTGACTCTTCTTTTTTCAGCATTACCCGTGGCGGCGCTCGCAGCGACTGAATGCCCGACATGCCACGGAACAGGGACAATAGACTGCCCACGCTGCAACGGTACTGGCAAAATATCATCCAGCGAGTCGGCAGAAGCATGCGAGACATGCCAAGGCACAGGTGTGGTTACGCCTACAATCTCCAATAAGGGAACAAACGCTTGGGTAAGCGACGAGGCAGCCTACATTAAGGGTCTGTTCCAGAACGAAGAGGACATTGGCGTTTACGGAAAGGCAGTAGCCGAAGTCTACGCGTCAACGAGAACGTACACAAACACTTCGTCGAGAATTTACTTCCCGCCCCATGAAACCATCGAAATAATCGTAGCCATCGGAGAAATCTCGTACAGCGACTACAGATACCTGAGCCAGCAAAGATACCTACGCGCACGCATTTACGTTTCAGAAGTCGACGAGATTACTTGTCCTTATTGCGGCGGAACCGGAACCGCATCTCAGCTTTCTGATTGCCCCGAATGTCATGGAACGGGATTGGTGACTTGTCCAGCATGCGGCGGCTCCTTGATTTACGGCGAAGGAAAAAACGAGACTGCGGCTAGTTTTCCGCTTGCTGAAGGCGCAGTGGTTGCCGTGGGCAGTGTTGCCGCAGTAGCTGCCGCGATTCTTGTGGTCAAGAAGAAGCAAGTGTCAGAGGAACATCTCAAGCGGATGCCTTTTTATGAGTTTCAAAACTGGGTTGTCCAAAGGCTTTCCGGCCGAATTTCTTCAACAGAAGACTCTCGCATTGGAATAAATGGTTATACGGCTGAAGGCCACCCCATTTATATTAGGCAGTCGGACGATGTCGGCAGAGACATAATCGACAGCTTTGTAACTACCATGCTGCGGCGCAAAGCAAGAACTGGCGTGATTGTTGCCTTCGGCTTCGGAACAGGAGTATACGAGGGAATTGCAAGAGCCAAAATCTATCACCGCCTTGAAATAAACGCCGTAACCGTTAAAGAACTCATAGAAAACAGGGCAATAATAACGTTGTAACAACTTCAGTAACGGCGCTGTGGCACTGCGAAAGTGGAGATTTATGCTCGCTAAAAGTTGCCTGTCCAGCAGTACATGCACAGGTCCTCTTTTTTCAAATTCTTATTATTCGGCGCTTCAATTACTGCTTTCACCATTTCATCTAAGGTGATAAAACGCAGCGTCGTGAATCCTATGCGGCGTCTTATTTCCTCCACCATCTTCTTGTAATCCGCGGTTGTTGAATCCATGCACTGCGCAAAATCGCCTTCTTGCCCAACACTTTCTAAGCTCTTGTAAGTAGCAAGGTCACTGTTTTTGGTTGACAAATCGAAAATGCACGGGTGAAGCTGCGGAGGAGACGCTATCCTGCCATGAATCTCCTTAGGCTCGAACGGCCAAATCTTCTCTCTCAACAAATCCTGTAGCTGTGTTCCCCGTCTAATCGAGTCATCCACCAGAATTATGCTCATGCCCTTAATTATCTGGGGATTAGGCACTTGCTTGTACTTCGCGATGAGTTCCCGCTTGCGTTGAACAGGCGGAATATAACTTCTTCCCCAACCAGGCGTATATTTTATCAGCGGTCGCCTGAGCGGTGCTACCAACGCCATGACGTGATTTATGCTTGCTTCAAGTTCCGTCGAGTTAATCTTGCCTCCCCGAAATTCTGAAAGTAGCTTTTGAACTTTCTCTTTAGCCAACTCAATTTTTCTTTTAACGTATCCAACTGAGTGGGGAAGCCCTGAATCAGCAACGCCCAGCACTAAATCGGCTTCTACCTCATCGTTTTCAGCTAAAAACCCGCCACACCGTTCTCTGACTATCTCCGAGTTTATGCCGTAAAAGTCCGATGCGGGAAAACCTGAGTAAACATGCAAGAACGGGCAGAAACGCTTCTTGCCCTGTGCAGCCGCTCTCGTTTTCAAACCGTTTTCTCCAAATGAAACTATTTCGCGGTAATCAAGAAACTTTACAGCTTGATATCCCAAATTGGGGAACCCTGTTGTCTCCGACGCAACAGCCCAGCTTTTCTCTTTCGAGCCGACCACGAGCGGGAAAGTGTCGCCTGCAGCGTAAATGGCGTTGTCATTTTCGGACAGCAGAAGCAAAGAAATTGACCCATCAATCTTGTTGTACATTTTTTCTATTCCGTCAACAATGTTGCTTCCTGTGCAGATTAGCTCGCCAACTATTTCGGTCTGGTTGAGAATTGTTATGCCTTTCTTCTGCCTTGACCTTTTGAAGGTTGCTCCGTTGCTTATCAGTTCAGAGTACAACTCTTTAGCATTCTTTATCAAGCCAATCGTGCAGAGGGCAAACTTGCCGATTTTTGTCTCAAAGACTATTGGCTGCTCCTCTTTCGTGTCACTGATGACGCCTATGCCTAATCTGCCCTTTAAGCTTCCGTAGTGCTTGCCGAACTTTGATTTAAATTGGCTGTTGCTGATGTCATGAGAAATGATTTCTATGTCTCCGTTCAGCAAAGCTAAGCCGCCGACTTCGGTTCCTAAATGAGTGTTGTAGTCGGTTCCGAAAAACAAGTCTCGTGCGCAATTGTTTTTTGAAGCTACTCCGAATAGACCGCCCAACATTAGCTCAGCATCCGTGTTGCCTTGGTTATGTCTTAGCCTAAAAGTTTTTCCTCACTAACGAGTCAGCCCTAAGAACCAACTAACGCATTCTTGAACAATGGCGTGTCCTGAATGTACTCTTTTCCTGTTCTCAGGGCAATCTCAGCCTTTGCCAACTCATTTCCCAAGTAAGCAGCATGTTCCAATCTCGTCATCAAACCCATTTCCACAACCTTGGCGTATACTCCTTCAGCAGTTCTACCTTTAATTATCACAGTGGGCTTTTCTGCTTGTGCAGCAGCAAAATGCAGGGCAACAATGGCTTCGTCAACGCGGTCTACCACAATCTTGAAGAGTCCCTTTTCGTCAAAAAGAACTGGATTGGTTTCTTCATTGGCGGTTACTATTTGCGTTTCGCCTTCTAAAACTCTAACGTAAGGTTCCTCACGTATGCTCTTGTCTTTCAGTAAGAGCAGGTCCAAATGCAAATCTTGAGGAACAGAGCTTCTATTTTTCGCCAGAAACATCATTTTCGCAGCAATCGCCACTTCCCTGACGCTTCCTCTTGTCTTGTCGCTCTTCTCGGTCGTCAACAAAATGCTGGCGCCCACTTCAGACGATAAACGCGCAAGCAAGGCGTTCACACCCACCGAGTCAGCGTCCATCAACTCCGTTACGTTGGCAACACCGACAAGCAGCGGCACAGTCGGGTTTCTGCCTGCAAACTCGCGAAAGGCAACCAGCGACCCTAAAACGTCTGTGGGTTCAAGAATCAAGTCTCCAATAACTTTAGTCACTCCTAACCCCCTAGCCCTCTTCAGGTTTTCCTCAAGAAAACTAGCGCGTTCCTCAATTATGCTGGGAAAGTATCCTTTGCGCTGATTAGTGGGAACAACAACCACGGCTGCTGAATCAAACACGAAAGGCGCTATGTCATCAATGTTGCCCGCGTCCACGCTTAGAACTAACTCGGCGCCAGCGGAAACTGCCTCCTCAATCTCGCGTGGGTCAAATGTGTCAATGCTAACAGGCGCGTTCACAACGCTCTTGACAGCCTGAACAGCGCGGCTGGCATCTGCAGGTCTAGATTCCCCTGCAACCATGCCCACGTCAATGATGTCTGCCCCCGCTTTAACGTAACGCTCAGCTAAACGCTGAATCTCATCCGTCGGCAACAACGGTGCATCAACAATTTCAGCCATAACTCGCATGGGAAAATCTTTGCCTATCGCTAATCCTCCAATCAGCATGTTGCAGCGTTTTTTCAGCAGGGCATAACGGTTTTTCTCAACCGCGGCCAATTCTTGTAAGGCTCTTTGCTTGAGTTCCTCGCTTAGCATGTCACAAGCAGGCGTTACGGTTGACAATTTAACCTGCCCTAAAGCGTCTAAAACTGCGGGTAAATCCGCGGCATATCTTGGACCCTTAAACGTCGGTATTCCCGTGGCTTCTGCAATGACAGAAGCATCGCCTCGAATAAGCCCCGGCACCAAAACTGCATCAAACTCGTTGCTACTGATGCCTTTGAGGGCGCTGGCAATATATGTGGGCGTCAACAATGCCGCCACAGGAACTTTTAACGCCAAAATTTCGGTTTTAACAATGCTGTTTTGGGCGTAACATTTCACGTCTTCTTCTGCAAGCAACCCGGTTACTAGCAAAACTTTCAATTTCAACACCAGTTTTGCGCGGTTCTCAGTTTCCTTAGTTCTGCGTGCACATAAGTAAACCTTTTGAAATGGCTCCTCAAAGTGTGGCTGAGATACGTTTTTAAATGTTGAAATGGGCATCCTTTGTGGTTGATGTCTAATGCTCTTCAGGCAGATACAAAAGCACAGCGACAACTTCTCCTACATAGTCGCAGACGAAGCCACACGAGAAGCCGCTGTTGTGGATTCAAGTTTCAACGCAGGCGAAATAACTCGCGTTCTCAGAACTGAACGGTTAACACTCAAGTACGTTATCAATACTCATGGGCACTCTGACCACACTGCTGGCAACACAGAACTGCTCGCAACGTTCAACGCCAAAACCGTTGCGCATAAGCTGTCCAGGATCAACGCGGACATCAAAGTAGACGACGGTGACACCATGTACGTAGGCAATGTGGCTATCCAAGTAATTTACACACCGGGGCACACTCCTGATAGCATCTGCTTGCTGGTGGACAAAAAGAAACTATTAACAGGCGACACACTGTTCATAGGTGAATGCGGCAGAACAGACTTGCCGGGCGGCAACTCCCGCAGTCTCTACGAGAGCCTCTTCAACAAACTGCTGAAACTGGACGGCGCCGTGGAAGTTTACCCGGGGCACGACTATGGTCCAAAGCCTTACTCCACAATAGCCGAGCAACGACGAACGAACTATGTTTTGCAGCCGAGGAGTCTAACAGACTTCATAGCATTCATTAAGCAGCCCTGAAGCGCCAGAGCTGAAAACCTTTTTTACATAGGCTTTTTTCTTTATTATTCTTCCTAAGTACACTTCAAAGATGTTTAACAGTTAATTGAATCCTCTATCACTACAACTTTCTCCACTTTTTTGCACCATGGAATAATTATTCGCCCTTCCGAAATATCGCTAAATATTTCATCGACAATCTGTTGGTTAACTTTGTTTCTGCTTTCATCGACAAGAGAGAGTTCAATAATAACCTTTTTCGTCAAATATTTTCTCACCCACTATAAAATAATACAGTCCATTCTTCTAAATTTTTTTGGAACTAAAGCTCCAATAACAAATCGGTAAAAAGAGTTTTTAAAAGTTGTACGTATCAATTAAAAAGCCTCACTCTCATGAATTAGAAATCAATAATCTGCTATACCACAATGGTGAGTCTGAACTTTTTGAGTGTTGATTTATATAAAAGAGTGCTGTTTTCTTCTGTTTGGAGATGGGAGGAGATGGCGCGTCTTTCCAAGAACCAGCGAAAGATTCTGGAGATTTTGGAGATACAGCCCGCGATGACAACTAAGGAAATTGCGGAGATTGTTTTTGGCAAGCTTGTGGATTACAAGACGAAGGAGTATAACTCGATTCACCGCAGTATCGCGTCTCTGGAGCGTAAGGGCTTGGTGCAGAGGGTTCATGTTCAGCTTAGATGGCGACGCAGAGATTCAAGCGCTGGAAAATGAGTGAACTATTGCTTGATAAGTTAAGCACGTGTTTTTCCTTGTTAACATATGTGTATGAACAGAAACGTTATTGAGCAATGGCGTCTTTTCTGTTGCTAAAATATGCCTTTATGCTTTGAGGGTGAAATGTCAAAGATGGGTTCAGCCACAAGGCAAATAGCTAAACAGCGCATGCAAATACTGTTCCAGCAAGCTGAAACTGTGTGCAGAGAAAACCCTGCACTGGCTCGCCGTTATGTGGAGGTCGCGCGGAGAATCGCCATGGCTGCAAAGATACGTTTGCCCGCCGACTATAGGCGTCGCTTCTGCAGGAACTGCAACGCATTGTTTGTACATGGCAGTAATTGCCGCGTGCGGGTTCAGCAGCGGAGAGAGCCGCATGTGGTGGTTACATGTCTTGTGTGCGGTCATCAGACGCGCAGGGCGTTACGAATGAAAAAGGAGGGAAATGGAGCTTGAGTAAGATTACTACTCGGATGAAGCGTCATGTAAGGTTTAAGTTGAAGGATGAGAAGCCTACGGTGTGGGTTGGCAAAGACGGTTTGACGTCTTCGCTGGTGGGCGAGATTGAGAATCAATTAGGCAAGCAACGGATGGTAAAGGTGCGGATTTTGCCGGCTGCGCTGCAGCAGGATAACACTGCGCAGACCATAGCTGCTGAAGCGGCTGAGCAGACTGGTGCGGCGCTGGTTGAAGTGCGCGGGCACGTTTTCATACTTTACCGACGCCACAAGAAGCTTCAATGTTAAAGCCAATGTTTTCTCGTTTTCGTTACGAGTTGTTTTCGTTTTTGCATTTTTTTCTCTTCGCTGTTTGTTTGGGGTTGTGAGTTAAGAAGAAATTTGATTATCTGAGAGCTTGTTCAGGTGTTTTTGTTGTAGGGTTCCCTTTTTTGGTTTGCGCTCATGAAAAGGGTTCTTAACTCTTCGTCGTTTGCGCCTTTTCGTATTGGCGTTAAGATGTCGACGAGGTTGTCGTTTCTCATCAGGCAGGGTTTTAGTTTTCCGTCGCTGGTTACACGCAGTCGAGTGCAGTGGGCGCAGAAGTCGCCGTTTTCTGTTGGATGAACGACCTCTACTGTCACGTCGGGAAGCTTGTAAATGCGGCGGTTATGCATGAAGCGTCTAGTTTCGGTTGTTAACGCTTTTTGTTTCAGCATTTCCTCATGTTCTGTCAGGAACTTATGGTACGTGGAATAGTATGTGCCTTCAACGTTTATTGGGTCCAGTTCAATGAGTTGCAGTATAGTGCCTGTTTGCCGGGCGAAGTCCATAATGTCTTGAACTGCGTCAACGTTTAGCCCGTTTAGAACCACCATGTTAAGTTTAACTGGCTGGAACCCTGCTGAGACAGCGGCTTTGACGCCGTCTAAAGCGTTTTCTATGTTGCCTCCCGTTAATTTCTTGTAGGTTTCAGCGTTCAAAGTTGGCAGGCTGATGTTCACGCGTTTTAGTCCGCTGGCGCGTAGCTCTTGAGCTATGAAGCCAAGTAATATGCCGTTGGTGGTCATTGACAAGTCTGTCACATTTGGTATGTCAGCTATTTCTTTGACGATTTCGCAGATGTCTTTGCGCATGAGCGGTTCTCCGCCTGTCAGTTTAATCCGCGAGATGCCTAAACTAACGGCGGTTTTGGCTATGCGTACGATTTCGCTGACCGACATTTCCTCGGTTGTTGCGGTTCGTGCGCAGTTTTCTTCGCCTTCTCTGTGGCAGTAATCGCATCGTAGGTTGCAGCGCGGAGTTACTGCTATTCGCAGGTTAAGAAGTGGTCGACTGCAGTTGTCCGTTAACACCATCGTTATTCCCGTGCGTGCCTAACGATGTGTGGCGCTTCGGGCAAAATAAGCATTTCTACTGCAACACGTGCAGCGTCAGGGGAACCCGGGATACAGAAGATGGCTTTGCCTTTTGCCACGCCTGCGATGGCGCGGGATAAAAGTGCTGCTGAGCCAACTTTTTCGTAGCTTAGACGTCTGAAGATTTCGCCGAATCCAGGCAAAGTTTTCTCCAAAAAAGGCGTAACTGTTTCTATGGTGATGTCTGACGGTGCGATGCCTGTGCCACCGCAGAAAATAGCCGCGTTCAAAATTGGGGATTCCAGAATGCTTTTAGCGGCTTCTTGAATTTGGTTTTTGTCGTCCGCAATTATCTTTTTGAGTAGGATTTTGTGTCCAGCGTTTCTGATTAGGGTTTCAATCAAGTCGCCTGAAACGTCAGTTGTTTCGGCGCCTTGTTGCAGCTGCTGGTAACGGGAGGTGCTGCATATTAAGATGGCGAAGTTTATCTGTGTGGGCGCTGTGGCTTTGTGTTTTTTTGTGCTTTCGCTCATGGTGTTACGCCCGTTTCAGTTTTTTCACGGCGCGGATATTCTGTATTGCCGTTGTTGGGTATTGTCCGTCCGCGTCTTTTTCGTACTGTTTCGTCATGTCCCATATCGTGAGTAAAGCCGTGGCGGTGGCGACTAACGCTTCCATTTCCACGCCTGTCTGTGCCTTGGTTTTAACAGTAGCTGTCACTTCAACTGTGTTTTCATCTGTGACTTTTGTTTCAACTTCCACGTTTGTTAATGGCAGCGGGTGGCAGAGGGGAACTATGCTGCTTGTTTTTTTGGCGGCAAGGACGCCTGCAATCTTGGCGGTGTACAGGGGGTCGCCTTTTGCTATTTTTCCTGTTTTTATCAGTTTTACTGTTTCAGTTTTCAGCTTTATCGTTCCCGTTGCGGTTGCTTCTCGAAAGACTTCCGCTTTATCGGACACGTCGACCATGGTCACAGTTTTTTCCTCCATACGTATGCTGTGTGTTTACTGGTTATTTACCTGTTCCCATGTGTCTATAAGATTTTGCACTGCCTTGGCTTTAGGAGAGTTTTCGTTGAATTTGTACATTCGGATTCTTCCATAGGTTCTCTGCTGCAGTATGCCTTCGGTTTCCAGCAGTTTTAAATGCTGATTTGTGGCTGTGTAGTTTAACTTTGTGCGTTTTGTGATTTCGGAAATGTTAAGCGTGCCTAACCGCGCGATGAGTTTCAGAATTTTCATTCTGGGTTTGGAGGAAAAGACTTCTTCTATTTCCATTAATTTTGCTTCTCCTTCTTTCACTCTTCCAATAGGGCACTTAATTCTTTCTCCAATTCGACTGCGGGAATTGATGGCAGAGAAATCCGTGTTGACCTGCCGCGTTTGCCCGTTGACGCCACTTCGGTTTTCAGTATTCCCAATGCGGAGAAAAACTGCGTGTGTTTCCAAAGTTGAGTGTGACTGTGCGGTTGTTCCTCGAACTCTTCGCATATTACTGTGTATGCCTTTTCAATCTCCGATAAAGAAACATACGCCTTCTGTGTCTCCTTGAAAATCCGCGCTGCGCCCAGCAGAAACAGTTTTTCGTGGCGCCCCAAAGAAGCCAACTCGCTTTTGCGCAGTGTTGGCATTATACTGGAAACTGCTTTCCGCAAACATTCAGGGGGAACTTCGCCTAACCCATCGGCGTCAGCGTATTTTCCTGCTCGCCACAACAGTTCAATGGCGAAGCGGGCGTTGCCGCTTTCGGAAAACGCCAATTCAGCAACCATGTTGACCACATCTTCGGCAATTGTTGACGGCTTGAAAGCCAGTTGGATGCGGTCGTTCAGTATATCGGCAAGCTGTTGCTGCGAGTATTTTTCGAGGTTGATTACGTTGCGTTGCAGCGTGCTTTTTGCGCTGACGTCTAAGCGTTCGGTTGGTTTCAAATCTCGTAAAATGCAAATAAGCGATATTCGTTGGGGTTTGCCTGCGCGTGTTTCCTGCAGCCGCGTCAGTTTGTAGACTGCTTCTGAACCTTCGCGTTCAATAAGCGTGTCAAACTCGTCCAAAGTCAGAATGAGCTGCGTGTTTTCCTCGTCTAGAATTTGCATGAGCGTGCCGAGGAGTTCCTCTGCAGAGTAGCCGCGTTTCGGAAAGTTCTGGCGAAAAACAGCTATTGCCTGATGCAGGATGAGGAGCAGTTTGCCGCGGTATTCACGGCAGTTAACATGCGCATAACGCAGTTTCACGCCTGATTTGTTGGCTTCGATCACTACGTCGGCTCCGAAGCGTTGGGCGAGAGCGGTTTTTCCCGTGCCCACTTCGCCTGTTATTATCACGCGTTGCGTCATTTTCTCTGGAGAATGCAGCAGGAAATCGAAGAATTCCATCAGCAAGCGGTGTTCTTTCTCGCGGTGAGGCAGCCTACCAGGTACGTAGTTGATGTCCAGCTTTGCCTCATCTTTGAACACGCTTCGACGAAATCTCACAGACTCAAACCCTAAACTAACTATGCGTAGGGCAGTGTTATTCTTTTCCATTGAAATGGAATAGTTCTATAGTGTAGCTTCGCAAATTCTGAGATTTGCTTGGACATATATCTCCCATTGTTGAAGGAAGTTATCATCCTCTATCGGTGATTTTGTTGGAATCCTTCTTGGCTTAACGCCCTGGGCCAAAAACCTTACACAGGAAAATAACATGTGTATTTGTTGAGCCATTGTTCTAAAATATCTATCATTAGATTTTTCGTGTATCCTCACTTGATGGAAATAAAAAAATTGAACCGACCAACATAAGTTTGACGCTTGCGTTTTCTGAGGTAGACCAGCAGACCTGCGCTAGCAGCAACAATTGCATCTATTGGCGCTAAAACTAATGTTATTGGAAATATTTCAGGTTTCGTTTCCTGCGGCGATGTGGGTTCTTGAGATGGTGAAGGGTTTGGCGAAGTGGAGTTGAGAGTATCTACTGGACGGAGCGGGTCTATTAGTTGCAGTTGTTCCGTGGGCACCAAAGCGTTGTATAGAAATCCGTCTCCAAACGTTTCAAGCTGAACTTGCTGCAGGGTCTCATTAACCGACAAACGACTATGCACATCGTCGCCGTTGACTGATATCCAACCCAGCCTCGTTATGATCACGGAGACTGGTTCCACCAAGTTAAGGGGTTCCTGCAAGTAAGGATTAATGGGGATTCCAATATCCTGCAAGCCACACGCGGTTGTGCCATAAAAAGAACCGAGGCTCATGGCGTAACCCATCCTGGCATCCGCGGACAAACCCTTGCCGATCTGCCACCCAACTGTTTTGCAGCCTATGAGCTGCCCATCTGCAAGAACCTCCGCTTTGTAAACCTCAATCATGCCTTCTGAAGAAAGTGGCACGCCAGAAACACGCGTCACGTTGAAAACAACGGTTCCAATGTAATAAGCGCCACTTTCAATATAAGCGTAAAGAAAGTCAACATCGAATTGCCGCGTGGACGCTGACGATTGCCCCGTCTGAACTGGAACAGCATTAGTCCCACAAAAATTCGCTGTCACTGACAATAACGCCCAGATAAGAGCCACTGCTAACGCCTTTTTTTTCATAAACACCAAACCATTACATCAAGCTTCAATTAATATTTTATGGATTAGATTCCAATTTCTGTGCAATAATGCTTAATTCGAAATAACTTTGTTATGCAGAGGAAAGAAAAGTGTTTTTGGGGAAACATTTTGAAAGCCCAATTTTTATCAAATCAAAGTAGAAAGCAATGCTCGATAGCAGAATGCACCTGATTGAGTCTGGATGAAAAACATCTTACAGATGCTGAAAAATGAAGCCCCGCACCGCAGGCGAAATCGCCAGAAATACCGCCCATGTTTTTTAAATGCTTACTGATTGAATGTCGTAACAGAACAATAGTCTTCTTTTCATAAAACAAAAGGCTAATAAATGGATTCTGCAATTCGTATTTGCGATACGAAAAATGATACCTAAATACTTCTTCCTAACCAAGGGAGTCGGAAAACACAAAGAGCAACTGCAATCTTTTGAACTTGCACTGCGCGATGCTGGCATCCAACACTGCAACCTCGTGAACGTTTCAAGCATAGTGCCTCCGGGATGCAAAATGCTTTCGCGAGAGCAAGGCCTAAAAATGCTGCAGCCAGGCGAAATCACATTTGTGGTTTTAGCCCGAAACGCCACTCCTGAACCGCACAGACTGCTTGCTTCCTCGATAGGGGTTGCCATTCCATCAGGCAAGAACCAGTACGGCTATTTGTCTGAGCACCATTCGTTCGGGCAAACAGACGAGACAGCTGGAGACTACGCTGAAGATTTGGCTGCAACAATGCTGGCAACGACCATGGGCATCCAGTTTGACCCTGAAAAAGCTTGGGACGAAAGGAAACAGCTTTTCAAAACCAGCGGATTAATCATCAAAACCGCTAACATTACCCAGTCGGCAACAGGAGACAAAGCAGGCTTGTGGACTACAACCGTGGCAGCAGCGGTTTTTGTGCCAGCTAAAAACGGCAAACTACTAAAAAAATAAACTGACACGGTTTATATCGACAATTTCGTTTTTTTCTTTTTCATTCAATTCCGATTTTCAAACGAGTTAAAAACCACTTAAGCTCCAAAAGCCTTAAACACGTTCAGCTCTCTGAATGGCAAAGCTAAGGGAAGACCAATGCCAAGCTTGAGCGGGCTTGAAAGCAACAAGAAGAAAGCCTTATTGTTAACCGTTATAGCCGGCTTCCTATGGGGCACTTCGTTTCCAGCCATAAAAATCGGCTTGCAATACATGGACCCTTACACGTTTGCCTTCCTGCGATTTCTCCTCGCCGCATTGGTGATGCTGTCGGTTTCGCTGCTCACAAAAAACTTCAGCTTCAACTTCAACAAAAAGCGGCTGATTCTCTTCCTTGGATTAGCAAACGGTTTGGCTTATTTGCTGCAGTATATTGGTATGGTTTACACCACAGCGTCCAAATCCTCGCTTTTCATCAACCTCAGCGCCGTCTGGGTTGCCCTACTAAGCCCTATACTGTTAAAGGAGCAGTTAGGAAGCAAAAAGGCA
Source organism: Candidatus Bathyarchaeota archaeon (assembly GCA_026014705.1). Classification (GTDB taxonomy): domain Archaea; phylum Thermoproteota; class Bathyarchaeia; order Bathyarchaeales; family Bathycorpusculaceae; genus JAOZHU01. The sequence goes on along the minus strand of JAOZHU010000007.1, from coordinate 37,412 downwards.
TTAGGCGTTGCAGCAAGCCTCGTAGGCGTGGTTTTGATGACGACCAACTTGGATTTCTCCTCTCTAAGCCAAGGTACCGTCACAGGAGATTTCCTCGTCATCGGTGCCGGGGTTCTCTGGGCTATCTTCATGATTTACAATAAGCCTCTGGTCAAGGACAGCAAAAACCTGTTACAGTCTATGATGTGGCTTCTGCTGTTCACTCTGCTGCCGCTTCTGCCCACCGCGGCTTTTTCAACTGGCAACTTCACTTCTTTGCCCTTAGACGCGTGGCTAGCTATCGCGTACACTGCAGTTTTCTGCTGGGTGATTCCTTACTATCTATGGTTGAAGGGGCTAAAGCACATTTCCGCAGTGACTTCAGGTATCGTGCTGCTAACCGAGGTAGTAGTTGCCATGGCAATCGCCACTTTAGTGCTCGGCGAGATGTTGACCGTGGTTTCTGGTGTAGGCGCCGTTTTCATAATAATCGCTATACTGCTAGTCAGCTAACGTTTGGTTTATCTGTTCAAGGGAATCTGGAAAAAAGTGCATTTAGGTTTAAAACTGGCAGATTACGCAATTTTTTTAAGCAGCTGTTTTTGTAAGTTTATTCGGTGGACTCGTGTTAACGTTTAACGATACTTTTCCGCCTATTCCTATCTTATATCAGTCGCCCTTTTATTACGCTCTGCCTTATGCCGCCATGTTTCTCGGCATTTTGATTATTATCATAGTGTTGTTGGCTAGATTTCCTTCTTTGAGAAAATACCGCAGAAAGAGAAACATTTTGATTTACCTTGTCACGGGTTTGGTTTTGGTTCTGCTAATTTTTCAAATGGATAATGCAACCAAGCGTGCTCTTGTCAGTTGTTCAATCGATAATGACACTGCCAAGTTTTACGTTGAAGAAGTAAACCAGCTCAACTTGTACTGTGAAAATCATGGAGACCGCGATGCCAGTTTCTATCTTGTTTTGAGCAGCGTAAACGCTTCTTTTCCAGTGCAAACTCGCCAAACCTACCTTCGCGTCAGCAGCACAACGATTAAGGTTCCATTCCTGCTTCAAGAGCGCGAGCTTCCAGTTGATGCAGAGATAAAACCTGTGTTCTTCACAATTGATAAGAACGTAACAAGCTTTTCATTTAATATTTCCGTAGAGGCGCATGACTCTCCTGTAGATGTCTCCATGGTGCTCACTGACTTGCTATATGTGTGGAATGGAACTGAAAACTGCTATATTCTAGAAAGCTGCGTCAGAGTTGTTGCTTAACCCCCTGTTGGTCACCAGTGCTCTTCGGCAGCAATCTTTACATGCACGCTTGAAGCTAATTAGAAAACGAAGAAGTAGCCTATTCAATTAGGAGAAATGATAAATGCCGTTCAGCGGCAGAACAGCAACCGCTATCATAACGTTCCCTCCGGACAGGATTCTGCTAATAAAAAGAGCCACCGTGCCCTTCAGGGGCTATTGGGCTTTGCCCGGCGGAAGAGTTGACCCCGGCGAAACAGTTGAGCAAACAATAGTGCGCGAAGTTAAAGAGGAAACAGGATTGCACACTGAGGTAATCTGCAAGATAGGCGAGTACCACGAGCAAGGAGTTCAAGATAGCGTGGAATACGACTATTACCCAGCATGTTTTCTAGTGAAAATCGTTCACGGCGAAATCAAGAAGCAAGAAGCCGAAATTGAAGACATCAAACTGTTCAGTTTAACCGCGTTGCCATCGGTTCTCGCGTTTGAACACGCTCAGATGATCAAGGATTTTGTCGCCATCCGAAATGCAAAGGCAAAAAAGTGAACCGCGCCTGAAACGCAAACGCGCCGCCGCTATGGACGCAAGACTTCCGTGAAAAGTAAACTGTTATTAACGTTCAGCGTTACACTTTAGCGCGGTGAAGAATACTGTGAAGTTCCAGACACCAATCATAATTGTGAATTTTAAAACCTACTTGGAGGCAACAGGCAGAAAGGCTGTTGAGCTCGCCGAAAAAGCTGAAAAAGTAACCAGAGAAACAAACGTATGCATCGCTGTAGCGCCTCAGTTTGTGGACATCGCCCGCGTGGCGCACGCTGTTGAAATCCCCGTTTTCGCCCAACATATAGACCCAATAAAGCCTGGCAGTTGCACGGGGCATGTCCTCGCGGAAGCCGTTAAGGAAGCAGGCGCCGTGGGCACGTTGATTAATCATTCTGAACGCCAGCTCAAGTTGGCACACATAGACGCCACTGTAAAACTTGCACGTGAGACTGACTTGGTTTCCTGTGTTTGTGTGAATAACCCAAGCGTAAGCGCTGCTGCCGCTACATTGAAGCCTGACATTGTGTCCATTGAACCGCCTGAGCTTATCGGCACCGGTGTCGCTGTTTCCAAAGCACAGCCTGAAGTTGTCACTGATACGGTTAAGCTTGTGCGCGGAATAAACCCTAGCGTGACTATTCTGTGCGGAGCGGGAATAAGCCGCGGAGAAGATGTCAGAGTCGCTCTGAAGCTTAAAACACAAGGCGTGCTGGTTGCCAGCGGCATAGTGAAAGCGAAAGACCCATATAGCATACTGCGTGAATTTGCAGACTCAACAAAACAGTAAAACTGCGTGAGCACCGTGAAAGTTGAAGCAGAATGCGCCCCTTGCTTACTGGCTAGAGCCATGGCAGAAGCCTGTGAAGCCACGACGAACCCAGCGTTACGCTTCAGAGCCATGAGCGAAATAATTAAACTGCTGAACAGGGAATTCAGACCAACATCTGTGCCTGCTGATTTAGGCACGAAAAGAGACCGTTTAATAAAACGGCTTACAAGCAACAGCGACCCCTACAAGCGTAACAAAAAAATGAGTAACGAACGCGCCTTGCGGATGCTGCCCAAAGCAAGAAAATTTGTGGAGGAAGGCTACACGCAACAGGACAGATTCAAGAGAGCTTGCCTGTGCGCCATGGTGGGCAACATAATGGAGTTCGACATCCCCGGACACAAGTTCACCTTAAGCGCACTGGCGAAAAGCTTCAGAGAAGCCGCCAAAGACTTAGTTGTGGATGACATTGACAAGGCTTACGAATTAGCGAAAAAAGCTAGTAGCATCCTCTATTTGGCAGATAACGCTGGCGAAATCGTCTTCGACACTCTGCTGGTTGAACAGTTAAAGAATATGGGTTTAAAGGTAACTTACGTTGTCAAGGGCGGTCCAATAATTAACGATGCTACATTGGAAGATGTGGCGCTGTCTGGAATGGATAAGCTTGCCGATGAAATAGTAACTACAGGCGCTGACGCTGTTGGGCTGCTTTTGAAGGAAGTCTCACCTGAGTTCCTGAAAATTTACAACGAGGCAGAGCTTGTTTTCGCGAAGGGCATGGGTTATGCTGAAACCTTAACCGAATATAAACTCACGAAGCCCCATTTTCTGCTGTTCAGAACCAAGTGTAATCCAGTCGCAAACTATTTCTGCGCGCCTCGGCATAAGAATATTGCCAAGCTGATGCCCTGAAATGCAATTGCCCTCTATTCAGTTAACCCAAGAAGCATTATCACATTTTGATGAAGCTTTACAGAAAGAGTGGCTTGTAACAAACGGTTTAGGCGGCTACGCCGCTTCTACGGTATTAGGCGTAAACACGCGGAAATATCATGGCTTGCTGATAGCGGCCTTGCATCCGCCTGGAAACCGCACCGTCTGCCTTGCGAAACTGGATGAAGAAATCTGCGCAGACAACAACGTTCACCACCTTGGCGCCAACGAGTTCCATGACGTTATTTTCCCTCAAGGCTACCGATTCCTAAAAAAGTTCTCAGTTTCCCCGTTTCCGCAATACGTTTACCACGTACATGATACCGAAGTTGCTAAAACCGTCTTTATGCCTTCTAGGCGAAACGCCGTTGCCGTGGTTTACAGCGTTCTAAGCAGAAGCGCCTCTGAAGTGACCTTCAGGGTTTACCCACTGTTAACGTGTCGACATTTTCATTTAATCGTTGACAAGAACCGAAGCCCGTTAAGCTTCAGCCAGCAGCAACGCGGTAGAGAATTTGAAGTTGCCTTTTCCCGTCCACGGGTAACGGTGGCTGCTCTCGCCACAGAGGGCCGCTTCGTTGAGAAACCAAACTGGATAGAGCGCTTGTATTATCGTGAGGAAGACAAGCGAGGCGAAAGCAGCATCGACGACTGCTATCAGCCTGGCTACTTTGAGGTTACGGTTTCGCCGAGGCAGAAATTCAAATTCGCCGTAGCTGCAGCAGCGGGTGAAAGTAGCCGAGAAACCGAAGAAGCTCTGGAAGCCATCGGCGTCACCACACGCGATGTTGAAAACTCTTTGGAGCAAGAGCTCAAACAGCGCCGCGGTGTATTGCTAAATTTCCACAGCACCTATAAGCAAGTGCCCGCAAACAACTGGCTAAGCTGGCTAATATTAGGTACAAACGATTTCGTGGTCAGAGGCGTTGGCGACCGCGTTTCTGTCATAGCAGGCTACTTCTGGTTTGAAACTTGGGGCAGAGACACGTTCATTTCGCTGCCTGGCTTAACGCTTGTCACTGGCAGATTCGCGGAGGCGCGGAAAATCCTCTTGGAGTTCCAGCGCCACTGCAAGCAAGGCTTGGTTCCCAACTGTTTAGAAGACCAGTGCACTGTGCCGTCTTACAATACTGTTGACGCTACATTGTGGTACATAAACGCTGTTCTGCAGTATCTGAAGTACACTGGCGACTTCCAGTTTGTCCAGCAGCAATTATGGGCAAACTTGAAGGAAATTGTGAAAAGCCATGAAGAGGGCGCCGCGTTTGGCATACGCGTAGACAGCGATGGCTTGCTCGTTCATGGCGAGCGGTTGACGTGGATGGATGCTGAAGTGAACGGCATGGCGGTGACGCCGCGGGGTGGGAAAGCAGTGGAAATTCAAGCTTTATGGTACAACGCGTTGAGAATCATGCAGCTTTTGGCAGGTAGGTTTAAGGAAGAGAGATCAGCGGAGCATTATGCTGAAGTGGCGGCTAAGGCGCAAGTCAGCTTTAATTTGAAATTCTGGAACGCTGGCGCGCGTTGCCTTTTCGATGTTGTGAGCGAATCAGGCGTTGACGACGCTTTGAGGCCTAATCAGATAATTGCGGCAGCACTCGACTTCAACATGCTCGATGAAACGAAAAGCATGCAGGTTGTTTATGCGGTGCAGCGTGAGCTTTTGACGCCTTTTGGTTTGCGGACGCTTGCGCGGAATGCCCCACAATACAGAGGCATGTACGTGGGCAGCAGGCGAAGCCGGGACCTTGCCTATCATAATGGCACGGTTTGGGCTTGGCTGCTGGGACCATACGTGACTGCTTTCGGCAAAGTGAAACCCAGCGGCACTGGCGAGTTGAAAGCTCTTCTATCTTCCTTGTTTGCCCAGCAAGTGACAGAGGCGGGGTTAGGCACGATAAGCGAGGTTTTTGACGGCGATCCGCCGCATACGCCGCGGGGTTGCGTTGCTCAAGCGTGGAGCGTGGCTGAACCTCTGCGGGCTTACGTAGAAGATGTATTGCAGGCTAAACCCACGTATGAAAAAGAGGTTTTGCAGGTTTAAGCGGTCAAAGCGTTTCTGAGTGCGGCTGCTGCGGTTTCAGGCGTGACTGTGTTTATGTACATTCCCGTGCTTCTTTCGAAGCCTGCCCATATGGCTAAACGCGGGTAAACTTCCACGTGCCAGTGATAGTAGTCTTTTGCGTCTTTGTTTAGGGCTAGGTGAACTCCGAAGTTGTAAGGCGGGTCATTCACCACGTCTTTCAGCGCTTTCAGGCTTGTCCTGAGTGTTTCAGCGAAGGCTGCAGCCTCAGAGCCTGTTAAGTTGAGCAAGTTCGTATCATGTTTTTTGGGCGCTATCCAGAATTCCATGGGGTGGACGCTGGCGTAAGGCGCAAAAACCACAAAATTCTCATTTTCCAGCACGCGCCGTGGGCTTTTTGACTCACGTTGGATTATGTCGCAGAAAACGCATTTTTTATGTTGCTTCCAGAAGTGTTGGCTTGCGGATAGTTCTTCTTTTATGATGCGGGGCACGGATGGCGTGGCGATTATTTGGCTGTGAGCATGCGAAAGCGAAGCGCCTGCTTCGAGTCCGTGGTTGCGGAATATTGAAACATACTGAACGTAGGGTTTCTGTGCGAGTTCGCGGAGGCGGTCCATGTAAGCGTTCACTACATGCGTTAGTTGCGCTGGTTCTGCGTCTGCTGGGTGTTCACTGTGGTTTGGCGATTCAACCAGCACTTCGTGGTGGCCAATGGCAGAGCCGAAAGTGTCGTTGTGCATTATACATTGCTGGTCTTGCGGCTCTTTTGGCGGCGAGAAGGCTGGATAAAGGTTTGGAATGCAGCGTATGAGCCAGTTCTTGTGGCGTAATCCGTCGGTGTCGTGGTCTTTCACTATTCCACTGTTTGCTTTCAGGTAAACGAGGACTGCTGGCGGCGTCATGTGCTCGTTGCCTAGGCACATGGGGCAGACGCTTGCTGCGTTGGAGTCTTTTCTTTGTTTAGTGAAGTCAGTTGGTCTTCTGCTGCGTTCTGTGGCGATTACGACCCAGCGGTCAAGCAGATAATCTTTCCTTAATTCGTTGTAAACCATTACGGTGAACTTCCTGATACAGGAGAGAATATCTTCAGCAACATTTTAGGGTTTCCAAAAGCGCTGCGCTTTTCCAGCGGTGGTTTAGGTTTTTTGGAGACAGAGAAGCGGCTGGGCTATTTGGAAATTTGCTTCAGTCACGCCGGTATGCAGGTTATGTGTGAATTAGCTCTGAGCAGATGATTTTTTGCCATAAGTCTTATTTCGCTGTAGTTGGTTCTTCCATTTGTGGGTTGATAGAACTGATAGAACGGTCGGTTGCTCTAACATTTCTGCTTCTAGTATTGTTGATTTCCTCTTTGATGGTTGTCATTAACCCTGTTGAAGCAGCGGCAATTAGTTACGAATTGAGTATCGCAGTTAATGGTTATGGCGTCACTTCTCCTGCTTGTGGTTCATACTATTATGAGGAAGGCAGTGAAGTTACAGTTTATGCAACTGATTCTTACTCTGAATGGGGATGGTTATTTGACTATTGGGTTCTTGATGGCGTAAAAATCGAGAAGAAGAATAATAATCCATTAAGAATTGTCATGGACAGAAATCATGAGTTAATTGCTGAATTTGCCCAAGCGCCCATCCCCTTTCCTACACCAGAAGCTACGCCTTCGCAATCTCCTGTTCTGGAACCGACAGCAACCCCTGCTGCGACGCCATCTCCATCGGCTTCGACACAGCCGCATGAAATCCCAGAGCTTCCTTCAGTTTTCATCCTGCTAATATTTACAATTGTAACACTGTTGGTAGCTGTTCTCCAGTTCCGTAACCGCAAACCGTATACTCTTTTCCCGCTTTGTCCATACTGACTTACTTTCTGCTATGGTAACCTCTTCTACCAATGAGAACGCAATGTATGTTGAAGTGCCATTGTTCTCGAATAGTTGACCCCTTTTTTTAGCTATGTTCAATCCCGTTAGTTAGTTGGTTATGATGAAATTTTAATACGCCCCTTCAGCGTTATATTCATGTGAGGTTTGCCTGTTGAACTACGCCGTGATAGCTGATGCTTACGAGCGAATTGAAGCCACTACGAAGCGGCTTGAAATGACCGATTTGCTAGTTGACCTCCTAAAGAATACGCCCATAGCTGCCATCGCCAAGGTTGTTTATTTAACACAGGGAAAAATATATCCTGATTTTGTTGGCTTGGAAATAGGCGTGGCAGAAAAACTCGCTTTGAAAGCCTTGGCGCGGGCTACTGGAAGACGCGAAAGTGAAATTGAAGCTGACCTCCAGAAAAGCGGGGACATCGGCGAAACCGCGCAGAACTTCATAGCTACAAAGAGACAAGTAACTTTCTTCCAGAAGACACTGACGGTTCAGCGCGTTTACGAAACACTTGATAGAATGGCTAAAACAACGGGCTCCGGTGCGGTTGATACGAAGCTAGCCTTACTCTCTGGGTTACTGTCTGACGCGTCGCCGAAAGAAGCTAAGTATCTCCTGCGCACGGTAACGGGCAACTTGCGTTTGGGCATCGCAGACATGACTGTGCTGGACGCGTTGGCGATAGCGTACGGCGGCGGGAAGGAAGCCCGCGAACTCGTGGAACGCGCTTACAATATTTCCTCTGACCTCGGCAGAGTCGCAAACGTAATCGCTGAACAGGGGTTGGAGGGCATCAAGAGGTTTCAGGTTGTGGTTTTCGAGCCGATAAGACCGATGCTGGCGGAGCGGCTTTCTTCACCTGAGGCGATTCTGGAGAAGCTTGGCGGGAAATGCGTTGCTGAGTACAAGTATGACGGCGAACGCGTGCAGGCTCACAAGAAAGGAAAAACAGTTACGCTCTATTCTAGGCGTTTGGAGGATATTTCCAATCAATACCCAGATGCAGTGGAACTTGTCAAAGAGTATGTGCGTGCTGAGGAAGCCATTCTGGAAGGCGAGTGCGTTGCTGTGGATTTGGAAACTGGCGAGTTGCGTCCATTCCAAGAACTGATGCATAGGCGACGCAAATACGAGATTGAGCAGGCGATGGAGCAGTATCCTGTTTCGTTGTTCATGTTCGAAGCGCTCTACGTTAACGGCGCGGACTTGACTCTCAGCGCTTATCCTGTTAGGCGAAAAGCCTTGGAAAACGCGTTGAAACCAAGCGACCGCGTTACAGCAGCCAAACACATCGTAACAAGCAAAGTGAAAGAGCTAGAAGTGTTCTTTGAAGAAGCTATCGCGGATGGCTGCGAAGGATTAATCTGCAAATCTATAAGCAAAGACTCGGTTTACCAAGCCGGCGCCCGTGGTTGGCTCTGGATAAAGTACAAACGCGACTACAAGAGCGAGATGACCGACACCGTTGACCTTGTGGTGGTCGGCGCTTTCCACGGCAGAGGCAAGCGTGCAGGAACCTATGGCGCTCTGCTGCTTGCCGCTTACAACGCTGAGACGGATACTTTCGAAACAGTAACCAAATGCGGCACAGGTTTCACCGACAAGGACTTGGAGAGCTTGCCAGAGCTGTTGCAGAAGCATGTGGTTCCGCGTAAGCACAGTCGCGTGCAATCTATGCTGGAGGCGGATGTCTGGTTCGAACCGAAAGTTGTCCTAGAAATATTGGGCGCAGAGATAACGTTGAGTCCCATCCATATGTGTGCCATGGATTCTATACGCAGAGGAAGCGGTTTGGCGATTAGGTTTCCGCGTTTCACAGGCAACTACCGCGTGGATAAAGCTGCTGAAGACGCTACTACTTCGGCGGAAGTGGTGGAAATGTACCGTGGGCAACTTAAGCAAATCAGCGAAGCCTAACAGTCAAAGAGTTGATAAGCGTAAACCGCTTTAGATACTGACTGTGAAGCAGGATGTCGCAAGATTCGGAGAAAATGAAAGCCCTCGTTACATTCAAGAAAAAACTCGAAGAACGAATTGAAAGCTTAACTTCTGAACTCAAAGAATTACAAGACACTTTGGATGTGGTGAACTCGGTTCTGCTTGAAAAAGGGTTCAAGCGGGGCGACATAAAAAAGGTAGCGGTCATACCTGAGGAAGCCGCGCCGTCCGCAAAAGTTGTTGTTACTGCGGAAGAGAAACCTGCGCCGCGACCCGCAGAACCTGAAAGCGTAATTCCGTTAAAGACAGTGAATGAGGAGCCGCTGGCGATAATCTACGTTGAAAAGCAAACGCTGCATATTCTGCCCGACGAAAGCAAGAAATTTAGCGTGAGCACGCCGCCTTTTAACAATTTTCTCGTGGAACGCGTGCTGGCGAAGATGCAGGAGAAAGACAGTGAACTAGTGCGGATGGGGCAGCTTACGCCTGACAAAATGTTTGCCTACAACATCGTTCGTGAAGATGACTCGCTCAGGGAAATAGTAATCCAAAACGTTGATGAAGAGCGCCTAAGAGAGTTGAAATCCAGCATTCGGTGGACGCTGGAAAAAATGTACGAGAAAATGAAAAGCTAGGCTACTCTAGATACTTCTTTAGCACGGCGTCTAGTTTTCCTTTGGCACAGAGGCCAACGAGTCTCTCTACTTCGCAACCGTCTTTGAATACTATTACTGTTGGGATGCTGAAAACTTGGTAGCATTCAGCCTTGTTCGGGTTTTCGTCCACATCCAGCTTGGCTATTATGGCTTTTCCAGCGTATTCTCTGGCTAATTCTTCTATTGTCGGCGCTAAAGCCCTGCAGGGTCCACACCAACCAGCCCAGAAATCAACCAAAACCACACGGTTATTCTTGATTGTGTCGTCAAAATTATCATCTGTCACATGAAACGGTCCAACACCCATAAATTTTTCGACTCCCTAATGCTTTATGGTTAATCTTCTGTTTGCTCGGATATAAACCGTTCGCGTTCATCTGTACGTGCACAAAATAGGTGGCAACGCGTTGTATGCAGTGTGAGCTTCTTTCGGGCAGCCGCTGTCTCCGAGGCTTCTTCCCCAACATTCATGCGTATTTTTTTGCTTTCGTTTCATGTGCCAGCGGTTTCGCGGTTGTAGCCATATATTCTTGGACGTGTGTGCGTTTGGGTTGTTGTTTGCGGGTAAAAAAAAAGCTTTGTGTTACTGAACGTGCAAACAGTAACACCAAATACTGGATGTGAACGCTACTTTAAAAAGCTTACTGTTAATCTTGCCATTACTTCAATAGTTCTCCAATATCTCGCGGTGCATAAGCCAGCCTATGCTTCAATCATTTAAAATTGGCATTGCAAAAGCTTTTAGGTTAAACCCGACACATTCTATTTTTGATTTGCATGACCAAGATAACACGAGCAGGCGTGACTTTCCCACCAGACCTCCTTAAAGACTTCGACGAGATAATTGGCAAAATGGGTTACGAGAGCCGTTCCAAAGCCATTCAAGACGCTGTAAGACTGTTTGTTTCAGAAAGAAAATGGCTCCAAGAAGAAGAAAACACCACCCAAACGGGCATTATACTGATGGTTTACGACCACGACGCCAGAGGCTTAGAAACCACTCTGACCGACTCCCAGCATCACCATTCTGATCTGATATTCTCAACGCTGCACATTCACATCAGCGAACGCGACTGCCTTGAAGCAATAGCAGTGAAAGGAAAAGCCCACGAAATACGTGAACTAAGCGACGAACTTGCCACGAAACGAGGCGTCAAAATCCTCAAAACAGTCATCGTAACAATCTAAGCACCTAAGCAATAAAACCTGCAATGAGCTTCATTTCTTGTTCAGTTGGTCGTATAGCTTTTGCAAGCCCGCGCGTAGTGTAATCGGCACTTCCTCAACTATCCCCGCAGATTTCAGTTCTGAAAAAAGCTTAACAATAGTAGGCGGTTCCAGCCCAGCAGCACCAAGAAGCTTCATGTCCTGCAGAACATCAGCGGTTTTCCCTTCGCCCAGAATAGAGCCATGACTTATCACAATGACTCTGTCAGCCAGTTCAGGAAGGGCTTCCACGTCATGCGTAGAAATAACCACCGTGGTTCCTTCGTCGTTCAAATCGTTTAACATGTCTATTAGACCCCTTCTAGAAGCGAGGTCCAAGTTCGCTGTAGGCTCGTCGAGAATCAGCAATTCAGGTTTTAGAACCAATGAGGTTGCCAAGGAAACTTTCTTTTTTTCGCCGAAACTCAGCCTATGTGGCGGGCGGTCCTTCAAGTGTTGGATGCCGATTTTTGATAGAACCTCGCCACTTCGTTGCTTGATATCGCTGTCGGGAAGCCGTAGGTTTTTCGGTCCATACTCGATGTCTTCGATGACGCTTGGAGTGAACAGTTGGTCGTCGGGGTCTTGGAAAACAACACCTATTCTTGGTCTCAACTTCTGGAAGTCCTTTGATGTGGTCGTTGTGCCAAAGACTTTGATTTCGCCTTGTTGGGGTGTTAGGAGACCCGCCATTAAGAGCGTGAGCGTGGATTTCCCAGAGCCGTTCGGACCTAATATAGCCACTTTTTCGCCTTCAGTAACCGTAAAAGACACGCCGTTTATGGCGTGGACTCCTGTGGGGTAATTGAAATGAACTTCTTTCATTTCGACGACGGCACTGGGCAAACTGCATGCAAACTCCTAGAGCAGCACGAGCAGTCCAAAAGCAACTGTTGCGGATACGCCAAACAGAATATCGCGTGACCTTAAAGTGGGAAAGGAAGATCTGTAATTGTTATTTATGTTGAACCCTCGGGACTTCATGGCTAAGTATACTCTTTCAGACCGTTCGTACGTTCGTATGAACAACGTCGCAAGCAGCGCTCCTGAATGTTTCAGGCTAGCGATACTTAAAGTGCGCTTGTTCACGTAGGTTCGAGCTTCTTTGGCTATAAGAACCTTTTGCAGCTCATGAATTGATACAAAAAGGTATCTGTAGGTTAAACTGAACATTTGAACAATGACTGAGGGAACCCTAATTTCAGCCAACAGCTGCATTATTGCGTCGAAACCCGTTGAAAGCGTGAACAAAGTTAAAGAAGCCACGCAGAACCAAACACGAATCGAAAATGTAAGAAACCTCGTTAATCCCTCAAGTGTAATTGTCAAGGTGAGCAGACCCAAGTCGGCACTGAAAACTGGATTGCCCTGTGTTATGAATAGAATTGGTACCGAGATTACAACAGCGAAAAGCGGCATGAAAAAAGTCCTCGCCATAAACCCCTTCAGAGGAATCTTTGAAGCGATAGCTAGAACCACTGGGATAGCGCATAACAGCAACAAATAGGGCAGCCAATACACGAAAAGCGAGACGACAATCATTAATACCGTTACTGCAAGCTTGACCAGCGGATTTATGGACTGCAGAAAACCCTTCTTGCCGCTTAAATCCTCAATGTAAACTATAGTTTCGACGCTTGACAGCAAGTCCTTGAGGGAGGTGGGAGAGTTCATTTTTTGGATCTATTCTTTTTTCTTCTTTAACAGGTTGGCTATGCCCAAAGTAACCGCGAATATTGCTAACGTTGCGACCACACCTAGCAGGATACCACCCCACTCATTTTCGAAGCCGGGAATGACGTATTCGGGGAAGGGCGCATTCAAAATGTTCTCACCAGTGACTTCTAGCTCTTCTGCTTTAACATCCAGCGTTTCCATAGCGTAGGCAAAAACCAAGTTGCCGATGACCACAAAGATTACCGCCACTGCTAAACCTACGATTAGGGTATTTCTATCAAGGTTTTTGATGGATTCTCTGTTTATTTTAGTCATATAAACACCTCATGTTTCAAGTATTAGACTCCTGAACTATTGGCAGGTCTTTCAAGCTGGGACTCTTGCTCATCACATCTGGTCTCAGCTTCAACAGTGCACCTACTAGCACCATTGTGACTACACCTTCTATGACGCCTATGACTGAGTGATTAATCGCCATTGCGGGCACTGCCACGCTTAAGCCGTACTGGAACGTCGGTACTGAAAAACCAAGCTGGGCTCCTGCAGAAACAGCAGCAGCCACGTCGCCTGCAAAAGCTGAAATGAACACCCACGCCAACAAGTCTTTGCCTTTGGATATTTTGTTTAGCGCTAACAACAGGAAGGCAGGTATGAAGACGCCGATTATGCCCATGTTTAAGACGTTTGCGCCTAGCGCGGTGATTCCGCCGTCGCCGAATAAAAGACTTTGCAGGACAAGGATTATGGTCATTGAGATGCATCCTGCGTAGGGACCAAGTATTATGCCGAGCGACGCGCCGCCGAGGAGATGTCCAGTTGTTCCACCAACTATTGGATAATTCATCATTTGTGCCGCAAAGAAAAGAGCAGTCAGCACGCCCATTATGGGCACTTGGCGCTCGTCCAAGCTATTTTTAGTCTTCATGAAGGAAATTGCCCAGAAAACTATGGTCACTATGAAGGTTACGATAGAGACTGTTGGGCTTAGAAAGCCATCGGGGATATGCATGTTTTTCGCCTTGTTCCTGCAGTTCCATTAATACTTTTTCCTAGAAAAGTGTTACCTATATTAAAGCATTTCCACACACTTACGGATTTCCCTAATCCAATTCCACAGTGATGAAAATCAGACGAAAAACAGAGTTAAGCCTTGTTTCTGAATTTAGCCGCGCGGTTAGCAATCAACGTAGCCACAGCACCAGCCGATACTCCACTGTTAATATTAACAACAGCTAAACCCAACGAACAGGACTGAAGCATAGCCATCAATGTGCTTACGCCTTTTTCTCCGAAACCATAGCTGTTCGAGGTTGGAACCGCAACCACAGGCACATCAACCATCCCAGCCACCACCGATGGCAATGCGCCCTCTCTACCTGCGACGACTATGATAACGTCAACATCCTCCCGTATCAATTCTTCTAGAGGCTGCATTATTCTGTGGATTCCAGCGACGCCTAAATCATAAGCAGTAAAAACTTTGCAGCCCATCTCCTCAGCGATTACCTTTGCTTCCTCAGCCACCGGGATATCCGAAGTCCCCGCCGTCAAAATACCGATTTTTCCGCCCGTAGGTTTGATGGCAAAATTTTTCTTTTGTATAACAATCATCCTTGCCTTATCGTAAACCTGCAGAACAGCTTCGTGCGGAGCTGCTTTCTTGATGGCGCGAATCTGTTTCTCGCTGCACCTACTCAATATTACTCTACCCCTCTCAGACAGCATTCTAAACGCTATGCTTACAAGGTCAACCGCCGATTTTCCTTCAGCGAGAATAATTTCAGGTATGCCCTTCCGGCATTCCCTGTTAGCGTCAAGCCTCGCAATGTTCCCCACTTCGGCTACCGCAAGCAATTTCAACAGTTTTTCAGCTTCAGCAACCGAAAGTTCCTTCTTCGCAATCTTCTCCAGTATCTCGGTTAGATTATACATTTCTAAGTCATTCCTGAGCACCACAAGTAATATATTATTTGCGTCTGGTTGTTACTAAGAGGCAACCCTCGCGGGAATCTGTAATGCCCGAATTTGACAGAGTACTTGTTATCGATTGCCAAGTCGCGGGAATCTCCGGAGACATGTTGCTGGGCGCCTTATTAGACATTGGTGCCGACACTAACAAGGTCTCCAGCGCCATAAACTCTTTGGAAAACCAAGTTTACGGTTACAGAAACGTCAAAATCGACATCCAACCAGTCATGCGGAGTGGGTTCAAAGCCACCAAAGTTGAAGTCACGGCTGAAAGCACATCACGAAAAAACGGCAACGAACTCGTGGAAACAATCGAGGAAAGTGCAAAGAATTTGAGGCTTTCCCCTGCCGCACAACAGTTTGCCTCCAACACTGTTCGTACTCTTGTGAGTTCCGAAGCGAAAATTCACGGAAAATCCATAGCCGACGCCCACCTGCATGAAGTGGGGCTAGTGGACACACCCGCGGAAATCCTCGGCGTCGCCGTCGCCATGGACGACCTTGAATTATTCAACGCAAAAATAATCGCAACACCTGTCTCGGTTGGCGGAGGTTTATTCAAGTTTTCGCACGGTATAACATCCAGCCCAGCGCCTGCAACCCTAGAGATACTGCGCTCCAAGAATTTTCCTTTAAGGGGCGGTCCAGTGGAGTCAGAATTGGCTACGCCTACAGGAGCATCAATTCTGGTCAATTTGGCATGTGAAACTAGTCGCTTTTATCCAGAGATGATACCGCTGAAGACTGGCTATGGCGCGGGCAGCAGAGATTTCCAAGAAATGCCTAACGTGCTACGGCTAACAATTGGTGAACCGTTAGATAATTGGTTGCTAAGTGATGCGGTCGCCATTCTAGAGACTAATCTCGACGACGTAGGAGGCGAAATCATCGGAAATTCAGTTGACGAGTTGTTGCGGGAAGGTGCTAAGGACGTGAGCATTATTCCGATGTTTACCAAAAAGAACCGCCCTGGTCAAATCCTCAAGATAGTAGCGGATAAAAAAGACGTCAAGCGTCTTTCACGAGTGCTGATGGAGCAAACAGGCACTTTGGGAGTTAGAGTGTACCCCTGCGAGAGACACATCCTTAATCGCGAAATCGTTTCGGTGGATGTGCTTATAGACGACGCGAAAGAAACTGCAAGAGTGAAAGTTGCAAAGACCAAGAACGGCAAAGTCCTCAGCGTTAAGCCTGAATACGAAGATGCCAAGTGCTTGTCAGCGAAAACAGGTAAATCCTTGAGGGAAATAAACGAAATAGTAACGATGAAAGCCAGAGAGGTATTCTCGAAACGGTAAATACCATGAAAAACTTGGACGAGAAATACGCAGCGCTGAAACGTTTCATCGAAGATAAGGGCAAAGACGGCGTAGTAATCGCTTTCTCAGGAGGCGTGGACAGCGCAACTTTAGCCGCGGTCAGCCGCAGCATCCTAGGTGACAAGGCGATAGCTGTAACCGCTGAATCTCCAACGTATACGCCTGAAGAATTGGAACAAGCAAAAAGAGTAGCGAAGGAAATAGGCATAAAACTGAGAATCGTGCAGACTGATGAATTGGCGGATGAGAATTTCACCAAGAACCCTGAAAATCGCTGCTACTACTGCAAGAAAGCATTGCTGCTACGCTTGCGAAGAATTGCAAACGAAGAAGGGTTCAAAGCAGTTTTTGAAGGCACAAACTTCAGCGACCTGACAGGGCATAGACCGGGCTTTAAGGCGGTTGAGGAAACTGAGCGTGTGTACAGCCCGTGGGTTGAAGCCCGATTCACAAAAGAAGAGATACGCGCAATAGCCAATAAAATGGGTCTATCTGTTCAGAATAAGCCGCCTTTGGCGTGTTTAGCTTCAAGGATACCATTTTATGAGCGCATTACAGCTGAGAAATTGGTTCGGATTGGCAAAGCAGAACACGTAATACGGAAAATAACAGGTGCCAAGCAGCTTCGAGTTAGAGACCACAAGGGGTTAGCGAGAATAGAGGTTGGGCGAGATGAAAGAACGCTTTTCAGTAACATGGAGGTTCTTGACAGAATAGCAGGTGAGTTGAAACGGCTAGGTTTTAAGTACGTGACGCTTGACTTGGAAGGGTACCGCGCTGGAAGCATGCTTGCCACATTGGAGGAGCAGGAATAGTTTTTGGCGATGCCTCTCAGGGTAGAGGTTTGCTTTGCAGAAGTGCTTCTTCGGCGTTATCGCTGGTCAAGAACGCGTGAGCATAGTTCTTGAAATTCGTGTTCCATGCTTGTAATTAGCGCGCCGTAGGATTCAATCAGGTGGCTTCTTTCGTGTTCAGCTTTGCTTGCTTTTCTTAATGTCTCGCTGAACGCGTCTGTAATCTCGAGTTTGAGTTTCATTAGTTCTTTGATTTTTTCTGCGTCTGGGCTTGTTTCCGCGTTGTTTACTTTCTCATTTAGGCTTTTCATCCGTTCAAGAAAATTCCGCAATTTTGCTATGAAATCGTCTTCATGCTCTAGAAATTCTGTGAGCCTTATCTCCAGCTTGCGGATTTCAATGGATAGTTCCGCGTGCTGTTCATCTGAATGTTCGTGTGTCATGAGTTACCTTGACCTCGTCCGTTTGTTCCCGGCATGGTTGCCATTTATGAGTCAGTAACCTAAGTGATACTTTCATGGATTTCAGTGTTATCGGCTTATTATAAAAACCTTTGGCAGACAAACTTTTTTTCAGTAAACGCCATGACAAAGAGCAAGCATAAAAACTCTCAAGGCTATGAGTGTTTTTGCTTAAGGTTCTTTCAGTGATTTATCGCCAGCATCCTGTCCAGTGCGGCTCGGGCTTTTTTGGCAATAACTTCTGGGACTCTTACCACATGTTTTTCCTCTTTTAACGCCATGTAGAGTCTATCCAGCGTGGTCAGCTTCATGTTGGGGCAAACAGCTTCCTTGTAGGCGGTTATGAACTGTTTTTCAGGATTTTCCTTGCGCAGCCGATGCAGGATGCCCTCTTCGGTGCCTACGATGAAGGTTTTAGCTTTGCTTTCCCGCGCGTAACTGCACATTTTTGATGTGCTGCCGATGAAATCCGCGACTCTTCGCATTTCGGCGCTGCATTCTGGATGAACCATCACTACTGCGTCAGGGTATTGTAGCTTAAGCACGGTCACGTCTTCAGGCTGGAAAAGCAGATGTGTCGGGCAGAAACCCCATTCGGGAATCGGAATCAGGGTTTTTCCAGTTTCTTCAGCAACGTATTCTGCCAAGTTGCGGTCTGGCCCGAACAGTATTGTGTCTGCGTCAAGTGAATTTATCACTTCCACGGCGTTGGCTGAAGTGCAGCAGACGTCGCAGTAGGCTTTGGCTGAGGCTAAAGTGTTCACGTAAAGCACTACGGGCGCGTTCGGGTAGTGTGTTTTTTGCCGTTTTATTTCGTCAACTGTGAGCATTTGCGCCATTGGACAGCGCGCGCCCAGCGTTGGCAGAAGCACTTTCTTTGTTGGGTTCAGTATTGCTGCGGATTCGGCCATGAAGTCCACGGCTGCGAAAACGATTATTTCGGCTTGGGTTTCTTGTGTGGCTTTGCGGCTGAGTTCGATGCTGTCGCCGATGTAGTCGGCTATGTCTTGGATTTCTGGTCTCTGGTAGTTGTGTGCTAGAATTATTGCTTTCTTTTCTTTTTTCAGTTTGCTGATTTTGTCGGTGAGGTTCATGCTTTCGCCTTTGGCGTGAGCAGTTAACATAGGCTTAAAGAAATATATGTTTTGCTTGCTGCACCTGTTTTTTCATGTTTTTCTCAGCGTTTGACTCTTGCGTTGTGTTTTCTTTTTTTGGTGTAATGTAAAAATGGGATGTTAATCCACTAAGTGCACTGTGCCGTCGGGGCAGTAGACTTTGTCGCCTTTAGCAACTACGTTATAGCGTTGGCTGCACGCTCGCATCTGAGAGCAACCATCACAGTCTCTTGATAGCAGTTTCAGTCGCCTCCTTTTTCTTTTTCTGCGGGCAAGAAGCCACTTTAGTCGTGCCTTCAAGCCTCAAGAAACCATACACAACTTCAAATGTCACTCTTAAACATTTCTCAGTAGACATATGTTACAACAGTTTTTTGCCGGCTTAGCCACTCTATGAAGTCAACATAATGGAAACTATATGGCTTGTTTTTTTTTTTTAAAAAAAAAAATGGTTTTAGAAACTTTCGTAATGCATTATTTGGCTTAGAGGCATTCGTCTTCGCTGTGCAGGCGTTTCATCCGCGTAACCCGCTGGGATTAATGCCACTGGACGCTTTTCTTCGGGTGCGTTGATGGCTGCTTTTACCTTTTCCTCGCTGAATGCGCCAATCCAGCATGTGCCCAGTCCCAGTGCATGGGCGGTTAAGAGAATGTTCTGCGTTGCTGCTGCTGTGTCCTGTATGCAGTACAATGTCTTGCCTCTAACGCCGTAGCCCCTTTCGGCGCGTTTTTCGTTTGCACAAACCACAATCACCACAGGTGCCTCTTCGATGAATGCTTGGCTGGCGGCTTGAGCAAGTTTCCTTTTAATGTCTGTTTTCCGCACGATTACGAATAGCCATGGTTGAATGTTGCCTGCTGACGGCGCGAGGCTGGCGGCTTCAATTAGCTTTTTGACTGTTTCTTCGGGTACATCCTGTGTTTTGTAGGCTCTGATGCTTCTTCTGCCTTTGATGGCTTCATACAGTTCCATGGAGTTTCACCGTGAATAATCTATATACTGGTTTCCTGCGGATAAAAACCGTTTCCTAATAGAAGCGTAAGAGTCTTAAACGTCATGTGTGCTTCTATTCGGTTTGGATGATGAGCTTTAGAGTCACTGAGCCAAAGCGGTGATAATGACTCGACGGGCAAACTGACACCTATCAGCAACAAATTTAGTTCTGGTGCGCTGGAGGCACCGCGTTTTTATGTGCCCCTTTGCCCGCTTAAAGCTTGGATGTTTGCGACTTCGCCTGTGTCTGCCCAAACTCCCACGGTTATGCTGTTGACCCCGCCAGGGTACTCCTTGTCGAGATATAATGTCACGTACCAGTAGGGAATCAGATGTAGTCGTTCTGTTCTGGGGTGTGGGAAGAACACTGCTGAAACAGGCTCAGCGAGCACGTCAAAGTTAGAAACGTAAACGCCGTCAGCGGTCCACGTGAATTTTTTCGCGGCGTCCCTGGCGATTTGAATAGCTTGTTCTCTGGAAATGGCCATTGGGGCTTCGCTTACTGTGTAGAGGAACCAGTCGTCGTTTAGCTCCTGTAGAACATGCTTGTTGAACAGGAGCCGCAAGCTTTTGGCTGAAAAGTCAACGCTGTTTGCCGTGTACACAAATAGCACTTCCGCGCTGTCGCCGTAAACTGTCACTTTCAACTTGATATTGCCCGAAGTCTGCTCGCCAGTGGTTTCGTTTGCTGTTGCCAGCAGTTGACCCATTTCATCCAAGTAAGGTTCACCTATGATGGCTTTGTACCTTTCAAGTGTGTTTTTAGCTGCTTCGAAAATGTTTGTCGGTTGGGGCTTAACGTAGATTGGGCCATAGTACGGCAAGCCTTCAAGCATGGTAAGCTGGAACAGCGAAAAGTGGTTGTTTCTAAACCTCAAAACCACGTCGACCTTGCTTTCGCTGCCTATCAAAGAATACTTGAGCACTTGCTCAACTATGCCTGATAAGTCTGAGCGTGCGTCCACCGTGTTGCTCAGCAGGGTCGTCTGGTACTGGGATACATCTATTTGGAAGACATCTTTGATGATGCCCAAGCCTTTGTCCACTGAAATGTTGAGTGATTTTATTCTCTCATAATCGGCTTTCAAAAGCCCATAGTCTGTAGACAACTGGTTAAACGAGGCGTATTGAACAAGGGACATGCTTCCCAAAAAGACGACAGCGATGAGAAGCACCGTGATGAGTGACTTCCATCTAAAGGGCAAAGACGCAAACGTTTTCGTCTGGGCGTTGGGTACTTCTTCTGCTGCTTTCATCATGGACACGGAGGCTTTCCCGAAACTTGAGAGCTTGTATTTTCCATCATCCATTTTTACAACGAGTTCGCCGAGGTTTTCCAAGTGATAGGTCAAGTGAGAGCCGGGGATTTCAAGTTCCTCAAGCATCTGCGAAAAGGTCAATGCTCTCTCCGAGAGCATGCGGAGGATTTTGCGGCGCGCTGGATGCTTTAACGAGGTGAACATTGTTGAGTATGTTTCTTCTGCCGACCCAGACATTGCCGTCCACTAGCCACTACTATGTACTCTCGCATATTTGAGAATTTAACTGTTAGTCAAGAATTATTGACGAGAGAAAAAGTTAGTATGTTTTTCTTGAGTCAAGAAATCTTTACAAAAACCGTTTTATCCCCTATGGCGCAGTATGTATCCTTTGGGGCTTAACTGTGAAAGAGTTAGCAGGCCAAGTCCAAGATTTATCAGGCGTTTCCAGCACAGAGTCTGCGCCTAAAATGAAATGTGTTTTGATGGCGATATACGAAAAAGACGGGAAAACCGTTCTGCAGCCTCTTGTGGCGGAGCAAGAAGCAAAAGCAATCCCTGACTTGTTCCAGAACAAGACTCTGGAGATTTGGTTATCCAACGGCAAAGAGGAAATTACCCAATTTGACATTGCCATACTCAAGTACAACCAAGTGTTGCAAGCGTTGAAGAAATGCCGAAAAGTGCCGAACCAAGTATGCCTAAAGAATCATTTCGAAAACATAGTCTCCTGCGAGCAATGCCCGCTGAGCGGCGATACGGGTGAGGGTTCAGATGACGATAGTTGAAACAGTGGTTTCAGCCGCAAACATGCCACGCGCAACCGCTAACAGCAAAGCGCCGCTTTACATGGTGACGTGGCGGTGCACAAGACACTGCGTAGGCAACTGCCTATACTGCAGTTACACGCCGCCTGTGAAGCCTGAAGACGCTGAAGTAAACACGCGAACAGGCTACAAGATTGTGGATGAGATTTACGATTTTGGTTCGCCGTGGTTTGGGATAAGCGGTGGAGAGCCCTTGGTGCGCGCTGACATCTTCGACATAATACAGTACGCTAAGGCGATAGGCTTTGAAGTCAGCTTGATAACCAGCGGGTTCGCTTTCGACGAGAAACGGCTTAACAGTCTCGTTCGAAACGAAGTGCACACCGCAGTCAGCATAGACGGCACGAGAGACTCAAACGACAGGATACGCGGCAAAGGCAGCTACGATAAGGCTCTCTTCGCCATGAAAAAGCTGGGCGAGAATGGCATTCTAGACTGCGTTGTAACGACTATGACGAAATACAACATTAAAGACATGGCTCACCCGGCGGAGCTAGCTGCAGAGTACGGCGCAAGAATGGTCGTCTACCACAACCTTGTTCCCGTCGGCAAAGCCAGCACGAACATGCCTGACTTGGCGCCTACGCCTGACGAGTACGAAGCAGCGTTCAACCAGATTTACGATTTGCAGGTGGCATACGCTGGAAAACTCAAAGTCAACGTTTACGCGCCGTTCTACGCAAGAATCGTGCGCCAGAGAAACCCCGTGGACTTCTGGGACTGGTTCCAAAACGGTTTCCTAGGCAAATGCACAATCGGCGGAAACTACATCAGCGTAACCGAAAACGGAGATTACAGGTCCTGCGGTTTCCACGAGAGCTACAGGCTTGGAAACGTGAGAAACAAAAGCCTGAGAACAGCGTGGGATGAATTGCAGCGTTCCGATTTCCACTTGAAACTAAGAGACAAAAGTAACATTAAGGGTAAATGCGGCGTTTGCGAGTACCGCGAAATCTGCGGCGGATGCCGAACACGCGCCGAATACTATACAGGAGACATCTTTGAAAGCGACCCTGCCTGCGCATACGTGCCAAAAGTGCTACGCGAAGCAGGGGAGCGAAACATGTGACCTCGATTGCGCTTAAGCTGCCCGTGAGCAAGAAAACGGCAGCTTTGGCTTTAGTCTTGGCATTCTCGTTGGCGTTGGCAGCCGCGGTGCTGATTGTCGAGGAAGCGAAGGCGAACCCGTGGATCATCTTTAAGGCTGCGGAGCCGATTCCCGGCACAACTTCGCCAATCATCACTTTATTTAGTCCACAAAACAACACTGCATACGCCTCAAACAGCATCCTTCTCAGTTTCAACGTGACTAAGCCGCAGCCGCCCCTGCCATTGGATTCAGGCATAAGCTACGTCCGATACACTTTGGACGGCAACCTCACGGGACTCTATTTTTGCGACCATTACAGTTCTAGTGCACCTCCTGGGATTCCAGAATTCAGCTATTCGCAAACCTTGACCGTGCCTGACGGCGAACACACTCTGCTAATCGAGGCGGCGGGGGTGGTTCTGCCTGGAAACCTGACCCTATTCTGGATGGACAGCAACGCGATAATTTTCTTTTCTGTCCATTCAGAGCAGCCAGAGCCTGAACTTACGCAGTCTCCTTCGCCTTCACCTGACTCAAGCTTATCTCAGTCATCTCAAGAGGCGAACAACCAATTAAAGGCGCAACCGTTCCCGACGGCGCTAGTAACAACTTCCGTAGCTTTAGTTGCTGTTGTCAGCGCAGGTCTTGTCGTGTACATCTGTATTACACGGCTGGGAAAGGTGAAGAGAGTTTGAGAAAAGCGTCATCGCTAACACTTACATTGGCACTCTTAATCTCAGCATTAGCTCCATTCAATTTAATCAGAACAGCCAGCGCAAAAACGATAATTGTCCCAGACGCTTATTCCACAATTCAAGAAGCAATCAACCGCGCAAACGAAGGAGACACGGTATTTGTCAAATCAGGGACCTATTTTGAGAATGTAACTGCGAGTAAAGCAATTTTTTTGAAGGGAGAGACCCCTGTATCGCCAACAATTAATGGAGGAATCACAGTTACTGCCAGTGATGTTACGATTGACTCGTTCACACTTGTCGGTTCTGATGCATGGAATGAATTAGCAATATTCAGTTATGGTGTACAAGTCATGAGCCGCCAATATACAACATCGGCAGCATCAATTAGCAACTGCGTTTTCAAAGGATGGACTGTTGCAATAGCAGTGAATGATGGGGACGGGAACAAAATCATAAACAATACCATTTCAAACACAAGTGTTGGAATAGACGTGGGTGGTTCAGACAATATCATCTCAAATAATAACATTCAAGCACGAGGCGGCGGGATACTCCTCGGAGGGCAATATTCATCCAATAACCTCATTTTCAGGAACAAAATATCGGCAGAAGTAGGTATTGCAGTTAACTGGTTTAATTTCAACAATCAGATTTTCGAAAATACTATACTCGGCTGTACCACTGGAGTCCATCTGGGAGCATACCCCGAAGGATACGGTCCTTGCTCGAACAACAAGATTTTCCATAATAACTTCATTGATAACACTCAGCAGGCTTATGTCGGTGAAGGCTCAACTAACTCTTGGGACAATGGATACCCTTCTGGAGGAAACTACTGGAGTGATTATACTGGTGTTGACTCAGACGGTGATGGCATAGGCGATGTACCTCGCGTAATTGCCCCTCGCAACAAAGACAACTATCCGTTAATGGCTCCATTAATAATCACAAAAAACGGTTACAAAGTGGTTGATTTCACAAATAGCTTCAGAGACAACAGTGGAAACTTGCTGTACGCTAATCCATCGTCTTTTAGGTTGACTTTTCCGAATGGCACGACTTCTCCTCCGCTGCAGGTAGGAGCATATCAGATTCCCATAGGAATAACGGTGTTGCATTCTGTTGTTTGGCAGGGAACCGACATAAAACCTGAGGAAACCTTTACATTCAATTCGCTCAACGGCAGCCCCAGCATAAATTGTCGAGTCTACAGTCTGACAATAAACCCCAAATTCTACGACAACAACGGCGCCGCTGTCAAACCTACATCATGGACCATCAAGTTTCCTAATGGCACAACCATAATCGTTTCCTCTATGGTAACATATAATCAAACTCAGACTGGCTGGTATAGCATTATCAACATACTGCTGAATGGGGTAAACATTGAAACCAATGAACTCACACGCTTGGTTTCCGACCAAATATGGACAGCCGAATGCACAGCCTATATACCGCCAGTTCTCGTCTACAGTGTAGAATCCAACTCTATAATAACAGAGCTTGCTTTTAATGAAACGGAAAAAGCAATAAGTTTCATTGCGTCAGGTCCAGACGGAACAGGCGGTTACGCAGTAATTCGCATTGGGAAAAACCTTGCAGATAAAGTTGAAGATGTGACGGTTTATCTGGACGGCAAACCCCTTGAATACACATTGAATTCAACAGACTACGCGTGGGTTTTAACGATTAACTACACGCATAGCAGCCATAAAATTGTCATAACACTCACAAAACAAATTCAACCACCAGAACCTTTCCCGGCAACATTGTTGATTGCTACAGTGGCGCTGATTGCAATTATCGGGATAGTCATGCAGGTATACTTCAAGAACCGCAGCAGGAGGGTGAAATCGTGAAAACGGCAATTTTGGCACTGATACTAGTGTTAACACTAATCCTCTCAATATTAATCGGGACCCAGCTTGTTAACTTCGCGAGTGCAAATCCAGACCCGTACAAGATGGGCTTTAAGAAGCAGCGTCACTGCAACATCACAATAGCCTCTCCGCGGGATGCTGCCTACTGCGCAGAGCCGATTCTATTGAACTTCACAGTCAAAAAAGTGTATGTGTCTGATGCCTATTCGTACTTCTACTTTTTAGATGGGCAGAATATACAGTCGAGCGTCAAGGTTGAGGAAGTCCAGCTTATCGCGCAAGAAACAATAAGAAATGACACATTTTTCCCATATGAAGTGTTGACTCTGCGTGGTCAAGCAGTCTTGCCCCAATTGTCTGATGGCGAGCATAACGTGACTGTCTTTGTGGGGTGGATGAGGGAGGACGGAGTCATATATCCCGCAAATATTGAGCCTTTCTCCGCCACAACACGTTTCTGTGTTGGTGCTTCTCTGTTGTCGCCTGCTCCGTCGCTGTTGCCTCAGGAAACAGAAGCAGAACCTGCGCAGTTCCCAGTCGTGTTGGTTGCAGTTGCTGCCGTCTCAGTGATAGTTGCCAGTGTAAGCCTCGTAGAGTGTTTCAAGAAGCGCGGTTGCCGAACGGAGGTAATTGATTAGGATGCGCCGAATCGCTTTAGCGTTTATCCTCGTTTTGTCAATGTCCAGCTTGATAGCGTTCAAAGTTCAGAGTGCGTCGGCGGCTTTTGAGAAGCCGTCTATCCCAGAATTCACTGTGGAGCTTATCGATTCTTCTTACAATATCCCTGCAACCACCACAACAGACCCCTATACGGGACAAATAGTAACTCATCCAAGCCAATGCATAGAAGCAAGAACAATAGAAATAAGAATTAAGAACGTACCGTTCTCTCCATTTGAAATAAAGAATGGTTCAAATACGTACACTGTACAGTTTTACTATAACATCCGCTTTAAAGGGCATTTTGAAGAAGAATGGCGTGAACCTTACAATCCAAACTTGAATGGATATCCTGGTCGTGATTCTGGACCAGAAACAGTAATTTCTCTTCAAGGAGAATACTCCCATACGGAAGGGTTGAAACTAACTCCAGACAGAGCGGGATTTTACGCAACTTTTCCGCCCAATGCTCAAGTTGACTTCCAAGTGGAAGCAATGATAGGTTATATTCACCACGTTGTCGCATTGCCTTTCTCTGCAGACGTTTTCGAAGGAGAAACAAGTGGCTGGAGCGAAACACAAACAATAACCGTTGATGCAGCCTCAACTGTTCTTTCGCCTGACGGGGCTACAGCAACGCCTACTGAAGGTGCAACAGACAGCGATGTGTACCCTCAGACGCGTCAGTTAACCGCCATCTTGGGAGTAGTCATAATAGCAATAGTAGTAGGCGTAACCTTGGGGTTGCTGTACTATTTCAAAGACGCTCAAAGGAGCAGGAACCCATGAAAAGAAAAGCAGTTGCAGTGGCTTTTGTTCAGGTTTTGCTGGTTTTAGCGGTGGTTGGGGCTTTGTTGGTTGATTCTGCGTGTGCGAATTTTATGCCTCTCAACATTCCGCCTCACAGCATTGAAATAATGGCTAATGGAGAAGTTGCGGGGACAGACAACATTAAGCGGTTTGGCGCCGTCTACGAGTTTACGGCGGACATCGCTGGAAACATTGTGGTTTTCTGCGATAATCTAACAATCAATGGAAACGGCTACAGCCTTATTGGAAAGGGCGAGTCAAGCGGGATTTTTCTCGAGGGCAGGCAAAACGTAACCGTTAAGAACTTGACTGTCAGCAATTTTGAGCGGGGCGTTGTGTATTCGTATTACCGCAGCGTTTATGATGCATCTGCGGACTACAGCAGCGATAGTGACTGCAGAAATAACGCGTTAATAGCGAATAACATTACGAATAACAGATGGGGCGTTTACTGCTACCATGTGCAGAACATAACTTTCTATGGAAACACCATAGCAAACAACAGTGAAATCGGCATCTCAACCTTCAACTCAGGCGAGATTCACATTGTTGGCAACACCTTTGCAGAAAACAACGTGGCTGTCCGATTTACGAATTGCCAGAACAGCAACGTTTACGGAAACAACTTCATAAGAAACGCCAACCAAACAAGCGTAGACCCTGAAAGCAAGTCTGGGCTGGTCTTCGGCTGGTCAACGATTAACTGGAACAAGGGACAGTTGGGTAACTTTTGGAGCGACTACGAAGGCAGAGACGGTAACATTGACGGCGTAGGCGACGCGCCGTATGTTATTGACGAGAACAACCAAGACAACTACCCTCTCATGCTGCCGCATGAGGCATCGCTGTCCGAACTGGCGCAAGAATCATCTCCCGCGTCACTCTCTGCAGACGCAATGACACTGTTATTGATTATAGGCTCCACAGCGCTTGGGGCTTGCGCATGCACGAGTCTGTGGGGTTACTTCAAAAAGCACAAACGCGGGGTGAAATCCTAAATGCAGAAATCCGCAGTTGCATCGGTGCTTATCTTTGCGTTGCTGTTCTCGGTGGTGGCTGTAAGCCCGATGGCTAATTCTGAAGTTGCTCCTACTTATGCAGCCATTACCATTAAGTCTGACGGAAGCGTTGAGGGAACCGATAAAATTCAGCGGCAAGGGAACGTTTACACTTTCACAGGTGACATTTTCGGCAGCATAACCGTTAGGCGAAGCAGAATTACAATTGACGGCGCAGGGCATACGCTCCAAGGTAGGAGAGAAGCAAACGAGAGAGGAATAAACTTGGTTGGGCATGATGAAACTTTCTCGGCGTATGGAAATGTGTTGGTGAAGAACCTGCGAATCTACAATTTCCTCGAAGGCATATTCACTCCTTCAAACAACAACAGCTTCATCGGCAACTGCTTTGACCACGCAGGCATACATATTCTAGGCGGCAACAACACGGGAAACGTCATCAAACACAACACTTTCATTGAAGGCGGAATCTTCGTCGACTACAACAACGGCGGGCTTGACGTCATCACTGAAAACAACTTCATCAACAGCACAATATTTGTTGACTTGTCTAAACCGCCAATCGTGGACAGGAACTACTGGAGCAACTACACTGCAGAATATCCCAACGCAAAGGAAGTTGGCAACTCGGGGATATGGGATACTCCGTACGTGTATGACAAGTATGTGGGCGGCAGCCACGGCGACTACCCACGCATCGACTATAATCCGTTGACGCTGCCAGTGGCGGTTCCAGCTTTTCCAGATACTACGGCGCCTGTTGTTGCTGTGGTTTCGCCTGAAAACAAGACCTACACTTCGGGCAATGTCTCCTTGGCTTTCACGGTGGATGACCCAGTGGCTTGGGCAGGTTACAGCCTTGACGGCGCAGAAAACGTGACTATCACTGGAAACATCACGCTGACTGAACTGGCAATTGGCGTGCACCGCGTGGTAGTTTACGCTAATGACACCTTTGGAAACATGGCAGCGTCAGAAACAGTAACCTTCACAGTAGCGCCTCCAATAAGTCTCCCGAGCGCCCACGCAGTGGCTATTGTTGTGGCTGTTGCAGTGGCTTGTGTTGGCTTCTTTGTTTACTTCAAAAAACATGGTAAGGTGAACAACTCGTGAAAAAGACCGTTTTAACCTTCTGTTTAGTCGTTTTAGTTTCAGTCATGGCTTGCATGAGCATAGTTGTATATGGGCAAATAACGTATCCAAGTCCCTATTGGGATTACTCGCCGATTACGCCGAGGGTGGGCGATGTTGTCATGTTTGACGCCTCAGAATTCGAAAAAACATGGAACGCAAAAGGCGAGTCTACGCTTGTCTCGCTTGTTTGGCATTTCGGCGACGGCGCATCTGCAGCTGGCGCCCTCGTAACCCACAGGTACGCCAGCCCAGGCACCTACGTTGCAGGTGTCACAGCCACGGATAACCGAGGCTACGGAGGCACAAGCGAATACGAAATTGAGGTAAGGCAGCAAACGCCAGTAACTGTTTACCTTTCCTTAAGCAGCGACGAAGTCTACACGGGGCAAGAAGTTACCCTCAGCGGAAACCTAACCTATAACGGCGCAGGGGTGCCAGACGCTTGGGTGTCTCTTTCAAGCAAAACTTACATTGAGGGAGCGGTGTGGCATGACATAGCCACAGTGAAAACTGATGGTTACGGCAAATTTTCGGCTGTCTGGAAGCCAATCCACGGGTACTATCAGGTCAGAGCCATGTGGGCAGGCAATTCCACTTACCCTGAAACAAGCATCAGCGTTATACTCATCGTTAAAGGCTTCGGGAACCTAATTACCGAGTTTTCTTCCAACTCAACCATTTCTGGGCTGAATTTCAACTCAACCACTCGAGTGCTGAGCTTCTCTGCTGAAGGACCAAGCGGAACAAGCGGCTACGTCAGCATTACACTCGAAAAAGACCCCTCGTTTGACCCGCACGGCATCACCGTGCTCTTTGACGGAAGCCCAATCGAATACGAAATTGACTCAGCGGGGCAGTCATGGATTCTGTTTTTCACCTATGCACACA
Source organism: Candidatus Bathyarchaeota archaeon (assembly GCA_026014705.1). Taxonomy (GTDB): domain Archaea; phylum Thermoproteota; class Bathyarchaeia; order Bathyarchaeales; family Bathycorpusculaceae; genus JAOZHU01. The sequence continues at coordinate 7,627 of JAOZHU010000007.1, read as the reverse complement.
GCAGTCACAACATAACAGTGAACTTGGCTAATGCAGCACAAGAGCCAATTTCTCCATTGCATCACATTCCGCAAGAAACAGTTTACGGGATAGCAGTTGCAGTAGCAATAGTTGCTGCTGCAGGGTTGCTGGTTTATTTGAGGAAGCACAAGAAAAAAGTTGAGGAGTCATGAAGAAAACAGCAGTATTGCTGGTGCTTTCACTTTTGGTGATGACCTTAGGAATACATACAAGTGATGTAGCCGTGGCAAATCCCATCCCTGCTGAACCGATTGCAGTTCCGCCGTCAATATCTATTCAGTCACCAGCAAACGAGACTTATAACACAAATAATGTTAATTTGAAATTTTCAGTCAGCGGAAACTGGAATCCTTGCAGCGAGCCGCACTATTCGCTAATACAGTTTAGCCTAGATGACGCCAACCCGACTGTTGTTTACAGTCCCGGGTACTATAGCGGCATGCCTGTCCAGCTAAACATGGATTTTTCAATAATCTTGAAAGCTCTTTCTGAAGGAAGCCACCGCGTGGTAATCACCGCCGTTGTCGCGGGTCTTTATTTGCGGGGACAAAACAAGGCTTTAGATATTGGACACGCTATTGCGCATGCTTCAGTTGATTTCTGCGTGGATACAAGCCATCAATCAGAAATCTCAATTCTATCGCCTATAAACCGAACCTACAACACGACTGAGATTTCAATAACATTCACAATGAACAGAACAAGTTCCCTCACAGGCATCGGTTACAGTCTGGACGGGCAGGCAAACGTAACCATTGTTGGAAACACGACGGTAGCTCAACTTGCAGAAGGAGCGCACACGATAACGGTTTATGGATGGTACTCTGACATAAACACAGTCACTGCGGGCACTCATTTCGCGGTTGACATAACCGCACCAAAAATCTTAGTTCACTCACCGAAAAACAAGGTGTATAATACATCTGATATACAGCTAATTTTTACGGTGGATGAATCGGTTTCCCAAATCTACTACAGCATGGACGACCAAGAGCGAATCATAATAAATGAAAATGCGACGTTAACGGGACTACCCAACGGAAGCCACAAACTAACGATTTACGCTGAAGATGAGGCTGGAAACATTGGCGAATCTGAAATTGTCGCCTTTATAACAGAAGCGCCCTTCCCATCAACGTTAGTCGTAGCCGTTGCAGTTCTACTCGTAATCCTCTGCTTGGTTTTACTCATTATGCATTTTGGGAAGCGCAACCGCAACGGCTAAGGCAACAGCCGCCTCGGAGTCTTCCTCATTTTCAGGTTCAAGTTGGGCGCTGTTTCGGCAGACAGCACAGGTTAATCAGCGTTGGCAGATGCGGAAACCTTATCAATACAGCCGCGGTGAAACCACAGTAAACGCGCCGTTTTGGCGCGTCGAGGTGAACAGTAATGGTTGAAATGAAAATTGACGCTTCAGAAATCAAACACGAAGGAAAAACAATAATCAAGGAACTAGCCGACTTCCTGAAAGAAAAAACCAACGCGGAAATAGCCACCGAAGCCGAAACAGTAACCGTCAAAGGCGAAGGCGAAGCTGTCTCCAAAAAATACCTGCGCGTAATCGTCAAAAAATTCCTGCACAAACAAGAACTGAAAGAATACTACCGAGTCATAGCTGACGCCGAAGACACGCTGAAAGTGAAAGAACGCCGACTCTACGACGAAGAAGAAGAATAAACCCCAACCCCACTTCCTTTTCCATCAAAGTTACTACTGCACCACCTGACGAAGTGCCTCTATATTATGAACTTTAAATAGGGGGGCTATAGACTGAAAATCGCACATTACCACCACAAAAACAAAGAACACTACGGCATCCTAACAGCACAAAGCGTAATCTCGCTGCCTGCATTAGCCCAGCACTTCAACGAAAAACTACCCCCAACCATCGAAAAATTCATAGCAAAAGGCGAAAAAGCGCTGCGAACCGCCGAAACACTGCTCAACAAAGCCGAAAACAGCAACACAGCACAATTAGCCACACCACTAAACGAAGCCACATTGCTAGCGCCACTATCACATCCACCAAAAATAATCTGCCTAGGCTTAAACTACATCGACCACGCAGCCGAAGCAAACACCAAAGTCCCAAATGAACCCGTAATCTTCATGAAACCCCACACCACCATCATCGGACCAAACCAAAACATCATCAAACCAAACTACGTGCACGAACTAGACTACGAAGGCGAACTCGCCATAATCATAGGCAAAACAGCCAAAAACATCACCACATCCGAAGCCGCAAACCACATCTTCGGCTACACCATACTCAACGACATCTCAGCGCGAGACTACCAATTCAAAGACGGACAATGGACACGCGGCAAAAGCTTCGACACCTTCGCACCCACAGGACCAACCGTAACAACAGCAAACCAACTCACCGACACAAGCAACTTAGCAATCCGCACATGGGTCAACAACGAACTCCGCCAAAACTCAACCACACACAACATGGCATTCAACGTCAACCAAATCGTGCATCACCTAAGCCGCATAATGACACTGGAACCCTGCGACATCATCGCCACAGGCACCCCCGCAGGAGTTGGATTCGCCATGAAACCCCCACGATACCTCAAAGACGGCGACACAATCCGCATAGAAATCCAAGGAATAGGCACCCTAACAAACACAGTCAAACAACAATAGTGCGCTTACTCACTATTCTTTTTGAATTGAGACCTTGCTTACTCCCGCTTCCTTCTCCAACACTATAACATGGTCAGCCTTCTCCGCAAACGCTTCACTATGCGTAACCGCAATAATCTGCTCAATAGCCCTAAACCGCGAAATGGCCTCAGCCAAACGCTCAATTGAGCCATCCTCACTGCCTAAGCTCTCCGTAGGTTCATCCAACAGCAACAAGCTCAAACCGTGCCCAGTTCTCGACTGCATAATCAACTGCCCCAAACCCAAGCGATAAGCAAAAGCCAACAAAGTCCGTTCGCCACCAGAAAGATTCGCAACCTCCCGGTCACCGCCACTTTCACTCTTAACATAAGGCGTGTAAGTCTCATCAACCACAACGTTCAGCAACGGCGCTTCACCAACCAACCCGTCAAGCACCTGCTGCACAAAATTCCGCAGCACCTTCACAAACTCACTTCGCAGCTTAGGCTGAATCCCCCTGTAAGCGTCACGAATACCCCCTATTAACTCAATCGTTTTGGCAATTTTCCCCATTCGCTCCAGCTTCTGCTGAGCACGATCAATGCGCTCTTTCACTTCATCCAAACGCCTAAGCAAGTCTTTCTTGCGGTTCTCCTTAGTCCGCAAATCCGAATCCAAAAGATAATACTGCTTAAAGGCTTGCTCTCTCTGCACACGCGCAACCTCAACATCTGCCAAGTCAAACCTGCCAACCTCAAACTGAACCGCCTCAAGCTGCGCATGCAACTCAGCCTCAAACCGCTGCTTCGCCTCAAGCTCAAGCGAAAGCTCACTGAGCGCTCTCTCCTCTTCGCTCAAGCGAAGCTTCAAATCCTCAACCCTCGCCGCAAGCGTCTGCAAGCTCGAAACAGCATTAGCAACCACCGCCTTAATCCGCTGCAGCTCCTCAAGTTCACCCCGCAACTGCACAATTGCCCTCTGCCTTTCCGCGTTATCTCCCTGAATCCTCCGCATCAACCCATCCTTATACTCCCCATCCAATGGCTGCAAGCACAAGGGACAACGGCTCTCCACAGACAAAGACTCACTTCGCTTCTGGTCAGCCTGAATATTCCGCAAAGTAGCCTCTTGCTCCGCTTTCAAAGTGGAAACGCGGTCATCAAAAGCCACCATTTGCTGCCGCAACGCCTCCAAAGGCAAATTCGCAGGAACCCCAACCTGCTCCATCCTACTCTTGAAAGAGCTTATCTGCGCTTCTATGGAACTTTGCCGCTGCTTCAGATTCTCCACAATGGACTGTTTACCTTCAATCCGCTGAACAAGCGACGCAGCAACAGCCCGTGCATTCGCAATGTTCGCCTGCACCTGCGCTTCCTTCCTCTTCAACGCTTCTACTGAAAGCCTTTTCTCCTCCAACCGCTTCAGCTTCGCATCCGCATCCTCTAACGCCTTTTTCGCCCCAGCCAACCTGCCTACAGCGCTTTGCAATTCCACCTCTAAAAGAGCAAACTCGCCAGTCAACTGGTTATATTCGGCGCTCAACTTCTCCAACCCAACAACATCAGCGTCTTTCTCATACGCTCTTTTTTCACCTTCGTATTCGCGCTGATACCCAGCGATGTTGCTCCACGCTATCTCATAATCCGCTAAACCAAACAGCTCGTCTAAGCGTCGTTGCCTTTCCCTCGGCGCAGCATCCAACAACTCTTTCAAATGCTCTTGCCGTACCCACACGATTTCGCGGTAAAGCTCCTTATCCAAACCCGTTATGGCTTTAAACTGTTCAGCAATAGCGTCACCTTTCATACTAGCCAAAAGCGCCTCATCCTCAAACAGCTTCAACTCCTCAAAATCTTGGCTTATGCCTCTTCCGCGACGTTTCAACCCACGAGTCAAACGGTAGGTTTTGCCGCTCTGCGTAAACTGCACCGTAACTTTCCCAGCGTCAGCACCTTCACGCAGCAAATACTCAAAGCTTCTGCCAAGAGGCTCACCGAACAAAGCAAAATCCACAGCATAAAGAATACTGGATTTTCCGCAGCCCAAACCGCCAACAAGACAGTTAAAGCCACGCGTGAAAGGTACTGTGGACTTCACATGCGACCGAATATTCTCCAACTGCACAATTTCGATTTTCACTTCAACAGCTCCTCCAGCATCTGCTTAACTTTGTCCTCCTGCTTCCGAATCAACGGCTCAATCAGCCCAAGCGCGGAACGCGCAATACGCTCTGCTTCTTCACGGCTGTATCTTTCAGCGAAAATCTGCAGAAAATACTCAAAAGCCTTCGTCTTCAAATCCTTGAACTCGCTTTCGAAGATGGAACGCACGATTTCCTCCGAAACCGCGCTTTCCCGCAACAGCACAACCGGATGCACAAGCAGCGCCTTCGCAGCGGCACCTCTAATCTGCGCTACATCGACTTCTGCACGGCTGGCTTCAGCAGGTAACACGCCACGCAGCACGGGAATAACCACTGTGCCCTCTTCATCCGCATCCTTAACCATTTGAACAGCGCGTTCCGTGATTTTAGCCGCGTTGACGCCTGAAAACTCTTGCTCAAGAACCACAAACTTACGCGGCAACTTAAGCTCTATAGCTTCAGCGGAAATCTTGCCCTTTTCATCCACAATAACATAAAAGAAGCCCTTCTTGTTCTTGGCTTCGTCGTAGCCAACAGTCTCCGTGCAGCCGCTGTACGCCAGCAATCCCTTTTTAAACTTGCCCAGAAAGCGTTCATGCACATGCCCACCAGCATAATAATCGAAGCCTTCTGGGATGAGTTCAGGCGAAGCTTCCGCTTCAATGTAAGGCGGCTTAACGCTTGGCAAATCGATAGCCATGTGAAACACGAAAATGTTCGCCACTGAAGCATCTGGCGCTGGCGGATTCTGCGCCATGAACTCTGGCAATGCTTCTTCAGTTTTGCGGCGACTGCGGAAGTTGGGTATGCCATAAACGTAGCAGCAGCCTGTTTTCCGCCAGCATGCGCCTTCATGCCTTGGCAAGTAATAAATCAATCCTGCACTGTCCAGCGGGTTCAAAATCGTGCCCGTAATCGCGTTTGGCGCGGAATCGTGTGAGCCGTCAACAGTTAACACTGGGATTCCCGCGTCTTTCAGCCGTTTGAAGCTTCGGATTGTGTTTTCAAGCGTGGTGTTTGAGGGTCGTGCGTGGTGGAAAAGGTCGCCTGCGATTATCATGAAGTCAGGTTTCAACTCGATGGTTTTGTCCACTAGTTCAGCGAAGGCATTGTCGAAGTCTTGCCTTCTGGCTTCTAAACCGTACTGTGCGTAGCCTAGGTGCAGGTCTGAAGCGTGGACAAAACTGAACGGTTTCACGCTGCTTTTTTTTCTCCCTGTGTCACTTAATTACTTGTATCTGATTTAGATTTTGGGTCTAACGGGCTTTAAGCGTTTAGTTCGTTTCTTGCAGGAGCGAGCAGTCAACGCTTAACTCGAGATGTACTGGCGTATCTTGAAAAAATCAGTTACTCTGTAGAACGAAGATTTTTTTAGGGTGTGAATGCGTTAACAAAATTTGGGGCACCTTTGTCTAAAGAATCGGAAAAAAGCAAGTATGATGCGTTCTCTAAAGAAGTTTTGTTTATGCAATATAGAGAATGTTGGAGCGACATTCGACAGTATGATAATTTGGTTTGGCAGATACCTTCTATTTCAACAATAGTTACTGGAGTTTTAGTTGCTCTGTCTACGGCTACTTTTATTGGTACACGGATTATTCTTTTCGCTGTTGCGCTCGCTTTGAATCTTGTAATGACTGTTGCTCTACATAAGCACCAATTTTTTAGGCAATATCGCTTTAGAGAAGTTGAGAAAATCCAGGCGCTCCTTAAGGAACTAGGAGTTGAGCTAATTGCAGATGGGGCTAGATCAACCAGAAAAATTGAAGGGGAAATAGCAAGAGGTGAAGTTAAAGATTTACCCACTGGTTGGTTTTACCGTAGGATTGCCTACAACTGGATAAGAAGATATATGCATTTGTTAACAATCGTTCTGCTGGTGGCTCTTACCTTTATTATTGCGGAGCAGTTGCTGCTCAAGCCAGAACAAATCATTTATGTGTGAGCCAATAGGGGTACATTGTCATACCTTGAGAAAATGCTGAGTGGAAAATGCACATCGAGGAGAACACTGCGTTTTCAGAGAGAAACGTATAAACGGTTACGTTTTCTTTTAGCATGAAAAGGTGCGCGTTTGGTATGCGGTGCCAGAAGTGCGGGGAAGAAACTTTTCTGCCTTTCCAGTGTCCATATTGCCATGCTCAATTCTGCGCTGTGCACCGTTTGCCCGAGAACCATGACTGCCCAAATCTGGTGCTTGCTCGTGCGCCAAGGCAGGAAGATGCTGCAATGCCTCAAGCGCCTAGCGGTTATGAGTATACGGTTACTTTTGGGCAGCCACGGCGAACTAAAGGCAGAATTTATTTCAGTTCTAAAGAGCTTAAGCATTTGGCTGTTGGCACGTTGCTTGTCGTCGGTATTGGTTTGTCTTTTGGCTTAGGCGCTTTGGAGCAGCCTGATTGGCCTTTTGTTTTGTCTGCGGTGACGGCGATTATCACGGCGTCTTTTTTTGCGCATGAGTTGGCGCATAAGTTTACTGCGCAACTGCAGGGTTTGTGGGCTGAGTTCCGCTTGACGCTGTGGGGTGCGGTTTTGACTTTGTTTTCTATGCTGTTGCCGTTTAAGATTATTTCGCCGGGTGCGGTTATGATTTCTGGCGCTGCTGGGCTGCGGGAAATCGGGCGAGTGTCTGTTGCTGGTCCTGTTACTAATGTTGTGTTGTCGACTGTTTTTTTCGGTTTGATGTTTGCGCCGACTGGTTATTCTTGGATATTTGCGATAGGTGCCTTTTTTAATGCTTACATTGCTGCGTTTAATTTGCTTCCTGTGGGGATTTTGGATGGTTATAAAATCTTCAATTGGAGCCGCAAGGTTTGGGTTTCAGTTTTCGCTGTTGCTGCAGCGTTG
>JAOZHU010000026.1 GCA_026014705.1 Candidatus Bathyarchaeota archaeon | reverse complement strand
GGAAGCGAAAAACTTGGACACAGCGACAGAAACCAAAACTGTCGCGGGAGAAGGGAAAATAGACAAGGCAACCGCAAAAGGCTTACTATTACAATACGAGCTCTGGCTTCAAAAGGAAGGATACGGCGAAAAAAGCAGATACAACGACTGCATCCGCATGCTCATAAACGCAGGCGCCAACATCTACGACCCTGAAAGCGTCAAAGCCACAATCGCGCAGCGCAAGTGGAAAAACGGCACAAAGATGCAAGCAGTTTACGCCTATGACGCATTAACAAAAATGCTTAAGATAACATGGAACCCGCCGACATACAAACAAGAAGAAGCTTACCCATTCATTCCAGAAGAAAAAGAAATCGACGCGCTGATACTCGGCGCAAAAAGCAAACGCATGGCAGCTTACCTTTCAACCCTCAAAGAAACAATGGCAGACCCAAGCGAAGGCTTAAGGCTACGCTGGATAGACATCAACGGCAACACAATAACAATAAACAAACCCGTCAAAGAACACTACCCAAGACAAATACAAGTAACAAACCAACTCATAGCCATGCTAAACTCACTGCCCAAAACAGACGAAAGAATATTTCCAACAACATACACCACAATCTCAAACAGCTTCCGAGTGTTAAGAAGAGCCGTCGCAAGAACACAAAACAACCCAAGAATCCTGAAAATTAGCCTTAACACCTTCCGACATTTCGGCGCAACCATGCTCTACCACCAAACAAGAGACATACTGCTTGTCCAAAAACTGCTTGGGCACAAGAGCATAACAAACACAATGAAGTACACGCGGCTAATCCAATTCAAAGACAACGAGTATGAAGTGGCAACCGCCACAACCATAGAGGAAGCAAAAAACGTTATCGCCGCAGGCTTCGAGTACGTCACTGAGAAAAACGGCATCATGCTGTTCAGAAAACCAAAGAGGTTTGTGAGTCTTGCGATTTGAGAATATAGCACTTAAATCAGAAAACACCATACCAAAACACTTAAGTGTGCCACCTAGATACTGTGTGGGTGTCTAATGAATAAGGTGTTGAATTAGTTTGGCTGTTGAAGGATTTTTCGAAAACAAACGACAACCAGTGGAAGCAAAAGTCGGCGAGTTAACCCCTGCGTCAAGAGCAGTTAATGTCACAGCGAAGGTTGTTTCAAAAAGCGAAATCAGAGAAATACCCTTGGGACGAGACGGTTCAGCTCACCGCGTATGTGATGCGCTAGTTGGCGACGAAACAGGCAGCATCTACCTGACTCTATGGGATGACAACATCGAGAAAGTAAACGAAAACGACACTATCCGCGTGGAAAACGGTTACGTAACACTGTTTAAGGGCAACATGCGCCTCAACATTGGTAAATACGGCAAACTGGAACTTGCTGCTTCACCTTTGGAATGCGGAGTTAACACTGAGAACAATGTGTCCAGCAAGACGTATGAGCAGGAGAGACGTCCGTTCAGAAGCAGAGGCAGGGGCGGGTTCGGCGGCGGTGGCTACGGCGGCAGAGACAGACGAGGCGGCGGTTTCAGAGACCGCAGAGGCTCAGGCGGATACCGAGATAGGCAAAGGTCTTATTAGCCTCAAATCAGCGCCAACCCTTTTTCGTTTTTTTTGTCTTTACGTAATATTTTTACGTTTTAATTCTCGTTTTAAGAGCAGGATTTTGCTAATTCCTGAGTTTATCAAAAGAAGTCCAGCTTGGGCACTGCTGGCGCCGAAATCTCGTTGCTTCACAGTTTTACTCAGTGCGGAGAACCATGGGCGAACAGACTTCTCTCAGTTCTTCAGCCTCAAACCTGCGTTGGTAATGCGTGCTCGTTCATGAGAGGGCAGAATCAGTGCTCCCTGAGGATGTTGTCTGCTCGTGTTGATGTTTGCCAAGAACCTTTTAGTTAAAGTTTCTTGTAGAAAAGTTAAAACATATCCCGTAATCATTTCTTTGTACAGGATGGCGAAAAAGCAAGTTGGCTGCGAATAAACAAGAGAAGAAAAAACCTACTGTGGAAGAGCTTTTAGCTAAAGCCCAAAAACCCGCTCAACTCTCATCGCCCATGCACAGGTTCTATGAAGGCAAGGTGCAAGTCATGCCTAAATGTGCCATAACCAGTGTAGATGACTTTGCCGTGTGGTACACGCCGGGTGTTGCAGCGCCATGCAGAGAAATTCAAGCTAATAGGGATAAATCTTTTGAGCTTACGAACCGCTGGAACTATGTTGCCGTGGTCACCGATGGAACCCGCGTTTTAGGTTTAGGCAACATTGGTCCTGAAGCTGCCTTGCCCGTGATGGAAGGCAAAGCTTTGCTGTTCAAGTATCTTGGTGGGGTAGACGCGTTTCCCATTTGCTTGAAAACCACTGACGCTGATGAGATTGTGCGTGTGTGCGAGTTGCTTGAGCCTTCTTTCGGCGGCGTGAACTTGGAGGATATTGAGAAGCCCAAATGCTTCCATGTTCTTGAAAAGGCAAGGGAGCGTTTGCAAATTCCAGTGTGGCATGATGACCAGCAAGGAACCGCCACTGTAATTTTAGCAGGGTTGATTAACGCCTTTAAAATTGTAGGCAAGAAACCGCGTGAGAGCCTCATTACGCTGATGGGTTCTGGGGCAGCCAATATTCGAACCGCATACGTACTCATGCGCTGGGGCGTGAAAGCGGGCAACATCATACTGGTTGACACTAAAGGCGTGGTTCACGCTGGTAGAGAAGACATAACCCGTGAAGATGACCCGTGGAAATACGAGTTGACACAAAAAACTAACGCTGAAGGCAGAACAGGCGATGCTGTGGAGGCTTTTAAAGGCGTGGATGCTGTTGTTGCCGCTTCGAAGCCTGGTCCAGACACGATAAAGAAGGAATGGGTACGAACCATGGCGGATGGCGCGGTGCTTTTTGCTTGTGCTAACCCTATACCTGAAATTTGGCCTTGGGAAGCCGCTGAGGCAGGGGCACGTGTTGTAGCAACGGGGAGAAGCGATTTTCCTAATCAGGTGAACAATAGTTTGGGGTTTCCCGCAATTTTCCGCGGCGTGTTGGATGTTAAGGCGAAAACGGTTACGGATGACATGTGTATTGCCGCAGCGCAGGAGTTGGCAGGGTTTGCTGAAGAGAGGGGCATGCATGAAGCGGATATTTTGCCAAGGATGGATGAGTGGGAAGTTTTTCCCAGAGAGGCTGTGGCTTGTGCGCTTAAATCAATTGAGCAGGGTGTGGCGAGAGTGAAACCCAGCAGGCAGGAGTTGTTTGAACGTGCTTCAGCGATAATCAGGAATGCCCGTGAATCGGCTGGTTTGCTTCTGAGGCATGGCTTGATAAAATCTATTCCGAAAGAAAGCGAAATTCTGAAGTGAATCCAGCTTGATGGTCTGAGTTTTCTCAGGAGTCGCGCATAGCTGAACTTATGGCAATGTTCTGTTTTCACTGGTGAGTGCGCGTGCTTGCTGAGTTCAAGCGTGAATTCAAAGGGTGGTTACACGGGCAGCAACCGCACGATGTTTCTTTTTTCTAGGCGTTTGAGAGCGTCTATGAATTCGCCTTTCTTCTCTCCAGCGAAGTTCAGGTTTTGCATGATGTCGCCGACTGACATGTCTGTTTTTCCAAAGTTCTCGTGCCGTTTGTGGAGGTGGCGGACTATGGATTTCTCAAGTTTTCCGCATCGCCAAGTCGTGTTGCGTATTAAAATTACGATGGTTTTCACAAGGGTCTGTTCCTTTTTTTTCCGTTGCAAGTGTCCCTGTTTCCCCCACCGTTTTTAGGCTAGTGTCATCAAAGTTTTTAAACGTTTGTGTCCAAATCGTAACATGTCCGTTTTGCTTTCAAGGGTTAAGGTGCGGTTTTCGTGTAAAGTTTGCGTGTCGGGGTAACAGTTTTCACGCGTTTTTTAGGCGGAATTGTTGTCGCAAGTTGTATTCTCGGACTTAATGGGCTTCTTGGCTCGTTTTGCCTTGAATGAGTCTTAGTTTTCATTCAGCGTGTGATTTTGGGCTTTTTCCGTTCTCGTCTATGTGCTGGTAGTGTGGGCTTTACGCGTGGGGACTGCTATAGCCCCCTTTTAAATAGTTTATAAAGCGCTGCGCGGGATAACCCTCTACTAGTTTCTGCATTGAGTTTTAGTTTTCCAATATGAATGGCTTTGCGCAGGGGTTTATCGGGGTGCGTGTTTGTTGTTTAGGCGTCAATCTTGTCTTGCAGTGTTACCATATACGTTGTTATGTCTTCTATGCATTGGATTTCTTTTCCAAGCCAAGCTGAAAGACTGCGCCAAAATGTGGTGTTGGGTTTTATTTTTGCGTGTTCCAAATGTTGCTTGAGGAGTTTAGTTCCCTGTTTTCCGCGTCTGTCAAAATCTAAAAGCAGAATAACTTCCGCCGCTTCTGTTTGCTCGATTTCGGAAACCGTGTCTAGAAAGGTTTTGCCGCCTGTTTTCGCCGTTATCACCGTGCCAGCTACGCCTAGCTTGCGCAGGGTTTCCGCGTCTTTTCTGCCTTCCACGACTATGGGTGTGCCCTTTGCTGATTCTTCCGCTAACGCGTTTATTATTTCAAGGATTCTTTCGCGTTTTTCTTCAAGATGCGTTGACAAATTGTGTTTACCTTGTCACTTTTGCTTCCCGCACCACATCCAAACATGCTTTTGCTTCCTTGTCGTTTTCGAAGTAGCGTCTGACAGGCTCAAGCAGTGTAGCGAGTTGCTCGGCAACGCCGTTTTTGAGGTCTTGCGGGTGCAGTTTGCCTTCGCCATAAGCTTTCTCTAACTCGCTGATGCTTTCAAACGTTACTGCACCGCCGAACTTGGTTGGTCGCTCAATCGTGAATGCTTTTTTCTCGTGGAATACCACATGTTTGGCTATTTCCAGTAGCGGGTTCATCTCCACCGCTTTTTCTGGGCACCACGCTTTCCGCAGCTTATCCTTAATCTCAGATGGAGTGTCATGCACGAATATTGCTGTCCACGGTTTAGACTTGCTCATTTTGCTGGCGATAACTTGCTCTAACTTATCCTTCGTCTCAAGCTTTACTGGTTCCGCTATACCCATAAGCACGTGATGATGCACGGCTACGGGTTTTTTCCAGCCCATCTTCGGGTAAATTTCACGCGCCAAAATATGCGCTTTCCGCTGGTCCATGCCGCCGTGAGGAATATCTGCGCCTATCTCATGAATATCCGTAGCTTGCAATGGCGCATAGAAGTACTGCGACAAATCCAGTTTCTCGTTCTCGTTTCTGCCCATAATGGTCATGCAACGCAAGCTTCGGTTCAGCGTCATGTGCTTCGACAAACGCAGCAAGTTCCGCCAGTAGGCATCATTATGGTGATAAAGCTCGGAGCCAACTACAACCTCAACGCCGGGGCAGAAGAACTTGAACGCCTTCTCATAATACTTTGTTGCCGCCAGAATCTTGTCCCAGTCACCGCCGAACTTGTTGTTGATGAAGCTGTGCCAATCCGCCAAGAAAACTTGGCAGCGCACACCCGCTTTAAGCAAATCGTTTATTTTGAAGCCAGAAACCACGAAATTGCCCAAATGCAGCATGCCTGAAATTTCAAAGCCTATGTAATGCCCCGGGTGCTCGTTGGTTTCCAGCAGTTGCCGCAGTTCCTCTACAGTGAGCACTTCTTCTGTTGGAGGCTTGCAGATTAACTCGATCTTCTCGTCTATATCCACGCGTTATCCAGCCTGCTCTTTAATGTTCTAACGTCTAATGCAAAGTTAAACTTAAAAAGATACCCGCCGCCTAAGGCGCAACCAACGCCAAAACAGTTGCGATGAGCCCGAAGCCTATTATGAACGACGCCCAGTTGTTGCTGCGTTTCGGATTTTTAGGCCACAAGTAAATGTCCATCAGCCCCCATAAGCCCCGCCACATCGCAACCACTGCTACTACGCCTACGAGATATAAGAGCAAATTGGCAATAGCCATTCAACATTCCCTCCGCTGAAGATTCTTCCTTTTTGTTATTTAAAATTTACAGCCGCTTGTCGCGGGCAAGTGTGCCCCACGTAACTTAACACTTAACTTCACTGAAGAGCGGTGCGCTCGCCTAGGTTAAGCTCTCTCCAGCGTGGGAACAGTTGCGCCCGCGCCCACTGTGTCCCATGTTTGGGTAAACCCGCGGTCACCAGCAAAGCAAGCTTTTTGGGACTTGCTGCTTCTGTTGGGTCCGTCGGCATGGCGTTGTGCAGTGGGATACAAAAATTACGCGCTCAGCACAGTTAAGCATTGCTATCGCGAGAACTGCGCGGCTGGGCATTTTGAACACTTAAAGCTTTTAGTCCTTGTTTGTCATTGATTTATGTGAAGCTGGTAGGTGACTAAAGTCAGTTTTTTGCCCCATGGCGTGTCTATAAGCTTCTCGTTTATTTGTTTGAAGACGTTTTTCTCGTAGAAACGCCTTGCGTGGGCTTCTTCTTTTCCAGCGTTTACGATTAGGGTTTTTGCGCCCTTTTGTTTATGGTCAGCTATGGCTTCATGCAATAGTTGTGTTCCCACGCCTTGCCTTGCGTATTGCGGGAAAACTATTATGCGATCCAACTCTGCTATGCAGCCATCCTGCAGGGTAACTTGAGCGAAACCTGCAATTTCGTTGCCGTCTAACGCCAGATAAAACGTTGTTTTTCCTGTGGCGGCTGCTTTTAGCATGGTCTCTCTTGCAAAAGCGTTATTAACATAATCCTCTGGGATTCCGAATTTAGAGACGTTGTCTTGGTATAGTTGACTGTTTTTATTTTCTAAAAGGGCTAAAAGTAACTTGGAGAGTCCCTGTATGTCTTTTTGGGTTGCTTTTTTAATTTTAATCAACGCTCTGGCTCATTCTCCAAATTGGCAAACTTTAACATAGCATTATTCTGTTGCTATGTGTATAAAGAATTTGCATAAAACTTCCAGAAGCATCTTGAAGTGTAGGAGGGGCCGAGGCTGGGATTTGAACCCAGGCAAAAGGCTCCACAGGCCTCTAGGCTGCCAGGCTACCTCACCTCGGCCACTTTTCGGGTGATTTCGCCTACTCTGGCGATGTTGGTAGCGCTATCATTTTCTTTTCCTGAAGAATATTAACGTATCCTTTTGGCAAACGTATTCGAAACCTACTTCCAGCAACGATTTGATTTCTTCGGGTTTCTCTGCTATCTTAACGGTGAATTCATCGTTTGCTCCGGCTTCGAATAGAGTGTGTTCGATGTTTATGTAGACTTCGGTTGAGCTCAGTTCTTTGTGTCCTAAGAAGCTCTTGACGTAGTATGGGTCTTTGGTTTGGTGATAGAGCATTGTGGCTTTCCAATGTCTGAATGTGTGGAAGTGTATTCTGAGCAGCCTCGGATTTTGCAGTGTTTGGGCAAGTCGTTTTCGGGTTTTTTGGAAGGTTGTTTTCATGGATTTCAGCGAGCCAGTGAAAACTTCTGGACTGTTTCTCGGCAGGGCGTTTACCATTTCCATGAGTGCTGGGCTGACTTTCCACATTCTTGGGTTGGAGCCCTTTTCTGGAGCATTAAGAGTTATGATGTTTTTTTCGCGGTCGATGTCTGCCCATTCTAGGCGTTTGGCTTCTCCTGAACGCATAGCTGTTTCTTTGAGGATTCGCAGGAAGGCAGCGTTCCTTTTTCCTGAGCCTGCAATTAAGGCGTCGATTTCTTGCTCTGTGGGTATAAAAGGGAATTTGCGTGTGACTTCACATTTGGGTTTGTTCCATGCCATGCCGTTGAACTTTAGGAAAAGCGTGTATGCGGTTATCGCGTTTCGTTTTCGGGCAGAGCTCCATTTCTGCTCTTTGGCTAATGCCTCTTTAACGCTTGCGGGGTCCAGTAAATTTGCGCCTCTTTCGATTAAGGCTCTTAGGCAGCTGCTGTTTACTCGTATGGTTTCTTTAGCGTATCCATCTTGCTGCATTGTCCATGCGTATTGCACCAGTTTTCCGTTAATGTCTTCAGCTATTTTTCTCCGCAGAACTTCGGTTGTTTGAGGTTCTGCTGCCAAGTTTTTCGTCTCCGTGACGCATATTTGGCGATTAATTACTATGGCATTTCGCCTTTTTAATGGCTTGGTATCGCCTGTTTCAACGCTGGGAATAGCTTTTCCTGCTCTTTGTATATCGTTTGGGTCAGAGAATCGCCTTCCGCAGTAGCGACAAAGCCAACGTTGAATTTCAAAGCCAGAAGGCGTGTATCGTTTGGCGTCTCGCCAAACTTTTCTAGAGCCGCATTGTGGGCAACAGACAGCAGCTTCAGCCATCGCTCTTTCGCCTTTGTGTCTACCTCTCTTTTTCCATTTTGCCTCGCGTTGCGCTTGTTAGTCTACTCCTGTTTTCCTGCTCTCCCATTCTGTTTGGCAGTCTTCGCAAAGCCACATGGCTTCGTTCTTGAAGGTTTCCGCTTGACAGCAGGTCAATTTAGTGTAGCCGCAGACTGCGCATTTGTGCCAGCCGAAGCCTTTTTCGCTCCAATGAATGCTGACAAAATCATCAAAACTGGTAAGCGCTGATTCTCGGCTTTTTTCTGTTTTAGCGTCTTCTTTGCTGGACCTTTCGGTTTTGTCCAGATAGTTATGGCTTGTTTGGCTTTTTAAGTCATGGTCGGGGGTGGATGGCATGTGGACATCTGGACAAGTTGAGGTATCGAGTGGCTTAAGCTGAGCGTAAAATTGCATAACCTCTTTAACTGAATCCGTTTC
>JAOZHU010000023.1 GCA_026014705.1 Candidatus Bathyarchaeota archaeon | reverse complement strand
TGAAGTGGCGCCCAGGCCGGGATTCGGACCCGGCTCTTGTCACAGAGCGAAAAGCTCTGCAATGTCTAGCGGGCGACAGCCGCTTATACTGGACCGGACTATACTACCTGGGCTATCTGTCAAATGGCCTAAGCGCCGAAACAATACTTACTTCTTGTATTAATTAAGTTTTCTCGGAAACTCAAAGCTTAAATAACTTTTTCTGGAGACTCCCAGCGGCACGAACAGTTGGTGGCGGGTTTAGTTTGAGAGGCAGCGCGGTGTTGCAGAAGCTTGAGTTGGCGTGGATGGGGATTCCGTATGCGTTGAAGATTGCGCTTCTTGTAGCGTTGGTTGCTAAGGTGGCTGTTTTTGCCGTGGGCTACGCTTCGGCTTATGCGGCGGCTTACTCGCATGCGGAGTCGACGGAGCCATTTAGCCTTTTTATGAACATGTTTGCCAAGTGGGATGGCCCGCATTACATGTTCATTGCGGAGCATGGCTACGTTAATGAGGGTGACCCGGCGAATTTCATCGTGTTTTTCCCGCTTTATCCCCTGCTTGTGCGGTTGGTTACTTTTGATTTTGCTTACATTAATTTGACTGGGCTTTTAGTGTCAAATGTGTTCTCGATTGCGGCTGCAGTTTACCTATTTAGGCTTGCAAAACTCGACTACTGCGACGATGTTGCTGAGAAGGCGGTGTTGTTTCTCTTCGTTTTTCCAACTGCTTATTTTTTGTCAGCCGTCTTCACTGAGAGCTTGTTTTTGACGCTGGTCATCGCCAGCCTGTATTATGCTAGAGGAGGCAGATGGGGCTTTGCGGGGGTTCTAGGTTTGCTTGCGTCGTTGACGCGGTTGGCTGGAGTGCTGATGTTGCTTGTGTTGGCTGTGGAGTATCTGCACCAGAAGGAGTGGAAGCCGAAAGCAGCAGATTTGAGGCTGCTGTGGGCAGGTTTGCCTGTTTTGGGTTTCTTCGTGTATTTGCTGATTAATTATGCAGTGACTGGGGGATTTTTCACGTTTATGGATATCCAGCGCACGCACTGGTACGAGACTTTTGACCCGTTGGCGGGTTTGGTTCAAGCGTTAAATTGGCCAAGCCACAGCACATTCCCCGACAGCCTGACGGTTGGGTATGCACAGGTTATCTTCGCGGGTTTGGGCTTGTTTATGGTTTTGGCTGGCTACTTCTCTAAACTGCGTCCTTCCTATCAGGTTTACATGCTGTCCAATTGGATGCTTGCAGTTTCCATAAGTTTCTGGCTAAGCATACCACGTTACGTGCTGACGATGTTCCCCATGTTCCTAGTGTTAGCACTTGTTTCCAAGAAAAAATCCGTCACCCTCGGAATTGTAGCGTCTTCCTTGGCATGGCTAATAGTTTTTACATGGTTATTCGCAAGCGGCGCATGGGCTTTTTAAGCTGTTTTTGGGCTTAACGCCTCTTGCCTGCCGCACAGCATTTACAGCCGATACCTGTTTGCAGTCAAATCGTTGGCACGAGGCAACGCAGAGCCAGCAGAAGCCGTTGGGGTTTAACAGAAATTGGAAATTACATGGAGTATTGCGCCCTGCTGCACCAACTCGCCCACTGTAGCCACGTAAGCTTAATCTGGTGAACAGACAAATACGACAGATCAGAAAGCCACGCAAAACCTACTGCGCACTCCAGATGTAGACAAGTTAACCAGCATGTTCGCCTACAGAACCGAATGCCGACTGAAACCCCTAGCGGTGACAACATGCAAAATACTCGAAGTCAACGAAGAGATAGGAACAGCCAAAATTCCCATGGGATTGCCATAATAAAACGGAGTACTCGCCACGGACCACAAGGCATACTATCTGATCTGCGGCAGATAGCTACTTGGGCAGACTATTCTCCGCTTATTTAGAGCAAGAATAGCATGGCTGCTATCGTGGAGCCGCTACTTGTTGGTTTTATGTGTTCTATAAGTGTTGTGTTGGCTGTAAGAGTGTAGTTCAGACCGATTGCTTCGTTGTAGACTGTGCTTTGGGTTGTGGTTGCGATTCGGCGTCCTGTACCGTATTCTATGTACATCTGCCCTTTGCTGCTGATTATGGTGGATATTGTCGTGTTGGTGTTTGGTTGCGGGTTAATTGTGATTGTCACGTTGCTGCTTGCGGCGTCTATTCTGTAGACTTGGTAAGTGCCTGCTGGCACGGTGATGTTTTCTATGCCTGCGAACGTTAGCGTCATGGCTCCTGTGATGGTGACGTTTGGGCTGGTTGAGCTGAGGGGGATTTCCCAGGTTTCGCCTACTTTGACTTCTGGGCGTTCCAGTAGTCCTGTGATTACGGTGCTGCTTGTGGTGTTGGATGGCAGCACGGGTCCTTGCACTGCGATTCGTGTGGAGTATCCTGTTTTGTTTAGTTTTTCGACAAATGATGCTGTTATGAGTTGTGTACCCGTGTCCAGATTTGAGGTGTGGTTTAAAGTGTAGGTTTCATTGTCGAAGTCCGTGACTTCTACAATGGTTGTGGCGGACACGTTTATTTTACTTAGGTCTGGTGCAAACGGTGGTAAATCTGTGGTTGTTGCGTTTGATGGCTGATACTCTATCGTTTCTGTTGTGTGGTATATCATTTTTTCTCCTACGGTGTACTCCACGCTGAGCGGTATAATGGCGGCGCCTTGCTGGACCAAAAACGCCACAGCAACAGCTACAACCGCAATTACCGCTGCGGCAACATAGAGTGGCTTGGCTATCCTTCTATAAGAGGCATAAGTTGCTGGTTTGTTAGGTGCAAGAGGTGCGTCGAAGGGAACAGAAAAAGCTCTATCGAGCATGTGATTTCCCTCTCAACATAGAAGGGGCATTCGGCTATTTGAAATTTTTTAATGAGGTAATCCATGTCTATAGGTTGGCAATTCAGTTTACCCGTGTTTTTTGAAGTAAACCAGCAACCGCGAAAACTGCTACGGCAAGCGCAGCCGCGACAATGCCTATTGGGAAGGGTTCTGTTTGTTGTTGCGTTTCTGAGTTAACTGTGAAGTGGATTATTGGGGAGTTAGCTTGTCCTCTTTCAGTGAAAACATAAACTGTTATTGTATGCGTGCCATTTGACAGCCCAGTTAAAGTTGTGTTGCCCTGTAAAGTCGTAGAGCCGTAAAGAGGAGCGTCCAGCCAGTAGTCGGCTGACACGATTTGTTCATCACAAATCCACGTCAAAGGCACATCAGTTGTAGCATAGGTTGTGTTTTGAGGAGAGAGGATTAAGACTATTGGGTATTTGTACTGTGTATCGATTGTGAATTCCACTGAGTAGGACATTTCCTCGCCTTCAGCATCTTGTGAAAAAACCTTTAGCGTGTGGTTTCCTTCACTCAGGTTGTCCAAGACGGATTCAACATGGAATTGCGTGCCTTTCTTGCTTGGGTCAAACCACACGTTGCTTGTCCTGCTAAAATTGGTCAGGGTTGCATTTGGCTTTCCGTCGATGCTGAAGAGGAAGCGCACAATTTCTGGAGAGTTATCCAAAATGTTGACTGTTACGCTGAGGGAGATTGATTTGTTTGTGTAGGTTCCCGGTGCTGGAGAATAGACTTGGATGGCTGGCGCTGGCAGGAAATTTGCTTTTGCCGCCTCAAGAGTATGCATTCCAGCTAAAGTTAAAAATAAAAGCGCCATGATAAGCGTTAGTGCCGATGCCTTCCTTTTCACAAGCATCAACCCTTTTCTTCCTATTCAACATAGGGCTACCGCTGCTGTAAAAGCGTTTCCGACAAAGGGTTCTTAACCAAACTCAATACTGCTGTTGTTCTTGACGCCTCTTCTGTCCATGATGCCCTCACATGTTTTATGCAATAGCTTTTTTAGTCTTCAGTTTCCATCTATTGCGCGGTGTGTTAAAACGGCTTCACCAACCAACTGGGTTCCCGCGGACGGGGACACCTTCGTAACCCGAGAAGACTTCATATTCAACACCTTCGGTTATGAACATCCAAACAACCGCGTGTTCGCATTCCTAAAGTATATTCCAGCAGAGTTCAAAGAGCTTTTTAATGTTGACATGCTGGAGCGCACATGGCGCTACGGCGAGAAGACGCTTTTCAGAGCGGAGAAACTGTACACGGCTAAAAACTACAAGTCCTTCATCGCCACGTTCAGGAAAAACTTTCCCGCCTACCTCTACTACTGCTATTTGCGAAACAAAGAGTTAATCTCTGCACCGTTAAACCTCATCGAGCACGTTTACGTTCCCAAAAACTGTTTAACCGCCTTAAAACAGCTAAAGCAGCTTGACACGTTGCAGAAGATGGCGCTAGAGTTAATCAGCATGATATCCGAAGAGTCAAAAGTGGGCACAGAAGACTTCGGCGTCCACGGCTCCATCGCCCTGAACATGCACGCTCCTGAATCGGACATAGACTTCGTCGTCTACGGCTCACAAAACTTCCGCAAAGTGGAAGCAGCCATCGCAAGACTCGTTGACGCGGGCAAGCTAAGCTACATCGCAGGCAACCGCATAGAAGCAGCGAGAAAATTCCAAGGACGCTACAACAAAAAAATCTTCATGTACAACGCTACACGAAAGCCAGAGGAAATCAAAACCCAATATGGCATGCACCGCTTTTCATCGCTTAAGCCGCTACGCTTCCAATGCACCGTAAGCGACGACACAGAAAACATGTTCCGCCCAGCAACCTACAAAATCACCGACTACAAGCCGCTAAACGCAGAGTCTGAACTGCCCGCCGACAGAATCCCAGACCGCGTCGTCGCCAACATAGGCTGCTACCGCAACGTCGCAAGAGCAGGCAACCCAATCAAAGTCGCAGGCACACTCGAACGCGTCGAATCAATCAAAACAGGCGAAGTCACCTACCAAGTCATCGTAGGCACAGCCACCTCAGAGGAAGAATACATTTGGCCACTTTAAAGCTTAGAGACCGCGACGCAGCAATCACGCCTGAAGGCTTAATCCTCCGCGTCTTCGGCTACTCACATCCGCCAAACGCGTTCATATGCGACGCTGAATACGCCTCCGCACGAGTTTTCACCTCAAAAGACCCAAGAGCCCCGAGAACAGGCGGAAACCAGCTTTTCTACAAGTTTTACAATGACGAAGGCATGAAACTCGTGTCCGCACGTTTTCCACAGTACACGGTTTTCCACGAAATGCTCGGAACACGCGTCGTAGGCATCAAGCAAAACGCCATCGCTGAAGTGCGGAAACCCGAAGAACGCTTGAAAGCGTTGATTGCGGTGGAAGTGAAAGATGAGCTTCAAGACGCTACAGAACGCGTCTTAAACATTGTTTCGCAGCGTTCAGGCTTGTCAACGGCGGATTTCGGCGTGTTCGGCAGCATGCTCCACGGCTTCCATCACCCGAAGCTTTCAGATATAGACCTCGTAGTTTACGGCGCACGTGAAAACGATAAAATCCGAGATACACTCGCAGACTTTTACGCTGACGCACACTCGGGCTTCAGAAACGAATTCAGCTCTGATGATGTTATGGCTGGCAAGAAGTGGCGGTTCAAAAACTACACAGTCAAAGAGTTCATTTGGCACCAGAAACGCAAACAAATCTACGGACTATTCAACGACGCCAGAGGCGGCAGAACCATAAAAGCAGAGTTTGAACCCGTAAAAGCATGGAGCGAAATAACCTCAGAATACGATTCAAAAGTGCGGATTCTACGGAAAGACTGGGTGAAAATCACCGCCCACATAATAGCAGACAACGACGCACCGTTCATTCCGTCAGTCTACGGCATAAAACCCCTAAAAGTCTTAGCTGGCACAAGAGATGCACTTGAAGCAGTACGCGTAATTTCGTACATGGAAGAATTCCGAGCACAAGCACAAAAAGACGAAACAGTCACAGTCGAGGGCAACTTGGAAGAAGTCATAACTCCGAAAGGCAATTTCCACCAAATCGCCTTAACCTATTGCCCACGCTACTACGAGCAAGTGCTCAAAGTTGCCGCGTTAAACCCGTGACAGCACCATGAAATCCGAGGGCAAATTACCCAAAATCAGCCTATAGTATTCGCAGCCTGTTCGCTTGTCAAAAACGCGCTCAACTTTCCCCTGTGCGGTTATGGCGTCGCCAGTTCGGGCTTGTTGGCAGAACCTGCCGCGGAACGACACAATCTCCCTTATTGGCTCCAGCCTTGCGCCTTCAATAACCTCAACCCTGTCCAGCTTATACGTGCACGGCGTGAAAAGCGCCTCAGCGTCATCCGCCACCGTCGCTGTTACCTTCACGTAGCCACTGTTCTTGTAGCACACGTCACCGTACTGCTCATCTATCTCGTTCCAGTCTTTCACGAAGCGCACAAAATAATCTGTCCCATCAAACATGCCTTGAAACGCTTTCCTCGATTCGACTCTTTCGAAGTCCTCGAAGCTCATCATAGTATCCTTCGAACGGAAATCGAACAGCGCATGCAACTCGCCGCGGCTGTAACGCCTAAACCGTGAAGCACCCGAATTCAGCAGGCTTTCCAGTGCTGCGTAGGCTTTGCCGCAGCTTTCAACACCGTAAACAACTGGGTCAATGTCCGACTGAAACGTGTGCAAACCAACCAGCAGCGAACCCGAAATACCAATCGAACGCCACGGGATACCCGCAGCTTGCTTAAGCGTCTCAGCCAACTGCACAGCTTTCCTCTCCAACTCACTCAATGCTTTAGCTGCACGAAGTCTTCTGAGCTTTTCGACAGGATTATAATGCCGCGTGACCGCTTCAGCTGGAACTTCGCATAAAACCTCATCAAACACGCTGTCACGCACTATAAGCTCGGGTGCGTTTTCCTGCAGAAACCTGAACCGCTCGCTGAGGCTGTACACTTTGCCATACAAAGCCTTGCCGCGCCCGCGGCTGCCCTCAGGTGAAGGAATGAAACGTGGAAACGCAACGATGCGGCTCGGCGGGTGCACCAAGCCCTTAACGTCAAAAACCACTTGATTGCCTGTCTTGATTAGTTCACCTTCACGGGCTCGCACCACGAAAACACCCTTGTGCATTATGTAAACAGCTTCAATTGTTTGTAGTTTTTTACACAACGTTAATAAACCTTTTTTGAACCATTTCCACTCATGCCCCACTGCGACAAAGCCAAACACATCGCCAAATGCCTAGAACTCGCCATACTGCTCGAAGTCAGCGCCGACAAACCCGGAAACGTAAACTTCGTAGTAGGCTTCGAAGGCACACGCGTGGAGCATTTCCTAGCCTCAGCAGTAGCCGCACGCGCGTCTTTTGAGGAAGCAGCAAACCGCGGCATCGCCATAGCAAACCGCAAGTTGCCCATAAGCAACGCAGGCATAGGCAAGCTCATACGCGACTGCGCCGCGGACATCGACGCGTGGCAGAAAGGCGGCAACACACTAATCGGCACGGTTATGCTGTTCGTGCCTTTGGCGGTTGCGGCTGGCATGACGCAGATGCAGGGCAACGGCTTTGACTTTGCAGAGCTGAGGCGCAACCTGAAATTGGCAGTGGAGTCAACGACGCCTCAGGACGCAGTTTACCTTTACGAAGCCATAGACATAGCTAAACCCAGCGGACTCAACGGCGCACCAGACTTGGACGTCCGCGACCCCCACTCGAAAGAACGCTTGCTTAAAGAGCAAGTTTCACTGTTCAAGGTTTTCCAAATCGCCGCAGGCTACGACGACATCTGCTCGGAATGGGTCAACAACTACGCGATAACGTTCAATCTCGCTTACCCACACCTCATGGAGCAGCTGAAGAGCAGAGACTTAACCACGGCTATCCTGCACACTTTCCTGAAAGTTCTCTCTGAACGCCCCGACACGTTCATAGCCAGAAAAGTCGGCAGGGAAAAAACAGCCGAGATTTCACGCGACGCCCAGCGCATCCTCGAATTAGGCGGTGCAGACACGGCAGAAGGCAAACAGAGCATAATCGCCTTCGACAAGAAGCTCAGGAATTCGGGAAACCGCTACAACCCCGGCACCACTGCTGACCTAACCGCTGCGGCGCTGGCGCTGTGCACTCTCAACGGCTACCGACCCTAACCTGCAACAGAAACCTATTCTTAAATACCAAGCGCAGACTAAAGTGAAGTGGTGAACACCATGCGCCAAGTTGACATAGTAAAACTTGACCTCGCAACAGGCAACGCACGGAAAACCAGCGACTACATCGCCGAGGAAACACCCCTGCACTTGTTCGTCAACACGACTTTCTGGGCAACCATCCTGTGCTCACCCACAAACCTCAAAGAGTTAGCAGTGGGACACTTGCTCTCTGAAGGCGTACTCAAATCCACCGAAGAAATCGAGGCTGTACAGCTTAAAGAAGACAAAGGCACATGCCACGTTAAGCTTAAGCCAACCGTTAACGTTGAAGACCGCATCAGACTCTCAAGACTGCACACACGCGTCATCCTTTCAGCCTGCGGTAGCGACGCCGCGTACCAGTACGCGGGTAAAACCCCCCAAGCCACATCGAACTTGGCGGTTAAAGCGCAAGTAATCTTCGACAGTGTCAACCAGCTCAACTTTAAGGCTGAAGGCTTCAGGCAGACGGGTGGTCTGCATGTTGCCGCCATTTACAAGGGTGACGGCGCGTTAATAGCTTTGGCTGAGGATGTTGGCAGGCATAATGCTGTAGATAAAGTAATCGGCATGGCAGCCTTAAGCCAAGCGGATTTTGCCGCGTGCTTTTTAGCCTTGAGCGGGCGCATGTCAGGTGACGTAGCGTTCAAAGCTGCCAAAGTTGGCTTGCCGATTGTAGCCTCAATCGCTGCTGCGTTGACTTCGGGTGTTACTGTTGCCGAAGCGGCGAATTTGACTTTGGTTGGTTTCGTGCGCGGCAAACGCATGAACATTTACACACACATGGAAAGAGTCAGTTTTTAGCTGTTTATACGTTGGTATGGGTTACTCTTTGAATTTTTCCAGTATCATCGCAGGGCAGATTCTTTTGACGCCGCCTATTGCCCCGATTTTCTCAGACAGAAGCTTCGTTAGTTCTCGCCCGTCGCTTGTCCATATCTCGGTCATTATCATGTGGTCTCCTGTGGATGTGGCGACGCTTTTGATTTCGTTTAGCTCGCAGAGTTTTTGGGCAACTTCCAGCAGTTTCGTCGGTTCAGCGTCTACGCCTACTATCGAAACGCTGTGGGCACCCAGTTTCGCCGGGTCCACTTGAATGGTGAACTTTTTGATTACGCCCTTGTCCTGCAGCGCCATCACTCTTTTTCGTATCGCTGACTCGCTTAACTTCAGCTTCTGCGCTATCTCGTTGAACGACCTTCGGCTGTCTTGCTCCAGCATTTGGAGTATTTTCCTGTCAACTTCGTCTGGATT
The DNA here is from genome assembly GCA_026014705.1 of Candidatus Bathyarchaeota archaeon. Taxonomy (GTDB): domain Archaea; phylum Thermoproteota; class Bathyarchaeia; order Bathyarchaeales; family Bathycorpusculaceae; genus JAOZHU01. The sequence goes on along the minus strand of JAOZHU010000023.1, from coordinate 18,869 downwards.
CATCATGTTAATTTCCTGATTCCGCACTTTTTTAGGATGTTTCGGTAACGTTTTGTTCCGATAAATAAATATTAGGCGACTACTAATAAGCATTTTGTTCCTGAAAAATTATATGATGGTGTGGAATATGGAAGAAAAATGCGAACCAAAACCCGTTATCCCCCGGATCGGCGAAACCGCCCCCGATTTCGAAGCGGTAACCACAAAAGGCAAAATTAAACTCTCAGACTACCGAGGCAAATGGGTGATACTGTTCTCGCATCCAGCTGACTTCACCCCCGTGTGCACTACTGAATTCGTTGCTTTTGCAAAAATAAACGATGAATTAACAAAGCGAAACGTGCAGCTCATAGGCTTAAGCATCGACAGCCTCTACTCGCACATCGCGTGGATACGCAGGATAAAGGAGAAGCTCGGCGTAGACATCCCCTTCCCAGTAATCGCAGATTTAGACATGAAAGTCGCCACGCTATACGGCATGATTCACCCAGGCGAAAGCACGACAGCCGCAATCCGCTGCGTATTCTTCATCGACCCAGAAATGACGCTGAGAGCTGTGGTTTATTATCCGCTGAACGTAGGCAGAAACATGGACGAAGTACTGCGAGTGGTAGACGCTTTGCAGACGGCAGACAAATACAAGGTGGCTATGCCCGCTAATTGGCGACCAGGCGACAAAGTAATCGTTCCACCGCCGACCACCACTGACGCCGCTGAACAGCGCCAGCATGAAGGCTTCGAGTACATCGATTGGTTCCTATGCAAAAAAGAGCTGCCAACCAAATAGGGTTGGCGCGCTCCCTTTTTTTCTGTTGCGAACGGAGAGGGTGATTGGTTTGGCTGAAGACGATTTTGTGGAAGCAATAGGCGAAGGCGAGCTGAAGGAGGGCTCAATGAAACTCGTTAATGTCGCAGGCAGAGGAATCTTGCTGGTGCGGCATGGTGCAGAAGTTTACGGCGTTTCGAATCGCTGTCCGCACATGGGATGTTCTCTTGCCAACGGAAAACTGAAAGAGTACATTGTCACATGTCCTTGTCACGGCTGGAGCTTTGACGTTCGCAGCGGCGAATACCAGAAGGCTAAGCAAATTAAACTTTTGACGTATGAGTGCAAGATTCAAGATGGGAAAATCTATGTTAAAATTCCTGACGACATCTAATCAGAGCCAAAGTAGGCATCAATGCTTTAGTCAAGCGTGGTTTGCGGCGCTTTCGGAACAGGGTGCTATTGGTGTTGAAACTTGCGGATTTTTGAACTTACTCTTAAATATAAGCATTTTAATTTCTATTGATAAGGTCGGACTTCATGGTGCAGCCAAAGTTGCGCGTGACCTTGCTCACGGGAAGAACGATTGAGCAAGGCGTGGGGAAAGAGCAGGGAAAAAGTTCACATGGATACTTTGAGGCTTGTTCAATGGTCTACATGGATGCTGAGGACATGAAGAAACTCGGCGTGAGAAACAACACCAATGTTCTGGTGACGACGCCGAATGGCTCCGTGGTTCTCAAAGCCGTGAAATACACCCGCGGCTCAACGCCTGGCTTAATTTACATTCCTTATGGTCCATGGGCGAACGCCATTGTGAGCGACTCAACCACAAGCATCGGCATGCCCTCATTCAAAGGAACGCCTGCTGAAGTGGAAGCGGCGCCAGATAAGCCTGTTCTCAGCATGAAGGAGCTTTTCAAAAGTCAATTTGGGAGGTAAAAAGAAAGTGTCAATAGTTAAAGCTGTAACGTGCCCAGTATGCGGCAGTTTGTGTGACGATATTGAGTTAACGGTTGAGAATAATGAAGTCGTGAAAGTGAAAAACGGCTGCGCCATGTGCGAATCCAAGTACTTGGGTTATAAGAGTGAGCATCGTATTAGGACGCCGTTGGTTCGCAAAGACGGCAAGTTTGTGCCCGTCTCCATGGACGAGGCGGTTCACAAGGCGGCGGAAATTCTTGCGAACGCGAATTACCCGATTCTTTACGGTTGGAGCTCCACAAACTGTGAAGCTCAACGCGTGGGCGTGGAGTTAGCTGAAGAAGTTGGCGGCGTGCTTGATAACACGGCGGTTGTCTGCCATGGTCCTTCGATTTTAAGCGTTCAGGAGGTAGGCATTCCCACGTGCACTTTGGGTCAGATTAGGCACCGTGCGGATTTGATGCTTTACTGGGGCTGCGACCCGTGGAGCGCACATCCACGGCACCTTGAAAGATATACAAGCTTCACTGAGGGCAGATTTGAGGACAGTGCTTGGAAGGCTTACTTGCAGAAGGTCAAGGCAGCAGCAGGCAAGAAGAAACTCGTAAGCGCAGAAAGATTGGAATTCGTGAAATCCCGCCCGAGACCACAAACTCAAGCCTGCACCATAAGCGGGCCACCTCAGACTTTGAAGAAGGATGGGCGCAAGCTCATAGTAATCGATGTTAGAAAATCAATGACCGCTGAAATGGCTGATTACTTCATTCAGGTGGAACCAAACAAGGACTATGAGGTAATGCAAGCGATAAGAGCACTAGTGCGAGATCACGAGCTTGATGTGGATAAGGTCGGTGGCATACCTGTGGAGTACTTGGAGGAAGTGGCTGACGCGTTGGTGAACTGCAACTTCGGCGTCATTTTCTTCGGTATGGGTTTAACCCAGAGCGCAGGCAAGTTCAGAAACATAGACGTGGCTATATCATTAATACGCGACTTGAACAGGCGCACCAAATTCGCAATCATGCCCATGCGTGGGCACTTCAACGTCGCAGGCGCTAACATAGTTTCCACTTGGCAAAGTGGCTATCCATACGGCGTTGACTTTTCACTAGGCTACCCGCGGTATAACCCCGGCGAAACAACATGCATGGATGTTCTCTTACGCGGCGAATCCGATGCCTCATTAGTCATTGCAGCAGATCCGGGTGCGACTTTTCCGAAGAGAGCCGTGGAGCACATGGTTAAAACACCGCTTATCGTGATTGACCCTCACATGAACGCCACGGCGATGTTAGCCGATATTGTGTTTCCTTCCGCGTTCGTCGGTATAGAAGTCGGCGGCACCGCTTACCGCATGGATAACGTGCCTTTGCCGCTTAAGAAAGTGGTGGAACCGCCAGCAGGCATCCTTCCAGACGAGGAAATTTTGAAACGCATTCTCGAGGAAGTGCGAATCATCAAGGCTCAAAAAATGGCTAAACAAGCGGAGGCTGCGTAAGATGGCTGAAATGCTGATTAAGAACGGCTTTGTTTTTGACCCGATAAACAGGATTAACGGCGAAAAAATGGACATAGCCATCAAAGACGGCAAGATAGTTGGATCCGTTAACGAGCGCAGGGCGAAAAAAATTGACGCGACAGGCTTGACGGTTATGCCCGGCGGCGTGGACATACACACGCACATCGCTGGAGCGGAAGTGAACACGGGCAGGCTCATGCGCCCTGAAGACCACGTTAAAGATGTGGTGCGCAAAACACCGTTGACGCGGTCAGGTGTCGGCTACTCGATTCCGTCTACCTTCGTGACAGGTTACCGCTATTCCAAGATGGGTTACACCACAATAATGAATCCGTCTATGCCGCCTTTGGAAGCCAAGCACACGCATGAAGAATTGAATGACACGCCGATGCTGGATAAGGCGAGTTACCCGCTTCTCGGCGACTGGTGGTTCGTGCTTGAGTACCTGCGGAAAGGCGATTTGACTGAATGCGCGAGGTACGTTGCGTGGATGATGGGCACGTCTAAAGGCTACGCCATCAAAATCGTCAACCCAGGCGGCTTAGAATCTTGGGGTTTTGGGAGAAATGTTCACAGCATAGACGATGAAGTTCCTAACTTTTGCATAACGCCACGAGAGATAATGTGCGGTCTCGCTAAGGTTAACAAGATGCTGAATCTGCCGCACACTATTCATTTGCACACGAATAATCTTGGTCTGCCAGGCAACTACGCTACAACGCTGGAAACCATGCGTGCATTGGAAAGCGTAGCCAGCGGCGACAAACCCGTGGCGCATATTACGCATTTGCAGTTTAGCAGTTTCGCGGGTGACGGCTGGGGCAACATGCGGTCAGGCGCAGAGGAGATCTCCAAGTACATCAATGCTCACAACCACATAACCTTTGACATGGGGCAAGTGATATTCACGGATACTACGACGATGACGGCTGACGGTCCCTTCGAGTACACGCTTTACGAGTTAAGTGGTCACAAGTGGGTTAATACTGATATCGAAACGGAAACAAGCGGCGGCATCATACCCTTCCACTATAAGCGAAATAACGCTGTGAACGCTACGCAGTGGTCCATTGCCTTAGAGCTCGCGCTTTTAATCGAGGATCCGTGGAAGATGTTTCTAACCACAGACCACCCGAACGGCGGACCATTTTTCGCCTATCCAAAAATTATCGCGTGGCTTAGCAGCAAGAAAGCGCGCATGGCAACGCTGAAGAAGTGCCATAAGAAAGCTCAAAAGAAAAGCCTGCTGCCATCCATAACGCGTGAGTTGACACTTTACGACATCGCAATCGTCACACGTGCAGGGCAAGCGAAGGCTTTAGGGTTAAAGGAGAAGGGGCACTTGGGCGTGGGCGCTGACGCTGACATAGCCATCTACAACATTAACCCTGAGAAAACGGACATTGCACGAAAGTACAAGACAGCGCGGAGGGCTTTCGGCAATGCAGCGTACACGCTTAAAGACGGCAAGGTCGTCGTGAAAGACGGCGAGATAACTCAGCATGTGGACGGCAAAACCATTTGGCTTGATGTGCAGACTGCTGAGCAGGTCAAGGTTGATGAGGAAATGAAACGCCGATTCAAAGAGTACTGGACAGTTGAATATGACAATTATCCAGTGTTCGACCACTACGTTAAGGTTCCAAGCCCAATAACTGTGAAGGCGGATGTCTAAAATGATAACCTTGTCTCCACTCAAAAAATTCCAATATCCCGTAATGGCTGAATGCATCAACCCAGACGTGTTCAAAGGCAAAACAACCGCTGAAATCGCGGCTCTGAGCGTCTGGGAAGGCAACAAGCAGAAAACCCTCGGCGACTTATTTGCAATAGAAGAAACCGCTGCGGAAAATCCGAGCATAGTCATTAACGGCGACGCAAGCAAAGTGCGCCGCGTGGGCATGGGCATGAAAAACGGCGAGATCGTCGTCAACGGCAACATAGGCATGCACGTAGGCGAAAAAATGGCGGGCGGCAAAATTACAGTCAACGGCGACGCAGGCGGATGGGCAGGCTCAGACATGAAAAAGGGCTTAATCGAAATCCACGGCAACGCAGGTGACTATCTGGCTTCACCGTACCGAGGCAGCAGCACTGGCATGCGCGGCGGCACAATTATAGTCCATGGCAACGTAGGCAGTGACTCAGCGGTTTTCATGCGCGGCGGCGTAATCAAAATCCGCGGCAACGCTGGACCCTTCTTGGGTTTCCGAATGGGCGATGGCACAGTTTACGTTCAGAAAGAATGCGGCACACGGGTTGGCGCGTGCATGACTGGCGGCAAAATCATAATCGCAGGCGCTCTGCAAGAAGTTATGCCCACATTCACGATTGACAGCATAAAGCCCAAAGTCAAAGTGGATGAAACTGAAACCGCGGCTGGTCCGTTTTACGTTTTCCTCGGCGATTTAGCTGAGAGCGGCTCAGGAAAAATTTTTGTCTCCAAAGCCGTTAACCCTCATTTAAGCATGTACGAGAAGTATTTGTAGGATGCGCGGAGAAATTGCATGAAACTTTGAGCGTAAACCGTTTGGCGTGGAAACTTGCAAAGAAACTCCTGAAAAAACAAGCTTTCTACGGAGTGCACGCTTCCACAAGCAGCGCAGGCGCCACAGTTGTAGACGCAGGCGTAAACGTCGCTGGCGGTTTCCAAGCTGGAAAAATGCTGACTGAACTCTGCATGGGCGGCGCTGGAAAAGCCCAAATTGGCTTCAAGGCATACGGCGACTTGACGTTTCCCTCCATAACCGTGTCCACGGACTACCCTGCAGTGGCAGCGTTGGGTTCCCAGTTTGCAGGCTGGCGCATAAAAGAACCCGACGGCTCAATTGCCATCGGTTCGGGTCCAGCGCGTGCCTTAGCGTTGAAGCCTAAAGACGTTTACGAGGAAATCGGCTACAGGGACTCCTCTGATAAGACAGTACTAACGTTGGAAAGCAACTGCTTGCCCTCGGACGCACTTATCGAGAAAGTCACCGTTGCCTGCGGCATCAAAGCCGAAAATCTAATAGTGGTTGCAGCTCCTACGGCGAGCGTTGCTGGGTTAACTCAGGTCACAGGCAGAGTGGTTGAGGTGGGCATTCATAAACTGCGCACTTTAGGTTTAAGTCCGAAAGCCATCCGTTACGCATGCGGTTACGCGCCGATTCCGCCGTTAGGCAGGGACTTCGAGGTGGCGATGGCTCGGACGAACGACGCGATACTCTACGGCGGCACGGTGTACTGCACAGTAGACTGCGAAGATGAAGCGGCACTCCAGCGAATAGTGGAGCAGGCGCCTTCCATATGCAGCAAGGATTATGGGAAGCCTTTCCTGCAGATTTTCCGCGAAGCCGACCGCGACTTCTACAAGATAGACCACAACCTGTTCGCGCCTGCAGTGCTCGTAGTCAACAATGCGAAAACAGGCAATACGCTCAGAGCAGGAAAAATAAATGCTGAAGCGTTAAAAGAAAGCTTCAGTGTTAACGCTTAAGTTCGCAGCTTTTTCGGCTACTTTTCTTTTGGTATTGTTACCCTGAAGTGGGCATTTACGAAGTCTTTGAATCCTGTGTTGCCTATCAAAGCAGCCATTATCACGCTCATCACGATCACTTCTCCCATAGCCTTAAGCAGTATCGTAAAGATTACTGCCATGGGCAGCATTCCGCCCATGAAGAGCGGCAGGAGCAGACTGAAGTAAGCGTAGGTGAATACGCCTTCTGGGATGTAAGCCAGCAGCGTGGCTGGTGCGGTGATGAGTGATTGGTGTTTTCTCTGCTGCAGTTTCAGCGCTTTTGCGATTAGCCCAGTTGTTAAGCCCGTGAGCGCTTTTCCTATTGGTAAGCCGATTAAGCCGAGGGCGCCGCCGTTGCCTAGGGGTCCGAACATTACGCCGGGGATTATTCCTGCGATGAGTCCTGCTGCTAACCCTGTGATTGGTCCGCCGTAGAAGCCTGCGATGAAGACGCCGATTAGTGAGAGGTCCAGTGCTATGCCTTGTGCGATTTGTCCTGTTAGGTAGGAGATTAGGAAGAGGACGTTTCCGAGGGCGCCCATCATTATTGCGAAGGCGATGTTTTTTGTGTTCATGTTTTATCCGTCTCTTTTTGGCTGTTTTACTGCAGCGTAATTATTTAAGAGTAGCTACTCAATACTGCGTATTATGATTATGGCTAGAATTTGGCTAAAATTGATAAACACGAACCGCTAATTATATTGGCGTTGTGAGAAGCGTGTCGGAACCCAAATTCTCCTCAACCGAACTGAAAAGTTGGCTTGAAAAAGAAACCAGCGCCATACTCACTCCCGTGCACGCGCAAGCCCAGAAACTCCGCGATGAAACTCACGCAGCGCTTCAGAGTTTAACTGACGCCAGCAAAATGCTATTGGATAACAGTGCAAGGGAAATCGAAAGGCGCAATTTGCGCGTTTACAACCGCGCCCGCGCCTTGAACAAACTTGCCCGACTGTTTCTCGACCGCCTCAGAAAGCTTAACGCCCCCGAGCAAGTTTCGTATGACGGCTTAAACCGTTTCGCACAGGAAACCCAGAAAGTGTTCTTGGTGACGGAAATAGATATCAAGAACTGGTTTCCGCGGATTTCGCCTTTTTTCATCATCGACCGAAGGAAGTTTTTGGCTGTTTACGAAAAGACAAAATTGACGTTTACCGCTTTGAATGACTTCTTAACTAAAGAGTACGTCAAGACTAAGACTCTGGAGGAAACCTTCCAGCTATTAAGCGAGCTTCAGGCTCTTGAGAAGCAGCTGTCTGATATAGCTGCACAAAGGGAAAAGCTGAAGAACGAACGGTTTCCGTTGGAGGCAGAAATCACTGAGTTGGAGCAGAAAATTGCCGATTTGAAAAACAAGGGACCCATAGATCAACTGCGTCTTTTGGAGGCTGAAATCGAAGCGTTAAACAATGAAGCGAAGAATGAGTTGCGGCATCTGCAGAAGCCATTCATCAAGATGCAAGCGTTAGCGTTTCAAGGCGGCGGCGCAGGCTTAACTCAAGATGAGCTCAGCAGACTCAACCAGTATCTGGATAAGCCTTTTGCGGCGTTAGCAGCCGAAGAAGCAGGATGCCCAATGCTGAAGCAGATTTTGGAGAAATGTGCACGTTTGATGGATTCAGACGCGTTGAAGCTTAAGCCTGAGAAAGCACGGAAAGCTGAACAAGCCTTAGGCTGCATTCTCCGGCAGGATTCCTTAGCAACGTTACATAGGCGATGTATTGAGGTGGCTGAACGGCAAAAGCAGCTTTTGGCTTCAGAGCAGTTGGATGAGATAAGACGCAGTGTTTCTGCGTTTGAGGAGCAAGTTGGACTGCTTAAGGCGAGAAAACTGAGCGCTGAAACACATGAGGCTGTTAAAGAGCAGGAGTACAACGCGGTTGTGGACAGGATACGGAACCATAAAAGCACAATCGAAAAGAACATATACAGTTCAATAGGCAAAAAAATTCAAATAGCATAAGCTGCAGAGCACTTGCGCTTTCTACTCGCATTTCGTCTTTGGAGACGCAGTCATATTTGAATCCTATCAGTGGTTCTATGCAGAAACCTATAGAGGGTCTATCCCGCACAGCGCTTTAGGCGCTATATAAACTATTAATAAGGGGGCTATAGTTTTTTCCGCGCGCTAGTTCACTTGGCTGTTTACGCCCAGAAACTTTTCGAGTACTCTCCTAAAACAGCCTCGTACACCAGCTTGGTCTGCTGCGCAATCTTGTCCCAGTCATACTTCTCCTGCACCCTGCGGTAAGCGTTCTCTCTGATGCTGCTCCTGAATTTCTCATCCGACAACACCTTCGTGATGCCCCACGCAAGCGAATCAGGATTATTCGGGTAAACCTTAACGCCGCTCACGTCATGCTCAACAATCTCCGATAAGCCACCAGTGTCTGAAACCGCAACCGGACTCTTCGCCGCCATAGCCTCCAACGCCACAATCCCAAAAGGCTCAAACAGCGACGGAACAACGGAAACATCCGCGCATTTCTGCAGCTTAAGCAAAGCCTCCTCGTCCAGAAAACCTGTAAACAACACTTTGTGCTCTAACCGCATGCTCTTCACTATGTTAGAAAGCTGCTCCTTCATGTAACCGCTACCCACAACAACGAATTTAGCGTTCACCTTCGCCAAAACCTTCGGTATCGCATTAATCAGCACGTGAGCACCCTTCTCGTAAACCAGCCTACCCACAAACAACACAAGCTTCTCCTCAGGCAACGCGAACTTGCTGCGGAACAAACGCAAATCCTCCTGCTCAATGCGCTCGTAAACATGCGTGTTCACGCCGTTCGGCACCATCACCAGTTTATCGCTTGGCAACCCGAACGCCCACTTAACATGCGACACCATGTACTCGCTGCAGCAAATCACACGCCAAGCCTCATACGTTAACCACGCTTCAGTCTCGTGAATCATCCGTTCAGTATCAGTGTGCACGCCTTCCCTGCGTCCAACCTCAGTTGAATGCATCGTAACCAGAAGCGGCTTCCTGAAAACATGCTTCAAACCTATGCCTGCATTCGCCACAAGCCAGTCATGCGCATGGAAAACATCAATCTTGCCCGCTAATTTAGCCACAAGCGACGCAGCTTCCCGCTGCATGTTCACGTTCATCAAGTAAACCCAAGTGGCAAAGTCAGGCGAAGGATTCCTGTACGAGTCCACACGGTAGACTTCCACGCCGTCAATAACCTCATGCGCTGGTGCACCGGGAAAATCACAGGTTACTACGTACACTTTAACGCCGTTTTTCGCCAAGCTTTTTGACAGAAAATAGACATGCGGAGAAATGCCTCCGATGACTCTAGGCGGAAACTCCCAGCTGAACATCATAACGCTTAACGTGCTCTTCATTCGCTGTTTAAGCCCCCAGCGGCAACCGCCTTGTATAAAGCCAAAACGTCTTTTACCCCAGAGTTAGAGTCAATATGGACAACGCGGATCTTTTCGGCTGGAACATTATGAATACGGACAATCTCGCCGCGCATCCACTCAGATTTAACGGTTATCTTGGCTGCCTCGTAAAAACCCAGCCACTCGATGCTCTTGATCGCCATACTGAAAGGTGAACTCGGCGCTGGAGAACGATGATCCTCCAAACTCTCAACCGAATAAACAAATGGCACACCGAAAGCGTTTTTCAAAGTCACCGCAGCAGGAATGAAATGCCAGTCGAACACGTCTATGAGGCTTATTCGTTTTTCAGCTTGGTAATACACGTTAGCTGCAGTGCGTTCCACCTCCTGATTCAAAGTTAAAACCCATGTCAAGACACTGATGTGAGTACGCACAGGATTTGCGACCCTCGCCACTTTCACGCCGTTTCCCTCACTGACGACACCAGTTAAAGAATCATGGTAAGTAACCACGTGAGTGTCAACCTTATTCCTAACAAGCTGCGAAGCTAAAGCGCTAACGTACTCAGCGAGTTTGCCGATTATTCTAGGCGGATACTCCCAAGAAAAAAGTATAATCCGCATCGGCTTTCACTACGTGAAAAGCGAACACACCTTGATTATGCCTCTGCCAGTCAAATAATAGCGCTTCTTTCCTTCGCTGTCCATAAAGCTTTCAGCGAATCCTTCTGACTTGTAACCGTCAAGAATTCCTTCGATTTCGCCTTGGTCACGCTGCAGAATCCGCGCTACCTCTTCGCCTCTTCGGGCTAAATCAGCCGCAGTCGAACACAAATTATGCAGCGTCTGCAGAACCTTTTCTGGAAACGGAAGCTCTTCCCTCATTCCCGATGCACCATCTATCAGTTAATAACTACTGCATTTTAACTTATAAACGCATGCGCACAAACGCTAGAGCGCCTAAAACAGCCGCGTAGCAGCCTGCACTTGCCTGCTCAAAGCAGCGAACCTTTTTTCCGCAACGCAAATTATTGCGCTTCGTAACGGTTCACCTTTCAACTCTTCAGCGCTTAGCTTTTCAAGTTGCTTCGCCAAAACCGCATCCTGCAGCGAATGCTCAGCCCAACTCGCAAAGTCACCTCGGCAATCATGGAACTCCACTGCTTTCACGTCTACCACGCGCAGCGCCTTCACGAACCCCTTCAGACTCCACGCCATCACCCCTGTAAAATGCCCATCACCAGCAGCTGTATGAAACAGAAAAGGCTCATTAGCAGCCAAAGTCATCAACCGCAGTCTGCTCTCAAAATCCAAAATAGCCGACTGTGCCGTCACAAACGCGTTCATAGGCGACTCGTAAGGGCTGAAATACGAATGAACCGCACCAGGTCCTCCACCAGCAGTAAACATGTAATACAGGTGGTCACTAGTCTGGAAACAACGCCACAACCTCAGCAAATCCGCATCATCCGCTTCCTTAACAAACGGCTCCAGCCTCCGCAAACTCGTATAATACGCCCACTGCATCGCATTACCAAGCCAGCCGCTGCTGTCACGCTCTAAATCTGCCCACGACACGGTTCCGCCTGTTTCAGGAACATCCACATCGCCTTGCGATGCATGCTTAGCTATGACCTCCGAAGGTGTAGCCATACTCAAATGTGGCCACTTCAAGATTTCCTCAGGCAAATGCCTTAGGAAACTGTGGATGCCTGTTTCTGGCCAATGATGCTCGCCGAATGTTTCGTAGTCAGGGAAAATGTTAATGCAGTGTCCCTGCGTGTCCGCCAGCCAATGCGCGTATTTGTCCGCTGTCAACGGCCATTCACTCCACCATCTTGCGCTGAAGCGGAAGCCCACATCGTCAGTCAACTTGTAGTTGCGCAGTAAAAGCTTGATTTTTCGGCAGCCTTTCGGCGTGTAAAGGTAATTAGGAGATTTTTCTCCAAGTATTTTTTCCACGCCTTCCGTGAAAATTCCTTTGAAACCCACGTGTTCAGCCATCTGCGCAATGGCGTTGTTGTATAGCAGTTCAGTGTTCTCAAAGACATTAGTCGTTAAGCCCAACAGGTCTTTCACTATTTGCCTGTGCATTTTCACCTGTTCAATGAACTCGCTTTTTTCAGGGTAGAGGCTGCTGATGGAATGGTAATACGTTTGGTTCAGAAACTCAACACAGCCCGTTGCCGCGAGCTGCTTGAAGGTTTCCAACAGGTCTCTGCTGAACATTTCGCATTGTTCCAAAAAAACACCTGAGACGCTGAACGAAACCTTAACCTGCTTTCGCTCTTTCCGATGGGCATCAATCAAATCGAGCAGTATCTGGTTAGACGGAAAATAGCATTTCCTCGCTGCCCTCTGAAAGATTTCCCTGTCAACGCCGCTGCCAAAATAGTAACTAAACAAGTCTTGCTTCTTCAAGCGAGCGAAAACTCGGTTTTCCCAGAACAAGTTACGCTTCAACCTGTGCGGTTGATGCACCTCGAACACGAACACTACATCAGTCACAAAGCAACGCCTCTACGCTAAACAGAATACTCGCTGTGGTTATATCTAATTTGCCTTCCCGCTCTCTACCTATACCACAAAACCTTAGCTTTTATAGTATTTATAAGGGGGCTATAGTTTTTTCCAAGCGCAACAGAACAAATCGCAGCTACGTTTTGGGCTTCAGGAATGCTTCTTTAATGTCCATGTAAAGCCATTTTCGCTTCCAAGACTTCGACTGCTCCTTGCTGACCTTCTTTTTGAATTTCCCAATTTCGATTCTTTCTTTAAACAGAGGTGAATCAAGAACCATTGTGTGAAAACCCCTTCCGTCCTCACTGCAAACATCTATACCCTGCCTATCCGATAGCGCCTTCAAATCCTTCATGGATACGCTGTTGATTTCGCGACCCAGCCACTCTTCGCCGAAATGATCCAAATTAATGCAGTTCATAATAGGCTTCAAACCAGCATCTACCTCCTCTTTCAAAACATCGTAAGTGTCTTTGGAAGGATTCTCATTGGGCATAATCAAAGCCATCCCCAACTGCTCACACATAGTGTCATAGTAAGTCTGATGTATCTGAGCACAACCAGCACCCACAATGTCGCCAACCACAATACCCTCAATTCCCTCCTCCCTGTTCAAGCGAGTAAGCACTTTAAGAATGTCTTCGTAAGCATTCTTAATCTTGACTTTAATTTGCGGAGTCCCCAGAGTCGTGGATTGCAGCGCCATAACTGGAAGACTATGGAAAATGTACGGTTCCTTATAGATATAAGTGAGCAGATACGCAACTTCGTGACCCTGCGCAATTGCCTTATGATGCGCCAGAGTGCATTCTTTGCCTCCGCTCCAGTGAACAGCAACTTTCATTCAGCCACACTCAGCATTATGGGGGTAGAGCAAAAAACGATTATTAAAGCTTCTGTTGGTTAATTCTGAACCGCCGAAATCAACCAGCCGAATTGATTCATAACTTTATTTCTTGCCTAACAAAACTTTCAACGCCTTCATAGGGTCACGAATGGCTTTCACGACTTTGGCACGAGTAAAAGTCGGATTCACCAAATTAGCCCGCGCACACAATTCACGCAGTTCATCTGCCGTGAACTCTGGAGTTTCAATAAGCGGTTCAGCCGCAGACAACGCCTCATAACTGAAATTAGCCCTCAAAAAACCGCCACGCTTAGCCTGCTCATAAAGCTCAGTTCCATACTGCGGCGTAGCAATGCTGAAAATAAAACCCTCAGCGCCCAACCGCCTCAGCTTATAAGCAAACTTTATCGTTTCTTCGATATCCTGTTTCGTTTCGCCGATGAGTCCAATAACAAAGAAGCAGCCTACCCTGATGCCCACCTTCTTGCAGAGAAAAACAGCCTTCTCCACTGCCTCCAAACTAAGGTTTTTCTTGATTATATCATTGACAACGCGTTGAACACCCGATTCAGGAGCAAGCCGTATCTTTCTGCAACCAGCCTGCTTCATCTTCCTCAAAAGAGGCTCATCCAACGTATCCGCCCTAACACCGCTAGGAGTAAACCACTCAATTTTTAACCCTCTCTTCACGATTAGGTCACAGATAGCTTCCATCCTCTTCTTGTCCAACGTCAAATTGTCATCCAAAAAATCAATCTGCTTAACCCTGTAAACGCGCACAAGATGCTCTAACTCATCAACCACGTTCTCAGGGCTTCGAGCACGCCATCGCCTACCCATAACTGTGTGCGAAGTGCAGAAAACACAGCTGTAAGGGCAACCCCTGCTGGTAATGACTATCGCCCATGGCTTGCATATTTCGCCTCTAAGCGGATTCTCCTTCACAGCAGCAAAATAAAGCTGCATAGGCAAAAGGTGTCTCGCAGGAAAAGGCAGAGAATCCAAATCCTGAAGCAAAGGTCTCGGCTGCGTAATTATAGTCTCCCCATTTTTAACAAAGGCTATTCCGCGAACCTTCTCAACTTCTTCAGCTTTACCTTGCTCCAGTAAGCTTGCCAACTCAAACACCGTTTGCTCTGGCTCACCAATCACAACAAAATCAATGCACCGATGCGCAAGACAATCTGCAGGTCTCGCAGAAGGGTCCAACCCCATCAACACCGTAACTATGTCTTTATCCACACTTTTCGCCGATGAAGCAACTTCAAAAGCCGTTTCCCACCAGCCAGAGAACGGCACAGTAATCACAACAACCCTCGGCTGCCACCGCTTAATCTTTCCCGCTATTTCCGCGTTTGTTAGCCCCAGCCTATACCGCTTGTCATCAATTTCCACAAGTGTTCTCCAACCTTCGGTAGGCGCATCAATAACGCATACGGCATGATGCTTCTCAAGCACCGCCGCAACATAGGCAATATCCAGCGGTTGATACGCGCTTGGTTTTCCCCAATTTTTCGGTTGAATTCGAGGAGGATTAATCAAACAAACACGCATATTTGCTGTCCACTACCTTTCAACACGCGAGTTAACGCTCAAATAGCTGCTTAACTTCGGTTCTGAAACTGAGCACCGAAGCCATTGCGAGTTGCCTAAAAGCCATGCGTGCACTTTCAACCGTCATCTCTGAAAAATAAAAACAGCCGCCGTGATTAATACATTTTGCATAAACATCCCTACGCCTCAACATTACTGCTCAAACGTGAACCCATACAACGATTAACACTTTTGAACCGTTCCCCACCAGCGAAGAACTAACGCGAAAACAAAAATCCCGCTCTGCCAATTGTCTCGCGTACTGAGCACACACAAGATTCAGCTAAAAGTTATTATTTGAGAGGATAATTATCTAACCGAATAATCTAAACCAAGAACAATATGCAAAAGCCACTATTGAACAGAGGAGAACCCCAGAATTTGATTTTATTAATGACCACCGCACCACCAGCAAATTCACCTTGGGGAGTCCCCATGAGGCTTCCCCCACTAGGCTTAGCCTACGTCGCTGGAGCACTGGAAAAAGCCGGCTTCCGCGTAGACATGCTCGACAACTACCTTCTCGAAAAATCCGTTGACGAAATCAAACAAACCGTTAAGCAATTAAATCCTGAAATAGTCGGCATCACATGCAGCTCAGCATCGTACCCACGGTGCATCGAAACAGCCAAAGCTGTGAAAGAAGCGCTTCCTTCATGCAAAGTAGTGGTTGGCGGCTGGCACCCATCATACGTACCTGAAAGCTTGCTGCAGCATCCAGAAATAGACTACGTCGTCATAGGCGAAGGCGAACGCGTAATGACTGAACTGGCAACCTGCATCACCAACGGCGAAGACGACCAAAGCATCGCTGCCATAGCGGGCATTGGTTACAGACACAACGGCAAAATAGTGACAACCCCGCAGAAATTCATCAACAATTTGGATCAGCTTCCGTTTCCTGCAAGACACTTGCTGCCTATGCAACGTTACGACAGGGAAATCCCCTATCTGAAAGCCAAACCTGTGGACACCATGAACATTGCCCGTGGCTGCCCCTACAATTGCGCCTACTGCGAAACTCGCAGACTGTGGGGTTTAGGCTGCCGCGCTTTCAGCCCCCGCAGAGTAGTGGACGAAATCGAGCACATGGTGTCAAATTATGGCACGAGAGGAATTTACTTTCTCGGTGACAACTTCACAATTAACAAGAAACGCACGACGGAACTGTGCGAACTGATAAAGAAGGCCAATTTAGACCTAGAATGGGTATGCGATACCAGAGCGGATTTAGTTTCGCGTGAACTGCTGAAAACGATGAAAGAAGCGGGACTGCGCACCATATGGTTTGGTGTGGAGTCAGGGTCTCCGCGTATTCTGGAAAAAATCAACAAAGGCATCACTCTCGAGCAGACCGCGGAAGCCTTTAGGCTCTGCCGCGAAGTGGGTCTGCAAGTTGCTTGCTCATTCATCCTCGGCATACCCGGCGAAACGCTCAAGGACATGAAAGCCACATTCAAGTTTGCTAAGAAGTTGGCTCCTGACTGGTGCCAATTCAACATTTACGTGGCAGTTCCCGGCAGCGGCTTATACGATGAAGTGGTGCAGAAAGGTCTCTACGACCGCATGGACGGATTCTTGGCTTACGTTAAGACTGAAGAGTTCAATTATGAGTCGCTGCAGAAGATTCAAAGGAAATTCCAAACTGACTGCGACTTGTCGCCGAAGCGGGTTCTCAGGAAAATCAGGCGCGAAGGCTTGTTGACTGTTTTGAAGAAGAGCCGCAAATATTTCTTCCGTTAACTTGAAGAGTCAATATTGCACTCTTTTTTCGGTGCCTTTCCTTATGGAGCATGCGTGGCTTCGGGCTTTTTCAGCAGCAAATAGACGCCAACAGCAAATAGGGGTACTATCCACAATTCGCCGAAAGGTATGAA
Organism: Candidatus Bathyarchaeota archaeon; assembly: GCA_026014705.1. GTDB lineage: Archaea > Thermoproteota > Bathyarchaeia > Bathyarchaeales > Bathycorpusculaceae > JAOZHU01. The sequence continues at coordinate 1,971 of JAOZHU010000023.1, read as the reverse complement.
CCGTGGAATACCTACCCCAATGACGTAAACCACATAAAGCGTAATATGCAGGCTGAGAAAAACCAATGATAGACCCCACCATTTCAAGGCTTTCTCTGCGCCGTTTTTTCTAACAAGCCGAAGCAGCCCAACAACAGCGAACACGACAGCTAAGGATTGAACGATAAGCGTGTTCAGCAAGCCCAAGATGCGGATAGAAAAGGCGCTGAATAGATATGGGTCAACAGCAGTCATCTCTGACCACTTCAGCATGTAGATAATCCACTGAGCAACAACATAACTCATTACAGCCAAACCAATCATGCGCAGCAACGCTGGGCTGTATGTGCCGAGGTTGTATTGCTTTAGTTTTCGGCTCAGGGCAAGTGCAAACAGCGAAATCAACAGAATTTGAGTGAGGATTGCAGCAGATAACAGGAAATTTGACACCATGGGCAGTGCTGAATACCCTAATAGGAAATAAATCGCTGGAATCAAAGACAGATAATAACAGCCCTCAAAAAATAATGCTTTAGAAATTTTACCTTTGAATGTGAGGAGACTCGCGTTTGTTCTCAAAAATTGGATAGCGACAAGCAAGGCGTAGGATGCACCTATCACGCGGAGAATCAACCCGACGAGACCCGAATACTCCATTAGATACGCCGCTGATGTGCTGTAAGAATCAACGAAACGTAAACCTGTTGCGGGCTCGTAAATTCCGCGGCTGAGGGAGATTTCAACGATTAACGGCAAACTCTTTGCAAGCCAGAATAACGTGTAAGCAAAATAAGAGCCAACCAGAACGAGAATCAAAATCTTTAGCAAACGGCTACTGTAGCTCACTTTGCGTTTGCTCCTTGTGTGAAATAATCAAATTATAGCATATATTTAACTGGAGTCTATTGTGGTATTTAAGGCTTTTAGTGCTTTCAAGCTACGTCAACGCCTTCTGATCACGTATTTTGAGGGAAATACAGTGATCTGCAGTTGATTCTGTTTCTTGTTGACTTGAAGTAGCGCAGTGGTCTCGCACCTTAGGTCGAAGTTGGGTGGAAGCGGCAAGCCGAATGGAAGGAAACAGGATCAAATGATGTTGCTGGAAAAAGGTGTCTGTTACAGCTTTTCCTTCATCCTGCTGGAGACAACAAGCAATTTCAAGAACCTTTATGTTTCTGATGGCGAAGTACTATGTGGGAATTTATGTGAAGTCGTCATTGTTACTACTATTCACGGTATTATTGGTTTTTGCAATTGCCTTGCCCATAAGCTACGTTCAATACCACAATTGGAGTGAAGCTTCAGCGGAGGCTTTCTTCTTCGGAGTAGCTTGCGGCTCAAACACAACCCGCGAAGCAAAACTACTCGTAGATAAAGTAAAGGATTTCACAAATCTCTTTGTAGTAAACTCTTGGGACATAGCCACCAATGAGACTGCGCTCACTGAAATCTGCCAGTATGCCGTTGACGCCAAAATGAGTGTCATAGTGTATTTCGACTTCATCTTCTACAACGTCTCAAGCAACATCGGCAGCTTTTACAACGCCACAACTTGGGAGGAGTACGGTGTAACTCCATGGCATATTCCATGGCTAAACAAAGCACGAGAGACATGGGGGAGCCAATTTCTAGGAGTTTACCTTTATGACGAACCCGGCGGAAACCAAATAGACAAAGGCTACTGGGGAGGAAACAACGTCAGCCGTTCAGGAAGACCCGTTAGAACTTTTGAAAACGTTTCCAGCTACAGCGACGCCGCTGAACGATTTGTCACGAGCATCAACCGCAGCCGCAGCATGCAACTTTTGACAAACACCAGCATTCCCGACGCAGTAACCAGTAAGATGCCTCTGTTTACTTCTGATTATGCGCTTTACTGGTTTGATTATTTGGCGGGTTACGATGTGGTTTTCGTGGAGTTAGGGTGGAACAACAGTCGCGTGCAGCAGATAGCGTTGTGCAGGGGCGCAGCGAACGTGCAGGATAAAGACT
>JAOZHU010000042.1 GCA_026014705.1 Candidatus Bathyarchaeota archaeon | reverse complement strand
ACTAGGCTGTCGGGTTGGCCGACTTGGTAGGCTGTTACCATTTCGATTGTTACTTCATCTTTCGTGCTCGTGTTCAATTCGCCTCATATCTATTGTGTTTTATAGATACGTGGTCGGGCAAATAAATATCTATATCTTTAAATAGTTATCACAGAATATAGATATATCCTGTGGAGTGCACAAGCAAATGTCTAATCTGCCTCATAAGCAACGCATAATCCTCAAGTGGATAGCCCTACACGGTCCAGCAACCGAGTACCAGCTGACTAAGGAGAAGGAGCTGGGCATAAGCGGTTTCGTGGCTCACCAGGCAACGGGGCAACTGGCTGAAAAACGTCTCTTATCAGCTGAGGCTAAGGGTAAAGCCAGAACCGGCAAAACCATAAAACAGTATAGGCTTACGCTTGAAGGCTTCGTTGAAGTAATGAAAGCAAAAGATTCCTGGGCTCACGTCGACCAAATAATTGCCGTTAATGCTGGAATGTTGCCTGAGTATTTTGGGCTCTGGAGCAAATTCAAGCAAGCTGGAGTAGACAATGTCGCATGCACGTTGTTGTCTTTTGCGCTTGAACGGTTGAGGAGCGGGTTGCCTTCGTTTCCTGAAAAGATTAATGGGCGAAAGCCTACTCTGCGCGACTGGCTTCCGAGATTGGCTATTTACCCATGGGAAGCATACGTTAACCGCGTGCTGTCTCAGAAGGAGGCAACTGCCTTTCTCTTGGTTCTGCTGGAAGACGAGGAGGCTGAGAGTCTTTATGTTAGCACTTTGCAGTGGCTTGCGGATTCTCACCGCTCAGCCATGGAAAGCTTCAACGCTGTACTGCAGAAATATCGGGAGCTCAAGCAGCACAAAACCGCAGGGAAACGTTTCTTAACCCTGCTAACCTCGAACAAGCCTCCACTGGAAAAGCTTGAGTTGATTAGGCAAGATCCTGAATTGTGGAACTATTTCTTGCAGAGTTACCCTGAAATGAAGGATGCAAAAGACGCTAACGAAATTATAGACAAACTCACACAAATAATCAACGATAGACAAGAGCGCTGAGAGAAGTTGTTGTTCGGTGTGATTTAGGCCCAACAACAACTTCTAAATAGAAGAGAAAACAGAGCGCTTATGGAACGGATTTCTCTTCTTTCACATTTATCAGTTGGAAGTAGTAGTCCAGTGTGTTTCAGAGTGGACGACTACTACCAAGAGAAGAAGTCACAGTAACAAGCGTATTCTTCTTCTTTCAATATTTCCGGAAATGCACCAAGCACAGGTTGTTGTAGTGCTAGCTGAAAGCGGTCGCACTACTACTCTTTGTTTTGGTCGAAGAGTAAATTGAACGGTAGTAGTCGTTCAGTGGCACACAGATTTGCGGATGACTACTACCAAGAGAAGAACAACAACGCGAGTTTTGCACTTGTTGCTGTTTTATTGATGCTGCAGAAACTAATTGTTGTTGAAGCCCTAGCTGAAAATGGACAGGTCTATCACAGATAAAAATAGAAAAGCAAAAAAAGATGCGTTATTGTGTTTTAGCAATCCTCTGGATAATGGTTTCCTCAAGCTGTTTTTCATCAAAATCCCCTGAAAACCTGATGGTCCCGTCCACTATTACACATGGGTCTTGCAAGCCATATGCCTTGGCTTCTTTTGACGTTGAAGATTTCATTTGAATGTCGACTGAATCCTTAAACCGCGAAGTTACTCGCCCCACCTTATTCATTAGCGAAGAATATTTACACGTGCATGAGCCAAATGGAAAGAAGAGTTCAACCTTGATTTTCTTACCTATAGCAAAGCACCCCCTATTGCATACCCGACCATGATTATGCCAATAACGAGAAAGGCAACGCCAAAACCCTTTGTTAACCAATGACTTTTCTCAGATATCTTTTGACTTACGAGCTTTCGTGTTGTTGCAAGCAGGGTGCTTAAGGCTATTACGGGCAAGGCATGACCTAAACCGAATATGAAAAGCAAAAAACCACCGTGGAAAGGCGTTGGAGCTGTGAACATTGTCAGCAATATTGCAGGAAGAACAATGGAAAGCGAACATGGTCCTAAAGCAACAGAAATTACTAATCCAAAAAAGAAAGAGCTGATGGCATAATTGTACTTGGAGACTCGGGTTAACGCGTTCAGTTTCAGACTATTCATGCGTTCATTAAGGGAACTTCCCAAGTGGGTCGTTAGACCTATCTTTGAGAATAAGCCCAGATTGTTAAGTCCGAAAAGGCTAAGCAGAACACCCGCTATGCCTAAAAAAAGCCCGTAATTTAGCAGCTTTATGGGAATAAGAGCAGTGAGGGCATATCCTAAAAAGAAGAACACCAAGCACATGGCAACAGTGAAGCTGCACCCGATTAGAAATCCCTTCAATGTACTCTTGCTAATTCCAATAGCATACGTCAAATAAACCGAAATCAACGCAATAGAGCAGGGCGAAAGAAAAGTCACAATTCCCAACACGAATAGACCAATGTACTCCTCAAGCATTCTGCATCACGCCTACAGCATCTGGCTCACTATCGAGGTTAGAGTCTCGTTCGATAAACCCATCGTGTAAATCTGAGCAATATTAAACGCTTTGTCTATGAGAACAACTGACCCATCGTATATGTCATAAGACGAAAAGGCGCTAAGGACATCTAGTACCCCATCTTCATAATCATTTCCCAAAATCCAGTTGACGCCGTAGCTTTCACGAAGCTGGTCCAACTGGCTGTTCTCGCAAGTTGCAACAGCAACTGTAAAAAGAGCAATTGAGTCTTTTCCACAGTAACTATTGCATAGACTGTATAATTGGTTAAGCATGTAGCTGTTTATTTGGTATATCTGTCCATGGCAGCCAACAGCCATGAAGTGAATTCCGATGACTTTTCCTTTGAATTGGCTAAGAGAAACACGTGTCCCGTTGATATCTGTTAAAGAGAAATCTGGAGCCGGAGCATTCACGTTTGCAGAAGGCACCACTTTGCCACTACCCTCTATGGTGGGCGGCTTTTGTCCTTCATAATACTGCCACACTCCGTAGGCGCTTGCAGTGATTAATATGGTGGCTAAACAAACCGCAAAAATAATTGTTTTCTTTGTTGGTTTCTGTTTTCGTTTTATTTTCTGTTCATTTTGTTTTTTATTCTCTTCTCTGGCGTGCTGCTGTTTCATTTGTCTTTCTCGTTGAATTTCTTTCCAGCTTTTCTTTTTATTCTCCTCTGTCATGTTTGGCGCCTGAATTCAGTCTGAGTTTAGAATCTAATGGCGAATAATAAAATTTAAATATTGCTATTTTACTGGACATGATGGAATATCGCAAATTGTAATTGCGCTAAACTATTTAAAACATGCCAATCTCAATGGTGGAATTAGCACAAATGGATGAGGGCTATGTCAAGATTAGAGACTGGGAGAAATACAAACTTCTAGTCAGCGAAAAGAATCCCGGTTCAATCGTGTTCATTCTCGAACAAAACGGTTTCTCACCAAACAAAGAACTCACCACCCTAAAAATAATAATGTTACACGACCACCGGTACTTCATTTTCTTTGACTTTCCCAAAGGAGAAGCGCTCAAAGAAACAAAAATCCCACTTCACAGGGATAAAAGAGGCATCCCGAATCTAGATGAGTATGAGGTCAAAGCTTTCCTCAAAAAAACATTCCCGAACCTGGAAGTTTACTCCTTCTGGACAGCCTAACCAGCGAAAGCACTCAATATCAGGCAAAACCAGGCATATGCAGGTTGACTAAACTTTCAGCGTGGTAACCGGGGCTAGCGCTGCATTGCCTAATGCGGATCCTGAATCCCTAATATCGTTAATCTTTCAATGCTTCTTATACCTCGCGGCTCTTCTGCAGGAACAAAAATCAAGTCACCGCGTTCCAACTCGACTCGTTCAGTACCAATGGTGAATATGCCTCTGCCATCGATAACATAAAAGCACACAGCATATGGCTCGGGACGTGAAGGTATCTCTTGCCCAGTGTCAAGACAGATGACAACTACGTTAAAATTGCTTGTTTTCAGCAGGTCCTTCTTCATTTGATAACGATCTTCCATAGTATCTAGCAAACCTTTTTTAGCAGAAAACACTGCAAGCTTGTTCAAATCGAACACTTTTACCAAAGTCCATAACCTCAATCATTATTGGTTTTATGAATTATACGTGATTATTTTTTTCCCTGTTAGATGCTGATCCCTTGGTGTACAGCAGGTAAACGCCTTTTTCCCGTACTGTTTTCATCGCTTTTCCCGATAATACCTCCAAGGATTCGACAATCCCGGGTAGAAGTTTTGCTGGGATTCCGATGAACATGTGTTCTGGCGGTGTATCAGTGGCTTGTCGACAGCCATAACAGCCAGGTGTCATGTTCACTTTGCCTGTTAAGTAAGGTACAGTTGTTACGTCGACGCATTCTGCTTGGAAAATTGACGAGTTAAAGTCAAGCCTTCCGCCTTCCTTGAAGTTTGCTGCCAAACCAAGCCACATTATGTGCTCTGGTACGCTTTCAACCACAATAACATCTGGTTCCATAGGGAAATCTTTTAGTGGTCCAGCGACGACGGCTTTTGCTGAGCCCAGCTTTATTCGCGGTATCGCCTTCATCGTTTTTGCTGCAGCATCCTTGCTCAAAAACAGACCCAACGTGCAAAGCATTTCTCCGCTTGAAATTTTTTCAACTAAAGGTCCTAGCCCCAATGCTGCTTTTGCAGCTGGGCAAGCGATGTTTTCAGCAGTTAGCATTAGAGTTTGACCCCTTTTTGCTAACATGAGAAGCTGGCAGTAACGGCTGTTTTGGGAGGGCAATTTAATGTTAGGCAGGGGGTCTTCGGTTTTTACTATTTTTATTGCTATTGGTTGGGTTTCTAAGCCTAAAATTTCTTCTAATTTCTGGCTCATGATGTTGTTGTCCATTTTCGAATTCCACCCTGTTTTTACTTTGTTTTTGCTTTTCTGCCCCAAGTGTGAACTGCTGTTTTTTGCAGTTTTACATGCGCATAGGCAAATAAGTATATAGCAAAATTTAAATTTATCTATGAACATAATAGTTCAACACGTTAACAGATAACAGAAATTGGAGTGAAAATAAATGGAAATAAAAGTTGAGGTAATTGGAGTCAGCCCCCCTTGCCCAAGATGCAAGAAAACTGAAGAAAACGCAGCAAAAGCAGCTGAAAAACTAAGAAGCGAAGGAAAAAACGTCGAAGTTGCCAAGCTAGTCGTAACCTCAAAGGAAACAATATCAAAATACGGCGTTGTAACGCCTCCAGCAATTGCAATAAATGGCGTGGTAAAAATCATGGGCAAAGTACCTGACGTCGGCGTTATTGAAAGATTATTGCGAGCGAGCATTACCCGCTAAGAAGGCGCATTTGCATGAGTGAACAGAAGCCCACGGTTGAGCAGATTCTGCAAAAGATGGCTGAGAATTTGGGTGAGGAACCTCGTCCCATGGTTCTCATGTCTAAAGTCCTTCCTGAATGGATTCCCAAGCAGGCTCAAGAACGCAAGTTCGTCTTTGACCTCCCGCACATACCTGCAAAATACAAGCATTTAATCATGATAGCAGTGGCAGCTGCTGCTTCATGCGACCTCTGCACAGAGACCTTCATAAAAATCGCTAAACGCGAAGGAGTAACCAAAGAAGAAATCGGCGAGGCATTGATAGCTGCTCGTTTTGCTTTGGCATCCAC
>JAOZHU010000035.1 GCA_026014705.1 Candidatus Bathyarchaeota archaeon | reverse complement strand
AAGCATTCAGAGGAGCCTTCTTATGCGTAAGCACCCAGTGAGCTTAGCTCTCTCAAAACGCGTCTTGCAGCGGATAGACCAAGAAGCCTCAAAACAGCAAAGGTCCAGAAGTGAGTACGTGGAACTGTTCTTTGAGAACGTTTTCTTTAAGCCCTCTGAACAGCAGATGGAAATCAGATTTAACACCTAATACAAGGTGAATTCTTCTTAAACAAGCAAAGAAGTTAAAGGGTTAGCTTGCCAAAAAGTGTCAATAGGAGGCGAAAGCCTGGCTGACGGCTTGAAGATTTCAAAACGAACTGCCTACATAGCAATTCTGGCTATGGGCATCGTTAGCATGCTTGGAGATATCGTTTATGAGTCAGGCAGAGGAATCGCCCCCGACTATTTGCTGTTCCTAGGTGCCTCAGCACTGCTCGTTGGCGCAGTCAGTGGCGTCGGAGAATTCGTAGGCTACAGCGCCAGGCTTGTCAGCGGAAGTCTCTCAGACAGAAGCAAGGCGTACTGGCTGTTCATTTTCGCCGGTTACGGGCTTATCCTTGCGATACCACTTATGGGCTTCACATTCAGCCTCGAACTAGTTATTGTGCTGCTCCTTTTGGAGAGGTTGGGCAAAGCGTTAAGGTCTCCGTCAAGAGACACCGTTGTGTCCATAATCAGCAAAAACGTCGGCACTGGAAAGGCGTTCGGACTTCACGAAGCCATAGACCAAATAGGCGCCATAATCGGTCCCCTAATCTTCAGTGCAGTTCTGTTGTTTACTGCAAACAGCTACCCTGCAGCCTTCGGATTTCTGCTAATCCCCTTCGCGTTAATGGTTATGGCAATCATTTACACTTACAGAAAAGTCGGCAAAAGCGTAGAAGCCGAAGTGGTAAAAGACATAGATGAGAAAGTTCCGCTCAGCTGTGGCTTCTGGATATACTGCTTAGCAGTTTTCTTGAACACTCTAGGGCTCATCCCAGTTGCACTTATACTCTTCAGTGGCTCGTTGATTCTGCAGCCCCTTGGTCAAGCGTGGATGGTGCCGCTTCTCTACGTGGTGGTACAAGCAGTTGACGCGCCTATGGCGCTTGTTTCTGGTCACTTGTTTGATAAATTGGGCATGAAGATTCTTGCCCTCCCGTTCGTGTTATCTGTTTTCCCAGTGTTGCTAGTTTCTTTTGGAGGCCTTGCAGGCGTAATCGCGGCTTGTGTAATGTTTGGTCTCGTTTTGGGCATGCAAGAGTCGATTTACCGCGCTGCAGTATGCGAGTTTATCCCGTTATGCAAGAGAGGCACAGCATACGGGGTTTTCAACACGGTTTTGGGTGTTGGCACGCTGGCAAGCGGGGTAATCTTTGGTTTCCTCCTCGACTATGGTTATTCATGGATTGTTTTGGCTGGACTTGTTTTGCTCCTGCAAGTTGGCGCTATAGTAACGCTTAACAGAGCAAGAACATCTTTTCAAACACCCGCCAATCCATCAATTTGACATCCTTTGAGCTTCTCGAGTGCGCATTCGCTTAGAAGATATTCGCAATTTGTACGCGAAGCATTATTAGGGTTTGAGATGTTTGGGTAGTTATGCAGTTCGTAGAAACCCTCTTGTTGAGCTTAGCGCTTATCATAGATTCTTTTACGATTGCAGTGTCTTTTGGCTTAGTCGAAACCAAAGCCACGTTCCTAAAAAACATGAATATTGTTGGGCTTACTTGCGCAATCGGACAGGTCTTTTTTATAGCGGTAGGCTGGTGGCTGGGCAGCTTCATTGCCCAATTCATAGTGGGCATCGGCCCTTGGGCAGGATTTGCGCTTCTTACTCTCTTAAGCATCTATTTGGTAATTGACGCCTTAAAGAAACGCAAAAATTCAGTTATGCCCTACCGCCACCTCGGTTTAAAGATCATTCTATTCTTAGTAATCGCAACCAGCTTCGACGTTTTATCAGTGGGAATAACGCTGGGGCTATTGGAAGAAAGCATCTGGATTCTGATGATTGTCCTCTGGGTCTTCACTTACTTTTCAGCGTACGCAGGCGGATTCGCCGGATTCAAAATTGGAGAGAAAATCGGAGTTTACAAAGGGCAAATCTTCGGAGCGGCACTGCTTTTTCTATTGGGATTAAGCCTCTTACTCCAAAATATTTAGCAGCACACGGTGAACCTAATCAGCCCTTAGCGCACGCTTTTTCTGTAGGAGAACATGAGCTCGTAATTGTCCAATTTAGCTTTCTTAATGAGGGCATTAACTTGCTTTCTCACCTGTTTTGAATAGTCCTTATCGCAGTAGTCTGCTTTATAAAGCCGCTCATATTCGGTTCTCAGCTCTGGATAATTAGCGTTTATAAATCCCATGAATCGGTTTCTTGTTTCCCCGCGGAAATTCAGCAAGTCCACAATCATGTAGTCAGCTCCTGCCTCAGAAACCGCCTTAACTAGGCTCTCAACGCTTGCGGCGTCGTCCGATATGAGTGGCAGAAGTGGGATCGCGGTTACGCCTGTTTTGATGCCTGCCTGGTGCAGCTGCTGAATTGTTTTTAACCTTCTTTCTACGCTGGGTGCATTTGGCTCGATTTTATGTCTCAAGCCCTCATCAACAGTGGGCAGGGTAATCACTACATTAAGAAAGCCCGTTTTCCCTATCTCAGTAACCAAATCTAAGTCTCTTAGAACAAGGTCAGATTTCGTTGTGAGAAGCAAGGCATTATGATGTTTCAAAAACACTTCCAAAACGCTTCGGGTAATTTTGAATTCGCTTTCAGCCGGTTGGTAGGGGTCAGTAACCGTGGACAAGTTGACGGTTTTCAGTTTGTTCCAGTTTGGCCTTGAACACTCCTTGTCCAAAGCTTCAGCCGCGTTGTCTTTCACAATTATTTTGTGTGAGAATTCTTTGGTGCCCAAGCCCAGGTATTCGTGTGTGTACCTTGCGTTGCAGTAGACGCAGTTGTATTCGCAGCCTCTGTAAGTGTTGGTTCCCCACCTGAAAGGGAGAAACCACACGATCACTGGGTGAAGCATCTTTTCTACTCGCGTATGCTCATAGATTACTCGGTTTGCTTTCTCCAACTTGCTCGATAATAATCAGTTGTGATAGCTATAAATCTCTGCATAACTTGATAGGCGAAGGCTTCGCGTCAATTTCCATCGAAACAAAAAAAGGGCGGCGGGAGCCCTCGCCACTGGGACTCAGTAGCAAATCCCAGCAGACCCAAAATAATGACCCTAAATCTATTTAGACTAAAGAAAGGGGGGATATTTTCAGTACAAATGTCCCTCTGGAGTAGCGTTTCCTTTCGGCGGCGCCAAAATATTTACGCATCTATACTGTTTTCTCCTTTTGTTCCTTAAGAATAAATTTTTTGGTTTTCTTAAGGAGGCATCATGATGAAGATTTAGTGGTGACCCTACTTCCGTGCAAAACTTAGAGTTTGGAGTCTCTTTATACTAAGAATGGGTAGTTGAGGCAGAGTCCAGTGAGGCTGCTCAAATTCTGTTTTTATGTAGTGTATCGTTTGATGGCGAGTTTTTGTGCTATACAATGTAGCGGTCTAAGATTTTCTTGATGTTCTTCGGTGTCTCCATCGTCTGCTTTAGAGCTTTGAATATCTCTGGTTGAACACGGCAAATGTCTGTCAGGTTAACCAAGCCGACTAATCGGTTGTTGTCCACAACGGGTAAATTCTTGATTTCTTTCTCAAACATTAGGCGGGATGCTTTTTCCAAGTCAGTGCCACGCTCAATTACTACGAGGGGGCTGGACATTATGTGTTTCACTTTGGTTTTTCTGGGGTCTCTGTCTTCTGCAACTATGCGTTTCAGGATGTCTCGTTCAGTCATTATGCCCACAGCTTTTCCATCTGCCGTGACAATTCCATAGCTGAAACCCTCTTTAGCCATTATTTCCGCCGCTTCCTTAACAGACGTGTTCTCGTCCAAGGTCAGAACCTCCGTAGCCATTACATCTTCAGCTTTTAGAGGAATCGCGATTTTCTCTTCACTGTAACCCTCAGCTTCAGGGTCGGACATTAAAACACACCATTGGCTGATTCTTTGTCCTTCTTGGGATAAAAAACTATGTACAACACAACTGCGCTTTTCTAATGCTCAACTGTCTACATTAACCTTCTCAATGATGATGCTGATATTCTTCGCACATTCCAAAGAGCCGTGCAAGGTGCCGCTTTCATTTTGTCCCAGCTTACCGCAAAGTGGTGCCCAAAACCTATTTGTGCTGGAGGCAAAGGTGCCTCTCATGATAGTTTTTAGAGCATTGTCTAGTTAACTACAACTGGAAAAGGAAGGAGTCTCATCAATAACACGCCAAAAAGTGGGGATTCTCCGCTGTGGGGGAAACGTGGGAAATGGGCAAAGCATATTTAACCGCAGGGCAACATTTCTCTGCGCGTTCAGCATAAGGTGAATAAACCGCATGGCGACAGCTAAGCCGAAGGTAACACGTAAAACAGTACTGTTGCCGATTATAGGTTTAGTTGCGTTCTTCTTGTATATTTACCTCTTCAATGTGGATATTCAAGGCGTAATCGCGACGGCGCAGCGAGCAGACCCTCTGCTTTACTCCTCAGCCATACTCATCAGTTTAGCAGAAGTGTTCTTTCACGCCGTTTCATGGCGCACGCTGCTCAACGCACTCCAAGTGAAAATCTCCGTCATAAAATCATACTTGTTCACGTGGTATGGACTCTTCATGGACATAATTGTTCCAGCCGAATCCGTCAGCGGCGAACTCTGCAGAGTATACTTGGTCACGCGAGAACAAGGCGGCACAAGCGGCAAAGTCTTAGCTTCACTCGTTCTGCATAGGCTGTTAGGCATGGGAATAAACGTTGCTGCGCTCATGATTGGCATAGGCTTGTTACTCGGCGAAGCGCAAATAAACCCGGTGATATTCAACATCATCCTGTTCTTCACCGTCGCCATCGCCGCCATTCTGCTCCTGTTCATAGTTTTCTCGTTTAAAGAAAACCTAAGCCTAAAAGTAATAAATGCGCTGATACGCATCGGCGACTTCATCACCCGAGGCAAATGGAAACTTTTCAACAAACTTAAAGAAGAAGCATTCAACTCGGCGAAAATGTTCCATGACTCAATGCAGGAATACAGGCGCAAACCCCGAGCAGTCGCCGCTTCACTGGTGCTGCTCGCGGTGAACTGGACCTGCAGCCTGAGCATCCCGTATCTGGTGTTCTTGTCCCTTGGATTTCCAGTTTCATGGAGCGTGATTCTCATAACCTCCTCGATAATTGTAGCCGTCAAATCCGTACCCATAGGCGTCCCATTCGAAGTTGGGCTTCCAGAAATAACAATGACCACACTCTACGTTGGACTGGGCGCACCAGCCGACATAAGCGCCACCGCAACCATACTCTCCAGAATCATAACGCTATGGCTCAGATTCTTCATAGGCTTCATAGCACAACAATGGATAGAACTAAAGCCAATAGTCACCTCATCAAACACCACAAAAACGGAGAAAACCTAATTTCACTCCCTGCCTCGCAAATGTTTCCATACAAGTAACAGGCTAAAAAGGCAACGTCCCAGTAAAGCTTGTTCTCTGCAATTGCTGTGCCCCTTTTCAAACCAAACCGACAAAGCAGAACTATATAAAGCAAGTATATATGAGGAACCATAAAACGCTCTGAGCACAACAGCGCCGCTATTTATAGTTCAAATAGGGGGGCTATAGATTTTTCCACGCATTCGTTCAGACCCCTACCCTGAGCTAAACAGGCCAAAATCAACAGGTTCACTGTTACAAAACCATCTGAGCATCGCAGGCACAACACTTGAAACAGCAACCACCCGTTTCCAACCACACATCAACGTACCCTCCAGAGAACACTTCCACGCAATCTCGAACAAAACACTGCAAGCAAACAACAAAAAGCAAAAAGCGCCTACCGCAATATCATGTTCACGAATTTCTCCGGATTAAACAACTCCAAATCCTCATACGCCTGACCTACACCAATAAACAGAATAGGTTTCTGAGTCACATAAGTAACGCTCAAAGCAGAGCCACCCTTCACGTCTGCATCCACCTTGGTCAAAATCGTCGCATCCACACCAATGCATGAATGAAACTCCTCAGCCTGCTGTACCGCATCGTTCCCAATAAGCGAATCCACAGTCAAAACCGTCAAATCAGGCGCCACAACCCGTTTCACCTTCGCAAGCTCATTCATCAAATTCTGGTTCGTCTGCATTCTGCCTGCTGTATCAATCAAAACCACATTAACACCATGCGCCTTCGCATGGCTAATCGCGTCATAAGCCACCGCTGCAGGATCAGCACCATACTTATGCTTGATAATCCGCATACCCAACCGCTTCGCATGCTCCTCCAACTGCTCAATGGAACCCGCACGATAAGTGTCACTTCCCGCCAACACAACAGAATAACCCTTCTCACGCAGAAACCGAGCAACCTTCGCTATGGTTGTGGTCTTGCCTGTGCCATTTATGCCCACAAAAAGCAAAGTGAACGGCTCGTTCCTCTTGCGTTTCTCTTCAACCCTTTTCAGCAAGTCAATGCTGTTGCTTGTAAGCATAACTTCCAAAAGCACTTGCCGCAAGTTATCATACACGATTTTCTTGCGGTCCTCTAAACGCTTAACTTGCACGCCTACCAAGCGCTTTTCCAGTTCGTCGCAGATTCGGTCTGCCACAGGGAAAGCAACATCATTCTCTGCTAAACTCATTTTGAACTCTGATAAGATAGGCTTCAAGTTTTCAGCTTTCAGTTCAATTGTAGTAACCTTGCTGACTAGCCCTTTGAAACCTGATTTCAGTTTCTCAAACATCGCCCGAAGTTTTCCCCTGCCTCACAGCAGCAAGCAAACTCTCCAGCCTATTCCTATCCGCGTTTATCCGCTCAGCAACCTGCGTGAACTGCTGCTGCGCTGCCTGCATGCTTTTCGTCAGTTCGTCTAAGCGTTCCTTGAGCAACGCTTTAGCCTCTGATAGCGGTTTCTCAACGGAAACACCTGCACCTAAGCCTACAACCACTTTGTCAGGCTCAGCAAGTTTCACTCGCACGTAGGAACTTCCACCAATGGGCACCAGCAACTCCGAGTTTTCCTTCTCTTTCTCCACGCCATCAAGCGTCATATTCGCATAAGTCAAATCCGTTATCGCCGCATTCAACATGCCGATACGTGACTGCAAAGTTTCAGCCGTCTGCTCCATAAGACGCAGCTGAACGCTAAGCCTTCGAAGTTCCTCTTCTTCCCTGCTTCGGCTAGCCAACGCTTATTCCCCAGTAACAATCTTCTTCAGAACAGGATTCTCAATTTCCTCAGCGGGAATCTCTTCAACCTTCAAAATCTTCATATAAAACCGTTTCACACGGTGTTTACTGCCAATTTCAGAATACACCTTCTCCACGGCATGCTCAGACTTATCCGCTAACACTTCCTTCTGAAACGGCGTATTCAACTTCGGCTTCTGAATTTCGCCTGTTACCCTGAAAACCTTCATCTCATTCAGCTTCCTGCACAACATCCAATGCATTCCCAATTATAAACATCTCGGGTCCAGTTGTCAAAGAACCAGCAACAGCCGCATGCGAATTCGCAATTAAACCCGTGCCAACATAAGGCAAACCGCAGTTCACGGTACCCACATCCACAGGCACCTTAAACACACTTTCCAAAACCTTACGCTCCTCATCCTTCAACAAAGGATGAGCCAAAACCCCTTTGTTCGTAGCCACCGCCAAAGCGCCAACATACGGCAACCCCGCAATTTCACCAGGAACAGCCTCCACACCCAACGTGTCGGCAATCTGCCGTATCTGCGTTTCCTTGAGACGCGGATCAACAAGCGCACCATAATCATTTGCCAAAACCAAATTCCCGTAAGCCGTCTTCTTAGTTTCCATCACTGCGATGTTGCCTTCAAACAATGAACGGACACACGTGAACTCTTCCCCGCGGATAAAGTGAGGAAGCAAGATTCCATGCGAATTCGCAGAAGCTAACGCGCCAGCCAACACGGAACCGCCAATGGAAGTATGTACAAGCTTCACTTTAAGCCACTCAGCCATACGCTCAGCCTTCTCCAAGGGAAACATTGCTGGAACCAAAACTATTTTTTCAGTAACAAGCGAGTACACACCTATGCTTGCGCTACCAACGATGCTAGATAAGTAAACTGCCACGAACTATTCTCCTTTAACTAAACGGGCTATTAACGGCAAAATGTGCCCACGCTTCCTTTTTTATTTTGTGGTGCAGATTGAGGTTCCGCCGCAAAGAACTACTGGAAAAAATCACGCAGTCCTCACCGCATCATCTAGCTCTGATTCGGAATATGCCTGATTACCAGTAGCTATCGCCTCTTCACAGAAGCTAAATACCCTAAGCCAAAGAATCCACAATAAACTTTCCAACTGAAAAAGGCTGAACAAAAATGATGCTAGAACTCCTAGCGCTGGGAATTTGGCTAGCTTTCGCAGCTTACTGCCTCTGGTACCTCTTCAAAGCAAAAACGCTCCAACCGTTAACCTTAGATGACCTAGCGTTGACATGGCGAATGCACAAGCAATTAACAAACTGTAAAGCAACACGCCTTCACAGCCTGCTAACAAAGAACAACGAGGTTGTGGGATTCAAATGCGAATGCGGCTACGAGTTCCAGCAAAAACGGTTAATAACGCAGAAAGTTCGCAAACCTCAAGCTTCCAACCGATGTGCCGCACAAAACCTTTGCAACTGGACACCATCAAGTCCAACGCAAGAACAACTATCAACATAACTACAGCAGTTTAATGAGAAAACAATATAGCAAAAAATTAGTGTTAGGTCATTTCTACTCGGCCAAGTAAACCGTGACGTTGCCATCTTTGTCTTTAGCTGCGCGCACACGGATTTTCCTCGGCGGCTTCTCTATCCCTTCGCTCCAGACTTTCTCGTTTACTTCTTTGCTGATTACAAGTTTAGGCAGTTCTTTTTCTTCCTCTTCCTCAGCAGGCATATTGAGTTTCATGTGCTTAGTTATGAACTCGCGAATCATGTGCATGGCTCTCGGCGCTCGTTTCTTCGGTGGTCTAATCAGCGCCTTACCCAATGGAATCGTGTAGGTTCTTTCTTCAACAATGTCTTCTTCCTCTTCGCCTTTTTTCTTGGAAGGAGGTTTCTCCTCTTTTTCTTCACCTGATGCAGTTTTCTCTTCAGGTCTTTCCTCAGCGGTTTCTTCAGCTAGTATTTCCTCAAGTTCTGCATCAGTTTCTTCCTCTTCTGCAGTGCTCACTGCTTCGTTTTGCTGTGTTTCTTGCGGTTCGTCTTTTTCTTTTTTGCTCATAGTTTCAATACTCCTACGCTTTCAGTTTCCGTGTTCTCCACTGCCTTCGGTGTTTAGGGTTCGTCCTGACTTTCCCTGAAGTTCGTGCTATCACCCACGTGGGAACTGCCTCTTTCTGCTTAGTAGCCTTAGCTAACCTGTGCTTTTTAGCTGGAGGTTTAACTCGTGCCATGTTCATATCCTTCTTATTTTTAGTTCACGCTTCCGAGATTGAAGCTGAATCAATATTTGCTTCAGTTGAGCATCCGACATCGGAACTGGGATTTTACCCATCTGCGCCAACTGAATTAATTGAAGTTCCAACTGCTCAGTGAACTCAGGCTTAATCATTTTCAGATTTGTAAGCCTTTGCCTAGCTTCAGGAGACAATATCTGCCTCAGCAACTCCTGCTTTTGTGCTTCCATCTGCGCTTCTGCTTGCGCTTGCCGCTGCTCATCAGTTGCTTTCTGCTGCATGGCTAAAAGTTTTCGTCTGCGGATTGCTTCAAGCTCTTCATCTGACATCGCTTACTCGCCCTGATACTTCCTGAGCGCAGGAACAGCTCTCACCAGTTCCTTGTGCAAATCCTGCGCTATCTCTTGAAGAAGCTTTCTCCCTTTCGGAGACATTGCTCTTCCCTGAGTGCCTGCAGTTTGAATCAACCCTGCCTGCTCCAGTTGCTGCAGAATCTTACGTATGTTACTGCCACCTGCCTTAGAGGCATGATTGGGTTTTGTACCGAAACTCTTCCTTCCGCCGTAGTCCGCACGCAGTTTTTCTATGCCTATGGGACCGTGAACATAGACTTTGCGGAGCACTGAAGCGCTGCGAGTGTACCACCAGCTAGCGTCTTGAGGCTGCTTTTCTACATGCGAACCGGTTTTGGCAACGGCGGCCCACGCGGGAGGTTGCACTTCGTCAACGTTCTCTTTCAGATATTTAGCTAGTTTCCCTATGAATTTTGCTGCTGGGACATCATGTGGAGTTGTCAAGATATTCTGTTCCTTTAACGTTTTTCCTTGCAGTAAAATCATGAAGCCTAATATAAATATTCTCTGCAGAACAACAGTCTCTTACAAACTATCTTCCCGCGTAAAGCGGAAACGTGATTCTTGAACTGAGACGCACTAACGCTATAGCTCCACGATTTGTGCTTCGCCTCTAGCAGTGTCCAATAATGCCAGCGTACATTTTCCTGTCAAGTAACCGCAGACTTCCCCAGGGTTAATCACCAAAGTTTTCCCTTTTTTGCTGGCGCCAACGGTGTGTGAGTGTCCGTGAACTACAGCGTCAAAGTTACCACAGTTAACAAGTGCCCCCAACAGTTCAAGCTCATCACCATGTAACAATGCAATTTTGAAGCCGTCTGCGTTGATTTCAGCGAACCTGCCGCGGATTTCGCAGTTTTCGCATTCGCTGCATCTCTTCTTTAATAATTCGTGGTCGCCGTCGTTGTTGCCGAAAACGCCAATGAGTCTGGTGTTTAATGCTTTGAATTTTGGTATAACAAAAGGCGCTACATAATCGCCTGCGTGGAGCACGAGTGATACTTTGGCGGCGTTTAGTTTTTCAACTGCTCTTTTGACCATAGGCAAGTTGTCATGCGTGTCCGAGATTATCCCGATTAACATGGAGTTCACTGGATTTGAATTTTACATTGGTCGAAAATAAAGGCTTCTCTAGTGGTTGAGTGTAGAGGATTGTTCTAGAGTATTACCACATTGGATATATGAAGACTTGCGAAACACGGTTTAAAACGCCTGTTGTGGAGCTTAATTATAGAAGACAACTCTAAAGGAAGGTAATAGAAGTGAACTCTTGGATAACAGATACGGCGTCGAAGCGCAGGGACAAACTAGGCATAATTGCGCAAATTTTAGAAATAGCCAAGGATGGCACTTTGAAAACCCAAGTTATGTACAAGGCAAACCTGAGTTTTGTGCAACTTAATGAGTATCTTGATTACATGCTGAAAACGGGATTGCTCGAGAAACTGGAAGTCAACAAGAAAGAAGTATATGTAGCAACAGAGAAAGGTTCAGAGTTTCTCCAGAAGCATGCTGAACTGGCGATAATGTTGGATGAAGGGCATGAAAGCGCTGAAAGACCCAGAAACGGCGTTAAGACGCTTCCACGGAGCTTACTCAAAAAGGCTTAAACCGTTTTCTCTTAGCTTGTACGCTGTTTTCCGGACTGTTAAAAGCAAAAAAGAAACTTGAACAATGTTCAGTTTTCTGTTTTTTCAACGTAGCTTTTAACTTTTCCTCTTAACTCAGGAAAATCATCTAGCATGGCTTTCACAACTTGCCAGCGGATTTCTTCAATGTTTTGATGGCTCCTCATTAAATGATCACCGGCACAGACGAGCAAATCTTATGACTGGATACACAATATAAGGCTTTTTCCCACCACGGAATATTACCATTTCCAACTCAACAGAGTAAAAACACCCCCACAAACACGAATCACACCACACAAGCAGCCAAATCAAGCGGTAATATTCTGGCAAATGTAATATTCCCCAGACACTAAGCATTTTTATGAGCCTAACGCACCTAAACAACACTAGAAGGCAATCAAACAGAAGAGGAGGAGGGAGCAAAGGTCAAGAGGACACGCTGGCTATTTATTTTACCGTTAATAGTAGCCGCCATTGTTTGGCAATTTTACCCTCCTCTTGTCAGGTTCCTACTAATTGACTTGTTACACTACCCTGCGCCCACTCAACCTTCCCCACTGATTTGGAATTTGCCATTAAACTTCTTCTACACATGGTACGTGTTTTTCGCCATCGGAGTAAGCGGCTTCTTGCTTGTTGCCGCTTGGTCATGGAAACAGAGGGCAACACCCGAAACTGAGCGTAGTTACCCGATGGTTTCGTTTGTCGTGCCAGCTTATAATGAGGAGCAAAACATCACGCACTGCCTCAACAGTCTCTTCAATTGTGCTGTGAAATTCCGAGGCGCCATCGAGGTTGTTGTGGTTGACGATGGCAGCACGGACAACACTTACGAAGCAGCTTGGAACACGATAAAGTCTAAACCTGAAGAACTAGGGCATATTCGCACCCGTGTTGTGCGGCACACATCAAATTTAGGCAAAGCTGAAGCGCTGCGGAGTGGAGTGAACAAAGCGATGGGCGAGTACGTGGCAATCGTTGACGCGGATACATGTTGGGAGTCGCATGGGTTGACAGAGCTCGTGGACTACATGAATTCAACTATGACTTTAGCGGCAAGCGGCTACATTCATCCTTCAGACGGAGTAAAAGAACATAAATTGTTTGTGATTTTGCAGCAGCTAGAATACAGCCAAGGCTTGGGTATTCTGAGGCGAGCAGAAGCGTTAGGAAACGCGGTAACTGTTGTGCCTGGACCCATGGGGCTTTATCGGAGTGAAGTGCTGAGGCAGTTGCTGAATGAGAAACAAGTGAAATCTGTAACTGAAGATTTGGAGTTCACTTTGGAGATGCAAAAGAAAAACATGAAAATCGGGTATGATGATGCAGCAAGGAGCACGACTTTGGCGCCGACTACGCTAAAGTGGTTTTGGCGGCAGCGTTTACGCTGGTCAATTGGATGGCTGCATAATCAATTAGCGATTCACCGTGATTTATTGTGGAACAAGCGTTGGCTGACGCTGTTTTTGTGGTACAGTCTAGTGCCTGGTTTTTTGGGTGCAGCATTGGAGCTGATAGCATTGCTGAGCACAGTGGTTTTCTTTTGGTTTGCACCTGACCGCATATTCTATCTCCTGAACTTGGCGTTTTTCATGCTGCTAGTGCTAATCGTTGGGTTGACTCAGCAAGCGATAGCCCTGAAATTCGCTTACAGTAAATACAATCATCGGCAACTACTATGGTATATGCCTCTTTACTTTTTGCTCCGATTCATTAATATCTTCGCCAAATTTACAACATTAATTCAGTACATGATGGGTAAACGTGGAAATTGGCATAAATCTTGACCATGTGCATTTGGAGAAAATAAGTCTGAATGAAGTTTAGGCGCTCTATCAAGCGTTAGGAGTTCGACCTGAAAGATGAAGTGGAAAAGGATGGGGAATAGACGACTAATTAGCTTAACGGTTTTGCTTTGCATCATGGCGATAAGTGTCTTAGGTTTAGCTTCACTCAGGCTGCATGTTGCTGGAGAATTCGAGGCTGAACGGAAAGTTTGCTTGTTCTTTGATGATGGCTGGCAGAACCAATATGATGTTGCGTTTCCCATCTTGAAATCACACGGTCTCAAGGCTTCTTTCGCCATTGCCACCGAGAGCATCGGGTTAGACAGAGGCACTTTTGCCAGCAGAATGAACATCGAAGAACTTAAAGAACTGCAAGCATATGGAATGAATATTGCGTGCCACACAAAAACGCACTCGCACATGATAAACCTCACAAGCAGCCAGCTATATGAAGAAATTGTTACTTCAAAAGACGCTTTGACGCAACTGGGATTCGACGTGAACACGTTTGTTTACCCGTTTGGCGAATGGAACGATACAATCGTGAACTATGTCAAAAGTGCAGGTTACTTATGCGCTAGAGGAGCAAAACCCCAAGTCTACTCCTTAAAGAATACTGACCCAGACGCAAGATTCCGCATCTGCTCATGGCAGATTACTAATCAGAGTTTAGACGTTTTCAAAGAGATCCTTTCCAACGCAAGTGAAGACGAAGTTGTCGTCTTGACGTATCATTTTCTTTCAGACGAAGCCTCAAAGGAAACGTACATTTCGGTTCAGAATTTCCGCGAGCAAATGCAGTATCTTAAGGAAAACGGTTTTAAGGTAATTTTGCTGCCTGAACTCTTCACCGTTCAAGATGAATCTTCAGAGCTGCTGTCTTACATTGAGGTGGCAATTCTGATGACCGCAATAGCTATTATTGCCATAGCGTGTTATCTTTTGCTGCACAAAACCAGAAAGCATCTTAAACGTAGCAGTTAGGAGAAGATAATTCAGCATCCAACGCGGTAGCCTTGTGCAAACGGAAAAGAGCAGGAAGATTGACAAAAGCGTTTTAAACCTTGGGAACGTTTGGATTCTGGGAAAAAGCTCGATGCCGCTCAAAGCAGTATTATTTGACATGTTCGATACATTGATGATGATTGAACATAACCACGCATTCTATCAGCCTTCGCTGAAAAAAACTCACAGATTTCTGGTTCAGAACGGCGTTAATGTTTCATTTAAAGTTTTTAGCACTGCCTATGTTAAGGCACGAGATGCACTTTACACTGTGGCTGACGCGCAAATGGAGGAACCACATTTTAACGTAAGAATAGTAAATGCCTTGCAAAGTTTAGGCTACAATTTTGATGGTTCAAGCGGTGTAGTGTGCGGTGCAACACTTGCGTTTTGCGAGGAGTTTATGCGTTACGTGCGCATTGATGAACACGCAGAAAGCACGGTCGCAAAGCTGCATGGGAAATACAAGTTGGGGATAGTGTCTAACTTTGCGATTCCTGAATGCGTGTTTAAGCTGTTGGAGAGGCATAATCTAACCGGGTTTTTTGATGTTGTTGTTGTGTCGGGGGCAGTTAACAAGCGGAAGCCAAGCCCAGAAATCTTCCAGAAGGCACTTGAAAAATTAGGCGTGGATGCTGAAAGCACGGTTTTTGTGGGCGACACGGTTGATGCAGATATTCAGGGTCCTAAAAGCATGGGAATGAAGACGATATACATCGAAAGAAGACCACAAAAAGAGATTGAACATACGCATCCAGATGAAATTATTAAAAGCCTAAACCAGCTTCCAGCGGCGCTGGAGCGATGTTGGCATGATAAGATGCTGCATTAAAAGGTTAGGCGTTAGAAAACATTATTCTCTTTTAAAAATTTTGCTCCAGCCGCAACCGTGGCATTGAGCAGATTTCGATTTAGCGTCAATATCTAACCTTCCACTGCAAACAGGACACTTCAAATCTGACACAGTCTCCTTTACGCAAAGGGAGCAAACAGAGCTTATAACACGTTATTCCAAACAGCACAATATTTTCCAAGTGAAATAGCCGAGCATCTGCAAACCTGCCAGTGCTACATAAGACTTGAAATACAGGAATGACGCTATCACTAGTCAGCTAACATTCTATTCAGTTTCTGCACAATACACGCAGCCAATGTTTCATTGCATGAACGCTGAAAAAAATGGAAGCTGTTGCTACAGGTATTTCTTTTCTTTGTAGCAGTACCATCTCTGATACTGGTGAATGTAACTCAGTGGCTTACCACAGGATGGGCAAACTGGTGGGGCATGCTCTGGCGGTGGCGGGGGAGGCGGAGGAAGAAAACCTGTTGCTGATGCATTCTGATTAGAAAGCAATTCAGTTTTCGCTGAGTTGATGGCGTTGACCCAATCCTCGTTTTTCGACCAGCCGCTTCCCAGAATGTAGGAGCGGCTTGGCTTCTGCCCATGGCTGCAATTATCCACACGGAGATATGCTGAACCCATCTTGCGCGCAGTTTCGACTCTGGTAATTTCTTGGAGAGGAACGTAATAACTTCCTTCATACTGCATCAAATCGTCTAACTCGGCTTTTGAAACACTTTTCTCGATTGCTCCTGCGGTGAGGGCGCCACCCAAAGCCCATGCAGCCGCTCTGGAAGCGCCACCTTTGGAAACATACACTAATCGCTGGTTGGTAAGTATTAGAGTGCCCACTTCTGCAAAGGCACCTGCCTTTAACCCGATTGACGGGGGAGATTCTGAATTGTAGGCTTTAACTCCTGGTTCTTGCTTGAGCACTATTTCTTGTTCAGGCACAGTGTTCCCTCGGATTCAGGGTAAAGGCTGTAGTGGTTAAAGCCTTTTCGATGTTGCCTAAAGGTTTCAATGGCGTAACAAGCCGCGTTTCACGATTGCCTGTGCAGGCTTTTTCCTAGTTTGTTTCTGCAAATATTGATTGGAGAGATAATTAGTTGTGAAACCACTTTTGAAAAGTCTTTTAAGTCTTCAAAGCCAAAGAGTTGAAGGGCACGTGAAGTGAGGAAGACAGGGCCTATAACTTGGTTCTTGATTCGTTTCTTAGCTCTTGATAAACCGTGGCTCTATCTTGTTGTTTTAGGTTACTTCTCTGCGATGATTCTGGTTTGGGCAGGCAACCCTGTGCTTCCGATTCAGGCGTTAGCTAGTCGCGGTTGGGCATGGCATCACGTCCCGGAAATCTTATCTTTTCTCTTTTTAGGAATGTGGCTGGGTAGTCTCGGATACTTGTCATCGGCAAGTTTCACTTATCATGACAGTTTCGCGGTTTTTCTGCTCGCCGTAGTCGGCATTGGTTACGCACAGATTATTTCATACATAAAGATATTTCCGGTAGTCTTGACAATTGTTTTTATGCCATCGTTTCTCGGCTACTTTGTTACGCGGTTGCGTCAAATCCGAAAATCAAAATGTCGTTCTGCAAATGCAAATTCGAAACAGCGCTCAACACCAGAGTAAAATTTAGGAGGCATTTCGGTTGTCAAAGCGGACATTGCGGGTGAGCGGAAGACACAAGGTTTATATCTGCTCAGTCACAAGGAGAAATTTAGGCAGTGTTTTCTTTTTAATGATAAGCTGGAGAAAAGGTAAATGGGGAAATTCAAGGAAATAGCTTTGTTTATCATTGTGACAGCCTTGGCTTCTGTGTTCCTCTATTACTCCACTTTCACAGGCTTCAGCTATGGCACATGGGACAAATGGGTCCTCATAACCATAAACGTCGTGTTTTTATCGCTTTTCATACTATTCATTCCTATTAGAAAGAAGAACACAAGGTTGCCCAGTAGCGTATATGCTGCTTTCATAGTTGCATTGTACGCGGAAATGTATGGTTTTCCGTTGACGATGTACGTATTGGCTGGAACACTTGGATACGATAAATTCTTGTCGCTTGAATTTCTGTTGGTAGGCGTGATGGGTGAATCCCAGTTTTATTATCTTTTTAACTCGTTCATTTTTCCAGCTTCAAAGGTTATCATGTTAATTGGGATTCTTTTGATTGTTTTTGGCTGGAGACAAATTCACAAGGCTCGCAAAGAGGGCAAGCTTGTGACTTCGGGGCTTTACGCTTATATGCGTCATCCGCAGTACACGGGGTTTCTGCTCATCACTTTCGGCTTGAATGTTCAGTGGCTAACGATTATCACGCTTGCGTTGTGGCCTATTCTGGCTTTTCTGTATTATCGGCTTGCTAAATCGGAAGATAAGGATATGGAAGAGCAGTTCGGTGAAGAATTCCGTAGCTACAAAGCAAAGGTTCCAGCATTCATACCGCGTTTTCGGAAAAAGTAGCCAATACTCATGCGGCAGTGGTGGTTAAGCCGTTTTCTTGGGTTTTCTGAGTTTATATATTACTGGAGCTATGGCTGCTGCAATTGCGATGAGCACGATTAGGATTAGTAGCCAGAGTGTTGATGGTTCAGGTATGATTGTGCTGCTTATTTCTATCATTTTTGTGCTGTGGGTATAGGTGAAGTAGAGGTACGTGTTCTCGTTGTCCCACAGAACATTTGACTCTACTGCTTGGTCGTTCACTTTTACTGTCCAACTGTTGGAAGATGCCATGAGTGTTTTCGGAATGATGACTCTGCAGAAACCTATCGCACCATCCGTGCCAGTCACAGTGAAACGCAAAAGCTGTCCTTCAGACGAGTCAAAGTGGAAACTTGCAACTGTAGAGTTGCTGATTACTTGAACGAGTTGGTAGTTTCCGTTTATCGTGGCGGTGCTGAATGCGTAGATGGGTGCTGTAAGCGGATGGTAATCTTGGTTGTTCTGGTCAATGACGTAGGCGGTGTCGCCGATGGCGTCGCTTTCTGCGTCTGTGCCGTTGTAGTTGCTCCAGTAGTTTCCTCCTGACGGGTAAGTGCCGTTCCAAGCGCTGGTTGATTGTGATAGGCGGATTTGGTTGGTGTTGTTGATGAGGTTGTTGTGGATTATTTTGTTGAGGGCTGAGTCGTAGAGGCTGATGCCGTGGGTGTTGTTTGCTATGGTGTTGGCTTCGATTAGTGTTCCTGAGCCATGGAGAGCTATGCCGTAGTCGTTGTTTGTTAGCGTATTTGCTGTCATGATGTTGTCGGCGCCGTGGACGCAGATGCCGTCGTAGTTGTGTGTGTTTGTGTTTTCGGATATGGTGTTGCCGTGGGATGACCAGAAGAAGATGCCTCTGAAGTTGCGTGCTATGGCGTTTTTCGTGATGGTGTTGTTGTTTGACCAGTAAAAGTAGATGCCGTCATATGCGTTGTCTGTTATTGTGTTGGTTGCGATGGTGTTGTTGGGGGACCAGTAGAGGTAGATGCCGACGTTTTTGTTGTCTGTAATGTTGTTTTGTATAATGGTGTTGAATTCTGATAAGTCGTAGAGGTATATGCCTGCATGGCGGCTTTGGGTTATTGTGTTTTCTGAGAGGGTGTTGTTGTGTGAGCCTGATAGGTAGATGTTGTATGTGTTGTTTGTTAGTGTGTTTTTGTTGATGAGGTTGTTTGTGGCGGTGTAGAGGTGGATGCCGCGGTTGTTGTGAGTTATGTTGTTTTCTGTGACTGTGTTAAGTGTAGTGCTGTAGATGTTGATGCCTTGGTCATTGTTGAATATGGTGTTGCTGGTAATGGTGTTGTGTTCTGAAGTGCTGTAGATGTCTATGCTCACGCTGCTGTTTGTTAACGTGTTGCTTGTTACCGTGTTTTGGGATGAGCCGTAAAGGGCGATGTTGTGAGTGTTGTCTGCCATGTTGTTATCTGCGATTGTGTTGTTTGTTGCCCAGTAGAGGCATATGCCATCGTAGTTGCAGTCTGTTATGTTGTTGTTTTGGACTGTGTTGTTTGTTGCCCAGTAGAGGCATATGCCATCGTAATCGCTGCCTGTGATGTTGTTTTCAGAGATGTTGTTGTGGGATGATGAGGAGATGAACATGGTTCGGAAGTTTTTTGTGAAGTTGTTGAGTGCGATTGTATTGGCGTCTGAGGCGCTGTAGAGTTCGATGCCTCTGAGGTAGCTGTTTGTTATGTTGTTCTCCGTGATGATGTTGTTGGATGCGCTTGAAAGGGTTATGCCGTTGTCGTTGTTGATTATGTTGTTGCGGGTGATTGTGTTGTTGTAGGTGTTGGTTAGACGTATTGCGGAGGTGAAATCTTGGATTGTGGTGTTTTGGATCGTGACGGTGTTGGCGTTTTCTATGGTTATTGCGCTTCCGCTTCTTTGACCTTGGATGGTGCAGCCGTTTCCGTTGAATATTATGTTGCTTCTGCGTATTGTGATGGTGGTTGTGATGTTATCAATTAGCACATAGGTGTCGCCGTTGCGTTGGATTTGGGTTGTGGGGGGTTCGATTGTGCCGTCTGTGTTTATGGTGATTGCGCTTGTGGATTTTACGGGTTGAATGTTGATAGTTAGCGTTAAGATGGTGGCTAACAGTAGTGTTAGAATTGCTGCCGAAAGTGTTTGGGTTTTCGTTCTCACTTTCGTTCTCAACTTTAGCTTTTTTTAGGTGCTCCTGAAATAAGAGGTTTTTGGGTGTTAGTTTGATGCGTATTGAGGTTTTGGTGGTGGCGGGTTTAGCATTCGCCTAATTGTTCTAAATAGTTTAGGAAGCTTTTTAGTTCTTCTTTGTCCATGTTCAGGAGCGAGGTGCGTTCTGTTTGCACGTATTTGCGTAGTGCTGCTAGGCATTCTTTGGCTTTTACGTCTTGTTTTACAGTGTGTATTTGGTCGCGTTCGATTTTTATTCGGTAGAGTGTGGCTAGGAACGTTGCGAAGATTACGAGTGTGTTGCAGATTATTACCACGATTTCTAGTTCCAATTGCGCTTCACCCTTGTGCAGGTTACATGTAGCTTTATGCCTATTTGCTATATCACGTTTTAGGTTTTCATAGACTTCATAAAGCAGGGTTGAGCTTGCTAGCGTTTTTTCTGCATGTTTCTTATCTTATGTGTTTTCTATGTTGCGGGTAAATCTTGGTGTTGACGCTAGCGCGCAGGAAAAAACTATAGCCCCCCTATTTAAAGGAACTATTCGATGCTGCTTAGAAATTGGTGTGATGACATGGTGGCAATGTATTTATCAGTAAGAGTTATTTTCAACAACTGCGAAAGGTGTTTCAGTGCAGGGGTCGCCGAGCATGGCCAAAGGCGTAGAGTCCCTCTAAAAAAGGGACGCGGATGCTTCAGGAGCCTATCCTGCAGAGGTTCGTGGGTTCAAATCCCGCCCCCTGCACTTTCTACACAGTTTATGTGCATCTTTGTGCAGCCATAATATATTCAACAGAGAAAATATGTAAACCAAACGAGAAGCCACTGACAAAATCAGCTTAAAATTCATGTTATCAACGCTATCAAATGAAAAAAACGTCTAGTTGCCTTGGTGCAGGTTTGTAGACGAGAACGCTTTTAACCGAAGTTGACCAAAGAATGGGTTATGTGGAAAACAGGCAAGGTCTTAGCGGTACTGATGGCATTGGTGTACCTTGCTTCCATAGCTGTCTTTCAATCTTCACCAGTTAAAGCCCAAGCTAAAACGCTAGTTGTTCCAGATGATTACCCAACGATTGCCTCAGCGATAGGAAATGCCTCGGATGGAGACACCATCGCTGTTAGAAGCGGAAACTACCAAGAAAATGCTTTTTACACAAACAAGAGCCTCTCAGTAATAGGCGAAGGATATGAAACTACTATCATTAATCTCGCATCTCCAAGCCATGAGGTAGTAATCGATATCTTAGGTCACACAGCCACTTTCTACGACCCTGCCATGACTGTAAATGCAACAAACTTTGCTCTTTCCGGGCTGACAATAAGGTCAAATGGCGGCAACGTAGCAATAAATGGAAATGGCACACAAGTAACAGCTAACAAAATAGAAACGACATTTACTATGACAGGTTCTTATCTGTATGTTGCACGCAATTATTTTTCAAACACTGGGTTTTCAGCCAACTATTCAAGAATATCAGAGAATTTTATAACAGGCGGTGTTGGTCTTACTGGGGAATATACGATATTCTCTTTGAATAATATTACAAACGGAGCGCCTTCCATTCAAGCAAACAATTGCCTAATTACTGACAATACAGTCTCTAACGCTCCATATGCAATATTCCCATTATACGGCGACAATAACATCTTTAGTAATAATCTCATAGACAATCTATCAATAGGATTATGGGTTAGCGGTTCAAACAACACAGTTATAAAAAACCAAATAACCCATTGCGGGATAGCTCTTCAACCAAGCAAAAACAATACCTATTATGGTAACAACATCGCAAACAACCTGTGGGGAGTTGACACAACAGGTTCTCTACTAAACCCCGATGGTAACGTAAGCGTCTTTTACAATAACAACATGGAGAATAACCGCTACCAAGTTAACACATTGTTCTCTTCTCAACAGGATTATTTCGACAACAACAAAGTAGGCAACTACTGGAGTGACTATCAAGGTGTAGATTCAAACGCTGATGGCATAGGCGATACACCTTACGTAATAGATGCTAATCGGTTAGACCGCTACCCTTTGATGCATGCAGTTGACCTGTCGGCTATCCCTAACTTAATACCGCATTGGGCAGTTGCCCCTAATGTTCAATTGATTAGTCCCTCAGACACTGTTTACTACAGTAGTGATGTTGCGTTGAATATTTTGACGAATAAGCAGCCTCTTTGGGTTAGTTATAGCTTGGATGGGCAAAAAAACGTCACAATAAATGGAAATATCACACTTACAAATCTGGAGATAGGAACACATCAAATTACCGTATATGCAAGTGATTTATACCACAACATCGGTGTATCAACTACTGTTAGCTTTACCATACGACCTTCTGCCTTTATGACGATAATACCAATTGCCATAGTTGCGATTGTTTGTTCGGCTATATCTCTACTGCTATATAGAAGGTGCTGCAAAGCAGCTAACCTTAGCAAATAATAAACAGAGTTTCGATGGAAGTCTTTGCTTCCGCTAAATGTAATTTAAACACAACGCCGAAATGACCCTATTTGCCTTTGAAAAAAGAGAGCCTAATCAAGTGTGGCTGCCATCACCACTCGACACGCAGTGCGAATAGCACCCATGCGCCACCCGCTTCTTTATGGGTCTAAATGCGGCATCGAAAATGAACTTTTAAATAAACATGTGCTTTCTATAAGGGCTCGCAGGGTGTGGCATGAATGGCTTATTTGCGGAAAGAGAAAGAAACCGTGGAAATAGATTATCCCTTAGCCGAAGTTTGGGAAACTATACCAAAGACGCTGGCGGAGTTGCAGTGGACGATAGAGCATGTTGACAACGCAGTTCACCACATCAAAGCAAGAACCCAACGAGGCTTCATCTCGTGGGACTCCACTCTTCTAATTGGCGCGACAAGCGTAGGCGAGAACACAACGCGTGTCTCAGTTGTGGCAGAAACCCCTGTCACGACCATCACGTCCATAGTTGATTTTGGAAGGGCAAGAAGACGCATCGACATGCTCTTCGCTACGCTTGCAAAACAGCTAAGCCACCAACCTGCTGAATCGCACCATCCACCTCACGAATAGAGCGAATAAGTTTGCACATATAAACAAAAAACCCCTCACGTATAGTATGAACAGGTATAAGCTTGCGAACTTTGTTGCAGCGACGATGCGCACTTTTTAAGAATCCTTTTATTTCTCCAAGGCGAAGTATTATGCACAAGGAAGGATGAAATTATGGATCTTAAAGGTAGTCAAACAGAGAAGCACCTTTTGGAAGCGTTCGCGGGCGAATCCCAAGCCCGAAACAGATACACTTTCTTCGCAAGCGTAGCCCGAAAAGAAGGCTACGAGCAGATAGCCGCAATATTCCAAGAAACCGCTGACAACGAGAAGGAACACGCCGAATTATTCTTTAAACACCTCAAAGGCGGCATGGTGGAAATAACCGCTGCTTACCCAGCAGGCATAATCGCGTCAACTGCAACAAACCTAAAGGAGGCAGCCGCGGGAGAAAAACTGGAATGGGGCACCCTGTACCCGAACTTCGCTGAAACTGCTGAAAAAGAAGGCTTCCCAGAGATAGCTAGAACCTTCCGCATGGTCGCACAAGTTGAAGCATACCACGAAAGACGCTACTTAAAACTGTTAGAGAACGTTAAAGCAGGCAAAGTGTTCAAGAAAGACAAACCAACAAAGTGGAAATGCAGAAACTGCGGGCACGTCTTAGAAGGCACAGAAGCCCCTGAAAAATGTCCAGTCTGCAGCCACGCAAAAAGCTACTTTGAAGTTTGGTGCGAAAACTACTAAAGCTATATTCATCCCCTCTTTCTTTCAGACGCCACAGCAAAATTGCTGTCACATCGATATGGCGCAAACCTTATGTCACCGTAAAATACATGCGCCTCTGCGTCTTGCCCTTATTCTCAACCTTGACTAAAGATATCTTGCCAATCTCCCGAGTGTTACCAACATGCGGACCACCATCAGCCTGCACATCTATGCCTGGAATCTCAACAATGCGCAATTGGCTCACATGCGGCGGCATCTTCTCCGCCAACTTCACGATACCCGGGATTTTTAGGGCTTCATTCCTGTTAAGGAAATATATTTTCAGTTCAACGTTCTTGCAGACCTCACTGTTTGCCTTTCCAACAGCATCTTCAAACGCTTCCCGATCAGTTCTCACAAGGTTAAAATCCAATTTCGCTTGGTCACAATCCACTTGACCCCCAGTGATCAAAGCATCATAATCCCTGTACATTATCGCGGCAATCAAATGCGCCGCCGTGTGCAGCCTCATTAGCCTGTGTCGTCTACCCCAATCAAGCACACCGTTGACCACGTCGCCTGAACCCAAGCCGCTCACGTCGCCGAGAACATGCGTTATCTCCCTCGTCTCCCTGTTTATTTGCACCTGCAAAACCTCATGTTTAACGTTGCCTTTCATCAAGCACCCCGTATCGTTTGCTACGCCACCTGTCAACGGGTGAAAAGCCGTCTGATCAAGAACTACCTGCTTATCAGTCATGCTTTGAATTTTCGCCTCAAATTCCCTTCGGTAACTGTCGTAGAGATATAATTGCTTGGTTTCCATGGCTACAAATCAGCGAAAGTTGTCTATATAATTTAGCATTAAGTGCCTCTGTCCTTAATTTTGCGGTAATAATAGTTGCTCTTTCTGTCAAAAACTTAGCTTTGCATGTCATCAGCCGCAATTTCTTTCCGCAAACAGCAGATAAAAGCCTCATTACCACCCTGCTTTCTGACTGGAACTTGCAGGCCCTGTTTTCCCATTTGGAAAAACCCTTATAAACTCAATTTTGCATGCTACTTAGCTATAACTGATAGGAGAAAAAGAAGAATGCATTTGTCAAAAAACAGAACAACCGCTGCTACTATTGCGACTTTTCTTGTGCTTTCCATCGCAGTTTCGCTGGCATTTCCAGTTGCTAACGCGCACTCTCCGCCATGGTCTATTCCAACATGGACCTATTGCACCGTTTCACCTAACCCAATAGGCGTCAACCAGCAAGCACTGGTCATTTTCTGGCTGAGCAATTATCCGATAACAGCACAGGGCGCTTTTGGCGACAGGTGGACCTTCACGGTTGAAGTCACCAAACCAGACGGTTCCAAAGAAACGTTGGGACCATACAAATCTGATCCTGTAGGAGGAAGCTACGCTTCATACACACCCACCCAAGTGGGCACGTACAAGTTCGTAGCCAAGTTCGCAGGACACACGTACACCGGTCAACCGTTGAACCCTGCCTACAGCACCACGGCGCAAGCTGGCTATGCCTACTGGAACGATACGATGCAACCAAGCGAAAGCGAGCCTTATTACTTGACTGTGACTGAAGCGCAAGTGCAACCTTACGAAGAGACACCACTACCTGAAGGATTCTGGACCCGCCCCATAAACGGCATCAACAGAAATTGGTACTTGGTTGCCAGTAACTGGCTGTCTGGTGCAGCCCAGCAATACCCGATAGGCGGCGCAGGCGGAACCACTACGCCTTACGCGTACGGTTCAGCGCCTGAAAGCCCGCACATCATGTGGACTAGGCAGTATTGGGACGGAGGCATCATGGACTATCGCTACAGTAGCTACCAATACTACACTGGCTTATCCTATGAAGGATACGGTCTCACTCCGCCCATAATCTTGAACGGCAGGCTTTACTACAATGTGAACGTTAATCCACGGTTCGGTTGGTACTGCGTTGATCTCTATACAGGCGAGACGCTGTTCTTCCACAACACTACTGGACCAGTGACAGGCATAACGTATTCTGGCTTCGACAGCACAGGCGCAATATCAGGCGAAGCATTAGCGTTCGGTCAGATATACAACTATGAGTCACCGAACCAGCACGGCGGCTTCCCATACCTTTGGAGCACTGGAAACGTAGGCGGATTAACAGGAACAGATACCTCCGTTTGGATGATGTTTGATGCCTTCACTGGTAACTACATTTGCAGCATAGGCAACACTACGCAGACTGAACGCCGAGGCACTAGAACAATTACCACTGGCGCTACTGGCACCGCTGTCTACGGCAAAGACGGCAGCATACTGCGCTACAACATCGTCAACCTAGGCACCACAACGCCTGACTACTACCTGCAAGTTTGGAACACCAGCCGAGCCCTCTGGGTTAGACAATGGACTACAAACACTTGGTGGATGTGGCGACCATATCTGAACTGGACAGCTGACGGACGTAATGGCTTCTCGCTGAACGCTTCTATCCCAGCAGTACAAGGCAGCATTTACGCGGTTCGTGAAAACGAGTACATAATCGGTGGAACTCAAGGGCAAAATGACGAGCGCGGCATCATTCAGGGCAACCTGTGGGCTCTGAACCTGAAACCCGCAGCAGACGGTTCAATCACGCCGACATTACTGTGGAACATCACTTTCACGCCACCGCTTAGCGCCAACTACACAACTCTACAGAGCACAGCATTCGCTTACCACACGATGCGCTTGAGAGGTGTATATCCAGAATACGGCGTCTTCGAGTTCACACAAGACTGGACGAGAGAACGCTACATTTACAGCCTCTCAACAGGACAGTTACTCTGGAAGAGCGAACCTGAACTGCAATGGAACATGTACGGCATGAACAGCGTCGCATATGATGGCAAGCTCTTCGGCTACGGATACAGCGGACAACTAATAGCCTACAACATAACCACCGGCAAGATTCTGTGGAACTGGACAAGCGGACAAAGAGGCTTCGAAACATGGTACGAAAACGCTCCTCTATCATTGGCATGCATCGCTGACGGCAAAATCTACCTGTACTCAAGCGAGCACTCACCAAGTGTCCCGCTTAGACGCGACGCATTCCTATGGTGCATAGATGCGAACACAGGCGAATTGCTATGGAAGTCACAGTGTTGGCCTTCAGGTAGCCCAGCCATCGCAGACGGGTACCTCGTTACACTCAACTTGTTCGACAACCAAATCTACTGCTACGGCAAGGGACCAAGCGCCACCACAGTTTCAGCGCCACAGAACGTCATAACTGTTGGACAAAGCGTAATGATAACAGGAACCGTCACAGATCAAACGCCCTCACCAGAAGCGAAAGGCACAGCCGCAATATCCGACGAAAACATGGAAGAATGGATGGAATACCTTTACATGCAACGACCATGCCCAGGAAACGCCAAAGGCGTTGAAGTCACGTTGGACGCGCTTGACCCTAACGGCAACTTCGTGCACATCGGCACAGTGACAAGCGACATAACTGGCGCGTACGGAATCAAGTACACCCCAGAAGTGCCAGGCACCTACCAAATCATCGCTACATTTGCAGGCTCCAAATCCTATGGCAGCTCATTTGCGCAAACCTACTTAGGCGTAGACGAAGCGCCGCCAGCATCGCCGCCACCAGAATACCCGCAGCCAATCGACAACACGATGACAATCGTGTACGCGACAATCGCGATAATAATCACGGTTGTCCTTGTTGGGATTCTGCTGCTAAGGAAAAAGTAAACAGGTCTAGAAAACTCTCAACTTCCCCCTTTTATTTTTTGGGACTCTGTTAACTCAGTGTTTTGTCGGGGCAGTTGTCCTCGGTAATGAATCTCTAAAGTTTCAATGGCATCTTGGAATCTGTTCCTTTACTCAACTATTGGCTGTCTCGCTTCGGAAGAGACTAGTCAATTCATAGCAAGGTTATTGACCATCCAAATCATGGAGTATACCCCTTCATGTGCTGTTTTGCAAAAAGAAAGGAAAAAAGTGGGAAAACTTTTGGCTTTGCTTCTGGGTCTCTCATGCTGGTGGCGGTGGAGGTGGCGGAGGCGCTGGCGGCAGTTGGGTTTCTCTCTGCAGTTCTGGCGCCGTGTACATTATGAAACCGCCCACTATTCTGAGCACAGCAGCCACAATGAGCAAGTATGCTCCGATGCCTAAACCCCAGTTAACCGTGGTTACGCCGACGACAGGGAACTGCGAACTTGTTGTTCCTCCTATCGGGCTTGACGAGATGGAGCGCACCATGCTTTCAACTTGGCTGGGCACTGTTTGCCCCGGTAAAAGTCCCGCTGCGAAGGGCACTAACGCTGAAAGCTGCGAAATGAGAACGATGATGAAAATAACGGGCAACAGTGTGCCGACCATGCTGATTATGAGCTTTAGTCCCAGTTTTCTGCCGCTTCTAACGCCGATTACATCGAGCGTCAACAGTATAACGCCTGCGGCGATGATTATGGCGAAGGGCAGCATTGCCGAGAATAAGCTTACGTAGCCAGAGGTTGAATCCGCGTTGTCCGCTCCAAGGAACAAATTGACGGTTACGCCGTTTACCCCGTCCACATTCACCAAAGTAACTCCACCCTGCTGAGCCAGTGGTCCAGCTTCAGATGACG
Organism: Candidatus Bathyarchaeota archaeon; assembly: GCA_026014705.1. Lineage (GTDB taxonomy): Archaea > Thermoproteota > Bathyarchaeia > Bathyarchaeales > Bathycorpusculaceae > JAOZHU01. The sequence goes on along the minus strand of JAOZHU010000035.1, from coordinate 135,330 downwards.
CGGTGACACTGTACCATGGTACAAACAAAGCTGCAACGGTTACCACTATCGCGACAATGCCAATTATCAATCCGATGCCTCCTCTTCCCTTTAGGAACTTGCCCACCAGCAGCCCACCTTTTCTCTGTAGTTTAGCTATGCAGTAGATTTTCCAAGCGCTGCGTGCAACGATGTATATGGCGAGCAGCAGCAGGAAGTTGGCTACTAGCCACGCGAGAATGAAGTAGGCGCCGTCCACATGGAATGTTGAAGCTAAATACGTGCTTGGCTGTGACCATCTGACGCCGTCTTGGTTATATTTTGGTCCGAGCGGTCCCGCCCTGCCTAACGCGACTTCTGCGTCTGTGCCCCAGTAGCCCCATCGTCCCTTGAAATTCAGCCAGCTCTGACTGTTGAGCTGCACAAGTGTGAGTTGATTTGCGGATATTGTTTTGCCGTCGCTTCCCACGATGTCGTTTTCTATGCCCATCTTGCCCTGATACGACCTGAAGTAGTTGGCGTGTGAGCCCTGCGCCACGTAGATAACTGGGTGCGTGTCTGACTTCTCTACATCGCTCCATGCCGCGTTTTGTCCTGCGCCATGCTGCGAGGCTAGTACCGTCTGCGGGTTTCCGGAAGCGTCGAGGAACACTTGGATGACTTCGATGTCGCCTTGATGATCGTTCATTGGTCCGTTATTGAAAATGTAAAAGAGCCAGTACTGGATGACTGTGAGTGAACTGCTTCGTGCAACGTTCACGTACGCATAATAGCTTGTGCTTGCCGCGTCAGCAGCATAATCAGCCGCAATGGCTTCGAACGTGCCTAATTTGTTGTCGAGGAACAGGTTGCTTGACGTGTGAGTCCCCAGAGTGTTAAGGCGGGGTGAAGAGTCAATGATGGATGAAGTTCCGTCTGAGTTGCGCTGCTTTAGAACTGAGCTTTCGATGATGTAGTCGACGGAGGTTGGATAGAATTTCTCGCCGCTTGTGAAGTGAAGAACTGGCGCGTAGGTTGCTGCCAAATCCTCGTCAGTTTGCGCCCTCGCCGATTGTTGAAAAGCCAGAATAGCAAATGCAGCTAAAAATAGCGATAGAGTGAGTATGGCTAAGCCGAAATGTCGAAGCTTGAATCGCGAATGTCTCAAATGCTGACTTGTTTTCTTAAGCATGTTTATCCCGTATCAACTGAGGGAGCGTTCCTGTTAAAAGGCTTTTGCAGATAACTACGCGAGCCATGTCTTGCTGGGAGCAGGATACATAATGCTTAAATGTTTTTTATCTGTGCTTAGTGTGTCTGAGGGCTGGTAGATCAGTCTGGTACGATCGCCACGTTGGCATCGTGGAGGCCGCGGGTTCGAATCCCGCCCAGTCCACCATAATTATGCATAAGTAGACGGTTCTGTTGCATGAATCAGCCATTGCACATTTCCATCATAGAGAATCAGAGCAGGCAAATTGTACGAGCGCAGAGCCTAGTTAAGTGAATCATGGAAATTGTGCCAAAATGTTTTTACAGCAGGTTCTCAGCTAATGTTGTCGCCGCTGAGGGTTACTTAAGAGTGCAAGAAGCGCCGAGTAACGTTTTTGAATTGCTTGTTAAGCCAGTGCGAAGGCTCGTTGAGCAGAAGGGATTTCCTAAACCCACTGAGCCTCAGGAGAAAACGATTCCCAGAATTCTAGAAGGCAAAAACGTCCTGTTAATCTCGCCCACGGCGACAGGCAAAACCGAAGCCGCGTTTCTTCCCGTGCTCAGCATGCTGCTTCAGCAGCCGCAGGCACCCGGCATTAAAGTGTTGTATATTACGCCGTTGCGAGCGTTGAACAGGGACATGCTTGAGCGGTTAGAATGGTGGTGTAACAATTTAGACATAAAGCTCGCGGTTAGGCACGGTGACACAGACACCAAAGAACGCACGAGGCAATCGCGGAGTCCGCCAGACATTTTGATAACTACACCTGAAACGTTGCAGGCTATACTTTCGGGTTGGCTGCTGCGGCAGCACCTGCAGAGTCTCCGCTGGGTGGTGATCGACGAAGTGCACGAGTTGGCGGACAGCAAGCGCGGAAGCCAGCTTGCCTTGGCGTTGGAGCGAGTTAGGGCTCTTGTTGGCAGAAACTTCCAAATGATAGGTTTATCCGCAACAATAGGCAGCCCTGATAAAGTGGCGCAGTTTCTCGTCGGCAACAGCCGCAGCGTCGAGATCATCCGCGTGCCCGTTGCCAAGATGGTGCGGTTGAAAGTGATTTTACCGCAGCCTACTGAGGAAGATGTACAGCTGGCAGGAAGACTTTACACGCATCCAGAGGTGGCTGCACGGCTGCGGGTTATCCGCGAGTACATGAGCAAACGCAAATCGGTGCTCTTATTTACGAACACTCGCTCAGTTTCAGAGGTTTTAGCCAGCCGCCTCAAGGTTTGGGACATGGATTTCCCAGTTTCCATACATCATGGCTCCTTGGCTAAGCCTTCGCGGATAGCCGCAGAAACAGGGCTGAAAAAAGGCGATTTGAAAGGGCTCATTGCCACCAGCAGCCTTGAACTTGGCATCGATGTGGGTCGCATTGACCTCGTTATTCAGTATATGAGCCCGCGGCAAGTAACAAGGCTAATTCAGCGTGTGGGCAGAGCAGGACACAGCGTGGGGCGTATAGCTGAGGGCGTAATCATAGGCATGGATTCCGACGACACGTTGGAGGCATTGGTTATCGCGCGGAGAGCATTGAAAGAGGAGTTGGAGCCAGTCGCAGTTCCGCATAAACCTTACGACGCTTTAACTCATCAAGTTGCAGGGTTGCTGCTTAAGAACAAGCGGCTAGAGTTCAGCGAGATTTTAGCGATTGCGCAGAACGCGTATCCGTACTTAGAGATGACGCTGGCGGATGTTGAAAAAGTGTTGAAGTACATGCATCAGCGTTTTCCGCGCTTGGCGTGGGCTTCTTTCGAAGACAAAGTTGTTCTCAAGCCGCAGCGAACCAACGCACTTTTCGAATACTATTTTGACAATTTGTCCATGATTCCTGAAGAAAAACAGTTTCTCGTGGTTGACGACGCCAGCGACACCTCAATCGGTGTTCTGGACGAGGCGTTCATGGCTGAATACGGCAAGGCGGGCACAAAATTCATCATCCGCGGCAGCCCATGGCAAATAGTGCATACTACTGACGATAAAGTGTACGTGCGCGCTGTTGACGACCCGACTGGAGCCATACCCAGCTGGATAGGCGAAGAAATCCCTGTGCCCTTCGAAGTGGCTCAAGAAGTAGCTTCGATACGCGGCGTTGTAGAGGCGAAAATGAGCAGCGGGCTTTCGCCCAAAGAAATCGCCGCCTTCCTCAGCGAGCAGTACCCGGCTGACGCAGATACAATTCAGCGTGCTCTGGCAGAGACGCTTGAGCAAGTGCAAGCGGGCATAGCGGTGCCTACGCCGCAGCGAATAGTCATGGAAGACTGGGAAGACTTTGTCATAGTTCACGCTAACTTCGGTTCCCTTACGAACCGTGCCTTAGCTCAGTTGCTTGGGCAAATTCTCTCGGATAAGCTTGGGCACGGCATCGTGGTGCAGCATGACCCGTACCGTATTTTTGTGCAAACCTTAGGCGCAGCCAACTCTGCCCGCTTGCTCGAAATATTCGAGGAATTATGTGCAATGTCTGCAGACGCTGTCAAGGATACTTTAACAAAGTCAACTGTGAAGACAGGCTTATTCAAGAGGCGAGTGATTCATGTAGCGCGGCGTTTCGGCGCCTTGAAGAAATGGGCTGACTTCAGCAATGTAAGCCTGCAGAAACTCATTACCAGTTTTGAGGAAACGCCCATTTACGAAGAAGGCTTAAAAGAGGTATTCACAAAAGACCTCGATGCAGAAGGGCTTGTTCACGTTTTAAGTCAAATTCGCCATGGCGGCATCCGATTGCAGATAGTAGACAGCGGCGATAGCGCAACACCTATAGCTCGAGTAGGCATTGAACGCGTAAGCATGAAAACAGACCTTGTTCCGCCCGAACGTCTGCGCGCGGTGCTGGTTGAATCCGCCAAGGCGCGTTTGCTGAATGAAACGGGCACGTTCGTGTGCACGCGTTGTTGGGACTACTTGGAGATGATTCGTGTTAAAGACTTGCCTGCGCAGCCCAAATGCCCCAGATGCGGTTCACAGGAGATAGGGCTATTGAAGGTGGAGGAGGAAACTGCGCTGTCGCTGATTGACAAGAGGGGGCAGAAACTGGTTAAGAGCGAAGAGAAACTGCAGGCGCATGCAGTGCAGAGTGCACAGTTAATCGCAAAATATGGAAAAACCGCGGCAGTAGCCTTAAGCGCTAGGAAAGTTCAATCATCAGACATCGCAAGCGTTCTGGAGAAAGAAGCGAAGCTTACGGACAGGTTTTATGAGTTGGTTCTGGAAGCCGAACGCAAAGCGCTCAGCAGAAGATTCAGATAGTAAAATGGCTTTTAGCGGGTTCACGCATTTTTCCGCATATTCGGGCGAGTATGGTTTTTCTGGTAAACAAGTGAGCGGCAAACGAAATGCCCACTTGCAGCGCCGCCTGTGAAAATTTCCCGAATGAGAAAGAAGCAATCTGCCCTAACTGCAAACGCGGCTACGTGCCCAGACATTGCTACATGTTTTCACGAATCACATTAGCCAACCGTCTGATTCCTTCTTCGATTTGCGCCTCTGATGGGTACGAAAAGTTCAGTCGCATCGTATTTTGCCCTTTGCCGTTGAAGTGGAAAGCAGAGACTATCACGTAGGCTACTTTGCTTTCAACAGCTTTCGGAAACAGCGCGTTCGTGTCCATTTGATTGGGCAGTTTAACCCATAAGAATAAGCCGCCCTCAGGTTCAGTCCACGTTACTTCTCTTGGCATGTAACGCTGCAGGGCTTTAATCATCGCTTCACGTTTTTTGGCGTACAACTTGCGGATATTGTCCACCTGCTGCGGCAGCAAGCCACGTTTCAGGTATTCTGCAACTATGAGCTGAGTGAAAATCGGTGATGATAAGTCCATGCTTTGTTTTGCAGCGACCATCCTTTCCATCCAGTCTGTCGGCGCCGCTATCCATGCCAACCTCAAGCCCGGGCAGAGCAGCTTGGAAAACGTGCCTAACGCTATTACGTGGTTTTCATTGTCCAAACTGCAAATCATGGGAACAAAGTTGCCTGCGAAGCGCAGATCACGGTAAGGACTATCTTCGATTATCGGCACCTCATATTCATGAGCCAACTCCAGCAAGCGCTTTCGCCTTTCAAGCGTCAGTGTTACGCCTGAGGGATTCTGGAAGTCGGGAACCACATAGATGAATTTGGGCTTCCTGTGACGCCTCGCCAATTTAGCTAACGCCTTTTCAAGCAGGTCAGTTCGAATGCCATCGTTATCTTGAGGAACGCCCACCAGTTTCGCCCTGTAAGCACTGAACGCCTGCAAACCGCCCATGTAAGAAGGCAACTCCACTATTATGATATCATCTGGGTCCAGAAAAATTTTGGAAATTATGTCTAGCCCTTGCTGTGAACCCGAGGTCACGAGTATGTTTTCAGGTTTGACAGCGGCTTTCTCTCGCCTCATCCATTTTGTTATTTCCTCCCGCAATTCAGGTTCTCCTTCCGTGGGTCCATATTGCAGTGCCACTGTGCCCTTTTCCCGCAGCATTTGGCACGCAATCTCCTCGATTTCTTTGATTGGGAAGGTTTCTGGCGACGGAAGGCCACCACCAAACGAAATCATACAGGTTGGCGAGTGATTTTCAGCAGGTCTCGGATGGCGGAGCGCTTAATGTTCATTACATTCTTTGAGTAGAATCTTGACACATCGTCTATCATTTTCCCTGCATCCTGTTGTTCACTTGCTTCCCGTCTCAAACAATGATGGGTGAACATAAAAAGACTGTCGTCGCCGTCGCTGGACTTCTTTGGAGCATAGCAGCAGTTTTTAAGCAGCCACGCGCAGTGATTAGCGAAGGAAGAGGTATGTTCTCTTCAGAAGTACTCATTAAGGCTCGCGGGTTAACGAAGAAGTTTGGTAACTTCACGGCAGTGAACAGAATAGACTTTGAAGTTAACAAAGGTGAGTGTGTAGGCTTTTTGGGTCCAAACGGCGCTGGGAAAACCACCACCGTGCGGATGATTTACTGTTTTTTGCCCTTAACCGAGGGAGAGTTAGCCGTGGGTGGTATGAGCGTCACGGCACAAGCACGCGAAATAAAACGCATAATAGGCGTAGCCCCACAAGAGGACAATCTTGACCCTGACTTCACCGTTGTAAAGAATCTTCTAGTCTATGCCCGTTACTTTGATATACAGAAAGCCGAGGCTGAAAAACGTGCAGTAGAACTATTGAGGTTTTTTCAGCTTGAAGAGAAACGAGATGTGGTTATTTCCGAACTGTCTACAGGCATGAAGCGACGTCTGATTTTGGCGAGGGCTTTGATTAACGAGCCTCAGATTCTGCTTTTGGACGAGCCCACAACGGGATTGGACCCGCAAGCACGGCGCACAGTTTGGGAAGGCGTGCGCGCTTTGCGGAGACGTGGAGTGACGATAATTTTGACAACGCACTATATGGATGAAGCTGCTTCGCTTTGCGACAGGCTCCTAATTATGGACAATAGCAGAATCATCGAGCAGGGTGCACCAGTGGAGCTCGTTAAGCGGCACGTCGGAGAAGATGTGCTGGAAATGGACAACGATGAAAACCTGCTGCGCGCCCTGAAAAAAGAGTTCCCGTCTGCTCGCTTTGAAGTATTCGGCGACCGTGTTCACGTGTTTACAGATCAGCCACATGGTGTCTTCGAAAACTTCCTCGCCAAGTTCCCAAGTAAGAACGTAACAATACGGAACGCCAATTTGGAAGACGTTTTTCTTAAACTGACTGGAAAGGGACTTAGAGATTGACCAAAATAACTGATTCACCTACCCGTTTTGCAGTGCCTAGGCTCACTTACAGAGTTTGGAACGTTTGGCGAAGAAATCTGGATGTCTTCATGAAAACCATACGGGTCAACTTTTTCCCTTCGCTCATAGAACCGATTTTGTACCTATTAGCCTTAGGTTTGGGCTTGGGCGGTTTCGTTCAACCAATAGAAGGCATGCCTTACGTGAATTTCATTGCACCTGCGCTGGTCGCCATATCAATAATGTACGGCTCATTTTTTGAGTGCACTTACGCGTCTTTTGTGCGCATGTACTTCCAGAAAACCTTTGACGCCATCATTGCCACACCTGTCAGCGTTGAAGAAGTGATTGCTGGCGAGCTCGTTTGGGGAGCCACCCGCGCAGCTATAAACTCCACTACGGTTTTGGCTGTGATAGCGGCTTTCGGTTTGGTCTCCAGCCCGCTGTTTCTGTTGGTGCCTCTGCTTGCGTTTTTGGGTGGTTTGCTATTCAGCTCCATCGCAATGTGCTTCACGGCAATTGCGCCAAACATTGACTTTTTCAATTACCCCGCGTTCTTGTTTGTGACGCCTATGTTCCTGTTAAGCGGCACTTTCTTTCCGCTTTCAACATTACCTTCGTTCGTGCAGACGGCGGCTCAGGTTTTTCTGCCGCTAACTCACGTGGTTAATTTGAGTAGGGGGTTGATTCTCGGCAATGTCGAAGCATCTATGCTGCTTGGCTTAGTTTGGATAATGGCTGCCACTTTTGTCTTCTTCGTGTTGAGCATAAACCTGATGAAAAAGAGATTAATCAGATAAGCGCGTTCCATTTAGGTTTGGCGACAGCAACTTTATTTCCGATAATTTTCCTTGGCGGTCGCTCTAAAATCTTCTTTGATGAATAAATTTGGTTTATGAAGCGCAAGCAATCAGAAAAACAAGCTATGTATCCCTCTAAACTTGTGTAGAAGCACTTATCACGCTTCGTTTTTATGCCGTTTTGTAACCGCCGTAGCTTGTGACCACAAACACGACGTACAGCATCAACAGCATTGCGCCTTCTCTCCAACTTATCCGCTCGCTTGACAAAAAGTACCATAAGAACAGCGTCGTAATGAGAGAAAATATCGCCACGTTTGAGAAGGCGGCAACTTCGACGCTCAGAGGCGAAGCTATCAACGCAACACCTAAAATTAGGGTTATATTGATGAAGCAAGCGCCAACTATGTTACCCAACGCGAGATCCAAGTGTCCTTTCTGGGTTGAAGTTATGCTGTTAGCCAATTCAGGTACACTGGTGCCGAAGGCAATTATCGTGCCGCCAATAACTACACTGGGTACGCCTAAACTTTCAGCTATAAACGACGCTGAATTAACAATAAAATACGCGCTTGCAACAACTCCCGCAGCACCTGCCGCAAACAGAGCGACTGCTTTCTTAAACTTGGCTTTTTCTGCCTCGACTTGAATGTTTTCCCCGTTCTTGTTGTTTTTAACTTTTGAAAGCATGTAGACGTTAAAGGCAAAAATTCCGAAAAGAATCACACCGATAAACTGACTTGCAGAGCCTATATACAGTAACGTTAACGGAACAATGGACGCGATGAAAAGGCCGAAATGCAGTCTTCTTATTTCTTCTTTTGTTGTGCCTGAGGACAGTGGTGTGGCTCCTGATTTTCTAAGCGTTACTATAAGGAAACATATACCGAGAATTAAACCAATGTTCGTGACGTTTGACCCCAAAGCGTTTCCAAGCGCAACACCTATAGTTGTCGGGTCAAGCGCGGAAAAGACCGAAACGAAAAGCTCCGGTAAAGTCGTAGAAAACGCAACCAGCAGGAAACCAATTGTAGTTCTGCCAAACCCTGTTCTGTCTGCAATCTTAACCGCGTTTGTGACGACGAAGTCGCTGCTTCTTACGAGAGCTATGAGTGCGACAAAAAGCACCATTGCACTGCCGAGTATTCCGATTTCCTCAAACACGACTATCGCCAGCTGAGTGCATCACTTTTGTGAAAAACATCCTATTAACATTTCTTGTGCACTAATACACATTTTAGCCTAAAAACGGAATATCACGAGAGTATGCTAAAGAATTTTTAACCCGAGCCGCATATACACTAAGTCTCAGAGGACGAGTGACCCATGCGCGTTATCTTGCGAATAGGTGGGTCGGTGGTAGCTTCGCCAATAAACACCGAACTCATAAGCAAATACGCTGAATTGCTGAAAACTCTAAAAACTCAAGGACACGAGATCGTTGTCGTTGTCGGCGGAGGCACCTTAGCCCGCGAATTCATCTCAATCGCCAAAAACTTGGCTCTCGACGAGCAAGCGCAAGATGAGCTTGCAATTTCTGTTTCACGAGTTTTCGCCCAACTTTTCATCAAGAAACTTGGCGCCCTCAGTTGCAGCACTGTGCCCTTGACGGTTGATGAAGCGGCAAAATGCTTAAGCAAAGGGCAAATCGCCGTGATGGGCGGATTGAAACCCGGCATGACAACAGACTCTGTAGCAGCATTAATTGTGGAGAGGGTGGGCGCTGATTTGCTGGTTAAGGGCACAGACCAAGACGGCGTTTACAACAAAGACCCAAGAAAGCACCCTGACGCTGTTAAACTTGATCGTTTATCCTTTGATGATTTGGCTAACGTTTTTTCTGAGAGCAAACACACAGCGGGGATTCATCAAATAATTGATCCTGAAGCGATAAAACTTCTGAAACATAAACGCGTTAAAATAGTCGTCGTGAACGGCTTTAAACCCGAGAACATTTTAGCGGCTATCAACGGCGAGAACGTTGGCACTGTGATAACGTAAGTTGTATTTTGGGTTTTGTCATGCGCTAGGTTTAAATATCGCATTTGATATCGCATTTGAGGTCGATAGTGATAAGTATGTTTGCCCACAGGAAATGGATGCGCCACACGGCCATGGTGCCAAAAGGTTTTCTGCGCTATCACGTTCTCGAGGCCCTCAATGAAAAACCCATGTCAGGCTCAGAAATAATGGAAGAAATCGAAAAACACACTAACGGTTTTTGGAAACCCAGCCCGGGCTCCATCTACCCTTTGCTGGCATGGCTGCAAGACAATGGACACATTAAAGAGTTGCCAACGGAGAACGGACTAAAACGCTACGAGTTAACAACAAGCGGAAAAAAACTGCTTAAAGAGCAAGAAATGATACGGAACAAAGTCAGGGAAGAAGTTGGCTTTCTCCCAACGCCTTTCTTTGATAATTTTTTCATGCGGATTCCACACGAAAAAACAGTTGAAATACGCGACGCGATGCGGAGATTAGCCATAGCCCTTTTCCATGTTGGTAAAAAATTGCAGGAAAATTTCTCGGAGCAAGCTTTAAACGAGGCTCTCAGTGCTGTGAACGAGGTTTCAGGAAAACTCGAGGAATTAAGCAAAAAACTGAAAGGTGAACCTAAATGAGCGAAGACGTAATCAAGGCTGAAGGGCTAACGAAAATCTTCAACCACAACCTTGTAGCGGTTGATCACGTGAACTTCAGCGTAAAACAGGGTGAAATCTTCGGTTTCCTAGGACCCAACGGCGCGGGAAAAACCACAACAATAAACATGCTGATAACCGTATTGAAACCCACGGAAGGCAGGGCGTCAATCCTGGGTTATGATATTGCCAAGCAAAACAACGATGTTCGAAACGCCATCGGCGTGGTTCCGCAAGAGTACACGGCTGATGAGGATTTAACAGGCTACGAGAATATACTCTTATGTGCTGACCTGTACGGTATTCCCCGCGAAGTTTCCAAAAAACGCGCCGACGAACTGTTAGCACTCGTTGAATTAACAGCGTTCAAGGACAAAAAAGTTCAGACCTATTCAGGCGGCATGCGCCGCAGACTCGAGCTGGCATGTGGATTAGTCAATAGGCCCAAAGTTTTGTTCTTGGATGAGCCCACGTTGGGCTTAGATGTCCAGACTAGAGCGGCTACGTGGAATTATGTGCGCATGCTGAAGAAAGAGTTCGGTATGACGTTGTTTCTAACGACGCATTATTTGGAGGAGGCTGATGCGCTTTGCGACCGCATAGCCATAATTGACCACGGCAAAATCGTGGTAGTCGGCACTCCAGATGAGCTTAAAGAAAGCTTGGGCGGCGACATAATCACGTTAAGCATCAAACAAGATGTGGACATAACGGGTCTTGTGAAGAAAATTGAGCGCGTAAAAGAAGTTAAGAAGGAGAACGGCATGTACGTGGTGAAGTCTGAAAGCGGCGAAGTAACCGCACCGCTAATAATCGAAGCCCTGCGAAAAGAAGGGCATGTTGTGACCAAGCTTTCCTTAACGAAGCCGACGTTGAACGAAGTTTACCTGCAGTACACAGGCAAGTCTATGCGTGATGCTGCAGATGAGTCACGTGAATCCGCGTTTGCACAGAGAGCCATGATGAGGAGGTCACACATGTGAGCACATCAAATAATAATTCAAAAAGCAAGACGCACGGGCTGTGGGCGTTAACTAACCGCGAACTCAAGAAATGGTACAAAGCGCCAGTTGTGTTTGTTTTAACGCTGATTCAACCCGTGCTTTGGCTTGGCTTGCTCGGCAACGCCTTGAACATCAGTAGCCTTTTCAGCGCAAGTTCAATTCAGTTTCCCGCCGAGCTAGCGGCACAGTTCACTCCAGCGCAACTCAGCGCTTTAGGTAGTTTCTTCAGCGGATTGCAGAACCAGATAATGGGCAGCACCTTCGGCACGACCAGCTACATTAGCTTCATGGCTGTAGGCATGATGGCGTTCACCGCCCTGTTCACAACCATGTTCAGCGGCATGTCTGTTGTCTGGGACAGACGCTTGGGCTTCCTAAACAAGGTCTTAAGCACACCCGTGTCTCGCGCGGTGATAATTCTGTCTAAAGTGCTTTCAGCGACTTTGCGGTCGATGTTTCAAGCTGCTGTGATTCTTTTGATTGCGTTGCCGCTGGGGTTCGCGTTCGGCGCCGCGTTCACTCCGCTGAACATTCTCGGCGTCTTCGCGATGCTGTTCCTAGTGTGCTTGGGTTTGTCTTCGCTTTTCATCGCCATCAACATCCGTTCTACGCGAATCGAAACGCCGATGGCAGTTATGAACCTGCTTAATTTGCCGTTAACTTTCGCCAGTAGCGCTTTCTTCCCAATCAAACAGATGCCTGCATGGCTGCAGGCGGTCGCAAATGTTAACCCCATCTCCTATACGATTGACGGAATGAGACAACTCTTAATCTTCGACAGCATAGACTTTGCGCAGTTAGCTGTGGATTTCGCTTTCGTCGGCGCATTCGCTGCAGTGCTGACAACCATCGGCATAGTGTTTTCATGGAGATTCCTGAATAAGTAGGCACGCATGGAGGAGAGGAGTTAACTGAAAATGGCGCCTGTTGTTGAAGCTGTTGACTTAAAGAAAACCTACCTGCTTGGGAAAGTGCCAGTGGACGCCCTCCGCGGCGTAAACTTGAAAGTGGAAAGCGGCGAGTTCCTCGCCATACTCGGTCCTTCAGGAAGCGGCAAATCCACCCTGCTGAACCTAATCGGCGCGTTGGACAAGCCAACCGCAGGGACGCTGCTTATTGGCGGTGTTGACATCTCCAAGCTCAACGACAGCCAACTAGCAGACCTCAGGCGCAGAATAGGCTTCGTGTTCCAGTTTTTCAACCTTATTCCACGTTTCACTGCACTAGGCAATGTTGAACTTTCCATGTCCATAGCTGACGTAAACCGTGCCGAGAGAAAACGCCGCGCAGAAGAACTATTGGAAACCGTTGGCTTGAAGGACCGGATGAATCATAAGCCTGCCGAACTCAGCGGCGGACAGCAGCAGCGCGTTGCCATCGCCCGTGCTTTGGCTAACAATCCCAAGTTCTTGTTGCTGGATGAGCCCACGGGAAATATTGATTCCAAAACTGCTCGCGAAATAATGACGCTGATTAAGCGGTTGAATGAGGAGAAGGGCGTGACAATAATAATGGTTACACATGACCAGCATTTGGCGAGAGAAGCCAAACGCGTAGTGCAGGTGTTTGACGGAGTAATAAGCTCGGACATGGTGAACTAGCATGAGAGCAACAGATGTTTTCGGTTATTCTTTCAGCGCCATCAAACTGCGAAAGCTCCGCGCAGGTTTAACCACGCTGGGCGTCGTAATAGGCATCGCTGCTATCGTAGCGTTGCTTTCAATCACGCAGGGCTTGCAGAACACCATCGCCATGCAGCTTGAACAGGGATTAGCAACAGACACAGTAGTCGTAACGCCTGGCAGAAGCATCCTAAGCGGTGCCGGAGGACAAGGCGCAGGCATAGGCGCTACAATCGGCGGCGACACCTCAGGCTTCAAATTATTCATCAATGACACTGCAACCGTTAACGCTGCCTCAACTGAAATCGAAGATTCAATAGCAATAATTCAAAGAGTAATCTATGTTCACTCAGAAAACCGCACTTTCGCCATCAACGTCAACGGCGTGGATTTTGCGAAGTACGCGGAGTTTTACGGTAGCACTTTTGTGGCTGAAAGTGGAAGCATAAGTCTGAAACCTGAAAACGATACAGTTGTTATAGGAAGACGGTTGCATGACCCGTGGAAAAATGGCACCTTGCTTTTTAACGTGAATGACGCCATTGACATAACGTGGGCTAACGCTACGGCGCGTCCTCCCAAGAACGAAACGTACACGGGTTATGTTGCAGCGGTTTTAAAAGAAGTCGGCGGTTTCAGCTTCGGTGGTCCCTCAGACACGGGTGTGTACATTCCGCTTTCACAAGCGCAAGCTTTCTTCGGAACCGACGAGTGCAGCATGATGATTGTGAAGTTAAAGAGCAGCGACAAAACCACGATTGAAAGTGTGTCTGAAGCCATAGAGGATGCTTTCAACGGCGAAGTCTCCGTTATATCCTCAACCGCTGTGCTCGACATACTTTCCAGCGTTTTCTCGGTCATATCGCTCTTCTTAGTCGGCATAGCCGCCATTTCGCTGCTGGTCGCGGGCATAGGCATAATGAACATCATGATTGTCTCGCTGATTGAGCGCACACGCGAAATCGGTATACTCAAAGCGTTAGGCATGAAAAGCCGAACCGTGCTCATGATATTCCTCAGCGAGTCAGTGATAATTGGCTTAATAGGCGCGGTGCTCGGCACAGTTTTAGGCTGGGGATTAGCAAACGCTGTTGCCGTGGTCCTCAGTGGAGGCGGCTTATTCCAAAACATCGGCAGCGCCCAACCTGCAACCCGAATTCAATCTGGCTTAATGACCATAACTCCTGTCTTAACGCCGACTGTGCTTGCGGGCGCCTTAATCTTCGGAATAGGAGTCAGCGTAATCTTCGCTTTGTACCCAGCGTGGCGCGCTTCGAAGCTAAAGCCCGTAGAAGCTTTAAGGTACGAGTAGCATACTTGCCCGTGAAAAGAGGTTACAGAGCGTTGAAGAGGCTTTACCCTGACCAGCCAGTTGTAGGCGTCGGTGCCGTGGTAGTCAGCGAAGGCAAAATTCTGCTTGAGAAGCGAAAAAACGAGCCTGGCAAAGGCAAATGGAGCATTCCAGGCGGTTTAGTGGATCTTGGGGAAAGCCCAGAGCAAGCGGTTATCCGTGAAGTGCGGGAGGAGACGGGTTTAGAAGTTGAGGAGCCACGTCTTATTGATGTTGTTTCTGACGTGAGTTTGGATGAGAAGGGCAAAGTGAAATATCATTTTGTCATTATTGATTATCTTGTTGCTGTGAAGTGCGGTGAGGTTAAGGCGGCAAGCGACGCTGACGCTTTAGTGTGGGTGCCTTTTAATGGAGTGGAAGCGTACGATTTAACGCGTTCTTTCCGAAATTTCTTCAAGTGGAACAGGCAGCGCTTGGAGCAGTTTTAGTTTGTGTCTTTGAAGAATAAGCGTGTTTCACCCATTGTTTTAAGATCTAAGGTGCGTACTCTGGCGACCATTGGGAAGTCGCGTACGACGTGTCCGAGCGTGAGGCAGTGTTGCGGCGGCAGGTCCCGTGCGATGCTGCGGACTGTTTCGGCGTCTACACGTGCCGCTCGGCTAACCACGTCTAAATCGTGCTCGTTGGTGAAGTTGAAGAGGAAGATGTTGTCGGCTTGGCGGTAGATGCTTTCACGTATGGTGTCTGGCTGGTTGGTGATGAATGTGGTGAATATTCCGAAGTGCCTCATGCGGGTGACTATGTCGTCCCAGTAAGTCTCGCGCAAATACAAGTGAGCCTCCTCGGCGAATAGGAAAACGGCTTTCAGCTTCCAGTTTGTTAGTGAGTCGACTAGTTTGCCGAGGACGTATTCAACGACTATTTGGCGGTCGATGGTCGATGTGTTGCGCAAGTTCACGACAATGGCTCCGCCGTGCTCCTTAGCTTTCTGCAGGCACTCGTCCAGCAGCGTGGATTCGGCGGCGTTGTCCGTGAAAAAGCCCGAGTTAACTAAGGCATGGAAACGTGAGGACAGAGCGTCGCGTACGTGTTGGTTGCAGTTCAGGTTGCGTATTGTTTCGCCAAGTTCATGCAGCGTGAGGTTGCCTTTTTCTTTGAGTGTTTTCCAGATGCGTCTGAATTCGCGGGCTGAAGTGCCAGGTAAGTGCAGGGCGTGGATGAGGATGCCCATTATGACGTTTAGGTGCAGTTCGTTGAGGGCGACTTTGAAGTTTTGCGCGGGTGTTAACGCGTGGATTTTGTCGTAGTACATGTTGCGTTTGCCGTCTGCGCTCATGCCTAGGCTTGAGTATTCGCCGTTCAGGTCGAACACGACAACCGTGGCTTTGTAGCCTACTAAGCTTACCATGAGAAGCTTGGATAAGTGGGATTTGCCTGTTTCTTTTTTGCCCGTAATAATGTTTAATCGCCCGTCTAGCGCTGATGCGTCTATTGTCAGCAGCGAGGTATCTTTTGTGCCGCCAAGGATTATAGGCAGTTTTCCATCTACATTGGCGAGCTTCAGCAGCATGGGTATGGATAGTTTCTTGACAAGCGACTGCGAGCGCGAGGGCAGCCAAGAACTGCTGGGGGTTAACATGCTGTTTTCCAGCGTTGCGCGTATTTTGCAGATGAGGAGGCTGGCGTCTTGGATATATGTGATGTGCGGCGCGATTTCAAGTGGGTCAATGTCTTCTCCCCGGATTGGTTCGCCTCCGTCTGGTAATGTACGTAGTAACTCCTCCAACACGCCTGGGATGCAAGCAAACTGCACATCAATTACCTGTGCAATTAACGCTTTGCCTGCTTCTGCGTCTTCAACCAGCAAGTAATCGCCTTTTTCGGCGTTTTCGGTTGGAAAGCTTAGGATTTGGAGGATGTTGCCTTCTTTTTTGTAAAGTTTCATGCGTAGCCTTCTCCTTTCCCGAATGGACCAAACAAAAGCCTGTGCATGTCTGGGCGGTTGACGATTTGTATGCCGTGTTTGCGGGTGATGAAGTGCTGCATGGCGAGCACTTCGTTGGCTGTGAACGTGCACAGAATATGCGCTAGCCGCAGGGTTTCAGGGTAGCTTTGTGTGTATAGGTCGTTGCCTATGAGTTTTTCAAGCGCTCTCATTCTGTCTTGCAGTGGAATTTCTCGGTCGATATCCAGCCTGAACGCGTAGTTTGCCTTGTTTAAGCGTGCGACGTAGACGTCGCCGAGCAGTGTTGTAGGCGGTTTGAACTGTAAACCTGTGGTTTCCAGCAGGTAGGGTGGCTCCTGCTCGGGGAGCAGGTCGGTTATTAAGTAGCCGTTAACTCGCAGGTTGGTCATTTTCGAGAAGGCTAGAACTGTGTTGCCGTTTCTCCGCGCTATGTTCAATATTTCTTTCATGCGTTGCACCGGCGTATCGATGGTGCCTGATGTTAGTGAGCCATCAAAGAGGATTAAGCCGTTGGTTACGGTTCTTGATAGCATGGCTTGTAGCCACCGTTCGAGTAAGCTTGATAGACGCGTGGGCATTTGCATGAGGTTCGGGGTAACTTGGTGACTGCTTGAATAAGATGTGTGGAAGTATGCTGTTTCGAGTGTATTGTAGACTTCTTTTTTGTTGTCTTCAGTTATGTGAAATATGAATGGTCCCAAGCGTGTGTAGCGGTAGTTGCGGTTTTGTTTCCATATGGTTGCGCCGCGGATGGCTATTATTATGCCTTGGCTTGTTTCGCCGATTTTTATGGTGGATGTATCGACAGCAGCTATTATGGTTTCATGGTAGTCTGGCTTGAGTGGTATCGGCGTGCGCTTAAGCTGCAAGTTTGCAGGGTTTTGTTCTAGGCTGCTGAGTTGTTGAAAGGTTTGTTGATTAACTTGAAAGGCTTGGTTGTGCACTTGACGTAGTGAGTGGAGGCTTAGCTCTAGAAAGCGTTGGGGAAGTATTGTGTCGGTGGTGGGTTGTGGAAAGTTATATTTGGGGGTTGTTGTTATTGTATATTGTTCAATCACCAAATTCACCAATAATCAATAAGGCATGGTGGAAATATTTAAGTGTTGTGCATGCGCATCTTGCACAATACAATAAGCAACAGGTGACGACTTGCCAGAAACCGAGCAAAAACCCCCAATACGCGTAAAAATGAAAATAGGCGAAATAGAATTCGAAATCGAATCCCAAGAAGACCAACTGCAAACAGCCGTAGACCGCATCCTCAGTACAGTCACAGAAAGACTCAAAGACACGCGCCTATCCGAAAGAACCTCATCACCACCAAGAGCAGAAACCTGTAAAGGCGTAATCCAAAAACTATGGGAAGAAAACTGGTTCTCTCAACCACGCGGCTTAGACGAAGTGCACACTGAACTTGCACGACGCGGTTTCCACTACGACCGCACAGCCGTCGCACACGCATTGGTAGACTTGGTTAAGGAAAACGTGCTCACAAGAATAGGCAGACCCCGACGGTACCAGTACGCACAAAAAAGACCGCCATCATAAAGATTAGAGTGTATGCACTTGTATTTTCCTATGAATAGTTCCTTTAAATAAGGGGGATTATAGACTCCTCCAAGCGTTAGCTCGAAACGTCTACAACAGCAAAGCTTTCTACACGGCACCTATGCAGCATCAATGTTGCAGCTGTTTTCTTATAACATCTTCAGCCCTCGCAATAGCTTCCTGAAGTTTCTCTGGCTGTGTTCCCCCTCCCTGAGCAAAATTCACCCTTCCACCGCCTCCACCGCCAATCACAGGCGAAACCATTCTAACGACTTCACCAGCGTTAACGCCCTTCGCAACCGCAGCTTTCCCAGCCATAACCAGCACTCTAGCAGTTTTCCCATCTGCACCATAAAACACCGCAACTGCAGCCTCATCGCGCTCAATTACCTTACTCGCAGTCTCCACCATCCGATTCACATCAATCATCTCCCCGAAATCACGCCTAACAAGCCTCACTCCGCCAATCTCCACAGCGGCTTCAGAAGCCGCAACTGCACCAAAACCAGCGCTCTCCTTAGCAGCCAACTCTTTGATTAACCTACGCCTCTCCACATTAGCATCCTTCAAATCCTTAACCATTTTCTCAGCAGTCTTATCCAGTTTCTCTACAGGCGCATTCAACGCGTCGGAAACCCGCCACAACAACCGCTCCTGCCGCTGCACAGCCTTCAACGCCTCAAGACCAACAGCATAGGCTAACCGCTCCACACCATCCTGAACACGCTCAGTATAAACAATCTTAATAAATCCAATTTCACCCGTGCTGCTTAAATGCGTCCCCGCACAAGCTTCAACATCCCAATCACCCGTCTTCACCACCCGAATCTCCTTACCCGGAACAGCACCACCCTGATAAAGCCTGAAACCATAACGGCTCTCCGCCTCATTCCGCGACAGCCACGCAGTCTCAACCCGCAAATTCGCCAAAACAGCCTCATTCGCTAACACCTCTATCCGATGCACCTCCTCAGACGACAAACGACGATAATGCGAAATATCCAACCGCGAACACTCCAAACCTTTCTGCGTGCCATGCTGCCACACATGCTCACCTAAAACACGACGTGCAGCACCATTAATCAAATGCGTAGCCGTATGCGCCTTCATCAACGCATAACGCTTCTCCCAATCGATAATACCCCTAACAGTCGCGCATTCCTTGGGCGCAAAAGAACCGTGAAGCCTATGCACAATTACTCTGCCAACCTTCTGAACACCCACAACCTCCACCTTCGCTCCATCAAACGCCAAAAAACCATGATCAGCAGGTTGCCCACCACCTTCAGGATAAAAACATGTCCTGTCCAGAACAACATAATCGCCGTTCACCACTTTGAGCACTTTCGCTTCAAACTCCCGCATATACTGGTCCACATAGTACAGTTGCTCAGTCGGCTGTAACCCATCCACAGCCGCCTCAAGAGCTTGTTCAACTTCCGCTTCCTCCTCTACAGGCTTAGTTGCTTGCATATGCCGCTTCGCAATTAACGCGTAGAAATTCTCAGGAATCTCCACTTGCACGTCCTCAGCCTCAGCGGCTTGCTTAACTATTTCAGGCGGAAGACCCTGCGAATCATACAATTCAGACAAGGTCTCATCAGACATGCGGCTAACGCGCTTTGCCTTAAGCTCAGCAGCTATCCGCTTCACCATCCCTTCACCTCGCTTTATCGTGTCTTCGAACTTTGCTTCTTCAACTTTGAGCATCTCCATAATTTCGTTTCGCATGGTCTTGATGTGCGGGTAATCCTTACCCCAATAGTCAACTTGCAAGTCCATTATGTCATAAAGCCGTTCAGGCATATCCAACATTCGCAACAAACGGTAAACCCTGCGGAACATCAACCGCGCCAGATACCCCTCATGAATATTCGAAGGTACCACTCCCTCAGAAAGAATAAAACTCAAACACTTCGTGTGATCAGCCACTGCAAACGCGTTCTCAATGGGCTCAAGCACCTTATCCAACACATCCAGCGGAACATCAACTAGTTCAGCCACTCGTCGCCTAGCATTAAACCTGTTCGCAGTCTTATCCACGCTCACCAAGCCCGAATATCGAGCCACACGCAACAATAGTTCACCGTCGACATTCGTTACTCCAGCCATGTCGAAAATCTTGTCCAGCAAACCGCCGTACACAGCATGGAAACAGCTTGGCGCCCCTTGTGAAAGCCACGCAAAACGGTCTAAACCGTAACCTGTATCCACCGTGCGTATAGGCAACTTGACAAACTCGTCATTAACCACCTTATACTGCATAAAAACAAGCGTACCAACCTCCAAGCCGCCGATTATGCATTCCACATCTGGTCCAGCGTTCCCGCCGCCAACCCAAACATCCTCCTTGTACGTAACATCCTCAGACTTCACGCCCAACACGTCAGTGACAAACTCGTGGTGATACCGCACCGTCTGATCCTTCCAGTACACTTCACGGTCAGGATAATTGAATGCGTGATGCCCACCCATCTCAAAAATAGTCAAGTGCCTACCAAACGTTGGTCCAGTATTCGCAATATCCACCAACCTAATGCAAGGCTGAGCTATCACAAGCGGATTAGCAGGTGGAGGAGCAATACCTTCTGTAACGTAAGGTTGAAAATCAATTATGCTTGCATGTGTCAAATAAATATCAGCCCGCCACCGCGCCACAACAGGATAAGGCTTGACACGGGTATGCCCATGTTTTTCGAAGAAGGAAAGGAAAGCTTCCCGCATTTCTGGAAGACTGTAGCTCCTTTTCGCAGGTGAATCACCAAGAAACGAGTAACAAGCACACTCGTCTGATGTGGATTCTCCACATGTCTCCTGCTTCGGATTCTGTGTCCAGTAATATTCTCCGCATCGTGGGCAGAGTTTCCTCACGAAACCCTCCTCTTTGAAGAAGGGAAGCGCATATTCTTCTGCTGGAAATCGCTTCAACTCTCAAATCTCTCCGTTTGCCATCGCGGTTTACTGAGGGTTTACGAACTACATGGATTTAAAGAATTTCTACCCCATCTTCAACCCGAGCAAAAAGCCCACTGCGAAACTGCCAATGAACGGCAAAAGCGAGATTAAGCCGACAAGCCACGCTGCTGCTTGAGCAGCACCGCCAAGCCAACCACCTATGGTGCTCCATAAGGCTTCAAAATTTATGCTTATCACTCCGCTTGTGCCCAAATAGAGCAGTGCAACAACGAATATGCCTATTATGACAATGAAGAGTTTAGCCAATTTCTTAAGCGCGAAACCCACGATGAAGCCGCCAACAGCACCTAGCCCAAGCTGAAAAACAATGGGAGACAGTATTTCACTCATCTGCTTCTTCCTCACTGGTAGCTGTTTTAATGCAGACTTAATTTAAAACCCTTTTGCGCATATGCGCAGTCACATGAGTTCCACCTGAAATGAATGCCACTCATCAATCAATTTTTCCGATGTCCAACCGCTTTTTTCCAATCCATAACGCCTAAGCGGCTTAGTCAAATGCCGCTGAGACCTAGTTGACGTCACATACAACCCTGTTTTTAAATCACGCTCCACAGCCACAGCAACCTTCGCCAAACCACTGTATCTTGAGCCACATTTTTCACATCGAAAACCTTGCGCTTTACCCATAGACTTCAAACGTCTACCGCATTTCGCGCACAAAGGATTATTATAAACAATTTTTGGAGCCAAGCCAATAACACGAATTTTTTCAAGGTTCACAGTTAAACGCTTACTCGCCGATGACTTGCGCACAGCACCATATACTTCAACGCTGTCGCCCACAACAAGCTTCATTGCCACTTTGCGGAGAACACCTGTTGGTTCATAAGCTGCGCAGTCCACCTTCCCACTCTCGTCTCTGATTGGAAATATAACATGCCGCAAAGGCACAATCCACGGATTTTGAGAAACCACACCTTTAGCAATAATTGAACTATATGGCTTTAGCTGGTTCAACGCAGGCACTCGCTTAAGATGCGCATCAGTGCCCTGATTTGAACGGAAAATTACCCAGCGCTCCACGGGTTCTAACGGCTTAATCATCGTGAAGGCTTCTTTTACAATGTGGGGGTTTTCACCCCTGACCCCGAAAAGAATAGGGTCAGGTCCTCTTGGTGTGATGATGAGTCTGCGTTTTTCTGTGTCTATGTTATTAAACGTGTAAGGTTTCGTCAGCGCATCCATTTGAAAAATTGAGTCTTCGTCAACTTTTCTTTTTGAACCACAGTTATCTGCTGCTCGATACGCTATTAGTTCATATGTGTAGTCCTCTTGGAGGGTTTCACCGATTGCGGCTAAAGCGCCAATTATGCCTCTGTAAGTGTTAAAGCCTAATGCTTCTCCTTTGAACTTGTTTATGAGTCTCAGGGCTTCCTTCAGAGTCACGATGCCTGTTGTTGCTTTCTTAGCGAAAATCGTAATCTCTTTAGGAATCGTTTGCTTGTCAAAAAACACTATTCCGGGGTCTGTGCCCTTTGCTTCGAAATCAGCTTGTTCTTCTACCATGTTTATTGTTGCTTCTTTGATGCGGCTTGTGAGTTTTTCGTCGTGCTCTATTCTCAAACATAGAGCACCGTTGCCTCTTGTTTTCCACGGTACGTTTGGATTAAGTCTAATCAGGTTGGGATAATCCAGAAAACTCGCGCCTATCTCCTCTAGTTGTTCTACAAGTAGTGCAGCGACATATGTGGTGCAGCCTCTCTTCGTCGAGTCAGTATCATCGAGTCCTATGTGCAGTGTCCGCTTTTTCATCAGAGTGCAACCTGTTCCTGTCAACTATGACATTGCACGAACTAAAAAGATTATGCGCAAGGATAGCTCTTTCACGTTTGCGGTTTTTCGCCAAGCGTGTAGAACTGCTGGCTTGCGGCTTTCGTGAACTACACAAAGAAAAGGGAAGGTTGCTATTTTTCTTCGACTACTATCATAGTCAATGTGGAACGTACTTTGTCAAGTCGTCTGATACGCCAAGTTACGGTTTCTTTCAGTTTATCCATCGTGTCTGCTTTAACGCGCGCTACTATGTCGTAGACACCGTAGACAGCGAATGAGTCATCGACTCCCTCGACTTTTTTCAGTTCTTTCAGGACATCTGACTCGGAACCTATTTCGGTGTTTATCAACACAAAGGCTGTAGGCATACAAACTCCTCATCTTTACATGTCTCATTTATACATTAAAAGTTTTTCTAAAAAAGCCATCCGAAACCACAGTGTGTTACCAAACGCTTCTCTGTTGCTGCTTTACGACTGAAGCTTGATGATAAACGAAGGTTATATAAAGTGAAAAAGCGACATAGCAAACTATGAAGACGTGTATACTGTATTTCTCACGGACAGGAAACACTAAACGCATGGCACAGGCAATATCGGACGCTGCAAAGGCTCCAGCATTTGACATAAACAGCACTTCGCCGGAAATCGTTGACGACTATGCTTTGCTGATGATAGGTACTCCCGTGGAAGGTTTCAGACCTGCAAAGGAGACTTTGGCGTTTGTGCAGAGTTTGCCGAAAACTGAAGGCAAAAAAGTAATACTGTTCTGCACGTACGCTCTCTGGAAAGGCAGCACATTCAAAGTTCTGGAAAAAGAATTATCCCGCAAAGGTTACAGCGTTACCCTCAGCGTATCGAAAAAAGGTATTAGGCCAGGCAAAGCAGTTGACTTTTCCGATATCTTAGACAAAATTGGGAAAGCGATAGTGTGAGTCCTTAGTTAAAGATATTGCTGATGCGGCTAAGCCATAAAGCGCTAAACGCTTTTTCACGCCAGAACACAGCGGAGATAGCTGTTTCCATCTAACTTTTTGTAGAAAATCAGCCGCGTGTTGATAATGCATCAGGCTTTATAGTTTTTCGCGTCAGAGTGCATAAGACTTATCTGCAACATGCGGTATGGTGCGGTAATTCGCGAGGAATTTCGTAAATGGGCAATTTAATGGTGGCTGTTATCGGTGCAGCTGGGTATTCCAGTGGTTTAGGCAAGAAGGGAACTTCAACAGACATTACACTTTATAACCTGAAGAAAAGCGAAGATACCATAACATTCGTTGAACCTGCACGTTACCCTGAGCGGTTGGCGCCGTTGTTCTTCGCTTGTTCGGTTGCCAAGAAAGCCATAGTTGTTGTGGACGAGTTGAATTCCACTTTAGGTGAATCGCTTGTGATGCTTCAATGCTGTGGGATAGAAAGTGGCTACTTTGTTCTTCGGAATTATGTGTCTCGTGAAAAAGTTGAGCAGCTTGTTAAGGGCACTATTTTAGAGAAGTACGAGTTTGCCGTTGACAACTCAACTCTGCTGAAAGAGGCGCTTCTAGCTGAAGCGGCGCAATCCAAATTTTCTGCATCGCTGGATGGTGGTACCCCTTCTGGAACAGTGACTGTGGATCACGCGTTCAACGTGAAAGGTGTGGGAACCGTGGTTTTAGGTGTGGTAACAGAGGGCGTCATCCAGAAACACGGCGTGATGAATGTGCTTCCTGCAGCGAAGACAACGCAGATTCGGTCTATTCAGAAGCATGACGACGAGTTTGATTTTGCATATGCGGGCGATAGGGTGGGCTTGGCGCTTAAGAACGTTGAAGTAGGTGACGTTGACAGAGGTGCAGTGTTAACAAATGATGCGGCAGTCAAAGCGTCGAAACTGCTCAAGGCACGTGTGTCCCTTGTTAAGTACTGGTCTACGCAAATAAAGGCAGGAATGGTGCTGCATATTGGGCATTGGATGCAGTTTCTCAATGGCAAGGTTGAAGAGGTAAGCGATGAGGGTGACTGGCGCAAACCGCTGGTGACTTTGGCTTTGGAAAAGGAGCTTGTTTATCGTTCTGGCGACACGGCGGTTTTGGCTTATTTGGAAGGTGCAAAACTTCGGGTAATGGGCACATTGCAGCTTTGATGAAGTCGCTTTCGGAAAGCCAATAAGCATTTTTTATGTGCTTTTCCGCTTTCTCAATTTGACTCTGTCGCAAGTTTTATATTTAAACGCTCAACAAAATGAGAGTCCATATGTCACAAGTTGATGGAAAAGGGCACAGCAAGGGTGTTACTTGGAGGCAGCCGCTTGTTTGTGCACTTTCAACGGTCGTGTGCACTTTTCTTGCTATTTGGGCTGTTGTTGCTGCGCCAGTTCCGCCAGCGCCAGGTGTTTCTGGATTGTACATTGCAGCTGCAGTTTACGTGCCATTAGCTCTTTGGTTCGGGGTTTGGGGAAGCATAGCGGGTTACATCAGTTGCGTTTTCATGGGTTTCTATTTTGGTTATTCGCTACCGTTTGTGCTTGTTTGGGCTCTGGCGGATTTCTTTGAGGGCTTTGTTCCGTTGGTGGTTTATAGAAAACTCAAAATTGGGCTTGATTATAGGCTGAGACAGCCAAAGGTGACGTATGGGTTGACGGCGCTTCTGTTAGTGGACATGGTTATTTCAGCTGTAGCTGCAGTGCTGACTTTGACAGAAGTGTTTTTTATAACTTTCATGGTGGCAATCGCGGTTTTAGTGGTGCAAACGGTCTTCGAAAATCGAAGAGTTTGGGTTGCATGGTTGGCTTTTGGCGTTTTTGTAGCTAGTTTGGTTTCAGGAGTTTTTGGCGTAGGTACACTTGCGGTTTTCGGCGAAATACCTGTGGACATTTTTCCAACTGTTTTCTTTGGCTGGATTTTTGGAGACATTATAGTGCTGTCCACAATCGGCACAGCGTTGATGGTTTTGCTTACACCTTACATTCAGAAAACTCGAGCTTATGTGCGAGAGTTCTTTTCCTAGCAGTTTCTTAATGCTTCGCGGCAGTTTTTTCTCCGTTTTGGAAAACGTGGATGTTTCCCATGAACGATAATGCGCCGTTGTCATGGATGATCGCTGAGCGTTCAGGTATTGCGTAGATTTTTACTCTTTCAGACAGTTTTCGCAACGTTGGGTCTTCTGAGAGTTTGTAGTGGACTCTGACGGTTGATTCAACCAGTCTGAGACCTGCTACGAGTTTTGTCTCTTGGGTGTCTTTGTTGATAAGTATTCCGTGTTTGCACAGTGCCAAGGCACCTGCGCTTCTGCCGACTATCACGTTATTGCAGGTGCGTAGCATCGTGTCGACCCCTTTGTTTTTTAGACGTTCGAGCAAAACGGTAGTGAGTCCACCTGTTAGATATATTAAGTCAGAGGTTTGGATTTTCAGGGCGATTTCTTCTGGCGTTTCTGAATAGTCTGCGAAGTCTATGTTGCTTGCGCCGAGATTTCTAAAGTAGTCAAATAGTCTTTTTCGGCGTTTGTAGGTTTTGTCAAATGATGCTCTTGCCCATGGAATTACGAGAACGGATGGTGCTCCACCTGCATCTTGGAACGCGGTTGCGTTGATGTCTTTTGCGTTTCTTTTGACTATGCTTTCTCCGCCTAGAAGATACAGTTTCGTCATATGCAAATTAATGGGGTTCCTTTACTTTAAGGCATCCATGCGTTCAGGCGGCAAAATAATACTTATAAGCACTGTTGGGTGCAGTAGCACACGATGAGCGATGTCCATTGAAGGATTTGTGGAGTACAAGCGCAGGGAGTTCTGCAATGACGTGAAATGCCCAGTTCAAATGCAGTTAAACACGCTGAAGGATAAACCTGAAGAGTTTGAGCGAGTTAGGCAAACGTGCAGCATCGCTTGCAGGTTCACCACTTGGCAGTTTCACCATTGGCTGATGGAGAAAGGTTATTTAATATTAAAGCCCAAACGTTTCGAGGAGATGTGATATTATGGATTGGGGAATGAAGAATCGTCTATCCAGGTTGATTCAGCCTGATGGCAAGGCGCTTTTCTTGCCCGTGGATCACGGATATTTTCAGGGGCCAACGCACATGCTTGAGAAGCCAGGCGAAACCATTAAACCGTTGATTCCTTATGCGGATGCTATAATGCTCACGCGTGGTGTGCTTAGGAACTGTGTTGATCCAGCGATTCCGAAACCGATTATTCTGAGAGTTTCTGGTGCAGCAACGGTAGTGGGTGAGGATTTAGCCAATGAGAACTTGGTGACTTCGGTTCAGGAGATTCTGCGGTTGAACGCTATGGCTGTTTCCATGTCTGTGTTTGTGGGCAGCAAGTATGAGCACCAGAGCTTGAGCAATTTGGCAAAGCTCGTGGATGCTTGTGAGGATTATGGTGTGCCTGTTATGGCGGTTACGGCGGTTGGCAGGGAATTAGAAAAGCGTGAAGCGCGTTATCTTGCTTTATGCTGTCGCGTGGCTGCTGAAATTGGCGCTAGAGTAGTTAAGACGTATTATTGTGCTGAAAAGTTTGAAAAAGTCGTGGATGGCTGTCCTGTGCCTGTGGTGATTGCTGGCGGTCCCAAAGTGGACACGCAGCGTGAAGTGTTTGATTTCGTTTATGACGGCATGCAGAAAGGCGCCGTTGGCGTGAATTTAGGCAGGAATATTTGGCAGACTGAGCATCCAGTGGCTGCGATACAGGCTATACGCGCGATTATTCATGAGAATTACACGCCTAACGAAGCTGAAGACTTGTTCGAGCAAATCAAAGCTGGAAAGGCTTAGCAGCCTTTCTTTTCTGGTGAATTCTGTTGTTTGCAGCAGTGTACTACAATAACAGAGACGTTAGAATTCAAAAGATGCCAGTGCCCGAAATTGCGGCTGACGAGTTGCTGCTTAAGGTGATGGCAAGCGGCATATGCGGCAGCGACGTGATAGAATGGTACCGGGTTCCGAAAGCGCCGAGGGTTTTGGGGCATGAAGCAACGGGCGTAATAGTGAAAGCAGGCGAGAATGTTCAGGGGTATTGTGTTGGCGATAGGGTTTTTGCGTCCCATCATGTGCCCTGTAACAAGTGCCGTTACTGTTTGAGTGGCCATCATACGGCTTGTGAGACGTTGCACACGACGAATTATTATCCAGGCGGTTTCGCACAGTTTATTCGTGTGCCGCGGATTAACGTTGAGCGTGGCGTTTACAAGTTGCCTGCGGATATGTCTTTTGAGGAGGGGACGTTTATTGAGCCTTTGGCTTGTGTTGTTCGCGGGCAAAGGCTTGCGGGGGTTCGGAAGGAGGATGCGGTGTTGATTATTGGCAGTGGCATTTCAGGGTTGCTTCATGTCCAGTTGGCGAAAGCTAATGGTGTGAAAGAAATTTTTGCTGCAGACATTAATCCTTACCGTTTAGGGATGGCTGAGAAATTTGGAGCAAGCCATGCTATAAATGCTGTGGGAAATCTTGCGGGGAGGTTGAAGGAGATTAACGGTGGGCGATTGGTGGATAAGGTGATTGTGTGCACTGGAGCAACTCAAGCAGCTTTAGCGGCATTGGAATGCGTTGACAAAGGCGGAACGATTTTGTTTTTTGCTGTGCCAGACCCAACGGTGAAGGTTCCTGTGCCCGTGACGGATTTTTGGAGGAATGAGATTACGATTAAGACTTCT
The DNA here is from genome assembly GCA_026014705.1 of Candidatus Bathyarchaeota archaeon. Classification (GTDB taxonomy): domain Archaea; phylum Thermoproteota; class Bathyarchaeia; order Bathyarchaeales; family Bathycorpusculaceae; genus JAOZHU01. The sequence goes on along the minus strand of JAOZHU010000035.1, from coordinate 107,202 downwards.
TATGGTGCAGCGCCGAACGATTTGGAAGAATCTTTAGCGATTCTGGGTGGGAAGAAGGTGAATGTTAGAGATATGATTACGCATAGGTTTGGTTTGAGGCAGGCTGCAGAGGGTTTCAGGTTAATGGCTGAAGCTGGGGCTTCGTTGAAGGTGATTATTGAGCCTAACAGCGAATAGTTTTTGAGTTCTATTGCATGGGAAAACTATAGCCCCCTTTTATATAGTTTTTATAGTTTTGCGTTGTGTTGTTGTGTTTGGTTTGTGGTGCAGAGGTGATTGCGGCGGGGGTTTCTGGTTTTCTGTACTTGGTGGTTGCTGGTTTTTCGCCGTTTGATGTGGTTTCAGCGAAAGTTGTGGCGGAGGCGAACATTTCTTCGAGGAGTTTAATGAAGTCTGTTAACTCTTTAATGGTGGTTGGAGAAAACTATAGGTTGCCTGTATAACGTGGGTGCGATTTCAGTGGGCAGGGGCTATGTTCGTTCTAGCTGAGTTTTCTGAGGGCTCCGAGCGGCATAGGAGAAAAAGAGAGAAAATGCAACCCTTGAAACAACAGCTACTGCTGTGTTAGTTGCTTTTTCCGCTCGGAGCCCTTTTTTCAGCCTCTCCAGCGCAATTGATTCTATTTGTAGATTAGTAGAAAAGGGAAGATGAAGTTGTGTGCGTCTTTATCTGAAAACTACAATTTTGTTGGATTTAGTATTCCAACGATAGCGACCGCGGTGATTATGCAATTCCGAAGGTATGGCGGGCAATGCGTTGCTGATTGACGAGGGACACGTGGGTGGTGGTTTTGTTTCGTGCTCGACTACTGATTAGAGTTAAGCTGCCGGTGTAAGCAAGCTGGTCGCTGTTGTGCGATAAAGTTAAAGAGTTAAAACGCCTTCTTTCCCAATTAATTGCTGGAGAATTAGGCATGAGCGCAAAGGCTGATAGTTCAGGCTACAAAGGTGAAGCACTTAACGTCCTTAAGAAGGCAGGTTGCGCAGTTGGCGACGTCATCCGCGTCACCACGCGGGAAAAAAGCTATGAGGGCATTCTTATTCCCCGCTCAGAAACAGGCGACACCACACATGTGGTTATCAAGTTGAAGAGCGGCTACAACATTGGCGTCCACATAACGCCAGATACGAAAATAGAGAAGGTAGGCAAAGGTGCTAAACCCACGTTTGCCTCGCCTGCGCTTCCGGAACAGAAGCCCGATTTGCCGCGGGTGGTTATTATGAGCACGGGTGGAACCATAGCCAGCCGCGTCGACTACCGCACAGGCGCCGTGCGCTCTGCATTATCAGCCAGCGACTTGTATGGCGTGGTGCCCGAACTCAGCGACATCGCACGTGTGGACACGCAGATACTGCTCAGCTTATACAGTGAAAACATAACACCCCAACATTGGTCACAAATAGCCCAAGCAACAGCGCAACACATAGCTGAGGGCGTAAATGGCGTGGTAATTGCCCATGGAACGGACACGATGGCGTACACGGCGGCAGCATTAAGCTTTGCGCTGCAGAATTTGCCCGTGCCCGTGATACTCGTAGGCGCGCAGCGTTCCTCAGACCGTCCAAGTTCTGATGCTGCAACTAACCTCATTGGAGCGGTGCAGGCAGCAGGAAGAGCGCCGTTCGCTGAAGTCGTCATAGCCATGCACGAAACGGTTTCCGACACCGCGATAGTGCTCAACAGAGGCACGAAAGTAAGGAAATGCCACACCAGCCGCAGAGACACATTCAAATCCGTGAACGCCACGCCCATAGGCCGCGTAAACAACCAAGAAATAACCATGCTAACAAGCGACTACGCTAAGCGCGACCCAGCTAAGAAGCTTGTTCTAAAACCCGCGTTCAGCGACAAAGTAGCCTTAGTCAAGTTTCACCCAGGTTTGAATCCTGAGGTGATAAGCTGGCACGTAGAAAAAGGCTGCCGAGGCATACTCTTAGAAGGCTCAGGCTTAGGACACGTAAGCAAATACTGCTTTGGCACGATAGAAGATGCTATCGAGAAGGGCGTTGTAGTCGCGTTGGCTTCCCAGTGCATCTGGGGACGCGTAAATATGCACGTGTATGATACGGGGCGTGACTTGCTGGCGCGTGGCGTGATTCCAATGGAGGATGTTTTCCCAGAAACCGCCCTCGTCAAACTAATGTGGGCGCTCGGGCAAACCAGCGATGCAGAAGAAGCTAAAAGGCTGCTAAAGACTAATGTCGCTGGCGAGTTTTCCCCGCGGACACTTCCAGAAACAATAGGCAACGAGGGAGGCGACGCTGCAAATGCAAATTGACTATGCCAAGATAGGCTTAAAGGTGGGATTAGAAATCCACCAGCAACTCGCCACAGCAGCGAAACTATTCTGCAACTGCAAACCTGACCTTTTCAAGGAAAACCCTGAAATCGTGTTTCTGCGCAGGCTGAGACCCACCCAAAGCGAATTGGGGCAAATTGACCCAGCAGCGTACTTTGAATTCCAGAAAGGCGTACGCATACGCTACGAAGCCAACCGCGAAACATCCTGTCTCGTGGAAATGGACGAGGAACCACCGCACCCGCTGAACATGGAAGCCGTCGAAACCGTTTTGATGGCGGCGCTAATGATGAATGCGGAACCAGTAGACGAAGTGCACGTCATGCGCAAAACCGTCATAGACGGCTCAAACACCACAGGTTTCCAACGCACCTGCGTCATAGCGTTAAACGGCTGCATAAAAGTCGGAGACAAAGCCATCCCAATCCAACACGCAAGCTTGGAGGAAGACGCAGCACGGAAAACCGGCGACGAAGACAACGGCAAAATCATAAGATACCGCATAGACCGCTTGGGAATACCGCTTATTGAAGTCGCAACAGCACCAGTCATCTATTCTCCTCAGGAAGCGCAGGAAGTTGCTTTTGCTATTGGAAAGATTTTGCGGGACACGGGCAGAGTCATGCGTGGGTTAGGCACAATACGTCAAGACTTAAACGTATCCATACCAAACGGTGCGCTGGTAGAAATCAAGGGCGTACAGGAACTGGCGCTTATCTCACGTGTTGTGGAGTACGAAGTGCAACGCCAACTGAACCTCCTACGCATAAGCAACGAACTGAAAAACAAAGTTGAACCTTCATGCCTAACCGAAGAAATAGTAGACGTAACACACGTTTTCAAGCAGACAAAATGCAAAGTCATCCAAAAAGCCTTAGAGAAGCGCCACTGCGTCAAAGCCGTGAAACTCACAGGATTCGCAGGTTTCCTAAAGTGTGAGCTCATGCCCAACTTCCGCCTCGGCACTGAACTGGCGGATAGAGCACGGTTCTGGGGAAGAGTCGGCGGCATATTCCACACCGACGAAATGCCTGCCTACGGCGTAACCGCGGAAGAAGTTGAAGCGTTAAAGAAAGCCGCGAACGCCAATGAAGACGACGCCGTGGTTTTCGTTGCAGACACAGCAGAAAACACCATAGACGCCTTGAAAGCAGCAGTAGAAAGAGCACGAGAAGCCATAAGCGGAGTACCCGCCGAAACCCGAGCCGCAAACGCAGACGGCACAACAAGGTACATGCGACCAAGACCCGGCGCAGCGCGAATGTACCCAGAAACAGACATCCCCCCATCGCTCATAACACCCGATTTAATCGAAAAAGTGCGCTTAAGCCTGCCTGAACCAGCGGAAAAGAAACGAGAACGCCTCATACGCGAATACGGCTTGAATGATAAACTCGCCAAACAAACTGTAGACTCTGAATACAACACCCTTTTCGAAACACTGGTGCAAGAAAGCAGAGTACCCGCCACAGTAGTCGCGGTGTTCCTTACCGAGACTCTGAAAGCTTTGAAGCGCGACGGATTACCAGTAGAACAAGTCCCAGAAAAACAATTACAAGACCTTTTCAAGGCAATTGGCACAGGCGAGGTTGCCAAGGAAGCAGCCGCGGAGGTTTTCACTTGGCTTTCAACGCATGAGTGCAAAAGCGTACAGGACGCCGTGGCTGAGTTGGGGTTGAAGATGCTTTCTGACGCAGAACTGACCATGGCAGTTGACCGCGTAATTGCCGCTAATAAGCAAACGATTGACAAACTGGGGAAAAACGCGTTTGGCATGCTAATGGGCTTAGTCATGAGGGAAGTTAGGGGAAAAGCTGCTCCTGACCGTGTGAGCGGGCTGCTGAAGGAACGGTTGAAGTAGCAAGCCCGTAATGTACTCTTCTGTACAGGAAAGCCTTATATAAAGCATGCATGGTTGCAATTATACAACTTTCGCAACAGCACCTCTGCATTACACTGGAAAGGTTTAGAGGAGCCCTTACTAGTCCAACAAGCACCAAAACATTCGATCAACATCATTTGCTCATTCTAAACCCCAGAAATACCGAAAGCTAATCGGCTTTCAACAACAAATGCAGCCAAGCGCATGAATTTATAAAGGTTCACTGCATATATCCCATAGTTGTGACATAACACAAAAACCACAAGAATTAGCCGTATAATGGCAAGTTGCAACAGTGGATGATAAAATTGCCCGTCAAAAAAGCTGAAAACAAGCAGGAAGCAGGATTCACCTTCCGCGTCAAACTAGGCGAATATGAAGTAGAAATTACTGGAACCCATGAACAAGTAACAAAAACCATCGAAAACCTCCCAAGCTTGTTCACAAACATTCATAAAGCTCTGGAAATCGCAAAACCTAAAACAGTGGCAACAATAACCGTAAAAACAGAGCCACCAGCTAAAGAGGCAGACAAAATCACGTCAGCAGCCGAAGCCGCAGCACAGAAATACCCCAAGATAGCTGCCCCGGCAAACTGCGATGAGGCTGTCTTGAAGTTTTTAGAAACCGACTGGGGCAAATGGCGGCCCCGAACCATGGAAGAGTTAAAAGAAGCCATGGAATCGAATGGTCTCAAGTACCCCGGGCGCATGTTAAGCGCTACGCTTGACGCACTTGCAGAAAAAGGAAAAGTGCAGCGCTGGAATACGAACACAGGGTTTGTTTATATACTTGCGGAAGAGAAAGCTTCAAGTGGTGGAGGAAAGGCTAAATGAAACGCATTGAAGCGCGGATAAAAACTTCCTTCGGCGAAGTCGTCATTGAGGCGGACACGCCGCAGGAAATCATAAATATGCTGGAAAACATGCCCGCAGACTTCGTGGAGAAGCTTTCTGACTTTGTTTCGAATAGGCTGATGCCTTCAGGTGCCCAGTTGAAAGGCATAATTGAAGCCACCACTGAAGGACCAGTTATCGTGACGCGGGAGAAGCTCACGCATTACGAAGCGGTGGGTTTAACGCTTTACGCTTCTGAAGACAAAAAGAACACTGCGGCGCAAGTGGAGAAGCTTTTGGAGTCCAGCGGAATAAAAAGTATGGTTCCCGCAAGGTTAAACGAAATGACCAAACGTGGACAAGTGTTCAAGCCTGATCCAGCCAAGCCCGAGTTTAAACTGACGATTCAAGGCGAAAAATGGATTGAAGACGAGGTTCTAGCAAAGCTCAGAGGAAAGATGGGTTGACTGAAAAACAGGAAAATGTCCAAGTTCAAATAAGATATAAAAATGTAGAAAAAGCCTTTTCTGCACCCGCGGAAGAAGCATGGCTCCTGCTGAGCAAATTCTTCAGCGAATTTATTCCTTCATTCGAAATCGCGAATAGGCTCTGGCTCAACGTGGACCTGCAGAAGCTGGCGAAAGACTGCGAAGGATTGATTGCATTCTCAAAGGAAGGCGCAAGCTTGCTTGTGGCAAAGGCGAAATTGACGGATAATGAGACTTTGCTGTTGTGGCTTTTAGCGAATTACATGGGACACAAGTTGGGCATGGTGGAAAACGCTGCACTTTCAAAAGAGGAGTTGCAGATGAAGCTTGGAAAAAGCGGGAAAATAACCAGCACACGCTTGGGCGAACTTGTAAAAAACGATGTTGTGATGAAAACGGCTGATGACAAATTCAGGATTACGACTTTTGGAATTGCCCAAATGCAGAAGGAAATGCTGCCGAGAATAAAAGCGAAAGTAACCGCATAGAACCGCCGCTTGAAGCCGCAGCCGCTGAAAAAAGCATATAACTATTCTAGCACTAATTGCTATTTTGGAGATTGCGTTGGACACAATGTGTATAGGGATTATTCTTGCGGTTCTCGGCAGCTTTGAACTGGACATCGTTGCGCTGATCGGCTTAGTAATTCTTGGCTTGATAATTATTATGCTTATTCGTCTGCTGCTGATTCTGATTCCAGCGGGCTTAGTTGCGTTTGCAGTATGGTATTTCACGGGCAACTTGCTGTGGGCTGGAATCGCTTTCCTCGTCATCGCGGCGCTATCGGTACTAAGGAAGCTTTAGCAGGAAAATCCTGAGTCTTTGCCTAGATACAAAAAGCAGTAGCGTGTTTCCTTGAATCCAATCCATCAATCGAAGCCATTGCGGGAGAGGCGGAAATGCAACAAAAACTACTTCAACAGCGCCATGAGTTTCGGCATTAACTCATATCCATGCTCCAGCAAGCCTAAGCTGCCTTTTTCGCATTCGCGTTCACAAAATTTAGCGAGGTTGTCGCCTTTGATGTTACCGCCTGATATCAGCACGGGCACAGGCGTATCGGTGTGGACCTTCAAATCGCAGGGTGTTGCATGGTCAGCTGTAATGCAGATAACGCAGTTTTTCAAGTCAATTTCCTTAAGCAAGTTCCCGAAGAAATGCTTGTCAATGGCTGAAATCACGTTGGCTTTGCGGCGGCAGTTGCCATCGTGGCCGGGTTCATCTGGACCTTTAAGGTGTATGTAGAAGCAATCATAACGCGGCAACGCCTCCACTATCTTTCTCACTCTGAACTCGCAGTCTTCCTTCAGGTTTTCTGAGGGCGGAGGCAGAAACGATGCATCCATGCCCGCGAGCCCAGCTATTCCAGTCTCAGCAGTCATGTCTGTGAGCGCAGTGAATCTAACATTGTACCGCTCGTTTATGTTGAAAAATTTTGGTAAAAGGTGTCCTGCGTCTCTTGTGAGCACCACGTTTGCCTTCAGTTTTCCTTCTGCAACGCGTTTTTTGTTGACCCTGTGTGTCTCCCATAGTTTATGGGTCTTTTCGATGAATTCGTTTACAAGCGCTGCGGCGTTTCGCGCTTCCTCTGTATCATCCGTAGGCAAGCATTTTTTCAGAACCATTTCCGCATTTGGCGTCGCCACGCCGATGCCGTTAATTATAGCGTAAGCGGGGTCGCTGTTTGTTATGTTGCTAGATAGGCATTTCTTTTTGCCTTTGATTACGAGAACGGCGCGGTGTCCCAATGTGTTCTTGAACTCGAAACTGGCGGGGCAGGACTCAAGCTTCACCTCGCTGTTGGCTGCTTCACTCAGCTCTGTTGCCTCTTCGGTGGTGAGGGTTCTGCGCACTCGCCTATCAATTATTTTGTTTCCTTCGCCTAAAGTTGCGAAATTGCATCTCAAGGCCAAGTCGCCGTCTTTCAGTGCGATGCCTGCGCCTGCGGCTTCAATGATTCCGCGTCCAGTGCTGTACTTGAACGGGTCGTAGCCTAAGAGTGAAATTACCGCGGCGTCGCTTTCAGGTGCAACGCCTTTTCTTACCGAGTACATTAAGCCTGCTTTGCCCTTCTTGGCGAGAAAATTCATGTTAGGGGTTTCAGCGACTTCTAAGGGTGTTTTGTGGTTTAACTCGTTGACTGGCAAGTCGCCCATGCCATCTATAACGACGTAGAGCAGCTTCAATGCGGGAGTTTTCCTCCGTTAAGCTTGAGGGAGTATCAGCAGGTAAGGCTTTATTTCTTTTTTGTGTGTCTACCTATTTTTTCCACGGTAGAACAGCGGCAGCTTTCAATAATTCCTTTAAAGGCTCTTGATGAATCCTGAGAGGACATCTCTGATAGACTGAATTAGTGGGTGCCGCGTTTTCACTGGTGTTTCAAGCTTGTTTAGGCGGTTAACTCTGAAGGATATTGGCGGATGCGCATCCAAGCCTAGCCAGCCTTGAAGGCGGAAAGACGGGGTTCTCTCGTACAGTAATCTTTGGAAGCCGATTTTTTCTAGGGCGGTGGCTAACACTTCAGGCTGGCCCATTTTGATGGCGGACACAAGGTCAGCGCGTGCTTCGAAGAATTTGGCTATGAAGAATATGCCTGTCATTACAGCCCAGAAGTAGATTAGGAACAGGAAAGACGAGAAGATGAAGGGGAAAAGCGGGAACAACACGTAGAATCTGAAGAGGAATTCTGAAGCAGTTAGCCCGTAGAGGATAAGCGGGTCTCGTCCTTTGAGGTGCCCAAACTCGTGTCCCAGTACGCTAACAACCTCTTCTTCCTCAAGCTGAACAAGAATGCCTGTTGTCAGTAAGACTATGCCGCGGCTTGGGCTGGGACCTGCTGCTGCAGCGTTCGGCACCATCGTGTTAGACACCACGATGTTAGGAATCGAGAAGCCGAATTTGTCCGCGGTTCTTTTCACCAGCGCGTAAACGTTTACTTTTTTGGTTGCCAAGTTTTCTGGGTCGCAGGTTATGCCGTGTTTTGCGAAGACTTTCTGTGCCGCTTCGCAGTCAATTTCGCCTCGCTTGGCAAGTATTTCTTCGTATATTTCTTTTTTTATTGCCACTAACTGGTCTGATGAAAAAGTTGGCGTGAATCCGTCGTGAATTGACGAGGGCAAGCGGTATTCAAGAAATTGGATGATTGGGTTGGTTTCTGTGATGTGCCAGTCTGCGGTTCTCGCGATGAATTTGCTGGAGTGGAATACGAGCACGAACTGTATTGCTATGAGCAGTATTGGCGCAATCCAGAACGCTTCTGGGAACAGCGTGGATATGACTGTGAACAATGCCATGCCGAAGATTATGAATATGATGAAAAAGAGGATTTGTGTTTCAAGAAACAGTCTTTGAAAGGATTTTTCCTGTTTCTTGACGGTTTCTGGGACGATGTTTTCGCCTTCTCGCCACGCAAAGTACAATGTTGTTTTCCTAACCCTTTCCTCAAAGAACTGTACGGCGATGACTATGTCCTGTCTTGCCTCATCGAAGGCGGCGGTTGGCACCGATGTAGCAGCCGGCGTTAGCGTTACTTCTAGCGGCGTGGCGCCTCGAATCTGCACTTGTACAAGTGGTTTTCCCTGCTTGTCAAGAGTCACATACGAAAGTAAGGTACCGTTTTCTGTGGCTTCTCTGGATAGGTAAGCGAAGCGTTCTTTCTGCGGCAGCAAATATTGAGTGTAGATGAAGCTTACTAGTTTTTCTATGTAACTGGGTGGAACTTCAGTTGCTATTTTGTAAGAAATGGGTTCGCTCATTGTTCCACAAAGCTTGAATGTGTTAACTGTAATGGTGAAGGGTTTCCTTTTTTATAACTGTATAGGTGATTGCATTCTTTGACGGTAAAGCAGCGGATTTGTTACTTGTATGATTAATTCAGACTAAAGAAGCTATAAATACGCTTGGAGCGATTAGATTTATATTCGTATCTTATGGGGGTTTGTGTTGAGGATTGGGTTTTTTGTTTGGGAGTACCCACCTAAACTGGTAGGCGGTTTAGGCACGTATGCTGAGTACATAACTCATGAGTTCGTGGATATAGGACATGACGTTTCAGTTTTTACGCTTAATTCGGGCAATCTGAAAACCAGAGAAATTCTGCGGGGCGTGGAAGTGCACAGACCCCTCATAGCTGACGCGGGCAACGTTTTCCCCATGTTCGTCGTTGACGACCTGAAAAAGTGGGGCACCAACATTAAGCTTTTCAATGACATCTTCATCTACAACATCCTAAGTGCAACAAAATTCCTCAACGGGCTGATAAAGAAAGAAAAATACCATTTTGATGTTGTCTGCGTGCATGACTGGCTAAGCAGCATCGCAGGTCTTGTAATCAAGAACGAATCAAAAATTCCCGTGGTTTTCCACGTGCACAGCACTGAATGGGGAAGAAGCGGTGGACATGGCTCCGAGGTAGTTTCGCATTTGGAATGGGCTATGGCGAATAAAGCTGATAGGATAATTACTGTGAGCTACGCTATGCAGCAAGACTTGGCGAAGCACGGTTGGCCGTTGTCAAAAATCAGCGCGGTTTGGAACGGCGTAGATGCAGAGCGCTATGACCCACGGAAATGCAAGAAAGAAGAAGTGGAGAGAATCCGAAGAGAATACGGCGTACCAGAGGACTGGACGATGTTGCTTTTCGTGGGGCGGCTCACATGGGTGAAAGGCGTGAGAAACCTCTTGCAGGCAATGCCCAGTGTTCTGCGTGAATATCCGAACACGAAACTTGTGATTTTAGGGATGGGTGAACAGCAAAACGACATCGTGGAAACGGCGGATAGACTGGGCATAAAAGACAAAATCGTCTACCGCTTCGACTTTGTTCCCGAAGACGAGCGCATACTGCATTACGCTGCCTCCGACGTTTGCGTTTTCCCATCAGTTTACGAACCATTCGGCATAGTCAGTTTAGAAGCCATGTCAATGGAGAAACCCGTAGTGGTGGGCGCACGTGACGTAGTAGGCTTCAGAGAACAAGTAATAAGTTCTGGTCCAGAGCAAAACGGTGTGCACGTCAACGGCGAAGACCCAGCGGACATAGCTTGGGGCATAAAAGAAGCCCTTCGCAACCCTGAGAAAGCGAGAAACTGGGGTGAAAACGGACGCAAACGGGTGCTGGAGTATTTCACGTGGCGAAAAGTGGCTGAGGAAACCGCGAAAATCTACGAAGCACTGCTTTAATTGCGCTGCAATGCACCATTGGACGCCAAAAGTAGCCAGATTGCTCGGTTATGTTGCCAGCATCTCCGCCAGTTTCATCAGGCTCAAGTCGAGCGGTTTCTGCGTTTCAGATGATTTCTTGAGGTTCGTACCTGTGACCCTGCCGCCTTGCAAGCCAACCACGCAGTTGCCTTCTTCCCCGCAGAGCACATCAACTGCCTTTTCAGCGAACAAACCTGCTAATAGTCGGCTTCTCGCCGTGGGGCTTCCACCTCGCTGCGCATAACCTAAAATTGATAATCTGACTTCGGCACTGGTGTGTTTTTCGATTTCTTTAGCTATTGTGCCGGTGTTTCCGACGCCTTCAGCGGCTACGATTATCCCTGCTTTCTTTCCCTTACGCGTATTCTCCCGTATCACTTCAAGAATCGTCTCCAATTTGCATTCCTGTTCGGGAATCAGAATTATTTCAGCGCCAACGCTGATGCCCACGTTTACCGCTAAGAAACCTCTTTCTCTACCCATAACTTCAACTATGAAGATGCGCTCATGCGAAATAGCAGTGTCGCGGATTTTGTCAATTGCCGTTACCGCCGTGTTTATCGCCGTATCAAAACCTACTGTCTCATCACTTCCAAAAACATCATTGTCAATAGTAGCGGGAATCCCAACAATTAAAGCGCTAGTTCTCTTGCTCAGTTCTGAAGCACCTTTGAAAGAGCCGTTACCGCCTATTACTACTAAACCATCCACCTTATGCAGAGCCAAAGTTTCCGCAGCTTTTTCAAGCCCTTCCTCTGTTTTGAACTCGGGACATCGCGAAGTGTGCAGCATCGTGCCGCCTAACTGCACTATGCCGCCTACAGAACGAGGAGTCAACTGCCTAAACGTGTTGGTTAGCAGTCCCTCCCAACCTCTTTCGAAACCGAGGACTTGCAGGTTCCTTGAATGCGCAATTCGCGTTACAGCCCGTATAGTCGCATTCATGCCTGGCGCATCACCGCCCGTTGTTAATACTCCAACAGTTTTCAATTTTTCATCCGCTCCCCTGCTGATTTGATTGCAAAGCCGTTACAAGAGGTAGGGGGAATTAGAAAATAAAGGTGATGCTCAACGTTGTTCTCCGCAGTACATTCGAATCACCATCAGAAAGGAAAGGCAGGATAAAGGCTCTGCGAAATACAAATTCCAATTGCTGCATCTGCCGAAGAGGCACAAGTCTTTAGAAGAAAAGACAACAACACGCTTTGCAGAGCGTGAACAAGTGCCAATTTTCAATGTAACTCGCAACCAAGGCGTCATGTTGACTCTGGGTTTCCTGGCAACCTTAAACATGCATTTGCTCTTGTTTTCGTATTCGCCGCTGCTCCGAGGCATCGCTGAAGAGTTAGCCTTAACCGACGCTGAGGCAGGCTTTCTCTTTTCCGTATCCATGTTGACGCTCATGCTGTTCCGCATCCCATGGGGTATCCTATTTGGCAGAAAAGGCTTGAAAACAACAATGAGCCTCGCACTGACGCTTTTAGGCATATTCGGCTTGCTACGCGGGTTCGCCGTGGACTACGTCACGCTTTTAACGGCTTAATTCCTCCTCGGCGTAGCGTTGTCAGGCATTATTCCAGCCATCCCAAAGCTGGTTTCCAACTGGTTTAGCAAAGAAAAAGTTGGGTTAGCGACGGTTATATGTCTCGCTGGCTTCCCAACAGGCGACATTATAGCCGTAATCGCCACGCCCTATCTCGTTGAAGCAGGCAACAGCTGGCGGCAGGTCTTTCAAGTTTACGGCGCTTGGGCGTTGCTCCTGATTTTCCTATGGTGGAAATTCGCACGCGAAGAACCGACAACTGCAAAGCTGCCCCCGTCCAACCTGCCTAGTTTGCGACATGATTTTGCGAAGCTGCTGCGGATGAAAGAAGTGTGGCTTTTAACAGGTTTATACTTCTGCGCAGGAGGCTGCTATGACACCATGCTCGTGTGGCTTCCTAACATGCTGCAGGTGCAGGGTTTAAGCACGTACTTAGCCTCAGCCGTAGCAGCAATGTTGCCTACCGGATTCTTGTTTTCAGTGGTCACAATCGGGGCTTTCTCAGACAAGCTGGGTTTGCGAAAACCATTCATACTGCTAATGGGCTTTGTCAGCGGCCCAGTTCTGTACCTTTCAGGTTCTATTTCTGACGCAATTGCCTATGTTCCGGTTTTTCTCATGGGTCTATGCACGGTGGGCGTTTTAACGCTGGTTCTAACTGTTCCCGTGGAAATGCCTCGTCTGTCGCCTTTCCTGTCAAGTGCACTGGGCATAGTGGCTTCAATTGGAAACGCAGGTTCCTTTCTGCTGCCGACTCTGGTGGGTCAGCTTCGCGACATCAGCGGAACATTTTTACTGCCCATGATTGTTTTAGCCATCGTCGGCGAAGGCATGTTTGCGCTGGGGTTGATGCTGCCTGAAACAGGACGGAAGTATAAGGCAAATGTTACATAAAATTAAGTTGACGCCGTTGGCTGCGGAAAGCTTCGGCGTCAGGTCAATGTGCACTCTGGTAGAGACGCCAGACGTGAGAGTGTTGTTGGATGCGGGGGTTTCTTTGTGCCCGAACCGCTTCGGTTTGCCGCCTCACCCAATTGAATATAAAACAATAGCTGCTCTTAGGGAGACTATTGCGGCAGCAGCTGAAAAAGCTGAAGTGGTCACGATAAGTCACTATCACTTTGACCACCACACACCGTCGTACGAGGACTGGATAGTTAACTGGACAGAGGCTAACGAAACCGCACGGCAAATTTACCGAGAAAAAACCGTGTTGATGAAAAATCCGAAGGAGAAAATCAACACCAGCCAAAGACAACGCGCATGGCTTTTCCAGAAAACAGGCGGAAAAAACGCAAAAAAACTGGAAGCCGCAGACGGCAAAGCTTTCAAGTTCGGGAAAGAAACGCTTTTGAGTTTTTCAGAGCCGGTTTTCCATGGACCCGAAAACTCCATGCTTGGCTGGACAATAATGACGCTAATAGAGTGCGAAGGAGAACGGTTCATGTTTGCGCCAGACGTTCAAGGTCCAATGTCCACACGCACATTAGAACTGGTTAAAACAGCAAAACCGCAAGCAATCATGATAGGTGGACCGCCTTTATACCTCAGCAGCTTCAAAGTCGACGAAGCACAATTGCAAACTGGTTTGACAAATCTTGCCGCTGTAGCTGAAACGGTACCTTTGACCATTTTAGAACATCACACGTTAAGAGACTCTGAATGGCGCGATAAAACAAAACAAATCTACGCTGCTGCGCAAAAAATTGGGCACTCAGTAATGACAGCGGCTGAATTTGCAGGTCGAGAAAACGCCCTTCTGGAAGCAAACAGGCAACAACTGTACAGGCGCAATCCTCCCTCAGACGATTTCAGAAAATGGATGCACAACGGCTTAAACGCTAAATGCACCGCTAAACCGCCATTATAGACCAGTGATTTTGTTGCGCGTAGCGATTCGGGGCAACTCGCAAAGCCGCTGCCTATACCTGCTGTGCAGCTAAGGGCGCTTAAATGCAGATACTATAAATAAGGGGGATATAGACACACGAGAGCACAACGCTGTTGTTTGCTCTTTCAACGCTGAACGGCTCGCAAGGTTGACGTGTATTTGTGTTGTAACATGAATCAGTAATATTTATTAATACTTCAGATTCAAGGTCTTGTAAGGCGAACCAACTTGGCAAAAATAATTGCTAACAAATGTGTCGCGTTAGCAGCCTTGACAACCATAGTTTTGGCGTCAACCCTAATGATTACCGCGATTGCCTTACCGAACAAAAACTCAAGCAGTCAAACCACACAGCAAGCAAGCATTGGTTTGTATTGGGATCAAAACTGCAGAAACGCCGTGACAAATGTGCAGTGGGGCAAAATTGAAGCTGGCTCGTCAAGCAGTATAACAATATTCGTGCGGAATGAGGGAAAAACGGCTTTGAAACTGAGTTTGGCAACGGATAATTGGAACACGCAAAAAGCAGCCAGCATCATAAGCCTATCTTGGAACAGAGAAGGACAACTTCTTAACCAAGGCGAATCAACGGTTGCTGTTGTGACACTTACTGTCGCTGCAAACACGAATGGAATTTCAGATTTTGGTTTCGACTTGTCAGTGCGCGGAAGCGAAGTCTCCAAAAGCTCGCAAAAGTAGACGCAAAGAAGCAATTTTTTGCTCGGCGAATTAAAAAGTTTAAAGCAACTTCCTGACTTACTTTGTTATAGGCGATGTCTTGTGAAAGTTGTGTTTTGGCTACTAGACATCAACACAGAGACAACAAATGACGTGGCAGAGTTATGGCTCTGGGGAATCACTGAAAACGGCGAAAGAGTGCTCATTATTGACGGAAATTTCTGCGCCTACTTTCACGTTGTAGTTCAAGATGGCTTTGATCCGCTGAGAGTCGCCGCAGAAATCAAAAAAGCACATAACGCCTCAATAGTGAAACTGGAAATTGCAGCGCGCAGGTTCTTCGGGAAACCAGTACAAACAGTGAAGATTTATTGCAGAAAACCAGATGCAACCGCAAAACTCGCAAAGACGCTTCGAACACTCGAAGGAGTTCAAGAATGCCTCGAAGACGACATTCGCCTATCAATGCAATACCTAATCAGCAACAATGTGGCTCCATGCGGATGGCACGAAATCGAAGCCACAGAAAAAGCAAACACAATAGGCGTTCGCGCAGACAAAGTCTATTCAGCAACATCTTTCCCGAAACTGCTGGACCGAACCGATGTTCCGCCGCTGCGAACCCTCAGTTTTTCCATGATAGGCTACAGCCGTGAAGGGTCACCGAAACCTGACAGAAACCCTGTTATAGTAATTTCCACAGCAGCAAGCAGCGGTGAAGAGAAACAGTTCCTTGCAACTATGGACAAAGACGACACAAAACTGCTGCAGGAATTTATGGCTTACATTAAGAAATTTGACCCCGACATTATCGTAAGCTACGGTGCAAACACGCTTGATTGGCTTTACATAAAGGAACGATGCCGCAAACTCGGCTTGGAACTGCGCGTTGACAGGGCAGGAACTGAACCGCACAGCAGCGTATACGGGCATGTGTCTTTAACAGGCATAGCCAACTTGGACCTTGCCGATTTTATTGACGAATTTCCCGACGTGAAAGTCAAGAATCTGCAGAATTTAGCAGCGCATTTAGGCATAATGGCTACTACGCAGCACGCAGTAGTTGAAGACGTGGATTTCGCAGCTTACTGGGATGACGCGCAGAAACGCGAACTGCTGAAGAATTTCTCACTAGATAATTCGCGCAGAGTCAAAGGCGCAGCAACAGTGCTCTTGGGTTTCGCGATGCAACTCTCAAGTCTTATAAGTCTGCCTTTAGACCACGTTATGACTGCTGCGGTTGGTTTCCGCGTGGAATGGTTCTTGATTAAGCACGCGCAGAAAATAGGGGAACTTGTTCCCAAGCGTGCTGAGCAAGCGTATGTGCCGTACGCTGGAGGCATCGTGCTTAAGCCGCAAGCAGGGCTTCACGAGAACATCGCAGTGTTGGATTTCAAGTCCATGTACCCGAACATCATGATAACGTACAATCTTTCACCAGACACCTACGTTGCACCCAGCGAGCCTGCACCAATTGGCGGAGTGTTTGAGGCTCCTGAAGTTAAACACCGATTTCGCAGAGAGCCTTCAGGTTTTTACAAGGAAGTTTTATCTTACTTGATTGGTGTGAGAGGTGAAATTCGCGTTAAAATGAGGGCTCTAAGCGCGAGCAGTGTTGCCTATCAGGTTTTGGATGCGCGGCAAAAAGCGGTAAAAGTCATAACTAACGCTGCTTATGGTTATGCTGGCTGGGTTGGTGCAAGATGGTATCGTAAGCCAGTTGCTGAGGCTGCTTCAGCATGGGGCAGATACATGATTCTTGCTGCAGTTCGGATTGCTGAGGAGACAGGGTTAAAAGTGATTTACGGTGACACTGACAGCTTGTTTGTTGCTTTCGATGAAGAGAAAACGGGCGAATTGGAGAAGCGGATTGAGCAAGCTTTAGGTTTGGACATCGAGCGAGGCAAGGTGTATACGCGTGTTTTCTTCACGGAAGCTAAGAAGCGGTATGCTGGGTTGCTGCCTGATGGAAGCTTCGATATTGTCGGTTTAGAAGTTATCCGCGGTGACTGGGCGGAAGTTGCAAAGAAGGTGCAGGAAGGAGTTTTGGAGATAATTTTGAAGGAGAAATCAGTTGAAAAGGCAGTTGATTTTGTGCGTTCTGTAATCGCTGAGGTTAGGCAAAGGAAGGTGGCGTTTCGTGATTTGATTATTTGGAAGACGTTGACTAAACCTGTTGAGGAGTACAAAGTCAATGCTGCACATGTTGAAGCAGCAAAAATGTTGGCGCGTAAGGGTTGGGCGTTGACTGTGGGCGATAAAGTGGGCTACGTGGTCTTGGCTGGTGAAGGGCGTTTATATGATCGGGTTAAGCCTTATGTTTTTGCTGTTTACTCTGAAGTGGATGTTGATTACTACGTGCTTAGGCAGGTTGTTCCTGCTGCTGTGCGGGTGCTGGAGTTTTTCGGGGTGACTGAGAAACAACTGCTTGAAACTGCTAAAAAGGAAAAGGGGAGTTTGATGGATTTTGTTGGCAGTTGACGCTTTGCCATGTTTTAAGAGGTTATGAGGTCTACGTTTAGCGCTGGTTTTACGGCTTCGGACAGCCTTGAGGCAACGATGCGTTTTATGTTTTTTTCCGCGGCGATGTCGACGATGCGTTGGGTTATTATGCCGTCGAATACTACTGTGTCGACTCCTGTTACTTGTTGCAGTTTTTCGGCGAGTTTGCTTACTGGTAACCGTTCGATTTGTTCGAGTTTTTCGTTGAGGAGAACTGCTTCAAGTGTGCCCTGCAGTGCCTTTGCAGTTTGACTTATGGCTTCTGGCAGCTCTGGTTTGGGTGCGTGTTCTTTTTTCGGCTGTTTGAAGAGTTCTGAGACTGGGACTTTGTTTTCTAGGGCTTCGGTGATTTCTTTGCAGTTGCATTCTTCGATTTCTTTTCCTCTGGGTGCGCGTCCAACGTAGCGTATGCTGGTGACTTGCAGTAGTTCTTTGAGGATTAAATCGCCACCTCTGTCTCCGTCCAGAAGTGCTGTGCATTCTTTTTCTTTGGTGAGTTTCTTTATGGATTCTGGGACTTTTGCGCCTTCCAGTGCTACGGCGTTGGTTATTCCGCAGCGCATTAGGTTTATTATGTCTGCTCTGCCTTCTACGATGATTACTTCTTTAGCGGTTTCCAGTGTTGGTCCTGCTGGTAGTTCTTCTGGTCCGTATTTTTCGACTTTGCCGATTTTCATTGTGTCGCTGATTTCTTTATAGACTTCATCAACGGTGGGCATGGATTCGATGTTCCATTTGTGGAGGATTTCTTTGGCGCGGTCGATTATTACTTTGCGTCTGGCTTCGCGTATGTCTTCTATTTTGTCTAGGATTACCTTTGCGGAGCATGGTCCAACACGGTTTATGCTTTCGACGCTTGCGGCAATTAGCGCTGTGCTAACGCGGTCTAGGCTAGTTGGGATGGTTATTGTGCCTGTTGTGCGGTCGTTTTTTGAGCGTAGTTCGATTTCGATTCTGCCTATTCGTCCTGTTTTCTGGAGTTCTCTGAGGTCAAGTTCTGGTCCGAATAGTCCTTCTGTTTGTCCGAAAACTGCGCCTATAACGTCTGGTTTTTCCACTACGCCTTCTATTTCGAATCTAGCGTGTATAACGTACTTTATGGTAAATGCTTGGGATGTTCCCGTGAGCGTACACCTCCTGTGCAGGTGAATTCCGAGTTAAGTTTAACCGCATGAAACGCGGGTTTTTCCGCAGTTCACGTGATTAGTTTACTGTTACTTTATTATTAGACTTATGAAGCGTGAATCTTGCTCTTTAAGCTTTCTGCAACTGTTGCGCTATTTTTTGTCTATAGCCCCCTTTTAAATACTATAAATAGCGTTGGAAGCGCTGTGCAAGAGCGACCCCCACTATTTTCTGCATAAAGATTCTAATAGGCTGCAAGTATGTTTGTGTTTTTTCATCACAGGAAAGGTACTTTGGCGCTACTGCTTGGAAATCTGCTGCGATGCAATCGAAAGATAAAAATCTTCTGAGCCATAATTAGCCTTTGTTGCAGAGGCGAATAGTGTTTGCCGAATCCTAGCGACAGCTTGCTTGAAGGCACTACGCTCAGCGTTTACCGGTATGTGGCTAAAGAAGGCAAGCCAGTTGGTCCTCGGGACGTGATGCGCGCTATGCACTTCAACAGTCCAAGTGTCGGGTATAGGCATTTGCAGAAGCTGGAAGACTCTGGATTATTGGCGAAAAATGAGTATGGCGAATATTTTCTTCGGAAGAAGGCGAAAGTTAAAGGCTACCACTGGCTTGGCAAGCGGCTTATGCCGAACATAATGGTTTACTTTTACATTTTCTTAGCAGTTTTCTTCGTTGAAATTGCGGTTTTAGCGATGCATTTTGCTGTCGAAACGTACGAATTTAAAGTCTTCTTTCTGCTTGGTCTCGCCATAACGGGAAGCGCCATGATGTTCTTTCTTATAGAAGGACTCCTGCACATTAGAAAAATAAGCAAAGCAACAAACGCATAGCCTTTAATCGCTCGGATGATGCGTGCAAACCGTTTTCTTGCGCATTAAAGCTGAATCCAAATTTTGAACTCTGAGAATACAGCTGGCTAACGTTCTCTCAGGAGAACCATAATGTTCTCCAGAGAGAGCTAATAGATTCTTCCTTCTTCATATTTTTGGGAAAGCTTGTGGATAGAACCATTGCATACGCGAGAAAAGGGCAGAACCAAGAAAGCAGTTGTGCGAAGATGAGTTTCGTTCTGAAAACTGCAGTCGTGGGACTTGCACTTCTCTTGTTGGTGACAGCGGTAATTGTTGTGCTTGAACATGCACAAATAGCCGCTTTGCAGAACGAAATTGACCAATGCCACAGCACAATAGTCGACCGCGATATATTGATTACGCAATTTGACACAGCACTGAAACTAGCGCAGTCAAGGCTTAGCCTGAAACTGCCTACTGCTTCCCGATATTTAACAACCACCCCAAGCGGCAGCAATGAAGCGGCGCCCACGAAGATTTTTCTCATATCCACATCAGTAGGCTACTACTATAGCCCCTCTTATCCATTTAAAACTCCATGGTTCAGCGAAAACAAGTCCTACTTCTCTTCCCGCCGAGAATTCGAGCTTACTAACAACCGTTCATTGATGCTGTCATTTTTCGGGTGGACATTTGACGCCGGAGATTGGGACTCTGGAGAGTATGGAGTTGTTTGCCGTGATGGAGACCCTTACTTAGTTATCGCCTTGGTAATTAGAAACGATTATACCGCTGCGGATGCGGGGAACGACAGTGACCGCAACGCGCCAATTGGCAAAATTCCTTTCACGGACAGCTATGTGTCAACCATCAGCTTAACAGCAATACTGTACAGTCGGAACGGCAGCATCATTCAAACCGAGGAAGCAATAAACATTACAAC
Organism: Candidatus Bathyarchaeota archaeon; assembly: GCA_026014705.1. GTDB lineage: Archaea > Thermoproteota > Bathyarchaeia > Bathyarchaeales > Bathycorpusculaceae > JAOZHU01. The sequence goes on along the minus strand of JAOZHU010000035.1, from coordinate 87,010 downwards.
AACCACAGTAGCCTCCCCTACAGCAATTGGCAACAACCAATTCAGTTTGGGAAGTGGCCAAACAAAGCAGGTCACTTTTTACCTTGTCCCTTCCAGCCTAGATATTGACCATTACGAAATTTACGTCTCCTATCTATCAGCCTACCATCAACCTTGAGACCTCGTTCTCTCAAGAGAACGTTGCTGTTCTCTAGATAGAGCTAATAACGACTTTTAAATCCATGAATAAACGGTGATTGACAACGCTAACAGAACACAAAAAACCAATAAAAAACCTGATTTTAACCCTGATTCTAACCATCACATTAGGCATAGCCTCCACAGCCACGGCGCAAGCGCAAAGTTCACCAGACGCATACACGGTTGGTTTATGGCATTTTGACGAAATCAAACCAGACGGATACAGACAAATCACGCCCGACGCAACAGGCATAAACCATGGGACACTAGGACCTGAACCACCGCCAGCGCTCGTTGAAGGCAAATTCGACAAGGCGCTGGAATTCGACGGAAGCAACTTCGTTTACGTACCCATCGCTTTCCTAGTGGGCTTTCCACCTTCACCCGAACCCATATTCATACCAATCTCGCCCAGCTTAGACATAACGAATGAAATCAAACTCGAAGCATGGATAAGCGTCCAAGGTTTCACAGACGCCGAATACAACAACATCATCGTCAAATGTACCCGAGCAGACGCTCAATGGAAAAACATCACGCGCATTACGGGAATCGCCGTTAGAGCAAGCGAACCCGACAAAGGCGTGCTCAGCGGCTTCGTATTCACTGACACCGATGGCTTCAACGAAATAGTAACAACTGAACCAGTTATCACGCTGAAACAGTGGACTCATGTGGCGTTCACACGCACCGCGTCAGGCATGCACCTATACGTAAACGGCTACGAAAAAACCGTCACAGCCATCCACGGTGTACAAAACCCCGAGGGCGCCATACTGAACGGAAGCGAGATTTACTTTGGGCACGACGCAAAAGTCATAATAGACGAAGCCAGAATAAGCAATTTAGCTCCAGAAACGCTGACCGCCGCAGCTCAAATTGACATTGGACCTAACCTGCTAATCGCCATAATCGTCGTCGCAGTGGTCTTCGCTGTAGCATGGTTACTGCGGAGAGCCGTCCAAATGTGGATGATTCACTCAAAAGCCTAAAAAGAGGCAAACCCGTGCAGCCGCAAGCGCCAGCAAACAAAAGCAGGAGAACACAAGCGTGGGCATAATGCTTAAACTCGTGGAACTGATGCTTCGCCAGAAACTCTTAGGCAAAGGCTTAAAGGGAAAACCGAACACGCCGCTAATAGTATCTTACGCCGTAACCAAAGCTTGCAACTTGCGCTGTTTACATTGTCATGTTGAAGCCGAAGAAGCCCTGACTAACGAGCTTACCCTGAAAGAAGCCATGTACGCAATAGACGAAATGGCGGCTTTGGGCACGGAAGCGTTGATTTTCAGCGGCGGGGAACCCCTACTCAGAAAAGACTTCGTCTTGGCACTCGCAGAGTACTGCGTAGACGCAGGCATCATCCCCGCGATGCTAACAAACGGCGTCCTGCTCAACCACAAAACAGCACTTGCGCTTAAGGATTCGGGAATCATGGCTGTAGGCATACCTATTGACTCAAGCGTACCCGAATGCCACGACAAACTCCGAAACGTGCCCGGCACCTTCAACAAAGCCGTAGACGCCATAAAAGCCTGCTTGGAAGTTGACTTGGAAGTGGTAGTTACCACCATGGCATTACGAGACAACTTCGACGACCTACCCAAACGAATAGAATTATTAGCCAAATTAGGCGTAGAGCAAGCAGCAGTTTACGATTTAGTTCCAGTGGGACGCGGCAAAGACATCATGGACCTAGCCATGACCCCGACACAGCGGACAAGTCTAATGCGGTATCTGCAGCGAATGCAGGAAGAAAAAGAAATGGTTTTCACAATGTCAGGCGGCATTCCGCTCTACCCAGACATCGTCTCCAACCTGCACGAATTCAACGGCACCAAACCACGCGACTTGCTACTGAAGCAATTCTGGATACACGCCCCAATCGGCTGCCACGCAGGCATCGCCTACTTCAGCCTACGCCCAGACGGCGACATCTACCCCTGCACGTTCCTGCCAGTGAAAGTCGGCAACATCCGCCAGCAAAGCCTCACACACATCTGGCGCAACTCAAAAATCCTCAACGAACTCAGAGACCGAAGCAAACTGAAAGGCAAATGCCGAGAATGCCCATACAGCAACACATGCGGCGGATGCAGGGGACGCGCCTACGCCTGCAGCGGAGACTATTTAGAAACAGACCCAGTCTGCCTGCAAGATTTACTGCTGGAAACAAAAGTTTATCCATCTACTATGAAACGGTTCGGATGGTGCGTCGGCTAAAACTCACCAGAACCCGCTCCACCGCAGACCGCAAAGCCTACCAGAAGACAGGTTGCTGGTTGTTTTACATTGCGCTTGACGCATGCCTAAAGCAATGTCTGCAAATTCTCTCAAAGTTGAAAACGTGAACTCCCAAGTTGGAGCGCCATACCGCAGCCCAGAACACATCGAATCAGCGTAAACAAACAACGTTCTGCTTCTGTAGTTGAATTGAGCACGGCTAGCATGTCCGTATTTGGGTTCTGAAAGAATTTTAAAAGGCCACAGTTTGCACGCTACAGGTTTCATGTGCTGCAACCCGCATAAGTACGAACCTCCGAAATGACACAAAAACGTGCAAGCGCCGTCGTCAGCTCTCTTAATGTAAAACCTGTTCAAACCTGCAACAGTGGTTTCGGCGCCGAATGTCTTGACGAGCCTTAGCCACTCTGGAAAATTCAAGACTACACTGTAAAGCTTGCAGCAGTAACCACATGCCGTGCAATTCCAGTCTGAAATGTTCTGCCATGGAACAAACTGCATAACATGCACTATAACTATGGAGGCAGCCCTCGGCTAAAAACTTTTTTCGCAGAACAGGAAGGTTTTCCAATTCGTGGCGCTGCCATAAGGCATTTTAAAGAACAGTTCGGCTGACAGGTTTGGCGCATCATAGTCGCCTAACAAGTGTTCTTATGTGAGAACAGGTCTGTTCCTCAGGGAGAGCTAAATAAGGCATCTGAAAAATACTGTGTTGAGCCAACATGCCAATCTATTCAAAAAGGTGCAGCATCAGGGTGGGGCTTAGGAAACACAAAACATTCACCTTAACAGCCTTCTTGGCAATGCTATTAACAACTGCTGTGGCTGAAACACGATTCACACATGCCGCCGAAGACTCATGGACAACGAAAGCGCCGATGCAGCAAGCAAGGAACTGCAGGGTTGCCGTAGTGAACGAGAAAATCTACGCAATCGGAGGCGAAAATCTGGCTACAACCGAGGAGTATGACCCAGCAACGGATACGTGGACTTACAAAGCGTCCATGCCGACACCCAGAGACAGTTTCGGTATAGCAGTTTTCCAGAACAAGATTTACTGCATAGGTGGACGCAATAGTAGCGGCGCCACAAATGTTAATGAGGTCTACGACCCAGAGACAGACACATGGGAAACCAAAAAAGCAATGCCCACACCCCGCTCTGGCATACAAGCAAACATCGTGAACGGCAAAATCTACCTAATAGGCGGCGTCGCAGACACTCAAGCGCTCACCATTAATGAAGTCTATGACCCACAGTCGAATTCATGGACCACTAAAGCACCCATGTCCGCCATTAACTTCACATTTCTTGGAGCAAGCAACTACGCTTCAACCGTATTCAACAACAAAATATACATAATCGGCGGCTGGTCTGTTGGCGGCCAATGGCCAGTTCGAGGAGTAACCTTCAACCTCACTCGCATACATAATACCGAAAATGACAGCTGGAGTCTAGGTGCATCTTCACCCGCACCCGCAGTTTACGCTTCAGCCGTGGCAACAACAGGCACATTTGCCCCTGAACGAATCTACGTTTTCGGCGCTGACGCAGGCTATCCCTTCTGGATGTTAGGCATCCGCGGATTCACAGCCCAAAGCTATGACCCGAAAACTGACAGTTGGACGACCTGCACTGCGGTGCCGACACAACGCGTTGATGCAAGTGTAGCGCTGTTAAACGATAAACTCTATGTCATCGGCGGTCGCACCATTGAGCAAGGCAGCAGCAGTTTTGTGCCGTCAACTTCTTTTAGCGCGGCGAACGAGCAGTACACGCCATTCGGATACGGAACCACGCCGCCTACTGTTAAGGTTGTTTCACCCGAAAACATGAGTTCCACTCTAAGTAGCATTACTTTGGTTTTTACGGTGAACAAGCCAGTTTCGTGGATGGGCTACAGCCTCGACAAACAAGAGATTACGCCAATCACTGGCAACATCACTATAGCTGGCTTATCAAATGGTTTGCACAACATAACAGTCTACGTTAAGGATGCCGTCGGCAACAGTGGCGTCTCTGAAACAGTTCAGTTCACCGTGAACCAGCCAGAGTCTTTTTCAGCATTACCCCAGGCGATTGCAGCAATCATCGCAATTGGCGTAGCGGCTGCTGGGCTGCTGATTTACTTCAAAAAACGCCGACGATAGCAAAACCGCTGCATTCACGGTTTCTTGTAGAGGTAAAGCGTATGCGATGGATAACCCAACTGAGGGTTCTCGCAGAAATTCTCCACTTTTTCAGGAATCCACCCTACAATCTCGTAATCATGTGAAACCACCCGAACTCCCGGTTTAAGCTCAGACTCAAGCTTTGGTCTGATTTTCTCGTTCGCGCTCGTTGTCAAGTAAAGGAAAACAACATCTGCCGAGGTCAAGTTTACGGTAAACATGTCGCCGTTAACTATGGTTACCCTATCAGACAAGCCGTTCTCGCGTATAGCGCTTAACGCTTTTTTAGCTAAATCTTCTCTCAACTCGACGCCTACGGCTCTAGCGCGAAACGTCTTTGCAGCCATTATAACTGACCTGCCGTCGCCTGCGCCTAAATCAAATAGTACTTCTCCGGGTTTCAAATCAGCTAACTGCAACATGCGCTGAATAACTTGAACAGGGCTGGGAACGAAAGGAGCGATGAACACGTCACAAGTCTCCAACAAGATTTAGAAAATGTTCTGCTTAAAGGGTTTGTGCATAAATTTACGCCACATAAGTTTCTCGTTTTGGTGCTGTCCGTTTGGCTTCTCCGCATTTGACGCAGCTTTGAGCGCACAGTTCCAGATACTTCGCCTCATCTTTGGAGCCTACTGCCTCAGCTGCTTTCCTGCAGAGTTCGCTTGGGTCGGCGCAGCCTTCTTCTTTGCAGAGGTTTGATATGTAGCTGCATATGTCTTTCACGTCTTTCGGTTCTAGGACAGCGCGGTTCGTGCGCACTAAGAGGCATAATTCGCGAGCCATAACGCAAGTTTTAACATATTTGATTCGTTCAAGAACTTCTTCACGCAGTTTTTTCCGGCTTAATTCCACTCGTTTGGTCTCCTCGCGGTTGGGCTGACGCTCATGCAGAATAAGGCTGCTTTCCGCTTAAAAAGGTGTTGATACTTTCGGTATTTATGACAAATCCATGTTACAAAACTGGAGCAGATAGAATAAGCCGCAAAAATTCGGGGAGCATGGCTTTATGCGCATGTTTACTGAACGAAGTTTGGGAAAGCGGGAAGTGACTATTGAGGCTTTTCGGCGTTACTTCGTTGTTTTTGAAAGTTGTGGAAAAACAAAGTAGCCTATATTGTTGGTTCAGATTTTATTGCAGCTGCAAATGGTGGAATGTGGTACGGTTGAATCTTTCGTATTTGTCGGAAGCGCAAATCGAAAAAAGGCGTTAAGCAGCTAGTGAAGATTATTCGTGAACGCGTGCTGTTTATGGCTGAGCTTTGCCTGCGATGTATTGGCAGTAGCCGTAGCTTATGGGTCCTTGCTTGGTGGTTTCGCATGGAAACTCTACGCATTCGAAGCATAATTTTACGCCTTTGCTGAAAGCGCAATTGCATATTTTACAGAATTTGTTTGCTCTTGCTACGCAGCCAGTTGTGCCGTTGGGGCATGTGCCTTTTTGCATTCGGGGGCATTTCTCGCAAGCTATGCCGCAAACGCCAATTCGCATGTTTCAGTCACCATATGCTGTGAAAGAAACTATTGCCCCTTATATAAACTGTGAATGCATACTATCTTGTTTCTTGGACTGGTTGGACTGAAATCCAGATTGAAGTAGTTTTTTGGTTAGATTGGATTGAAAAAATGAAGTTGTGTTTTCACATACCATAGGTTCTGTTGTTGTGGTTATAGGTCAAGCATCCTGCTGACCCAGACGTTGCCGTCACTTCTTCCTGTTCCGTACTTGTTTCTTTCGGAAGCATATGCTAGAAAAATTGGATTTTGAACGCCTCTGCTAATATCGATTTGCTTTTTTTTAAAAAAAAGAAAGGAAGTTTTGCAGCTTAGGCTAGAACCATAAGGCTACGATGACTACTCCGATTAATCCCAGCAAGAAGGCTATCGCCATGAATATCAACACGGCTACGATGCTTATGACTAACGCTTTAAGCCATCCGCAGTCAAAGAAGTGCTTCACCAAAGCCAGCCAGATAATCAGCATTATGATTGAGGCGATTATGCCTGAAAAGAAGTAGCCGAAAACCGAGCCGATTATGGTTCCTAGAACCACTATCCAAAGTGCATCTGTGAATTTCGCGTGGTCTTTGCCTGCTAAGAGTCTGCCTGAAATCCAGAAGACAGGCGCCAGCACGATGACGTTGATTATGATGTTTATTGCCAGATTTATCAACGCAGCATCTAAATTGATTGCCACCTTATTCCCCCTTCAAGAAAGCTGTGTACCTTTATTGTTGGGTTCTGCTTAAAAATTTTGTCAGTCCGTACCGCTATTAACGGGTCAAGTTTAGAATCGGAATTTGCGTCCCTTGGTCTGCACGCCTTCGCTAAATTCTTTCGCTAACTCCTCCAAGAGTGCACGTTGTCGTGGCGTAAGTTTCTCTGGTACAGCGATTCCAATGCGGACAAGTAAATCGCCTTTGCCGTATCCTCTGAACCGTGGCATGCCTTTTCCCTTCAAACGGATGACTTCGCCAAGTTGCGTTCCAGGATGAATCTTCACTGTTGCGGGTCCTTCCAGCGTAGGCACTGTAACTTCGGCACCAAGAGCGGCTTGAGGGTAACCAATCATTAAAACGTGCAGTAGGTCATCGCCGTCTCTCGCGAATAATTCGTTCGGGCGAATATGCACGAGGACATACAGGTCGCCTGCTGCTCCGCCGTTAGGCGCCGTTTCGCCTTCGCCTCTAAGCCTAAGCTGATAGCCTTCATCTATGCCCATGGGTATTTTCACAGTTATCTTACGGCGTTTCCTGACTACACCCGTGCCGCGGCAATTTTTGCATGGTGAATCAATCAATGTGCCTTTTCCCCTGCAGGTGGGGCATGGCGTAACTTGCACGTACATGGCGAAGCTGCTTTTTCTCATGTGTTGCACTTTGCCTGCGCCGTTGCATTGTGGGCACGTGCGCGGTGTAGTGCCTGGGCTTGCTCCTGAACCATTGCAGACTTCGCATTTTTCGGTTCTGGGGATTTCTATTTCTTTTTCTGTGCCTCTGGCGGCTTCTTCTAAGGTTACTTCAAGTTCGTAGACTAGGTCTTGTCCGCGGTTTACGCATTCGTTGAAGTCGGCGCTGAAGCCTCCTCCGAAGAAGTGTCGGAAGAGGTCGCCGAAGCCGAAGCCTAAGTCGCGGAATATTGAGTTGAAGTCGGCTCCACGGAAAATATCTTCTCTCGTATAGCGCTGGTCAAAACCTGCATGTCCAAGCATGTCGTACTGTTGCCGTTTTTCGTCGTCTGACAATACAGCGTATGCTTCAGAGATTTCTTTGAATTTTTCTTCTGCGTCAGGTGACTTGTTCCTGTCTGGGTGGTACTGCAGAGCTAGCTTTCTATAGGCGTCTTTGATTTCGTCTTTGGACGCGTTTCGCTGAACACCTAGTACTTCGTAGTAATCTCTTTTTTCCGCCATTGCACTTACCGCTAAAGTCGAGATGCAACTTCTTAATCAAAACTGTTTCGGCGACTACTTCACTTTGTAATCATCCGAATCCACAACTTTATCCTTGTCTGCTTCGCCTTGAGAGGCTGAAGCGCCACCAGTAGCAGCGTCTTGACCCTGCTGACCCTTCTGTTTTGCATATTCCGCGGCTGCTTGCTGATAAATTACAGTGCCGACTTCCTGCAGGACCTTCTGTAACTCCTCGGACTTCGCCTTTATTTTTGCCATGTCATTGCTGGCTAAGGCGTCCTTTAAGGCTGTGACTGCAGTGTCTATTTTGCCAGTTTGCTCTGGTTTTAGCTTATCTGCCAAGTCTTTCTTGGTTTTCTCTGCAGTATAAACCAGACTGTCAGCGTTGTTTCGGAGTTCAGCTTCTTCCCGTTTCTTCTTGTCTTGCTCCGCAAATTGCTCAGCGTCCTTAATCAAGCGCTCCTTCTCTTCTTTAGAAAGCTTTGTTGAAGCCGTAATCGTTATCTTCGACTGTTTTCCCGTGCCCAAATCTTTGGCGGTGACGTTTAGGATTCCGTTGGCGTCAATGTCGAAAGTTACTTCTATCTGTGGGACGCCCCGCGGCGCGGGCGGAATATCCACAAGGTTAAACATGCCTAGAGAAACGTTATCTGAAGCCATTGCGCGTTCTCCCTGCAACACGTGAATTGTAACTGCTGTTTGGAAGTCAGCGGCAGTAGTGAACACTTGGCTTTTCTTTGTCGGGATTGTCGTGTTCTTTTCTATTATTTTTGTGAATACGCCGCCGAGGGTTTCCACGCCCAGCGACAACGGTGTAACATCCAGCAATAGTAGGTCGGTGACTTCGCCTGTTATTACTGCGCCTTGTATGGCTGCTCCGACGGCTACGCATTCCATAGGGTCAACGCCGCGCTCCACTGATTTACCCATTATCTGCTCCACGAAGCGCTGCACAAGAGGCATCCGTGTCATGCCGCCGATCAGGATTATTTTATCGATACCGCTTGGCGTCAGCTTGGCGTCTTCAAGTGCCTTCAGAATCGTTCTTTCGGTTTTCTGCACGATAGGCTGTGCTAAAGCTTCAATTTTTGCTCGCGTCAAAGTTAAATGTAGATGTTTAGGTCCTGTGTTGTCAGCGGTTATGAAAGGCAAATCAATGTCCGTGCTCATCAAGGTTGATAACTCGATTTTGGCTTTTTCCGCGGCTTCTTTAAGCCGTGCCATAGCCATCCTGTCGCCTGTAAGGTCTATGCCTGTTTGCCGTTTGAACTCGTCTACAATATAGCCCATGACTGCCTTGTCAACGTCTGTGCCGCCGATTTGTGTGTCGCCGCTTGTTGACAGCACTTGGAAAACGCCTTTTCCGAAGTCCATTACTGTAACGTCATGTGTTCCACCGCCGAAACTGAACACTAGAATCTTCATTTCTTTTTCCAGCTTATCCACGCCGTAGGCGAGGCACGCGGCGGTGGGCTCGTTGATTATGCGCATTACTTCGAAACCTGCGATTTCGCCAGCGTCTTTTGTGGCTTGCCGCTGGTTATCGTCAAAATGCGCTGGAACAGTGATGACCGCTTTGCGTATTGTGCCGCCCAAATAGGTTTCAGCGTCTTTTTTGATTTTCTGTAGGATAAACGCGGAAATCTGCTGTGGCGTGTACTCTTTGCCGAAGACGTTTGCCTTGTAGTTGGTGCCCATCTTGCGTTTTATCTCAAATATTGTTCCTTCTGGATTCGCTGTTACCTGTCGCTTTGCGGGTTCACCAATAAGCAGTTGTCCGTCTTTTGTGAAGGCAACTACTGAGGGAAACATTTTCCCTGCCATTGTTGGTCCCTCCGCGCTTGGAATCACTGTGGCGCGTCCGCCTTCGAAAATGGCGGCGGCGGAGTTGGTGGTTCCCAAGTCGATGCCTAACACTTTTTCTCCTGATTTAACATTGCTCATGTTTTTCACTGCTTCCCTGTGATTTTGGTTTATTAACTGAAACTTTAACGATGCTGGGTCTAATCACTTTATCTTTCATGATATAACCTTTTCGCACTTCTTCAACCACAATACATTCATCGACATCGTCGCGCTCTATTGTAGCGACGGCATTATGCTTCGCTGGGTCGAATACTTTGCCCTCGCAAGGTATGGGGTGAACTCCTTCTTGCTCAAGGACTTTTCGGAGCTTTTTGAGGGTCATTTGGACTCCTTCAACAAGTGATTTTGCAGTATCAGCGGATTGCGCTGTTTTAAGTGCCAACTCTAACTCGTCAACAACCTCTAACAGTTCACTAACCAATCGCTCGGTGCAGTAGTTTTTTGCTTCTTCGATTTGGCGGTCGCAACGCTTCTTTAAATTCTCGAAATCTGCCTGCAAGTACTTGAGACGAGTTAAGTAATCTTCTGAGCGTTTCTTCTCCGCTTCCAACTGCTGCTCAATGCTTGATGGCTGCTCTTTTTGCTGCTCCTTCATGAACGCGGTGCTCCTCCCAGCGTAAGAGTCTCTTAACGACAGATTAAAATATACGTTTCGCCGTCCAGCCAGACAGTTGCTACCGCTTTTTGGAAACTGCAAAGAGTTATTAAGCCATAAAACAGCATCTGCTCTTTAGATACTTATGACCGACGAGCAAATAACGCTTGATGATGTGTACACAGCACGGAAAATAGTGCGCAGATACCTACCGAAAACGCCAGTAATAACCCCGCCAGCCCTATTCAAACGTTTAGGCTTCCGTGCATACGTTAAATGCGATAATACGTTGCCAACAGGCGCGTTCAAAGTCAGAGGAGGCATAAACCTAATTTCACAGCTTTCAAACAAAGAGAAACGCCGAGGCGTCATCGCCGTGTCCACAGGCAACCACGCGCAGTCCATAGCCTACGCGTCATGCCTCTTCAACGTCAAAGCCATAATAGGCATGCCCAAAGGCTCGAACCCAATAAAGGTTGAAGCCACAAAATGCTATGGCGCAACGGTAAAATTCCACGGCAAAGACTACGATGAAGCGCGGTTGTGGGTTGAGGAAGAAGCCAAAAGGAAAGGCTACCGTTACATCCACTCAGCCAACGAGCCGCTGCTAATCGCTGGGGTGGGAACGTTGTACTTGGAGCTTTTGGAAGAAGCACCTGACATCGACGCCATAATCGTGCCCATTGGAGGCGGTAGCGGCGCCGCAGCAGCGTGCATAGTTGCTAAAACAATAAACCCTCGAATCAAAGTAATAGGCGTTCAAGCAGAAAAGGCGCCAGCAGTTTACCTCTCATGGAAAAACAACAGACTAATGGAAACCGTGTCCGCTGACACATTTGCAGAGGGCTTAGCCACAAGGGTAGCCTTTGCGCTTACATTTGACATCATAAACAAAATGATAGACGACATAGTCCTCGTTAGCGAGGAAGAAATGGAAAATGCAATACGCATGCTGTTGGAGACAACCCATCAGCTCGCAGAAGGCGCAGGTGCCGCAGCCACAGCGGCGGCGCTCAAAATGCGCAAGCAGTTGGAAGGCAAAAGAGTAGCGTTGCCTTTGACAGGCGGCAACTTAACACTTAAAACGCTGAGCAAAATTCTCAACAAAGCTTAAAAGCAAAGGCGCACTGCAAAGCCGCTGTGCCTAATCGTATTTCTTTACTCTTATCATCCTTCGGTAATTTCTCAAGTCGTTGGAGACACGCTTAAGGAGGCGCAGTTCTTCTACTGTTTTTCTAAAATTTCGAATTTCCTCGTGGATTTTTCGGTGAATCGCCTTGTCTTCGTGCAATTTTTTCAGCCTTTCTAAGGTTGGAGACGTTTGTTGGAGGGTGTTTGTCATTGTTTGTTGGCTATCCAAGCGACCAATCCGTCATCGAGGAGAAAGGAGAAGGCTTCGAAAACGGAAAGTTTCTATTGGTTCGTTTGGATTTGCCTTCAACCTCGATAACCCTCCACGTCACAAGACTTAAGATATTATATACATATAAGGGTTATGCATCACAAATAAACCTTAAAACAACTCAACCAATAGCCAAAATACCTTCCAAAACCCTCTTCTCAGAAACATCCAACTGCTTAGACAACCACATCCTCAAAAGCGCCGTCAACTTAGGTAACTCACCACTAAACGTCACAATCTGATTACCCTTAAGGGCATCAGCCTGAAAAGTCTTCTCCGCATCCTTATAAATAAAAGACAAAGTCTGAGCCTGAAAAGCCAAATTCTGAAAATCCTCCCATTGCTTACACCGCAAAATCACAGGCGGACCCTGCATCACCACAGGAGACACTGCCTCGCCCCTCGCAGCTGACACGGGCTCACTTCTCGGCGTTGACAAAGCCACAGGAGCCTCGCGAGGAGAAACAGACAAACAATTAACTAAATCAGCAATCTCCCCCTGTAAACTGCTTATTTTCTGCTCAATCTTCTCCACCCTGGAGCTTAACTCACCTGTATCGCCCAGTTGCCCAGCAACCGTGCCCAACTCGGTTATCAGCCTATCCAAGTCCTTCTCATGCTCTTTGAGGACATTAACAATGAAATCTAAAGCTTCCAGAGCTTCATCTTTTGACTGCGGTTTTTTGGACATCCCTCGACCCCTGCAAGTCTACTCAGTAGCGCTTAGCGTAAATAAACGTAGCGAATCCTCAAAACGTATCCACGTGACGCTGTAACCATACGTATTACGGATATGCACAACATTTCTACACGAACGCATACGCATGCAAACCTGGCTTCAGCAAGCATTGAAACACTTAAATTAGACAAATATCTGATACTGTGGTTATGCCAGCCCACAGACGCAGAATACACAGGTCAAGACGCAGCAAAAAACCACTGATAATAGGCGGTTTTATAGCAGCCATAGCCGCGATAGCAATAATCGCGTTCTACGTAACAAGCACTTCTGAACACAGCCTAACAATTTACACCGTAGGTCAAGGCAGCGTGCTCCCAACCAACGGCACCTACGCACCGGGCACCAGCGTTAACCTTGAAGCTGTAAGCGCATCAGGCTGGACTTTTTACGGCTGGAGCGGAGATGCCTCAGGCGCAAATGACACCATCATCACCATGGACAGCAACAAAGCAGTCACAGCCACGTTCATTCCCAACAAAAACAAGGTCTTACTCACAACCAGCAGGGGCGAAATAACAATTCAACTCCGCGACGACATGCCAATTACTGCAGGTAACTTCAAAAACCTCGTCCAGCAGGGAAAACTTGACGGCACAATCTTTCACAGAGTCGTCGCAGGCTTCATGATTCAGGGAGGACAAATAAACTCGTCATGGTCCAGCATACAAGACGAGTTCGGCAGCAACAACCACAACACGAGAGGAACAATAGCCATGGCAAAAACAAACCAGCCAAACTCGGCAACAAGCCAATTCTTCATAAACGTCGTGGACAACAGCAACCGTTACGCAACGTTTGACACAACCTACTCGGTTTTCGGCGACGTAATCAGCGGCATGGACGTCGTGGACGCAATAGCACAAGTACCCGTCGTAACTGACCCACTCAGCGGCGAGCATTCTAAGCCAGCGCAAGATGTTATCCTAATCAAAGCACAGCTTATTGACTAAAATCAGCGAGGATTCCACACACAGGTTACGGCTTTCTGTGCACAAGCTAAAATGCAGGGCGTCGCTTTGTTTTCAGGTTTACAGGAGGAGCACGTATATTTGATGTTTTTGCGGTGCCTCTCCGTCACCGCAGCCACTGCTTTGTCTTCCAAATCAACAAGCATGGTCACCATCTCCAACGCCGACTTCGGACACTTCTCCACACATTTGCGGCAACCATCACACTTTTCCGCGTTAATGATAATGTAGTATTCCCCTGAGCCATCGCAGTAACCATAATGTGTAATTATGTGCTATCAGCCCTCGCAGCGTCAACTTTTCTGCGATTTTTCATACAATGCCTTGGCTAAAAGAGCAGCACCTATCGCGCCAGCAATCATTGGGTCTAGTCCATTCTGGCGCCAATTCGGAGACGGAAGGCACTTAACACCCAAAAGAGTTTCTATTCGCGAAACAATTCCGATGTTCTTGGACTGCCCACCCGTGATGACTAATTCTTTTTCCAATCCCACTCGGTTAATGAGATTCCCCATTCTGACAGCCATTGCCCGTGTATAGGCCGCTAAGACTTTCTCTTTCGACCAACCCTTCCTCAGCAGCCCCATTGCCTCAGTTTTCGCAAAAGCCACGCATGTGCAGCTTACCGGAGGAGGTTCCTCGTCGATTTTTAACGAGAATTCACCGATTTGTTCAATCGGGATTTTAAGCAAGTCAGAAAACACTTCCATGCCTCTTCCTGTGCCCGCTGCGCATTTATCATTCATCAGAAAAGACACGACTCTGCCTGTTTCATCGCAGCGAATTGCCTTGATATCTTGCCCGCCGACATCCAGCACGGTTCTGACGCTGGGTCCCCAAATGTAGTTTGCGCCTTTGGCGTGGCAAGCAATCTCAGTTATCGCTTTGTTAGCCATGGGAACGTTTACTCTTCCGTACCCAGTGCCCACTATGTATTTGAAGTCGTCCAGTTTAAGTCCAGTTCCTTCCATTGCCCAATCCAGCACTTTCTTGGCGCTGTCAGGACTGTTAGACCCAGTGCGCATTATTCCCCACGAGTAAATCTCGCCGTCAATCATTATAGCTGCTTTGGAGCCGACTGAGCCAACGTCTACGCCTGCAGTGATAAGATCTTTGTTTTTCCACTTCTTGTCAGGCATGACCCTGCGGTATTCTTGCCATCTCCAGTACTCTACATCATCTTTCTTCGGCGGTTCCTGCATTTCTAAGCCTCCTTAACTCGGCTTGCTGCAACAAGGGCAGCGCCTAGTGCACCAATAAAATCTGGGTAATCAGGTATTAAAATATCGATGCCCAATTTCCTCTTTAAAGACGAGACAAAGCCAATGTCCTTGGCGACGCCGCCGACCAGCGCAACATCAGGGTTCAAGCCTAAGCGATATACCATCGAAGATACGCGGTCAGCCATAGCATCAAATATTGCCCGCGCAATTTCAGGCTTCGACTCTTGGCGGTGAATCAGGCTAACTACGTCAGACTCTCCAAATATCACGCACGTTGCATTTATCGAGCTGGCTCGTTCCGCCTTAAGCGAAAGTGGACCCATTTCCTCCAACTTTACCTCCAATGCCCTAGCCATTGCCTCAATGAACGCGCCAGCGCCAGCGGCACACCTCTCGTTCACAACGAAGTCTATCATTATGCCCTTTTCATCACATTTGACTGCTCGCGCTTCTTCGGCGCCGACATCGATTATTGTTCTAGCTTTAGGGAAGATGTACACGACTGCTTTTGCGTCAGCGCCCATCATGCTTATGGTGCTGTTGGCATAAGGTGCCATGTCCATGCCTGACCCCGTTGCCGTAACATGCTTCAAATCAGCGAGGGACAACTTGGCTTTTTCTAGGGCTTCCGCAACCGCCAATTCACCTGCCTTAGCCGGGTCAAAACCTGAAAAAGCTCTGCCCCTAGAAATGACCACGTTGTCTTTCACTATTACTGCTTTCACGCTTTGTGTGCCAACGTCTATTCCCGCGGTTATCATCACGTGTGAACTCCTCCTATATGTCAACCCGTGCAGACAACATTTCTAAGAAGGCTTCAACGCGAGTTTTCATTTGCCCAACATCTTCTCTCGTGTACTCGGTATCCAAGTAATAGACAGGAATATTCAAACGGTCTAAAACTCGTTTGACTCGAGTATACTCCATGGCGTAGAGCATGCAACCGCGAACTACATAGTAGATTACACCGTTGATTTTCCAGTCTTTAACTTTAGTCAACAGCCAGTTGATTCTGTCCTCGTTGCCGTCTTCAGAGGTAAAACAGGGGCATGTAGAAGCCATAAGATATCGCTCAGATATGGCGTTTAGCATGTCATCCATTGTCCATTCGTCCACGCCTACGGGATCATAGAGCAGTCTTTCGCTTGAGCAGAGTTCATCGGCAACCAGAACTCCCTGAGGTGTGGCCTCTTCAATTAACGTTGGCGCCTTCCAGTTATCAGGCCATATCATCGGTGTTCCAGTAATCATAACTCTCGGAGTGTCTGGAGGGCAAGCCCACATTTTCTGCTGCGCCATTTTCTCAAGTTCGTCGCATAAGGCTTCGGTTTTTTCAGTCCATCGTTTTATGTCATCCCACATGTATGTTTGGTTAACAAGCATGGCGTCTCTTCCCATGATAACTGGTGCACCTTTCCTAATATCCTGCAGTCGACGGAACGCTTTTGTTGCTCTTTGAGTAAGCTCAATCGCGGATCTCAGTCTTTTTCCTGTTATCTTGTTACCAGTTAATGCTTCAATCTGCGCCTTAGTTGCGAGTAATTCTTCACGCCAGAAACGTGTTGCGTGGGCAGAATCTTTTACCCGCGGTATAGGCATAGTCCAGACTGGTTTGTAATCGCTCAGAATCTCACTCAGTTTCGTCATCCCATCACAAGTCAGCACGCTTATCAACGCGTCGCTCAATTCAAGGTATGGGGATAAACCAATCATTTTGGCGCCTATTGTTGAGCGGATAATGGGGCAAACTTCCACTGGGACGATTCTGTCTCCAAGCTTAGAAGCGTCATACCAGCCAGAGTTCACGCGCACTGGGATAGCGTCTGCAGCTAATATCAGCTCGATGGGCGCGAACATGCACATGTAACCAATGACTTTCTTACCACTTGCCTTCGCTGCCTGTATCTCTTTTTCCCGCTGACCAAAAAAGTTTGCATTTTCATCAAAGTACTGCATTGTTTTGGCGCGGTTCTTAGAGGTTTTCTTCATTCGTTCGATATTTTCGGCAATTATTTTTTGTGAAGTTGTCTTTATCGAGTTTCTCAGTTCTTCAATTTCTTTTTGGGGTATTTCAGGCACATATTTTTTTGTTTCATTTTTGTTTTTCATTCAGATTCCTCACTCACTTTCTGATGGCTCCAGCCAGTTTCGAGACTTTAATACGGTTTTTCCAGCCATTTTAACCTTTAAGGTATCCTCATATGGGCACATCTCAACACATCGGAAGCAAAGCATGCACCCTGAGGCGGTCACGTCGCCACCTTTTTCCTCATAAACTTCAGTTACTTGCGTGGGGCATACCCTTTTGCAGATTCCACATTTGGTGCACTTCTCCTCGTCCTTATGTAAACGCATTAGTGCAACGCGCTTGAAGGGCGCAAAGGTGCTGAAAAGAGCTGTTAAGCCACCTAAGGGGCAAATCCTGCACCAAGCACGCCTGTAAGCTAAGGAAACAACTGTGACTACACCGAGGACTATTAGATTAAGCGAAGTGACATAATATCCGACTTCATAAAATGCGCCATGTGTGTTTGAAAAAACAAAATTGGCGTCCATGAACCCAAGACCAGTTTCCAGAAGCACACAAAGTGATCTCATGGGGCAAACTTGGCAAAAAGGCGCTGTGAAATAGGAGTAGAAATATTCGCCTGGTTGTGTATCAGGAACAAGTTGTGCCCCAAATATGGCCTGCGACCCTAGGATAACGCTTAGAATTAGGAAAATTGCGATTATGATGTATCTACTTTGCCGCAGTGCAGCGCTGGTTCTGTCGGAAAAATTCAAATGTGCTTTCTTGAAGAGCTTGCGAACGCGTATCATCAAATCTTGATACAATCCAAATGGGCATATCCAACCGCAGAAAAATCTGCCTAAAACAAGAGCCATCACTATGAAGATTCCCATCAGTATCGCAAGCCTTTCTATGCCCGATGAAGAGTAGAAGGTTCCCCAGCCAAAGCCGGGTCCAGCATTCCAAAACGGAAAAATGTACGCTTGCATCTGCCAAACAGGGCAAGTCACGGTTCTGCCAGACGGATACCAGCAAGCCAGCACTGGCAGCGAGATGCCATCGGGAAATGTATGCCCCAGAATATCAGCCCCAAGCAGCACTTCACGCGGAGCGTTACCGACTTGGGGAGACTGCGGCATCCCGAATGGTCCTATTAGTAAGCCTAAGAAAAGGAGAGGCACAAAAGCGATTTGGACGAACAGCCTGAGGGTGCTTATCCGTGCAGTTTTATCTTTCACCCATATTAAAATAACGAGTATGCCTGCTAGCAATAGCCCGCTTATTATTATTCCTCTGAGTACATCGCCTACGATTTCCATCGCCATAGTCATTCGCCTTTATGAGTATGCAACTATAATTGTATTTACCAAGGTTCCCGCACCAAGTAATATCAATATTGCTGCCCCGGCTATTGATATCCATTCCCTGAATAAAGGTGCCTTGTTAAGAAGCCAGCCCGTCACTCCACCCAGCAGCAACAGGGGTGACACGGCTGTCCCAATACCGAATAATACTGCCACCGCGAAGGTGTCAAACGGAGCCGCAAAAGGCATAGAGTACAATAGGAGCATAACAAGCGGAGGACAAATTATCAACCCTCTGCTTAAACCCAGCGAGAAGGCACGCACATCAAATCGCTTGAAGGTGCTGGCCTTCACGTCTTCATTATTTTCCATGTTGCAGTCGCAGGATTTGGACTTGTTTTTCAGAATGATGCTTATGCCGATGAGTATGGTTACTATGCTGAATGCGTATGAAGAATACTCTTGAAAAGGAGACATCGTGGCGTCACTTACAAACAGCCTGAATATTCCGCTAAATGCGCCTACTAAGCCGCCGATTAAGGCATAAGCTGTTATGCGACCAGAATTGTAAATTAACGTGACTGTTATTCCTTTGCGGAAACCAGCGCCGATGCCCGCTATGTAACTCGCAATGTAAGGTAGACACGCTGAGGTGCAGAACACTAAGCCATATAGCAGTCCAACCGCGAACGATTCAAGGTACGGGTTCGGTATTCCGGGCATCAACGACATGTCTGAGTTCACATTAGTTTTTGGATAAAGCAAATATACGCAAACAGCATTTAAACCTTACATATCTTAAGCTAAAAAGAGATTTTTAAGTCTCCTGCCTGTTTTGGCTCGAAAAGACAATGTTATGGAACATTTATTTTTCGGGTGTTATAAGTTGCCAAATAGTTCCAGTGGCTGCTGAATGGATAGCTCTCCGTGTCTGGATATGGGAAAGCACTCATGCCGTGGAAAGGCAACGGGTCCACTTTGAAGGCCAAGTATGGAAGCCCATCCACTTTGAACCAGCAGCTTACGAAGAAGAAGTAGTCTCGCTCCATACCTGCTGGAACAGGCAACAGCGTATCAGTGCTGAACTGCAGCGAAATGCAGTCTCCTTGACGGCCTATCACGTATTCATCGTCTGCAGCTTGCAAAAGGGCAGTAACATCGCCGTACCGCGTAAAGTACCCTGAAGAGTTTGAACTAGTTTGACGGAATTGACTGAGACTCGCATAAGATGGCGTTATTTGTTGGATTTTCACGTATTGCTGCGGCGTTGTGTCAACACCGATGTAGTCAAAACGTGAATCAAAGAAACTGTGTATTCTAACTGAGTAATCATTTGTGGGAAATAGCCCTGTTAGGTCAACCACAAAACTCTCCGAGGTTACATCGACTAGTGGGAATTGCCGGTTATCTGGAACACGTACCCAGCTGCCATTTGCGGCTTTAACCTCCATATAGGGAGGCGGAAAAGGCTGTACACCAGGCTGATTCCAGAATTGTCCTGCCCATTCGCCTTGGACCTGACCTGAAGAGTAAATTGTTATACCTGCAACCACAAGCTTGATTGATTTCGCCTTGGACAAGTCGCCTAGATTTAGCTCTAACGTGTCATAGCGAAACTCTGTTCCGCTTGTGCAAATACTGTCAAGCGTGGAAATTTGAGACAAAACATCTTCGCGTGTACCATTGGGGTATATAATGAATGCGGAAGTTGGAGTCGACGGCTGTTTGCTGACGGTGTATATTACGCCTTGGTTCACGAGATTATATAGGTATGTACCTGAAGTTGAGAAAACATCAACGCCAGGCGAGTGGTCAACAATCACCAGTTTGGCTGAGTCTACATAGAAGATTTCATCCCACACTTGGTTCAAAGTCAAATCGTAGTAGCCGTTCCTCGGTTGAATCTGAGTTCTATCCAGCTTCACGTAGTCCCATGGATAACTGTACAGAAACGCCAGCGAGCCGTCAGCGCGGAAATAGTTAAAAATGCCCAAGTAGCCGGTGCCGGCGGAAATTTCCGTGCGATATCTGTAGTTTGTTCCATTCCAAACGTACAGAGACGGACAGCAACGGGTATTCTTGTAAGTTGCCACAATCGTCGTACGGTCGTTAAGCGTGACTGTGTGATATGAATCAGCTGAGCCGCCAACTTGCCCCCATGTACCGTCTTCCCAGTGTGCAAATAAGAAAAGCGCGTTTTGCAGCTCGAATGTTCCCGGGAACTTCACAGTGTAAGCTTTCCCCACGGGTAATAGTTCTGAATAAGGCGTCTTATGTTCAACGCCTTCCAAAGTGAAAGGAATACCTGAAAGAGGTGTTGACACAACGAACAGCGTGTGCATTCCCCGTGGGACAACCGTGAATGCTGCAAACAAGGAGTTTATCTTCACATATTGTACACCTTCATTCGTTGCATTAAATGCGAAGTTTAAGGTAGTGGTTTCTCCTGCTGCCAGTTCGATCTTTCGGGTTTCGGTCAATGTACCGTTAACCACTACTTTCACTGTGAGTGTATCAGTTGCTGCGCCAATGTTTTTCGCAGTCACTGTTGCGTTAACCTGATCACCGAGCCATACTTCATACGGGCGGATAATCAGGTTTGACAAGCTTATGCTGCTAATTTCAGGCGGTGCAGCCTTGATTCTGAACGTGCCTGTTAAGTTGCCCACTTTGACCGTGTAGTTGCCCTCAGTGTTTTCTGTGTCTGTGAAATCCACAATTGCATATGAGCCGCCTTGGAGCAGAATCATTTTTGTTTCTTTTTCTACATCGTTGATTGTGAGAGTTGCTGAGTAGTTGCCTTCGAGGTCGCCTATGTTGGTTACGTTGACCGAAATAGAAATGGGTTCGCCCACATCTGCCTCAAGCGGGCTAATGGTTAGATCAGATAATGTAAACTCGGCGAGTTTAGGTGCAGAAGCTAAGCCGCCTGTGTTTTGAAGGTAGATGTAGGTGCCAGCGGCTATAGCTACAATTAATATGTCGATGAGGAGAATCGTTTTGAGTTTGGTTCTGCGGAATTTTGGAATCAAGCGATTTATCACTCTATAGTTTTAGGCGCATAGTATAGGATTAGCGGTAATTTAAATTGTTCGGAAAACAACTAGTTGCAAGCGTTACCGCAACCGTTCTGGCGATTACGAATTTAGAAACTAGCAACGCCCTTTTTCTTGGAAAAATCATACCATTTCCAAAGCTCATCTGCGACTTCTTCAGAATAACCACAATCGCTAAGCATTTTCCTGAGGTTGAGCTGGGCTTTCTTGCACACTTAACATCACGTAAAGGGTTGATTAACAACAACGAAACCAAAATAAACCTTTTGTATCTGAAATCTCTATTGTAGACACGTTCAGCACAAATACACATTATGGCAGGATTGCACCGCGGCAGCCAGAAAGGCACCAGCAAGTCCATCAAAAAGAAGCCACTTTAGCTAACAGCGCTTTCAATCGTCTTCTGCGCACATTGTTTTGACTGCATCAATCAGATTTCAGTGTTCTTTTACAAGAACGTGTCTAATCCTGCTACGCAAATGGGAAATTTCTATTTGAAAACAATGGAAAATTATTTATCTACCATCATAAGAAACCATGCATACGGAGTATAACGGAGGAAAATAAATGGCTAAATGTCCGAAGTGTGGAACAGAAGTTTCAAAGTCAAAGAAGACTTGGAAAATGGCTGGACGCCCAGACAAAGCAGGAAAAAGAATGCAACTGGAAATCGGGCTCTTCGAATGCCCCAAGTGTCATGGTACTTTCCGCGAAGTGCTGAGCAAGAAGAAAATCTGAGCAGCGACACCGCAGACACAGAGTAGAGTTCACGATTACGCTTTCAATCCCTCATTTTTCCCTCTTTTGACAACAGCAAGTTTTAAAACACAGAGTGCTTAATGAACAAAGAACACTTCACCGTTCAGCAGAAGGCAAAGGCTTGACTGCCACTTTCAAGAAGCTCTGGAAAAATGAGTATATCCAAACCGCCGCAATCATCGGCTTAATCATACTAATAGTTCTGGGACTCTGGTTCACCGTGCAAATAGTACTAAACACAGCATATCCTGCTCTTGCAGTTGTAAGCGGCAGCATGTGCATCCCGCAAGACGCCCAATGCGATGGGTGGACGCATCCTTTTGACCGAACACTGCACATTGGCGACCTCATCATCATCCAAGGGTTGGACCCTTCCGAGCTTAACGCTGATTACCCTGACAGCGACATAATTGTCTTCCACAAGCCAACAGACCCAGAGGAACTAATCGTGCATAGAATAGCCGCTAAAGAAGTAAGCGAAGACGGCACAATATCTTTTTACACGAAAGGCGACGGAAACCCTGCTCATAAATGGCCAAACCACATCCAACCCACGGAGTATGATCCATGGGGAAAAGTTTCAGAAGACCTTGTCGTAGGCAAAGTCATTATGCGCATCCCATGGGTTGGACACGCCATACTCTTCATGCGCAACTCCATCGGCTTGCCCCTAATCATAGCACTCATGATAATACTGTTGTTCATAGAATTTGTCTTGCCGCTACTCAAAAGAAATAGAGCGTTGAAGTCCGACTTGGAGCAGCTAGAAACAGACCTTGAGAAAAGGCTATAGATGTATTTATAAAGCGAACCTCTTTATACAAAGGTATTTAAGCACATACAAGACGTGAAGGGACATTCATGCCACAAGTTAAGGCTGTAATAAACATCGAAAACGTCGTCGCTTCAGCAACGCTCAATCAGAAAGTTGACTTAAACGCCGTGGTGAAGGGATACCCAGGCGTGGAATACCGTCCGGAACAATTTCCCGGGCTCGTGTTCAGGTTGAAAAGTCCGAAAACGGCTACTTTGATTTTCAATTCGGGAAAAATGGTTTGCACAGGCGCGAAGTCGGAAAAGGAAGCGCGGAGAGCCGTGATGAAAGTCATCAAGGAACTGAAAAAAGGCGGCATAATAATAATCAGCAAGCCAGACTTGAAAATTCAAAACATCGTCGCCTCGGCAAGTTTAGGCGGGATGATTGATTTAGAGAAAGCTGCTTTTACTCTTGGAAAGACGATGTATGAACCTGAGCAGTTTCCCGGCTTGATTTACCGAATGGATGAACCCAAAGTCGTGATTCTGCTGTTTGCAAGCGGCAAATTGGTCTGTACGGGCGCCAAGAAGGAGCAAGACGTGTATACTGCAGTGCAAAAGTTGCATGTGCTGTTGGAGGAGAAAAGTCTCATCTTCTACGACTAAGTTTTGTCGTCTTTTTTTACTGTTTTTTAATTTGTTTTAGTATGGTTTTCAGGTTTTCTTCATCTATTGCACCTATGTCGAACAGCGTGTTAGCTATTTCGCTGATTTTGAGTAGCGAGTGAAGTTGGATTCCGTTTTTTGCGAGTTTTTCTTTTCCGCCTTCTTCTCTGTCCAGCAGGGCGACGGCTTCTTTGACTATTCCGCCTTCGGCAGTGACGGCTTCGGCGGCTTTTTTTAGCGTTAAACCAGTTGTAACTAGGTCGTCAATTAGCAAGACGTGTTCTCCTGAGACGAGAATGCCTTCAACGCGTCTTTGTCGTCCATGCATGCGGACGCCTTTGCGTACGTATAGAAAAGGTTTATTCAGGTTGTAGGCTATTTGCGAGGCGAAGGGTATGCCTGCGATTGGGATGCCTGTTATGCGGTCGAAGTTTTTGAGTCCTATTTGGTTGGTTATTGCTTCGCCGTAGAAGTCGCATATCTGTCGGAAGGCATCGGGGAAGCTGGGTACGATTCTTAGGTCTATATAGTAGGGGGTTACTTTGCCGCTTGTGAGTTTGAAGAGTCCGAATTTTAGGGCGGCTATTTTGTGTAGTATTTTTGCCATTTCAATCTTTTTTGTGTCGTTGCGGTTCTGCAGTTTTGTCACTTCCTTTTGGAAACTTGGTAAATGTTGTTTAGTTCGGGGATTAAACAGGCGGTTTTGGGCAGTTGTTTTTTTAGAAGTTCAGCGAACTGGCGTTGCTGGGCGGGTGTGCTGGTGTGGTAGGGAACAGCTACTTGCGGTTTCGTTAGTCTTGCAATCTCGAAACCTGTTTCTGGTGTAGCGTTTGGGGCTATGCCTACTGTGCAGAAGACAACGTCGAATTTTTCTCTTTCGCCGATGGCTGCTAGTTCAGGAAAGGGCAAGCTGTCTGCGGTGTGGAATATTTTCACGCCGTCTTCACTTGTGATTATGAAAGTGACTGGTGCGGCTGCAGGGTGATTGCATTTTTCAGCTCTTATTGAGACTTCGCCGATTTTGGTTTCTGCGGTTGGGCGAATTTCCTGCAGTTTTTCAGGCGGAATGCTGTGGTGTAAACTTTTTGTGGAGGCTGGGTCAGCTATAACAGAGCAGTTTGTGGTTTTTTGTATTTCGGCTATTAATCGCTGGTCCAAGTGATCATAATGCTCATGTGTTATTAGTATGGCGTCTACGTTGCGTAGGTTGCGCGCTTTCACGTCTACTGGGTCGACGACAAGTGTTTTTGTGGGAGTTTTTATGAGTACTCCTGCATAGTGGTTGAACCAGACGAACATGACGGTGTTTTTTTCAGGTGTGGCTTCAAGGGGCATAATTGTTTCCTCGCTTGCTAGTATTATTGCATGTTTGGTTTTAAAGAAGTTGCGTTTGTCAGCTAATGCGTGGCGTTAGATTATACGCCCTTTTTATATAGTTTTTATAGTTCTGGCGTGCTTGCGTGGGTTGCGTTTGCTTTGGTTGTTGTTTGTTTTATTGGTTGAAGCCTTTTTTTCGTTTTATTTCTCGCAGTATTTCTGAGGCTTTGAAGGCGTTTTCTGCTGAGGCTATGCGTTTGGCTGTTTGTACGTTTACGCGTGAGCCGCAGTATGGGCAGGTTCGTGTTTTTTGCTGGGTGGCTGCCATGAGTAAGCCGCCGCAGTTTCTGCAGACTATGATTAGTGTGGTGACCATTGGGTTTTGCCTTCCGAAAGACTTTTCATTGAACAGGTAGATAACATTTGGGTAATGGGGTAGCGGGATGAGTGGTGAAGAAGGGTCAGCGTCGAGGTCGCGTTTGATGGAGCTTGCCGTGCGGTACTTTAGGAAGGAGGGGTACAAGGTTAATCAGGAGAGCACAGTTCTTGAGGGGTTCACGGGTATTTCGCGTAGGTTTGACCTTATTGTTCAGAAGGGGCGTTTGGAGCAGGGTGTTTGGGTGCGTGATTGGAACAGGACGATTGGCGTTAATGTTATCATCAGTTTGGATACGGCGTCGGATGATGTGGGGTTGTCGAGTCCGATTATGATTGGGGAGAAGTTCAGTGACCATGCTAAGTCGTACTCGAATAGGCGTAAGATTACGTTGTTGACTAAGCAGAAGATAATTGCGAGTCTTAGGTGAGCGGTTCAGAATCGCAGGTATTCTTCGGTTTTACCTTCCCGTTCTAGCATGTCCAGCCAGTCTACGCTGCCTATGCTGGGTTGTTTGCGGTTGTTTAAAATGGCTATTATTTCGTTTGTTGTGTCTTCCGCGGTTTTGCCTGTGATGTCCAGTTCGCATACCTTGTCTTTTCCTTGGTATTGGATAGCTTCGATGAGGCAGGCGTCGAGGATTTCTGCGGCTAAATTTTCCCATAGTTTTGCTTCGCTGAAGCTGCTTTTTTGCATGAATTCTTGAAGTTCTATTGGGTTGCGTCTGAGCACGAAGACATGTGTCACGTGTTTTTTAGGCGTGACTGCAGCGGCGTAGTGTCCGTCGATGATTATGGTTTCTTCTTGTGCGTTGTTGAGTATTGTGTTTAGTTTTCGGCGCATTTTGGTTTCGTTTATGATTGTGGTTTTACGTGTTTTGTCTTGGCTTGTTGTTAGGTTTTCTTTTTCAGCGAGGTCGGTTAGATTGATGTATTGGGCGTTTAGTTTTTTGGTGAGTTCGTGTGATATGGTGGTTTTTCCTACGCGTGGAGTGCCTGTGATGAGGATGACGCGTTTGTTCATGAGTGTTACCTGCGTTGGTAGGTATTCTTATTTCTTGCGTCTGCTGCTGGCGGCTTTTGGCGGTGCCGTGTGTGGTGGGGTTACCGTGCATTTAATATGCTGCTGTGATGATTTTGGTTTGGGGTGAGGTGTGTGGGTAGGTTGCCGTTCTATTTGGTTGATGTGTTTGCTGAGCGTAAATATGCAGGTAACCAGCTTGCGGTGGTGCATAGTCGCGGTGCGTTGTCTGCTGAGCAGATGCAGGAAGTGGCTAATGAGATGCATTTTTCGGAGACGGCGTTTATTCTTTCGCGTCATCAGCGTAGTGAGGGTTTTGATGTGCGGATTTTTACGCCTTCGACTGAAGTGCCGTTTGCTGGGCATCCGGCGTTGGGTGCGGCTTATGTGATAAGGCGTTTTTTGCTTAAGAAGCCCGTTAGTCGTGTGCTGTTGAATTTGAAGGTGGGGCATGTTGCTGTTGATTTTGAGGGTGCTCGGTTAAGTGATGGATTGCTTTGGGTGGAGCAGGTGCCGCCTGTTTTTGGCAGGACGTTTGGTGCTGCTCGGCTTGCGCGGGTGTTAAGCCTTGATTTGAGCGATTTTGACAGTCGGTATCCTGTTCAGGAAGTGTCTACTGGTTTGCCTTTCGTAATTGTGCCTTTGAAGAGTTTGGCTGCTGTTAGGCGTGCGCGGATTAGCCTGGGCGACCTGATGGATTTGTCGAGGGAAGTGAAAGCTGGGATTCTGGTTTTCTGTCCTGAGGTGTATGAGGCGAGTAATGATTTGAATGTGCGTGTTTTCGTGGATTTGTTTGGGATTCCTGAGGACCCGGCTACTGGTTCGGGTAACGGTTGCCTTGCGGGTTATTTGTCGCGTTATCGTTATTTTGGTTCTGAGGAAGTGAATGCTCGTGTTGAGCAGGGTTATGAGATTGGGCGGCGTTCGTTGTTGTTGTTGAAGGCTGAGAATGCGGCGGGTGTGTTGCGGGTTCATGTGGGCGGGAAAGTGATTCTCGTGGCTTGTGGTGAGCTTGTGTAGTAATTCTTATTGCCCGCGAATACGCATTGCACTAGCGGGCTGGTGAGTTGGTGTGTGGCTGTCGGGCTTTCGCTTAGTTGCGAGGCTTGAGGAAACTCCGCCCACGTGTAGAATTGCACCCCTGTTAGTTGCGGGGGAAGCCGAGAGGCTTGGCTACGGAGCAGAAACGGAACGTCCACTTGGCGTGTGACGATGAAGCATGTTAAGTTGCCGAGTATGCCTTGTGGGAGCGGTGAAACGGCTGTCCTGCAAGTGGAAAGGGCAAACGGTCGCTGATGAGGACTCTACCTGAAGGCGCGGGTAGCCCGCTTAGCTGAATGCCACAAAAAACCAAAGGCGGGTTACGTCCAACACACCAGCCCAACTCTTTCTTTTATTCTTGTAATTTGGGTCTTCAGAATAGCTAAGCGCTATCGTATGCTACACAGGATAGCGGATTGCTGTTTGCTGCTGTAGGTTGCTGCGTCTCCTTTTTCTTCCCGCGAACACAAATTCTCCTTAATAACCTGCGAGAAACTCTTCTTCCCTTTCCTCTTCGACAGAAGCTCGTACACCTCGTTTGAAACTGAAATCAACCTTGCCATTTAAACGCGTCCTGCATACATAACATATACGCAACACTGATTAATTGAATTGCGGCTCAGTGAATTCACCAACCTACGAAAACACAAAAAGCGCTAACACCGAATTTGCCTAACAGCCACGAATAGCCATGCTAAGCTCTGTGTACTTCAAGTTTTTCGGGCGAAAAAAATTTAGCACCCAACCCCTAAGTTAATAACAGGACTACTGAGCGTCACCGTCTTCGCATAAAATAACCCGAGAAGCGTGGTAAAGCGTGAACAAAAAGAAATTAGCCGTTCTCTTAGCAGTATACGCACTCGCATTCAGTCTAATTGTGGTTTCAGTTTGGCAAGCTGTGGTGCAACCCGTGCTTCAGAAAATAATCCAGCTCATACCGCAAACATCGCCACTAAGCGTGTGGTTCAGCGTCCCAACCGACCACGCCACCCAATACGGCTGGGCGACCAGCAACAACACGCAAGTAACGTTCAAGCTCCCACCAGACCCCCACACACAGTTCTCCTACACCATAAGGAACATTGGCTCAGCACCAATTCACAACGTAACACTTCATTTTGACGCAGTGCCAGAACAGCTAGCGCTCCTCGGGCTGGCAAACCAGTCTTACCCGCTGCCCTTTGAGATAGAGCTGGGAACGATGGCTCCGCGTTCAAGCCGAGGCTACGGCGCAATCATAGAAACCCCCGCGGCTTACGGCACTTATGAGATGCAGTGGCACGTCAGCTCCATTGAAACAACATACTCCTTCAAGATAATAATCAATGTTGCCGAATTCGATTAAACAAAACGTTTCTTTAACAAGCGGCTACTCACGCTTTCTCAAGACACAGCAAACATTCCGTTAAGCACAATAAAAAAGGGGAAGCTAAATTTGCTGAAGCTCAAGCAGACCGCAGGGACAAAGCAGCAGCGCTAAACGGGTCTAAGGTAAATCGCCAGTTGCCCTTTTGAGACTTTAAGGTCTATCCCGCTTGCTGAGCAGCACGCGCCGCCCTTCTCCAAAGCCGAAATCGCCAACGTGTTTCTCGCGCTTCCGAACATTGCGGGCTTCACGCCGAGGATTTGCTCGCTTGCTTCCTTGCTCAACTCAATCTCCAGATGCGTCACTTTCCACTCTTCAGCATCTACAACGATGTCTTTGACTTTGCCCACGTTAAAGTGCCCTTCAGCGTACACGATTTTGTCTATTAACTCGCTACATTTCAAGCCGTGTTCGCCCTCCCATGCATAAGTCTATAACGCGTCAAAGCTTATAAGACTTGTTTGAACCACACCGAACCACCCGTCCAGCTTCAACCTCACAAACGAACGTGCATCCCACGGCAATTCGGAAAAACCCTTATCTTACCCGCCAAAGAATAAAACCAAGAACCGTAATGAAACCAAAACACCTCCTAATCACCCTTCTGCTTGTCACCTTGCTGGCTGTCGCGCTGTTCCTCCGCTACGCTGTCATGGAAGAAGTGCCCTCCCAATGCGAACCGTTAAACCTGTTCGTCGGCGTTGACGCCGCTTACGATTCGCTGGAAGAAATCAAAACCATAGTTGACGTCGTAAGCCCATACACGAACTTGTTCATAATCGGCAGCAGCGGCATAACCTACAACACCACAAAACTGGACGAAGCCTGCCAGTACGTCTACGACAAGGGCTTATCCTTCATACTCTTCACGGAACACCCCTTCCGCACTGGTTGGCTTCAAAATGCAACAGCCAAATGGGGCAACAAGTTCCTAGGCTTCTACATTTACGACGAAATCGGCGGACGCCAACTAGACATCTACCAATGGCGCCCAGTCTGGAAAGCCGACAACTACACCCACGCCAGCGAGCAATTCGTCAGCAACATCACCATGTACCTAAACCGGGTCGGCAGAAACCACCCTGAAACCGCAAACCTGCAAAGATACACTTCCGACTACGCGCTGTATTGGTTCGATTACAAATCAGGATACGACGTAGTCTTCGCCGAATTCGGATGGAACTACAGCCGACAGCTGAATGTCGCATTATGCCGAGGCGCAGCCACAGCACAAAACAAAGACTGGGGTGTAATAATGACATGGACATACACGCAACCACCATATCTGGAGTCAGGCGAAGAACTCTACAACGACATGGTCACAGCCTACGAAAACGGCGCAAAATACATCGTCATCTTCGACACCAACGAAAACTACACGCATGGCATCCTGCAAGAAGACCACCTGAACGCGCTGAAACGGTTCTGGCAATACGCCGCCGAAAACCCAAGAACCAACAGCACAAACACTGACCGCGTCGCCTTCGTCCTGCCAAAAGACTTCGCCTACGGCTTCCGCGGACCAAGCGACAAAATCTGGGGCTTATGGGAAGCAACCTCGCTCGCAAACGAACTCTGCATAACCCTCAACAACCACTTAGACCAATACGGCGTCAAACTCGACGTAATCTACGACGAAATCGAAAACTACACTGCACTGCCCTACAGCAAAATAATATTCTGGAACGGCACCGTGCTCACTCCGTAAACGCCTAAAGAAAACCAGTACGCCTCAATTCTTTTAGCGTAATCTTCCCCGAGTGCAAGGCGGTGGCAACCAAAGCGCCAGACACACCCAGACTCCGCAACTCAACTAAATCCTCTGTGCCGCGAACGCCACCACCGACAAACAATTTCAACTCCCGATTCTCCAGCGCCTGCTTCAAAAAACGCATGTCCACTCCCTCACCGCTGCCAACCCTATCCAAATCCAGCAGAATAATCTGCTCCACACCCATAACGCTAAACTCCCGCAGAAGACCCAAAGGGTCACTGAACTCGTTTGACTCACACAGACTCAGCACCGCCCCACCCTTCAAATCAAGGCTAACAACAACTCGCCTCTTCCCAAAAACTTCAACGGCTTCCCCGACAAAACTCAAATCCGCCAAGGTTTCTGTTCCAACCACAACCTCCGAGACATCCCCCTCCAACAGCATCCGAGCCCTTTCAAAATCAGCCACGCCCGCATCAACCATCAACCTAAGCCCAGTCGCACCCGCCATCTGCCTCAGAACCGAAAAATTCGGGTGCCCCGCCAAAATGGCATCCAAATCCGCCACGTACAGCTCACTGAAACCCAGCGCCTTGAAAGCCGAAGCAACCTCCAACGGCTCCGCCGAAGCGCATAACACGCTCTGCAACGGCTTATACTCGCTTCTCCTGCCCCTCACAGCGTGAACAACCACACCGTTCAGGATGTCGATAACTGGAATAACCTTCACGCGCCAGCAGCCTCCTGCGCATTCTCTTACGTGTAACCAGCAGAAAAGTCTACCGTTATTCCCAATTCATCTAGTTTAAATAAGTTTCATGCGTTTGTTAAGACACAATACTCCACACTAAACGCCAACTGAAAGAGAGGCAGACGAAAACGAACAGCAAAACTGCTACACTCTTAACAGCCCTTTTCGCACTTCTGCTATTTGCATCAGTACCCGCCTTAATGATAAACGCAACAAACGCCCAACCAGAAACCCCAACCACCGCCAGCCTGAACCCAGCCGAATCCTTCACGCCTACAGTCTGGAAACCCGCATGGATAGACCAAAACAACAACGCAATAGCCGACAGCCTAGACCAAGAAATCGCCGCAAAAACCGCAAACAACACCCAACAAGACTATGTAAATGTCATTGCTTTGCTGCAAGCGGCGCCGACGACACAGGACGCAGCCGCGTTCATAGAATCAGGCGGATACCTAACCACCCAGCCATGGACTGAAGCCACCTACGGATTCGGCGGCACAATACCATACGCCGCAATTGCACACTTCATTCAGCAATGCCCCAACGTGCTACTGGTCGAAAAAGAAAACATCGGCAAAGCACACCTCGCCTACGCAACACAGCAAATCGGCGCCAGAACCTACGTCTGGAACACAATGGCGCTCCAAGGCGACCCAAACGCTTCAACCGCCATAATCGACACAGGCATCGACGCTTCACACAACGGCTTCTCAAGCAGCTACGGCGACTCGGACTTCTCCAAAAAAATCGTCGGCTGGAACGACCAAATCGGCTCATCTACCACACCGATTGACGACAACGGACACGGCTCCCACGTTGCAGGATTAGCCGCTGGAAACGGCTTCTTCAGCACGGACGCCTCGGGCTACGCAACCGCAACATGGGGCGCCAACCTCGGTGCAGTGTCAGATTCAGGCAACTACATCGTCAGCGGCATGGCTGTCAACAGAACAGGACCCATAAGAATCAGCGTGAAATGGACAGCAACTGGCACAGCACACCTCTCATCAATTGTGCTGGTTTACGGCGACAAGACCATCAGCACGGGCTCATGGAGCGCCGCCGCTTCGAGAGACACGCCTGCCCAGAACACCATTTACTCATTAACCTACAACATCGACTCAGCACCCACAGGAGGATACAACATGTATCACGTCCTGCTTTCTCTGAATGAAGGCACAGGCGATTTGTATGTCACGTTTAATATGTCATGGCCCTACACGCCGCCGTCAGACGGTTTTTCAGCTTGGACAGGCGTGGCAACCCAGTCAAAACTAGTAGGCGTCAGAGTCTTAAGCGCCAGCGGCGAAGGAACCGACACCGAACTGGTTAACGCCCTAAACTGGATAATCACAAACAGAGTCCAATACCACATCACCACCGCCAGCATGAGCTTGGGCTTCGACGAAGAAACGCTTTCCGTAAATTTAGCCGTGTTAAACTTAGTGAACAGCGGCGTAACCGCCGTCGTTGCAGCAGGAAACAGCGGCTCAGGCGGCAACAAAGTCTATTCACCTGCATCCGTGGACGAAGCCATAACCGTGGCGGCAGTGAACCAGTTCGACAACATAGCTAGCTACAGCAGCCAAGGAGGAACATCAAGATACACGGGAAAAACCATCAAACCCGATATTGCTGCGCCGGGCGGCAGCTTCTACGCCCTGCCCCTCTTCAGCGTAGACACCAATTACAACGACGCAGAAGGCATGTTCACAGATGTACAAGGTGGCGATGCAGCTTCAATGCAGGGAACATCTATGGCGGCGCCGATAATCTCAGGCTGCGTCCAAATCTTAATCCAAGCACTGGGCGGACACGCCAAGTGGAACTGGACTCGCAGCCAAGCCCTACAGCCCAAAATGCTGCTGTTGATGACGGCAACCGAAACTTATCCTAACCTCCGAGAAGGCGCGACTGCTGCTGCGTCGCCAACACTTAACCGCGGCGGAAAAGATGTTCACGAAGGGTATGGCAGAGTAAATTTAGATGCCGCGGTAGATGCTGTTTTGCGCACGTACAACGTCGGAACCTTAGTAACCGATACGCTGGGTAAGCCGCCTGCAGCTGGCGACATTTCGGTTCTCGGCCAAAGACTCGCGTGGGCGAGAAACGTGCAGCTTATCGCTGGCGGCAAATACAACTTCAGCCTCAAAGTGCCTTCCGGCGCCGATTACGATTTGTATCTTTATAATTCAACTGGCACGGCATACGGCGAACCCGCAATAGTGGCTAAGAGCGTTAACGCGACGTCTGGCGGAATCGAACAGTTCTGGGTAGTCCCTTCCTATACTGGGACTTATTATTTGGTCGTGAAGAGAGCAACAGAAACCACAGGCAGCGGCGCATTCACTTTATCCAGCGAAGGCTTAGGGGCAGTGAACGTGACGTTGAATACACCAGGGCTTCCCAATGCCTCAAACGTGGTGCATTACGTTCAAAACGGCGTCGCGAAAACAGGCAACATCGTGGCAGGAACATTCTCAGATTATGCTGACACGGGAACAACCTTGACAATTGACAACCCCATCTATGTCTCTGACACGCAACGGTACTGGACAACTGATGCGTCGTCGTTCACGGTGCAGTCAAGCGTCACCTTCACGGTCAACTATAAAACCCAATATTACATCTCGGTGCAAAGCAGCCACGGCGCGCCAACCGCTTCGCAGTGGATAGACCAAGGCGGCTCACTCGCAGTTTCAGTGACAAGCCCAACAGAAACCACGCAGAGAAGTCAACAGTGGATCTGCACAGGCTACCGAATCGACGGCGGCTCACTGCAACTTGGCAACAGCTACACGTTTGTCAACGTTCAGGCGGCGCACACAATAGAGTTCATGTGGGCGAGACAATTCTGGATCCAAGTTAACAGTGCACATGGCGCACCAACCGCCTCAGCGTGGGTGACCCAAGGTGAAAGCTTCGCAGCAGCAGTCACCAGTCCCGCCGAAGTTGTACCCAACAACAGCCAATGGCTTTGCACAGGTTACCAAGTTGACGGAGGCAGCCTAACCGCTGGAACAGCGTACACGTTTGCCGCCGTTGAAGCCGCACATACGATTGAGTTTGCTTGGAAGAGACAGTTCTACTTAACTGTGGAATCCGCGCATGGGACGCCCGGCGGAGGAGGATGGTACGATGTAGGCGTTGCGGCGAACGCAGTCTTATCGAGCGGAACCATCTCTGGCGGTGCTGGAGTCCAATACGTTTTCACAGGTTGGGGAGGCGATGCCTCTGGAACAGGCTTAATCAGCGACGGCATCATTATGAACGCAGCAAAGACAGCGACAGCGAACTGGAAGACACAGTACTATCTCACCACGTACACGGCTCATGGCGCTGTCAGCGGCGCTGGTTGGTATGACTCTGGTGCAAACGCGTTTGCCACAGTGTCTCCGTTGGTAGTCACTGAAACAGCGGGCACACGACACATTTTCACCCAGTGGAGCGGCGACGCTTCAGGAGCATCGGCAACCTCAAACGCGATAACGATGACAAGCCCCAAGGCGGCAACTGCTAACTGGAAAACCCAGTTTTACTTGGAGCTATCTGCGAATTTTGGTGAAGTCAGCCCCGCAAGCGGATGGTACGACGCAGGCTCCAAAGTAGATATTTCTGCTGTGCCGCCCGAGGCGGGTGAAGGGGAACGTTACGTTTGGAATGGTTGGGCAGGCACTGGAGTAGGCAGCTACACGGGCACAAGCAATTCGGCGCAACTAACAGTGAACAATGCCTTACAACAAGCAGCGTCTTGGACCAAGCAGTATCAGTTAACTGTGACCTCGTCTTATGGTTCGCCTACGCCGACTACAGCATGGTTTAATGCTGGCGAAACCATAACAGCATCAGTGAATTCGCCCGACGCAGCAACAATTGTGACCCAGCAAGTTTGCACGGGCTGGACGGGCACAGGAAGCGCTCCAGCATCAGGCGCAACAACGAGTGTCCAGTTTACGATAAACCAGCCTTCCAGCATAACGTGGAAGTGGCAAACAAACTATTTGCTTGCGCCGATGATAGGAATAGTTTTAATCCCGATTGTTCTGGCGGCAACCGTGACCTGTTTATTGCTTCACAGAAGACGCAAACGGCGCGCTTCCCAAGCTGCCTGAAGCAATCCTTTTGTCATCATAGCGCCCCGATGAATTCGGCGACGGCGTAGTCCGCAACAAAAGCTTTAAAGGCGATGGCATTCCGCATCAATATGACCTGAAGTGAAATTGCTCATAAGCCCAGCAGACGAGAAAGAAGCCTTGGAGGCAATTGCAGGCGGCGCTGAAATAATAGATGTGAAAAACCCTAAAGAAGGCTCACTAGGCGCTAGTTTCCCCTGGGTAATACGCCGCATCAGAGAACTCGCTCCGCCGAGCATCGAAGTGAGCTGCGCAATAGGTGACGCGCCTAATTTGCCCTGTGCTGTATCGTTGGCAGCATTGGGCGCTGCAACAACAGGAGTCGATTACATCAAAATTGGGCTCTATGGCGTAAGAACCAAGGAAGAAGCCATCTACCTCATGCGTAACGTGACTAAATCAGTGAAGAATTACAACTCTTCAATCAAAGTTGTTGCTGCTGGATATGCTGACGCAGCGAGAGTAGGTTCAATAAATCCGTTGCTTGTTCCTGTCATTGCACATTTGTCTGGCGCTGATGTCGCGATGATTGACACCGCAGTCAAAGATGGCGAAAACCTCTTCGCCTATCTTACCGTTAATCAGCTTCAAGGCTTCGTTAATGCCGCTCACTCGCATGGTTTGAAAGCGGCTTTGGCGGGTTCGTTGCGGAAAGAAGACCTGCCTACAGTTTACAATATAGGCGCCGATATAGCCGGCATGAGAAGCGCAGCGTGCACTGACGGCGACAGAATCAACGGCAGAATCACGCGAGAAAAAGTGAAAGAACTCGTCGATACGTTGGAACGCATAAAGAAAAGTCGCTTTTGAAAGGAGATGAAAAGGAGTTTAGGCATGCAACTCAAAGGGAGAAGCCGCAAAGCAGTATTAGCCGATTTGAAGAAAATCCGCGCGAAAGACTCACAATACATGGACGGGCGAATACTGTGTTCGATGTGCACAGAACCACATCCCGCTGCAAAAGCCGCGCACAAACTATTCTTAAGCGCAAATCTTGGCGATGCTGGATTGTTCCCCGGGACTTCGCAGTTGGAAAAAGAAGTTATCGGAAATTTGGCAACGCTCCTGAGCAATGAGAAAGCCGTCGGTTTCATCGTTTCAGGTGGAACTGAAGCCAACCTTTTGGCGCTTTTGGCTGCTCGAAACAGAGCCGGCGTCAGCAACCCTGAAGTGGTGTTGCCGCAGTCAGCGCATTTCTCCTTCAACAAGATATGCAGCTTACTGAGGATTAAGCCAGTTCAAGCGAGTTTAGACAGTTCCTTTAGGGTTGATCCAGCAGCAGCTAAAAACTGCATAAGCAAAAACACGATTGCTATAATAGGCACGGCGGGCACAACCGAATTGGGCGCAGTTGACCCAATTGGCAAGCTTTCTGAAATCGCTGTGGCGCATGGCATTCATCTGCATGTGGACGCGGCACTCGGCGGACTCATGCTGCCGTTCATGGAAAATGCGCCTATCTGTGATTTTCGCCTTGAAGGCGTGGCATCAATTACTGTTGACCCGCACAAAATGGGGTTGGCGACTGTACCCGCAGGCGGAATACTATTCAGAGACAGCACGTACCTAGAATACATTAAGACGGAAACGCCTTACTTGACCGAGAATGCACAATACACGTTTGTGGGCACAAGAAGCGGCGCTTCAGCGGCGGCAACTTGGGCTGTGTTCGAAACATTGGGACGCGAAGGATTCACGAAAACAGTTAACCGTGTTCTTAAGTTGACCCAGTTCTTGTCCGTTAGACTCAAGGCGCTTGGCTTTGAACTTGTAACTGAACCAACGCTTAACATCATAGCGTTCCGCTGCTCAAATTCGAAATTACTGGCGAGAGCGTTGCAGCAACGCGGCTGGTTTGTTTCTTATGTGCCGCATCTTGATTGCGTTAGAATTGTTGTAATGCCCCACCTGAAAAAACTGCACATAACAACGTTTCTGCAAGAATTAACTGCCCACACCAAAACACATCAAAAGTAAATTTTGTTGAACATAGCAAAAGCTTTAAGGCAACACTCCTCCCTTCGCTGGAGTGAGCGGAACAATTTGAAGCTTCTGGTCTACGAGTTCGCCTCCGGAGGCGGCTTCGCCGGCAATCCACTGCAACCCAGCATCCTGAGCGAAGGCTTCGGCATGCTGCGAACGATAATAGCTGATTTTAAGGCTGCAGGTTACTCTGTAACCACAATACTTGACGCCCGGCTCGCGGCGCTCAACCCGCCATTGCAGGCAGACCACACTCTGAAAGTTACTTCGTTTCAGCAAGCCCAAGAAACACTGTGCAAGCTTTGCGAGTCAAGTGACGCAGCTTACGTAATAGCCCCTGAATCCAATCAAACCCTGCGGTCGCTAATTGCATCAGTAGAGCAGACAACTACCTTTTCGCTGAACTGCCGCGCAGCCGCCGTCGAAACAGTTGCCGACAAAGCAAAGCTGCTCGCGCGAGTTCAGGCGTTGGGCTTGAATACACCAGCAACCATAGTTGCCAACGCACTTGATGACATCGCTGAAATCAAACAGGACATACGGGGCAGCCTCGAATACCCCGTGGTAGTTAAGGCATTTGACGGCGTTGGATGCGCTGGATTAAGCGTAGTGAAAAACGAACCGCAAATAGACAGAGCGGTCGCCAAAGTCGTTCATGAATCTTCAGCCAAGTGTTTTATGGCTCAAGAGTTGATTCAAGGAACAGCCGCCAGCGTAAGCTTGCTTGTGACAGAGAATGATGCGCTACCTATAAGCCTAAACAGGCAAAATGTTTCTTTGAAGACGCCTGAGGAGTCCTCGGTTTACAATGGCGGTCAAGTTCCTTTTGACAGTTTGCTTAAGCAGGAGGCGCTTGCCGCGGCGCAGACGGTGGCGAAAGCGTTTAAGGGTCTCAGAGGCTACGTTGGCGTTGACCTTATTTTAACTCACGAAAAGCCTGTAATAATAGAAGTCAACCCGAGATTAACCACGTCTTATGTTGGCTTAAGAAGCGTTCTCGACTTTAATTCAGCCCAGGCAATGATCGACGCTGTTGTTAAAAATGAGTTGCCGAGAAATAATCAAAACAAAAGGTACGCTGTGTTTTCAAAAGTGAACACTCCTAAACCAACCGCTGCAGCTTTGCAAGAGATCTGTGGCTTAAACTCTGTTGTTTCTCCGCCGTTCCCTGTCCCAAACAACAACACAGCCTGCGCGCTCGTTCTATCCTGCGCTCCGACGCTGGAAGCAGCAACAACAAAGCTCCGTGAAGCTAAAAAGAGTCTTCACCGCATAATACGCCGTAGGGGGTAACCAACGTAGTACGTGCACTTGGCTTGGACATCGGAGGCGCCAACACCAAAGCCGCATACATAAGCATTGACAACGGCTTTGTAATCGAATGCAAAACTGTAACGGAGTATTTTCCAGTCTGGAAAAACCCAGAAAACCTCGGCACCGTACTCCGCAGGCTAACAGAAAAAGTCAGTGGCGCCACAAGACTCGACTGTGTAGGCGTAACCATGACCGCGGAATTGTCCGATGTGTACCCCACAAAGCGTGAAGGCGTCAACCACATACTGACGCATGTCGCTGCAGCTTTTCCTGCGATGCCAATTATGGTTTTAACTGTGGATGCCACCCTAAAATCGCTTGCAAAAGCAAGAGCAGAACCGCTTGAGGTTGCCGCGGCAAACTGGACAGCCACAGGGTGGCTGGTCGCCCAACTAATCCCCAACTGCATAGTAATCGATGTCGGCAGCACTAGCACCAGCATAATCCCTATAGTTAACGGGAAACTTTCCGCGAGCGGCAAAACTGACCTAGAAAAACTCATGAACGGCGAACTCGTATACACGGGGAGCCTGCGAACAAACATTGCCGCAATCACCAACTCAATTCCACTAAGAAACGGCACAGCACGAGTTTCCTCAGAATTATTCGCCCAATCAGGCGATGCACACTTGGTCTTAGGCAACATCACCAAGGAAGAATATGCTGTTGAAACGGCGGATGGACGCGGAAAAACACGCGCTGAAGCATTAGCAAGGCTAGCGCGCGTGGTCTGCGCCGACACCGAAATGCTAACCGAACAGGAGATAATACAAATTGCCACGTACATCCATAACAAGCAAGTTGAAACAATAGCTGAAGGGCTACGTCAAGTTTACAGCCGCATCAAACCACGCGCGAAAACAAAGGTTAAAGCCGTGGTTACGGGACTTGGAAGAGATTTCCTCGCCAGAAAAGCAGCCCAACTCGCAAGCATAACAGAAATAGTAGCCCTTAACGAGCTACTGAAAACTGACGTAGCCACGGTTTCACCAGCGGTAGGCGTTGCCTTAATGGCGGCAAACACGTTTGAAGGCAGGGCAATCCAATGGACGCGGTAATAAAGATAGGCGGAAGCTTGGCTGAAAACCCAGCTACGCTGAAAACCTTGTGCCATAAGCTAAACGGTATTGCGAAAGAACACTGCATAGCCGTTGTTCCCGGCGGCGGCAAGTTCGCTGACACGGTACGAGAATTCGACAACAATTATTCGTTGCCTGCTGATACCGCGCATAAAATGGCCATTTTGGCGATGGATCAGTTTGGGCTTTTACTGTCGCAACTTGTCCCAAATTCTGTCGCAACCTGCTCGCTGACCGAGGCAAGCCAGCTTTCCAAAAACAAGGCAACCCCGATTTTTCTGCCCTCCCGCCTCTTTTTTACCGAAAAGCCCCTGCACGCATCTTGGGACGTTACTTCAGATTCGATAGCCGCCTATGTTGCAAGCCGCTTGAAAGCGGACAAACTGGTTTTAGTTACTGATGTTGACGGAATCTTCACAAGCGACCCTAAGACGCATTCGGACGCCAAACTGCTCCCTAAGCTTTCGCCCAGTGAACTACTTGCGTTTGCTCAGCGAACCAGCGTGGACAAATTCCTGCCAAAATTTCTTTCAACAAAACGGCTCAACTGCTACGTTGTAAACGGCACCTACCCTGAGCGGGTTAGCGCTATACTGGCGGGTAATAGCGCTGTTTGCACACTCATCAAAGCCGAAGTTAAGGCTAAGTGAACAGCGCATTTATGTATTAGCACAAGCCTGCTATATGATGTGTGCGGTTGATGTCGTCACCTGTGGCTGTCGTCAAAGGCGAACGCGGGCACGAACCCGTTTTCAAAGCCCTAGACCTCATAAACTACAAACGTGCTATCGAAGGGTGGGACACAGTACTCATCAAGGTTAACTTCATCACTGATAAGACATGGGATACTGGAGCAACCACCGACCCCATTGTTGTTGAAGCCATAATAAGAAAACTGCAGGATTTGCCCGTTAAAATTTACGTTGTAGAGTCGGACGCAACAATAACCAATGCTGATCGCGCCTTCGAGAAAACGGGCATGAAAGACATGTGTGAACGCAACGGCGTTGAATTTTTGAACTTGCGATATGTAGAGGACAAAGTTGAGCTAGCGATACCTGATGGTGAAGCGTTAAAAAGCATCATCGTCCCGCAGATTGTCACCGAATCTGCTGTTATAAGCGCTGCAAAACTCAAGACGCATGTTGACACCGGAGTCACGCTGGGCATGAAAAACATGTTCGGGTTACTTCCTGAAAAATTTAAAGGAAAATACCACTTGAAAGGCATAAGCAAAGTAGTGCTCGACATAAACACAGTGCTCAAACCTGCCTTAACAGTTATCGACGGCTTCGTAGGCATGGAAGGTTCAGGACCAATAGACGGTACCCCTGTTCAAATGGGGGTTATCATTGCGGGAGCGGACGCGGTTGCCACAGACGCCACGGCATGCCGCGTTATGGGCATAGACCCACATGAAATAAGGCATATCCGAAAGGCTTACGAGAAAGGTTTAGGCAAAATTGACGCCGTGAAAGTCATAGGCGAAGCGGTAGAAGCCGTAATGCACCCATTTAAGCGAAAGTAATGCTGACAGCGTATACAAAAGCATCAACCAAACATCCCCGTTTAGGCTTTTTCTCAGAATTCGACAAGTCGCTGGCGCTAAACAGCCTGAGGCTGGCTTTTCAGAAGATTTCTTTAGCTGCGTCCATGTAAACCTTCAAATCATGTTCAGAATACAAGACAAACACCACTTCGTCTAATGCGTTCTCTTTTTCCAGAAAAGCCTTAACTGTTTTCAAAGCAACCCTGCTTGCTTCATCCATAGGATAACCGTAAGCGCCTGTGCTTATCGCTGGAAAAGCCACACTCTTAAGCTTATTAGCAACTGCTGTTTTCAGCGAGTTTCGGTATGCTTGCGCTAATAACTCATGTTCATCGCGGTTTCCACCATGCCACACTGGTCCAACCGTGTGAATAACGTGTTTAGCTTTGAGCCCGCCTGCTGTTGTTATAACTGCCTTTCCAGTTGGGAGTCCCGTGAGCCATTTCTTTGTGCGTATTTTTTTTGCATTCTTCAAGTATTTTTGGTCCGCCTTTGCGGTGGATTGCGCCGTCTACGCCCCCGCCGCCCATAAGCGACGAGTTCGCCGCGTTCACTATGGCATTCGTCTCCATTTCAGTGATGTCTCCCCTAACCAAGCGCACCGTGGTTTTGCCAGCTTTGAATTCGCATTTACTCATTTTTTTGGGGCTTCTCCTACATTAAAGCGGTGATTAGTAGCCATAGTGCTGAAGTGAAAAACCATGCACCGAAACCCATCAAGACTGCAAAGCAGAACAGGACAATACCTTGATTTACTCTTCGAGTCCAAAAACGATGCGACTTAAAAATCAAGTAAGCTATGACAGTGTACCACAGGAAGTCGCAGAGCCAATGAACCACGGCGAACACGGAAAACTCCAGCAGCCCAAAGCTTCTGGCGGTTATAACAAGCGTAGTGCCGATAGTCAGCCACCACAGAATAAAGCCTGCGTTTGCGGCTGTCGTCCAAATTCCCGCGAGCAATGAATCTCGCATCGGGCTTTCATGTTTTTCGCTTGCCTTGTTCCTGTTTCGGAAAGTTTGAAAGCCCATAAACATCATCAGCAAGCCGCCGCTTATTCCAACCGTGACCTGCACGGTTTGCAGCATGTTAGAGGCTATGATTTGCGTTATTCCGTAATAGATGAGGAACATCAACGGAAACTCTACAATGCCATGTCCAACCGCGATGAGCAAACCTGCGGTTTTGCGTTTCGCCGCTTTTTCAATTGTAACCGCAAAAAGTGGACCAGGCATCATCACGCCTGTCAGTGAAATGAGTACCACGGACGC
Organism: Candidatus Bathyarchaeota archaeon; assembly: GCA_026014705.1. Lineage (GTDB taxonomy): Archaea > Thermoproteota > Bathyarchaeia > Bathyarchaeales > Bathycorpusculaceae > JAOZHU01. The sequence goes on along the minus strand of JAOZHU010000035.1, from coordinate 44,737 downwards.
TAGGAACAGGTAAAATTCTGCCGTAAACGCCATATTACCTCAATCTCATTGATTTCGCTAATAAACATTCCCGCGGAGCGTCAGCGAGATAGCCGCTGAAACGTTTCAGTAGACAAAAGCATCAACCAACCTTCACCAATTTGCCCGCTTAGAGTTGTGTAAACCACCATCCGCGCATCTGCGGCGGTTTTAGCTGCAACGTTTCTCCAAGTAGCTGTTTACGTGCTTTTTAGGCGCTGGTTTTTTCCTCTGTACTCTCTGCCCACAACCATTGTAGACGTCAAGACTACACTGGGCACGTTTCTAAGCTTCTGCGACAGAAAGTCTTCCAAGGCATCTAAATCTGATGCCGAGATTTTCGCAATAACATCGAATTCGCCGAAAATGATTTCGGCGTGCAGAACCTCATCGAATGCAACTATCTTTTGGCAAACCTCTCTTTCTGTGCCTGAATTCACTTTGAACAGCACATACGCTAAGACCGGCATGATGTCACCATGCAAATACAGTTCAGGTCACGCTTAATTACCTTTTCTTTGCAGCACAGCTTGCGGTTCCTTGGACAATGATCTGTCGCGCTTCGTAAGTTGAACGAACTTTATAAATACATGCCGCGTCTACGTTGAGAAATTAGAGGAATTGCTGGTTTTTACCAAGAAATCGGCGCTAAACTCGACTGTGCCCCATCCAATATTATTTAAGAACGCTGTTATGCAGCGTTTAATTGTGCTGTTGCCGGTCGCTTTCTGCCAATATTGCAGCGAAAGAAACCCGAATGGTAAAAGTTTACAACAAAAAGTTAAAAAAACCATAACCCCTATTGTGAAATATCAACGTACCGTTAAAATAGCGCTGCTTCAGTCAGTTTTCTCCCCGATATAACCGCGAAGCGCTTAGAAATATTGTCAGATGGCGCCGGCGACGCTATGCCGCGGTGTAGAGGGTTACTGCTCGCCCATGACCTGTATTATGACGGTTCTTTTACGCGGGTAAACGTCTGTTTCCACGAAAAGCAGAGATTGCCATGTTCCGAATGCTACGCGTCCGTCAATAACTGGGAGAGTCCTGTCTGGCGGAAGCAGCACAGACCGCAAGTGGGCGTGTGCATTCGAGGGATGATGGTACGCCATGTGTTTCGGTATAATCTTCTCCAAAAGCATTTTGATGTCTTCCAGCAAGGCGTAGTCGCTTTCCGTCAGGATTAGTATGCCAGTTGCGTGCGGCGCGAAAACGTGGACGATGCCATTTCGAATATTTGATTTTGCCACTGCTGATTGAACAAGGTCCGTTAAATCTGTGAAGTCGATCTCGCCTTTAGTTGAAAAGACGTGATGCATGGTGAAAACCTTAAATTCTGGCATGAAATCCCCCTGTCTTCTGCTATGCCGGCTACTTGTTCAAAAATGTTTCTGAATGTGTTTTTGATTACGTGGTTTGCCGTTGAGCAACCTAAAAAAAAGATGTTTTGTTGATGCTTTTGTATACGCAGCCTGCTTGGCTTGGGATACGCTTATCTCCTATTAGATGACATTACATAATCAGGTGTTCAAAAATGCCGCTGAAAAAAGGAAACGTCCATAGCATTTCAAGCAGAGAGATGCGGGCGTTGGAAGTGAATGCGGAATATTTTGGAATCACGTTGCTTCAACTCATGGAAAACGCAGGACGCAACATTGCCGCTGAAATTGCCTCACGTTTCTCACGCAAACACGAAATCGCAGTGTTCTGCGGCCTAGGCGGGAACGGAGGCGACGGCTTCGTGGCTGCAAGACACTTGGCATCAATGGATTATAAAGTCACGGTTTTTCTCGCTGGGAAAAGCAAAGACGTTGTCCATCCCGCGGCGCAGCAGAACCTGTGCGCTATTAAAGCGATGCGTGAGAGGATACCCCTTTACGAGGTCACTGATAGCTCCGAATTGCCTGCAATAGACGCAGACATAGTTGTCGATGCACTGCTGGGGACAGGCACAAAAGGCAAGCTTAAGCCGCCTATCGCACAATTGGTAAGGCACATTAACTCTGCGCAAGCTTTCAAGCTCGCTGTTGATGCGCCTACAGGAATAGATTCGGATACGGGCGAAGTCTTAGGCGCTGCAGTGAAGGCAAACGTGACGGTGACTTTTTACAAAGCGAAAACGGGATTGGAAAAAGCCAAAGAATACGTAGGCGAATTAATTGTGAAAGACATAGGCTTGCCTAAAGAATTGGAAAACTATGCTGGTCCAGGCGATGTTTTCCTCGTTACAAAAACACGGCATCCAAACAGTCACAAAGGTGATTTTGGGCGCTTGCTGGTAATCGGTGGCAGCGAAGTTTTCTCAGGCGCTCCTGCACTGGTATCCTTAGCTGCGCTGCGGACTGGTGTAGATATAGTCTACCTCGCGGCACCAGCAAAAACTGCGACCGCGATTTCCTCAATGTCTCCTGATATGATTACCTTGAAGCTGGAAGGAGCACACTTGAATCCCGCAAATATTGATGTTCTAAGACCGTATGTTGAAATGGCAGATGCTGTCGTGCTGGGACCGGGAATCGGTCTGCACCCTGAAACCAGACAATTCGTAAAAAACTGCGTAAACCTTATAGAAGGCGCTGGCAAGGCATTGCTTCTAGATGCTGACGGCTTGAAAGCATTCGCCGAATTCAGGCGACCCTTAAAAAATCTCTGCGTTTTCACACCCCATGCCGGAGAATACTCAGTGCTTACTGGAAAAAAGCTGCCCGAGAGCCTGTCTGACCGCGTTTCCGAAGTGCAAAAAACGGCAGCAGAGCTTAACGCCGTAATTCTTCTAAAAGGACAAACAGACATAATTTGCAGCGGGGACCGCTGTAAGCTAAATTTCACAGGCAACGCGGGAATGACCGTGGGCGGCACAGGCGACGTGCTCGCAGGCATTGTAGGAGCTTTCTTAGCCCAGAAAGCTGACTCGTTTGAGGCTGCGGTCGCAGGCGCTTTCGTTAACGGAGCAGCAGGAGACTTTGTAGCAAACGACATTGGCTATCACATGACGGCAACTGACCTTATTGGCAGAATTCCCAGCGTTTTAAATGATCCAGCGAGTCATGCGAAGGTGCGCAAAAGCAGTGCATGTAGCGCCTAGAATAACTGTTTATCACGCAGCGCAATGCGACCCCAAGCGATGCACAGGTTTAAAGCTTAAGCGCCATGGCATGGCGCGGTTAGTGAGCAAGACAAGGTTTTTGCCCAAACGTGCAGTTGTGCTTAACCCTTTTTCGGAAATAGCTTTTTCGCCTGCTGATAAGCAACGGGTTGAGGATTTCGGCTTGGTTGCTTTAGATTGCAGTTGGGAGCATGCGCAGAAAGTTTTGTCAAAACATGTGAAAGGGACCGCAAGGTGTTTGCCTATTCTAATAGCTGGAAACCCTGTTAACTTCGGAAAAGCCACCAAACTAACCACGGTAGAAGCCTTGGCAGCGGCACTGTACATTGCAGGGTTCAAGAAAGAAGCAGAAGAACTGTTATCCCTCTTCGCGTGGGGCCATACTTTTCTGGAGTTAAACCGTAACCTATTGGAAGCTTATGCTGCGGCGCAGGACAGCACAGAGGTAGTAAGAATTCAAAACCGCGTCAGTGGCAAGAGTTGCGCCTTTGGGTGAGGTGCGAGTGTGTTTGGTTGATGCTTTTGTATACGCTTATACTTGCGCTTCGCAGCGGTGACTTCTGGTGACAATTAATTATTCAGGTAATATTGCCACAACTATGTTTACGAGGCTGGCAACATGGAACTTGCAGATGTTAAGAAAATGCGCAGCGCAGCCTACATTTAAAGCTCCAGCTTGGAAGTTACGTAGCAAAAAGCTTGAAAATAAGCTAGTTTTCCAGCAGCTGTCAGCGACCTATTGCCGGAACCGCTGAACAGGAAGCCTGACGATATGCTGCTCAACCAAGCACTCCCGCAAGTAGTCATCAAGCGTAGCAGCAGGCACAACTTCAATCGTGTAGTCTCGCGGATCAATTGAATGCTCAAAATTTTTCTGCGGGATAACTACTTTTTTGAAACCCCATGCTTCCGCAGCCTTAATCTTTTCATGGATGCCGCCGACCGCTGTTACGTTCGTAGCGTCACCAACGCTCAGGTTTATTTCGCCTGTGACCGCCACATCTTGCCGTACGGGTTTGCCCTCAATGAGCGAGCATAAAAGTATAGCCATAGTTACGCCCGCAGAAGGCCCATCCACGCCATAAGACTGCGCAAAATCAAGATGCGTAAAATAGTCTTGCGCTATATCTGCACCGTATTTTTGAAGAATGACGCTGCGAACTTTGGCGATGCTGTCTGAAATAAAACTCTGCCCCTTAGCTACGCCTGTCACACGGTAGTACCCTTTAAGCGGATGGTCTCTCGGCAGCGTAGTTTTTTGCACAAGCTGCGCTTTGACGCTGAGAACGCTACCTGTCATCTCGCCGCTGTAGGGGTCATGCACTACAGCTAAACCGTATATTTGCCCAAGCTTGACGCCCTCAGGTTTAATTTCTAACAGCCTGCCTCTCTCACTTATTTCATGTTCCAGCAGCTGCTTCTGAATAGTTTTGCAGTGGTTGCTTAAAGCTTCCACGACATGACGCCGCTCAACCACTTTGCAGTTCTCGTTGAGGGCTATGGTTGCCGATGTTTTAATTATTGAAATTAGGGGTCTAAACCGGGTGGTAAGCGCGTCACGTTTGTTGCTTCGCCGTCTACCCTCTTCCACAATTTCAACGCACGCGTCTCTACTGAAGGGCAAAAGATTAAATCGCTTAGCTTCCTGCGCTATGAACTGCACGTATTTGCGCCTGTTTTCCAACGTATTAGGCATATCATTGTTCATCCGCACAACCTTACCGTAGCCATAAATACGGTCCATCAGCGCAGGGTGAATTTGGCTTATGCTATCAAAGTTTCCCGCACCTAACAGAAAAGTAATTGCCGGCACTGGTTCAGTTGATACAGCCATCGCCGCAGTATCTCCGCCATGCCATCTCCCACGCAAAGTGATAGGCAGCTGCCCATCTTCCAGCACCGTTAGCAACGTGACTGCCTCCTCAGGGTCTAAATTCTTGATTTCATCAATATACAATATGCCCAGCGACGCCACATGCACGTCGCCGGCAGTTACCCGCTGATGTTCTGGCGTGCCTAATCCGCCAGTTTGAAACGGGTCCCACGCAACTGACCCAAAAAGCTGCGCGCACTTGTGCCCTGTGGCGTCCACAAAAGGTGCACAGCCTGAACTGTTATCTACAATCAGTTTAGGAACTTCTGTCTGCTGGGCGCCTCCAACACCGCGGAGGTTGCCCAGTCCGCCTAATCGGGAGAACCACCAGATGAAGATGCTGAAAAAAAGTAGGCTGCCTCCTGGAATAAATGTCAGCGGTACCAGGCTTACGAATTTGCTGGCGAAGTAGTCCGCGAAGCTATTGTTGTAAAACGTTTGCAGTGTTTCCCCCAAATATTCTGGGTTGGCTGCCCACGTTTGCCATGCCTGAATGAGACAGAAGAAGCCTAAGCACATGAGGAATAAACCTAGCCCCAGCATGAGGCTTTGGATGGCTTTTAGACCTATCTTGGTGGCGAATTTGCGTTTTAATTCTTTCAGCTGTTCCGTCTGCAGAATCTTTTTCGCTTCTCCAGCTTGATGAATGGACACGCGCGGTTGACTGGGCAATGCGGGGTTTTTCCAGCAGATTACATCGAAAAGCTTTATGCCGTTTTCCTTGTAAACCTGCGTTAATTTTTCTGAAAGTGCCCGTCCAAGAAGCGATTTACCTGTTCCAGGGTCACCAAGGAGAAGCAAGTATGGTCCTGGGCTGATAACGGTTTTAGCTGAGGTTTTCGGGCGATCCGGTTTACTCCAACTCGCGTACCATCGCGTCTGGTCTAGATGCTTTAGTTTGTGCACCCACTCGTTTAGGCATAGGAAGCCTTCATTCAAGGCTTGGTCTTGCCCTATGACCCAGTTTATCATGTTGTCATCTACGGGGTAGCCTTCGCTAGTCTTGAATGTGCCCCAGTTCCACCGCACCTTCACAGTTTGCCCTTCCACACTGCGGCTGAGCATTTCGGTGCCTTCCCCGAAGTGGTTAAAAGACACGGCTTCTCCTCAATCCCCGCATAGCTTTTCTTTTGAAAGCATTTAAACAGCTATTTCAAAACTGGTAATATTCAAAAAACCGTAGCTTGCTACTTGTCACAGACTCTTTATGTAACGGCGCCTCGATTAGCCTTTTCCGCTGAATTCAGCCTTGAAAACGCTTACTTTCTGTTTAGAGCACGTATGGCGGCTTGTAAATGTTCGAAAGAAAACGCTTGTAAAAACGCGCAATTTCTTAGTCGTCGTGCAAGAATCAAACCTCCAAAAATGAGCCCCAATCAGCAAAACAACCTCTTTTTAGCCTTTTTTGCTCTGCGGTTGAGGCTTCCGCATGGAGATAACCGTGTCCTCATATAAAGACAGTCGAAAATCTCCATGTCAACCAGAAGCCACTGTTCTTCGAGTTTACTTCGAGTTCTCGCTGCTTGTCCAGATCCTTTTTCACAAGGAAGAGCAAAACGCTCAACTTTATGCAACCTGTGGCACCGCTACGGGTCGTAATCACAACTGCGCGAGGAAGTTTTTGCTCTTTCCTCTTTTAGGGAAATTGCTTAACCCGCGTCTTCTATATGTGACTCCATTTTGCATCAGCCTTTTGGACCGCTGTCTATGCTGAGTCTGCGTTGAAACCCTAGTTTTTACGAGGTGCCTTTTGAGACCGGTTTACGCGGTTTTCGTCGATGCCTTTGTATACTGCACTATCGCAGAGGTTTTCACGATAACTTTCAGTCAGGGGTCCATTGTGCATTTCCACGCTGGAACGAACGATTTCCAGGCTTGTTTGGCGGGGAAGTGTGATTTGATGTTGCTTAGTGTAGGCTAAACCATGCTCTTTTTTGCATCATTATCATGGCAACTTTCGGTTTAAGTTGCTTTGGGTGTATTGGTATTACTTAGAGAAGTCATACGTCACCAGACACAGTCCAGCACAACGAGGGCGACAAAGCCGTATACAGAAGCATCAACGCTACTTCATCGAGTTTAACGCTGAAGCAGCAGTTTTTTATTGTGCAACTGGCAATCTCATCACGGCAAGACAGCAGTTGAGGGCGGCTACGGTGGTTAAGGAAATTGACCGCATTAGGCTCCGGCGTTGGCGCAAGCGAGGGTTTTACAGTGAGAACGTGCTCGTGAAGCTTTTGCAGAAACACGGATACAACGCGGTGCGCATTCCAGTCAGCAATCCAAGTTTGAATCCGCTGCCAGACATCATGGCTCGCAAAGGCGCGCATATTTTCGCGTTCGAGGTTAAGAACGCAGGGTACTACGCGTACTTTCCTAAGCAGCAAATTGACAAGCTCTTCAGGTTTCTCAATGAGTTAATTCCGGCGGATAATGAGCACAAACATGCGGTTGTGGCGGCGCATCTGGGGAAGAAATGGCTCTTCAGGGAGATATCTTGGAGCGAATGGGAAAGAGGCAAGTTGCCCGACAAAGTTAGGATTCTAAAGCGAGACCGAGGAAACATCAACCTGGAAAAAAACTACGGCGAATAAAGCGTGTAAGGGACTGTACCTCAACAATTATAATAAACGAATAACCCATACGTGACTATTGAGCAGCAGAAGGCACACGTTAATGGAAGGAAGTAATCTCGCTGTTTCAGCGCAATCTCTGAGTAAAGTGTACCTGATAGGCGAAATGAAAATTGAAGTGTTAAAACAAGTAGATTTGGCAGTTGCTGAAGGCGAGGTTGTGGTCATTTTGGGTCCTTCAGGCGCTGGAAAAACCACTCTCCTAAATCTCATCAGCGGCATCGACAAGCCCACCAGCGGAAAAATTGTCGTTTTCGGCGAAGACCTGGCTGACAAGGATGAGGATTTCCTTGCTGAATTCCGCTGCAACAATGTGGGCTTCGTATTTCAGGCGTATAACCTAGTTTCCACTTTAACAGTGGCTGAAAACATTGCGTTCCCGATGGAGTGGCAGCGGAAGTCAACGAAGGAAATTGAAGCACGCGTCAAAGATTTATTGAGCACGGTTGGTTTGCAGCACAGGGCAAATCATTTTCCAGCGCAGTTGAGCGGCGGCGAGCAACAGCGGGTTGCTTTTGCGCGTGCTCTGGCGAATGATCCACAGCTGCTGCTTGCGGATGAACCTACCGGGAATTTGGACACTGCGAACGGACAGAAGATTATCCAGATATTGCAGTTGTTAAAGGCACAGGGCAAGACAATTATTGTTTCGACTCATGACGAGGAAATAATTCAGCTTGCAGACCAGAAACTGTTTTTGAAAGATGGTCAATTGGCGAACAAAAATGAGTGAAACATTCTTTGCGGTCAACGACATATTTCGCAGAAAACTCCAAACAAGTTTAACGATAGCCACTTTAACATTAAGCGTTGCCTCCACACTGTTTTTGCTGTTTTTCAGCGAAAGGATAGGTTTTGGAATTGCGTCAGAGGCAAAAGAGACTTTGACTTTTGGCTTGTCGATGATCTTTTCACAGTTTTTGCTGTTTCTGAGCGTTCTGATATTTGTCGTTGGCGCAGTGGTTACGTCGTTCATTGTTTTCCTGATGATGAAGCAAAGAACACGCGATTTTGGATTGATAAAAGCTGCAGGATGCCCAAACAACCTTGTCGTAGGTTACTTCATGGCTGAACTGCTAATCGTGGTCTGCGCAGGCTGCATCTTCGGTGCAGTTATAGGCATCACAGTGGACTTTGCTGTCGCTAATGTTTTTGCGTATCCGCTGCATCAGAAGCCGCCGAATCTATTGCTTTTACCCTTGGTTTTCGTGGTGTTTTTTGTCATTGCAGTTGTTTTCGGGGCAAAGCCTATTCTTGCTGCCGCCAAATTGCCGCCGATTAACGCTTTGTCACCTGTTCAGTATTTCGGAGTAGGCCCAGAATGCGCGTTTAAACCTCTTTCAAGGTTTAGATTGACTCTGCGGCTGGCTTCCAGAAGTTTGACTCGTCGTCAAGCAGCTAGCGTTCGAATCGTCGTGTTGCTCTCGGCGGTTTTCGTTTTGCTTACCGTAGCCATTTACGGGGGAATAATTGCCAGTGATACTACTTTGTCGTGGATTGATGATGCAGGCGGAAGAGATGTCATAGCAATAGCTCACAGTGAAATGGCAACTCAATACCGTCTGCTGTTGTCAAAATTCGCTGGAGCCGCAGAAGACGCTGAGTTTAACTATGTTGATGAGAAGCTTGCAGTGCCTGACGGGGTCATGCAACATCTGGCTGCAACGCCTGAAATAGTAACGATTGACGCACGTTTAGTTTTGAATGAGCTTGTTCGAGAAATGAGCGGGTACAAGATAGACCCTGAAACGTTAGCAACTTTACCAGTTGGCGATAACCGCACGGGTACGTCACTAATAGTCGGGATTGACCCTGAAAAAGCCTTGACAAAAGGCTTCATGAAGGGCTGCGCGTTAAACTCCAGTGATTCACAACAGGCGGTTATCGGTGATACTTTGGCAGAAGCCTTGTTTTCACCTGATTTGTCCGCTGACCCGCCGATTAGTCGTTCAGATCCGATGCTCCAGAACGTGGTAGTGCGTGAAAAAATTTTTGACATCGTAGGCGTTGCCGTGGACCCAATCAACAACGGGAACGTCACGTATGTTCCTCTCAAAACTCTCCAGAAAGTAACCGGCACTTCGCATGTTAATGTTGTTTTTGTTAAATTTACGCCTTCAGTAGACCTTGCCGCTACTTTGACGCAACTGCGCGCCGCCATTCAAGATATTGCCTCGGATTTTACCGTTTTTGAGCTTAACGAGGTGCTTCAGGAAAATAAGGCGTTCATAGGCTCGTTTTGGTCTACGGTTTTGCTTTTGCCGTTATTCACTTTGGCATCGGCAGCCCTCTGTCTAATAGGGTATATGATGCTTGCTGTGGATGAGCAACGTCAGGAATTTGCGATTTTGCGTGCTGTTGGAGTTAAACCTAAAACGGTTACCGCGGTGCTTGCAGTTCAAAACTTGCTTGTTCTTCTGGCAAGCTGCGCCGCTGGCGTCTCTCTGGGCGTAATCATTGGGCTAATGGTCTTGATGCCCCAACCAATCGCGACAACTTTTGGCGTTCTGCTTGTTGCCGCGTGGCTGCTTGCTGCTGTTTTAGGCATGTTTTTCATCAGTCTCTATCCTGCGTTAAAATTCGCTACGCGACCGCTCTTAGAAATCATGGGGTAAATGACTGAATTCTTTAGGAAAAAACTTTAACGACTCAACGTACGCTGGCAACTGGTTAACGAAATCTTGCAGTTGCAGCACTGGGACAACTGGTACCCTATCGTAAAATTTGTAACTGACGGGCATAAGCGTCAGTATAGCCGGGATAAACGTGGCTCTAGCCCATTTAACGCACTCAAGTTCAAGCGATCCATTCGGTAATGCTTCTGAGAGCGCACGTGTACGCGCCACTTGGGCTTCTGCAATGCGTCTTAACACGGCGGGAGATGCTCCGCGGCGCCAATGCTTGCAATCCATGCATAACGTTAGCGGTTTTCTGCAGCCTACTATGTCGATTTCCCACCTGCGCGCTGCATGCTTAAAACGCACGTTTCTAACAACAGAGTACCCGTTTCTTTCTAGCGCAAACGCAGCAATTTCCTCAAATTCTTGCCACCGCAACAAGCTGCTAACGTGCTCTACATCTGCGCCCATTTGAATCGCTGCGGTGGCCATTTTGAGCCGGCTGAGACTGTCTGCGGCGACGATATCCTGTTCAAGATAAACCATATTGTCTTTTTGCAGCTTTTCTATCAATTTTTCAGCGAAGACCTGCGTGGCTTTGGTCTCGTTTTTGACACATTCAAGTAAAGTCGGTCCTTCCTTAGTTAATCTTAGAAGCGAAATTAACAAATCGCGCTCAATTGTCACCGCTACACCTCCCGTAAGTTTACGTAAACCTGCAAAATGCCACGTGTAAAGCTGATACTGCAGAAAACGGTATACAGAAGCATCAACAGAATCAACTTGCGGAATCGATTTTCCATGCTTCCTCATAAAGTGATATCTCATTGAAATAGCTTATTTCTCCGATTCACGTGACTGCATGCATTTCTTGTCCGCCGCTGCACGACGCATACCAAGAACAGGCAGCGCTCGTGACTGATTGCTCTTCGCAATCCGTATTCTTCTACAATCGCGTTTATTCATTGATTTTGACAGTTAACTCGCACTTTTCATCGAGCTAACTAACTTTTTTTAACTTTTTAATGTAAAATGTGATGGTTCGACGAAATTTCGCAACGAAAAAACCACACAAAACGCTGCAACCAAGCGAATTGTTGGGCAGAGAACACCAAAACATCCCGATAGCAACACTGAAAACGCTGTTTGAATTGCAAAAAATGCGAGAATAGCGAGTTTGCGGCGGTCTTTTTTTGTCGCGTCGCAGCCTTGAACACCTACTATGCACGGAAAAATGACCCTGACAATCTGAGATTATTATGTATTTATAATATTCGATGGGTTTCGAAATCAGAGCCGCCCAAATAAACAGTGAATGCTTGAAAAGACACGCGTAGAGTCTATTATAGCTGGCGATATTTATCCGTGAGGAGGCAGCCAAAAAAAGATAATTTGACACGAAAGGTTAAAGCATATTTGCAGCAATATTAGAGACCCGTTGCAGAAACCTATAGAGGATAGGTCCGTAACACCCCTTTCAGAACTGGCTACCACATGGGCAACTTGCGCTTATCCCTGACGCCGTGACTTCATTATGGAGACCGCTTTCTTCAAGTCTAAAGGCGTGTTGATGTTGAAAAATGTCCTAAATTCAGGGTCAAACTGCTCGATAACCAGCGTAGACACGTAACGGACTCCCCGCAACTTTTCAATCATGGCACGCATCGTCAACTGCCCCCTGTCCACCGCAAGCCTCGCCGCGTTCGCCGCTAATTCCGCGTCATACACCGCATGCAAAGGTTCAATCTGCCCATTAGGCCAGCGCGGGACAACAGCGGCTTTGCCGACGCACAATTCAAAAAGCAAAGAAACAACTTTGCTGCATACAAAAGGCATGTCAAATGGAAGCAGCAATGCATATTTTCCTTCGGCCACGCTAAAACCTGTCAAGGCTCCAACTAGCGGGCTCTTCAATTCGCATATGTCTACCGCAAACTGCACATCTGAAGGTACAAGCGCAGCGTATTGCTCCACGCGCTCCTTGGAACTGGTCACTACAATCACGTCAGCAGCAAACGCATGTGCGAGATCAACGGCGTGCCGAATCAAGGGTTTGCCGGCTAGTTCCAGAACTCCCTTATCCTGTCCAAATCTGCTGGAAAAACCGCCAGCCAAGACAATTGCAGATTTATCCAAAGCATGTTTTCTCCGCACTGTATGCATTCACAGTGCTTTTACGTCTTTAAGCTTTTTCATGAAGTGCGGTTGATGCTTTTGTATACGCGCACTCAAAGAGACTATTGAAAGGAGCGAAAAAATGGGGAATTGACTAGTTGACTTCGTTGTTCTCAATTTTCCGAGTCATTTCGCGCAGAATCTTCGTGAAGGGATGGTCGGGTTTGTCTTGTGCAAAAATGAAGTTGCCCTCAGCCCGTAGAATATCGCAGAAACAGGGCACAAATCCCAGCATCGACACCTTATAGACTGTTTTGACTTTACTCTGTAGTTCATCTTTGTTCGATTTCGAAGCCGAATCCAACACCTTATTAAGAACCAGTCCCGTTTTCTTCTCGAATAAGTTATACAACTCACTGAGCATGCGTCGCGTGCCGTCCACATCCGAGCGGTCGCCTGTTGTTGCCACCACCACAAAGTCTGCAGCTACAATGGCGTTTATCGATGAGTACTGCAAGCCAGGGCTTGTGTCAAAGACTAAGTAGTCGAACCCGTCATCGTTCAGGAGTGCGTTTCGAAGCGACAGCAATCGACCTAATGCGTGCATTTCCCATTTTCTGTCTTTCGCAGACATATCTCTGATGGCTTCAGTTGACGGATTAGCTAAACCCACAAAAAAGTTGTGGTCGCCATCCAACCGTTTGCTTAAGTCTATAAGCACCTTGTGGATGTCGCAGGTACCATTCAAGTAGTCGTTTAGCCAACAGTCTGCCTTATCGATTTTCAGTATAGTGAGGAGGCTCGGTGCCCGAAAATCGAGATCAAACAAACAAACCTTCTTTCCTTGCTTGGCAAATGTTGCTGCCAAATTTAGTGAAAGCAAGGTCTTACCGGTGCCGCCTTTGTACGAGTGCACTGCTATAATTTTCCCCATTTTCACTTCCACCCTTGACTTTCCCTGTCTGCGTAAAAGTACGCTTTTCTCCCTTTGCGTTCCTTTTTAAGGTAACCCATAATCACAAGCTGATTCAAATATGCGCTTTCCACGGCTCGAGCGCGATTTGTCTGCTGTGCAATCTCTTCAGCGGTAGCTCTGCCAGAGCGGCAAATAGTCATTGCTGTTTTCCTTAAGTGATCAGGCATAGACAGCAGAGTCATTACGTCCAGCGGTGCATCTGAAACGGGTTGAATGTCCTGCTTGCCATGTTTCTGTAGTTCGATCATGACTTCCATTTTCTCGTTTAACCTCTCCAAGTTTTCGCGTATTTTCTCAAGTACACTGAGAGGTTTCTTGCCTAACGTTTCCTCGTTGTTCACTGAACTTCCCCGTCTGTTCTGCACATATACAGGACAAATTACAGTGGAGTGTTTATTAAGTCTTGCGAAACAGTGGTAACTATTCTCAACAAGAATCACAAAATTAGACGCTCCAAACTAAAACACAAAACAACCTCTGCAAACATAGCTTAGAACTAACCTGCAACCTAAAGAAACGAGAGTCTGCAAAAGCGTTGGAATTCGAAAAAAGGTGAAGAGTTTAGAAGGGCATTAAAGCTGGGTTTCCAGCTTCCTCCACAATAGGCAACACTTGCTTCAGTTCTTTGAAGTATTTGAGCACTGTTATGCCGCGTTGCGTCACAGCGTAAACCACGCGACGTTTTCCAATGGTTCGCTCTTCCACTAGACCCTGCTTGATCAGGAAGTCTATGTACTCTTTCAATACGCTGCAGTTAACATTAGCCTTGTACATTACATGTGTTAGTTTTAATGGCCCTCGTTGAGCCAGAACCTTCAGGATGTCAATGTACATTTCAAGCTTGGAACGTCTCATACACAAGCCTCTTTTTAGCCATATTCTCCGCTTTCATTATAAAGCTTTTATGGATTAGTAATTCATGTTTTTCAACATTAATGCTCAACAGCCGTACCCCTTAGCATCCGCGCGGTTTAACACATTTAGTCTATTTTCGAACGCTGTAACCATGTCATCTATCAATATTTTTTGCAATTCTGCAGAGAGCTCCTTGATTTTCTCGCTGAAAACCGTAGCCATTTTCGCCTCTAACTCTTTTCTATTTTTCAACGCAACCTGTTGCTTCATGCGCTATCCTCCAATACTGATGCACACACGTAGGCTAAGGATATTTAACTAACTTATGAAACGGCAATCTGAATTCAGAATTCATTCGAGGCGTTACCCCAGAGAATACTCGCTGTACTGACGCTGCGGGTGCATGCGTCTCTCTTTCCAGTAAGTTCTACTTCATTATGCGAATGTACCAAAAAATAAAAAAAAAAAAGGAAGGAAACGCGTCTGCTTCAGCTATGCTTGTGGCGGAGATTGCACTTGTGGTATTCTTATTTGGAAAAACGCTATCGCGAGCAGCAGCAATGCGATCCATATGAGGATTAGCCCAATTCCGATTATTGTCAAGATTGCGCCTATCAAAATTATTGTTCCAGTTGTGCCGAACAGGCCTACACCTGTCCTCGCTGACAGCAGCCCAAGCGATTTCCGCAGGAATATGGCGGTGATAACAACGAAGACAAATAACACAACAAGTGCCAACAGTATTGACGCAAGAAAATCGCCCAATATGCTGAAGCCCAAGTTTGCCCAGTCCATCTGAGTCAATGCAGCCGCCCAATCAGTTATGGTTCCAACGCTAATGGTTAAGCCGAGCTCGGCGAAGACGCCGAAAAGCGCATAGACTGCTACGACAGCGAAGAGCAGAACGCCTATGATGGCTGTGATTACGCCGTATAATGCATTGTTGAAAATGCCGCTTTCCCTATAATAATTTGCCAAGCCATATAGGGCCACCATGACAAGTATTAGTCCAACAAGCGTTATTACCCCGTAGGAGTAGCTGGAGACTAGGGACCCGACGAACATCAGTATTGCGCCTATGCCGCCCAGAGTCTTGTTTGATTCTAAGGTCATCCTTTTCTTCATCCCTGCTTCGTGTTCACTTCTCTAAGGATAAAAGCTTTTTCTACGAAAACGCAGCCGGCACGTGCTGCTCGACTTCCTTGCGGGCACAAAACCGTTTAACGTGCGCGAGCGCTGAAGACACTTGTGATTTTTTATTTAAGCTGCTCTCTCAGTATGCTGTAGTAGCTTCGCAGGTACTCCTTGCCGTTTTCAGTTACCGTGTAAACTTTCCGCTTTCTTCTGCCTTGTTGTTCACTTCTGCTCGTAAGAAAGCCTTGTTTTTCTAGATTGTTAAGCATTGGATAAAGAGCACCGTGTCTCAGTTTTATGTGAAATTCGGCTTCTACCTTCTTTTTGATGCCGTACCCCCACAGTGGCTGCGCGTCTATTAGCCTCAAAAGCTGGATGTCTAACAAGTTCTTGACTATGCGTTGTACAATTTCTTTTCGGTGGCTTTCAGACACTGGCTTTCCTCCGGGTGCGGTTCTACCCTGAGCTTTGCCATGTTTTGGTTTATTTAATTTATGTATGAAATGGAATAGTGGTGTGGCTGTTTTATGCTTTGATATGCTTGTGGTGTGTGTGAACCTTTATAAGTGGGTTTAGCGTGTATAACGATACGTGATATGTCTCGAGAAGGACATATTGTACACAAGTATAACAGAAAAACCGTTCAACACACATACAGAAGGAAAACAGAAAAATGGTAAACAACCAAAAAGAAGTCCAAGTCAAATTAATGAAAGGCCTCCTAGACCTAATCATCCTACAGTTCCTAAGCACCGAACCAATGCACGGATACCAAATAATAACAAAAATCCGCAAATCATTCGGCGTCTACTTCGGACCAAGCACAATCTACCCCCTCCTAGGCACCCTTGAAGAGAAAGGATACGTGAACAGCGAATGGAACATGGATAGCGAAAGACCGAGAAAAGTTTACAAACTCACAAGCGACGGCCAAGCCATGCTAAACTTCACCGAAGACTCGTTGAACCTCATATGCAGAAAAATAGGTGCCACAGCAGAACAAAGCGCAACAGTTGAAGCCGTGAGCAGACCAGCATTGAAGCCAATGCTGAGAAAAATCGGCGCACACCAAATAATCCAATAAAAAGTCATCACCAAACGCCGCAGCCTAAAACGCAGACCATTACAACAGACGCCGCTCTACAAAACATTCCTTCATTTTCTTAAATCTTTGCTACTCAGTCACACGTTCCTCAATAGTAACAAATTACGTCTCGCCATTGCGTCACAAGCAAAGCGCGTTGCCGATATATTTATCCTTCACGTATATTCTCTCTAGTTGTCTCCTCCTAAGGGTGACACATTGAGCAAAATCACGTCAGAAAAAGGCAGCGACTTGCATCATCAGATTCTCAATTTTTGCAGCCACCTTGCTGGAGCAGCCGAAGTTACCGCAGTAATCTTGCTCGATAACAACCCAAGTTCGGCGCACCGTGAGAAATCAACGCTTGAAGTTGTAGCTGTGATTCGCGATTTTCAACCACGCTTGCTGAGTTACATTAAAAGTATAGGCGGAAAAACCCTGATTCTCTTCACGGTTGACCATTGGGTCTTTGACAGAGACGTTGACAGAGGCTTTCTAGGCGAAGCATTAGCAAGCATCCTAATCTTCCCCTACACGGCGCTGAAAGGCAAGGAATATTTGCACACACAAGAAATCATTCTCAAGAAGCGGTTAATCCTTGAGCTATCAGCAAATTTGGCAGCGGGCTTTCCAGAACTTTCGTATATCATGTACATAAAGCCACAGTATTTCATGTATGAAGCCATGTTAAACCGTGTCCGCGTGTTTCCGCCGCTGGCATATGGCATGCCGAATCTCATGTGCAGCAAGATCAATAGGAGAGAAACTGAAGCTGTCTTACGCGGTTACAATGAAGCACTAGACCAGTTAGCGAGAGAAGAGAAAATCATCCGTTCAGACGGGTATGTACTGATTCCCGAAAAAATGGTGAAGGAAAGCCAGAATCCCAAGGTTCGTTTTGTCAACATTTCAAAAAGCGCGCCTCGAACGCTGTTTACGACGCTGTTCGGACTTTTCCCTCAGTTGTTAAACTTTTTTTCACAGAACACCGATGCGCGCCTGAACTTCCAAAGGCTAACTCAGAAAAAAGAAAACAACATGACACGACACTTTATAGACCCGCAGAAATACGTTTACGTCCCCACCTCTGAAGGACTAGTTTCCCTCGCGGATAAGCTCAGCATTACGGCTTTTGCGCAAAAAATACTTGTAAACGGCGAAAACGCTGCAGTCAAATTTGAGCGCGTAGGCGGAGTTTTGAACGATGTGTACCTGATTCGAGCCCGCTCAAACGGTGCAGAGAAGAAAGCTCTTGTAAAACGGTTTAAAGAATGGTCAGGTTTCAAGTGGTTTCCTCTAACGCTCTGGGCAGCTGGAGCCCGAGCCTTCAGCGTGTTAGGCAGCACCAGACTTGAAAAGGAATGCGCCATCAGTGAACGCTTGCGCCGCGAAGGCTTTAACGTACCGAAAATCCTTCATGTCAACCACAGCGAGCGATTAGTCTTCATGGAGTACATCGAGGGCGAAAACCTCAGCAGCGCCATCAAACGAATCGCAGCCGCCGACGGCAAAGAAGAAACAATGAATGACTTACGTCAGATAACGCGTGTCGGCGAGACAATGGCGCAGGTGCACAGCCGAAACGTGGCGTTGGGTGACACAAAACCCGAGAACGTGATAACCAGCGCTAACGGAGAAATCTACCTGCTGGATTTTGAGCAAGCTTCCCACGGCGGCGATAAGGCGTGGGATGTAGCTGAATTCTTATACTATTCTGGGCATTATCTTCCGCCTTTGAGCAGCAATAGTAAAGCAGAAGCCATTGCCAAGGCATTTGTCAGTGGGTATTTAAGCGCGGGCGGCGACATCGATACTGTCAGGAAAGCAGGAACTCCAAAGTACACGAGAGTGTTCAGCGTCTTCACGCTGCCTTCGGTGGTGCTTGCGATGTCGAATGTCTGTAAAAAAGCGGAAAAGGTGAACGTGAAAACATGGTGAAGAGCACAACGAGTTTAACGTTCTATGGTGGCGTCAATGAAATTGGAGGGAACAAAATCCTGCTTAGGGATGGCGACACAAGGGTGTTTTTTGATTTCGGTATGTCCTTTGCCATGAAAACGCGGTTTTATTCCTTGCCGTTTCTTGCTCCGCGAAGCGCTATGAGCCTGCAGGAACTGGAAATTCTACCGCGGATAAAGGGGATTTACGAGTTTGACCCTAGCCTTCCTACGGTTGACGCCGTGTTTCTTTCGCATGGCCATTTGGATCACTCTGCGCACTTGTCTTTCATTAAACGAGAAATCCCGGTTTACTGTGGAGAAACTACAGAGATGATCTTGCAAGCGCTGAGTGAAATTCGCCGTGCAGATTTAGAGTTTAATGTTGCTGATCTGGATTTTCGGAGTTTTCGCACGGGCAAGAAAATTACTGTAGGCAGCTTGGAGGTTGAGCCATTTCATGTTGACCATTCGGTTCCTGGAGCCTATGGCTTCATTATTCACACCTCGAACGGTTCGGTTGTGTACACGGGTGATTTCAGAGACCACGGTGCTAAACCAGAGATGACGCTTGATTTTGTTGAAAAGGCGAGAGAAGCGCAGCCGGTGGCTGTTGTTACTGAAGCGACAAACATGACAGACGCGAGTGTTTCTTCTGAGAGCGAAGTGGAAAGCAAACTGAACCGCATTGTTTCACATGCAGAAGGCATAGTGATGGCGGGGTTTTCCAATTCGGATGTTGACCGTTTGAACTCTTTCTATCACATTGCTAAACGGAATCAGCGGTGCTTGGCAATTTCATTGAAACAGGCGTACTTGTTGGATACACTGCGCAGGGATAAAGGCTTAAAGATTCCGTGTTTAGACGATGAGGCTATGCTGATTTTTCGAAAGTCGAAGAAACGCTTTGATAAGTGGGAAACACAGTTAATGGAGCAGTACGCGCCTCAAAACAAGATTTTCGATGTGTTCGAAGTCTCGAAGCAGCAGTGCAAAGTCATTTTGGCTATGTCCTTTTACGATTTTGAAGAACTTGTTGCCCTACAGCCTACCGCGGGAAGCTGTTACATCTTGTCTTCCTCCGAACCCTTCAACGAAGAAATGGAAATCGACCACGAACGGTTAACCAACTGGCTCAGCCACTACGGTATACCACAGTATCACGTTCACGTAAGCGGGCATATGATGCCCTTGCAGTTGAAAGCAGCGCTCAAAGAGATAAACGCGAAAAGAACCTTTCCCATACACACAGAAAAAGCCGAGCTCTTCGCTAAGTTCATGCGCGACGTGAAAACTCAGGTGACCCGCGTAGAAAAATGCACAGAGTACACCCTATAGCTCTTAAAAGAGCAGGCTTATGAGAATGAACGCGCCGAAGCCTACAATTATAGCGCCTGACGTTCTATTGATCCACTGTAACACGCGCTGAGTTACTTTTTTCCGCAGCAAGCTCACGGTTCCACTTAAAATTAGCCACCACAGGGCAGAGCCTGCGAAAACACTGAAAACCAGCAACGCGGCTGAACCATAATCCGCCACAGTGCTTCCCAAGCCGATTCCTGCAAAAATCGCTGCAAACGACAAAATAGTCACAGGGTTCGTAAGCGTAAGAAAAAAAGTTGAACCATACGCCGTCATGAGTCCTTTGCGGTTTTCGTGAGTTGACGTTTCGGGGGGCTTGCTGAAAAAGGTTTTTGCACCGAGGAAAATCAGGAATGCTCCACCGAAGAGGCGCAGCCACATTTGTTGTTGAATGAGCAGGTTACTGATAACTGTTAACCCGAATGCAGCAATGCTGCCGTAAACAGCGTCGGCGGTGGCGGCTCCTAAGCCTGAGACTAAGCCGTTGAGGCGCCCATCTGCTAGCGTGCGGCGTATGCACAGCACACCTATGGGTCCAACGGGCGCGGCTATTGAGAAGCCGATTACTATACCGCTAACGAGGAAACCTAATTCCAAGTTTTCTTGGCTCCTGAATGTTTTAGGTTCACGGGTTTGAGTGATATAACATTTGCTTTGCGTGCGTTTTATATGGGTATATGTCCAAGGAAAATGTTGAGGGTTGCTATGAGCGAAGAGAGGTATTATTACAAGGGCAAGTACAAAGTGAAGGCAGTCACCAAAAGCGTGGGCTACTGGATTATTGAGGCGCTGGAGGCTTTTGAGGACGTGGTTGAGGGTGAAAAAGTCGCGGTTAACGTTGGCGAGAGACGCATTGTGCCGCCGAATCTCGTTCATAAGCGGAAGCGACTGCCGCCGCCAGTTAAGGAGCACGCATACGAGTTGAGAATGGAGCGCAAATTGAAGCGGCTAATCGCAGAAAAAGAGAAAAAGCCCTAGGCGCCATTCAAGGTTTAAATTACACGCATGTAATTTTACTTCCAGCTAAATGTTTCAGGTGACAGAAAAGTTGGCCACTGAGAAAATATGCGAAGGCGACTACGTGATTCTTTATTTAGATGTGCGGCGAACGTACATGGTGAAAGTGAAGACTGGGAAAACTTTTCACACTCATAAGGGTTACCTGAAGCTTGATGAGCTCATCGGCATGGAATTCGGTGCCACAGTTCGAACCAGCCTAGGCGTGGAATTCGCTGCTCTGAAGCCAGCTTTAACGGATTATATCATGAAGTCGTCGCGCAAAACTCAGATAACGTATCCCAAAGACACTGCGCTGATGGTTATTTTCAGCGGAATAGGCGCGGGAAGCCGCGTTGTCGAGTCAGGCACAGGCACCGGCGCGTTGACTACGGCACTTGCGCATTACGTCAAGCCAACAGGCAAGGTTACCACTTACGAGATTCGGGAAGAATTCCAAAAGGCGGCGGAAAAAAACCTTAAACGTGCAGGCTTGTTGGATTTTGTTGAACTGAAGAGCAAAGATGTTACGGCGGGAATTGATGAGCGCGACGTGGACGCCGTAGTGCTGGATTTAGCTACGCCGTGGCTGGTTGTGCCCCATGCTTACGACGCACTAAAACCGTCGGGGATAATTGTGTCTTTCAGCCCATCTATAGACCAGGTTGTGAGAACAACCGAGGCTTTGAAGGAGAATAATTTTGTCTGCATCGAAACTGTAGAATGCCTAATGCGCGGTATGCAGGTGGAACGCGGAAAAACTCGCCCACACACAATGATGACCGGGCACACGGGTTATATTACGCATGCACGGAAAGCGTTAAGGCTCAAGGTTACGCATGAAGAAAACAACGCTACTGTTTAGGTTTGTGTTGGCTTTTGCGGCATACCGAGCCGCCAGAAAGCCTCCTTCAGCTGTTCCCCACGTTTCCAACCGTAGTACATACCCATTATCTTGGCAAAGGTCGGTATGGCGATATTGTTTACAGCCGTGTAAGCAATAGGGTTGGAGAATCTGTTTTCTAGGAACGTGTCGCGCCAGATGCGGATGTTGTATTCCCAGCAGCGTATGAAGAAGTCCCATCGGGCTTTTGAAAGTGAATCTAACTCTGCGCCCTTATTGTTCATGAGTATGCAGTTTTCCAGAGGCACAAAGAACAGCGGCACATAAAACGCTTTGTAGTCCCTCAACGCATCCATTAACTCAAGTGTTTGGAGAACGTCCTCTTCCTTTTCATCAGGCAATCCTATGATGAGCGTTGCCAGCGGATACCAGTCGTTATCATTCAGGATGCCAAATGCGCTGGTGACTATTTCTTGCCATTGCTCAGGCTTGTAGGGCAGCATCTTTCCCGCCATATACTTCCGCATCAGCCGTGAACTGCCTGTTTCGATGCCTGTCTCCGCAGTGATTATGGGTTTCTTCCCATGCGAGTACCAGCTACGCTCAATCAATATTTCCGCTAATTCCCTAATCATGTCCGGGTTGCAGACGATTGGCGCCAGCGACATATGCGAAGCCTGTATGCTTTTAACGCCTGGGTAATCAGCCACGCTTTTGGCTAATTTGACAACTGCCTCCTTGTTGGGGATAAATTTCTTATCCTTTGCACCGTAGAGAAACAGGTCTTCGGTAACTAGGGTGATGTGGTCGCTGCCTTCTTTCACAGTTGTCGCAACTTCGCTCATGATGCTTTCTAACGGTATGTCTACTTTGCGTTGCATAGTCGGCGTACAGAACTGGCAGTTTCTGCCGCACCCCTTGGAAATCTCCACTGCACCATGAATAGCCGCGTGCTTCACCAAGGGCATTGTTGTGTAATCCCAGTTAGCTGCGGATTCAGCAGCGCGCACCACACGTGGAAGCGGTTCGCCGCTGACGGCTTTCTTGAAAACAGCTACTATTTCGTCTGGTCTGCCGCCTATGAAAACGCAAGTTACGCCGTAGCTGTCTGACACATGTTTGCGTTCCAGCTGCCATGAGCCGAAGCCGCCTACGATTATTTTAGGTTTAAATTTCTTGATGCTCGGGTGGCTTACGAGTTTTTTAAATTCGATGGCGTTTAGGGGTTCGCCTCCGCCGATGATTGAAGAGTATGTTTTGCTCACGTAGCCCATGCCTGTTGGGTCCATTGAAGAGATGCCGACCACTTTCGTGTCTGTGCCTACGAACGCGTCCAAGTCTTCAGGGTGCACAACGACAACGTCTGCTTCCGTGAAGCCATTGGCTAGCAGCATAGCTTCAACTTTTCTCAAGCCATATGGAGCGTATTTTGCTCTGCCGCTGCTGGTTCGTGGGACTCGCGGGTAGAGGGTTTTTCTTGCGTAGCCCAGTGGGATTGGGCCTATGCCGAATCCGCCTACGAACGCCATGAAGGGGTTGTTGAAGAAATCGCTCATTTCGGTGGCTGAGGCGGTTAACACGATTTTGAAGCCTGAACCCGTTGCTATCTCTCCTTTGGTTAACGTAATAGTGGAAGAGATGCCTGCAGGGTTATTAAAAATTACTGTTCAATTGACAATTGTTCAGGAATTAGCGTTTGCCGTCCGAGTAACTCTGAGTTGTCATCCCATGATGGTCAAGCTAATGCCTTCTCATCATCCGGCGCATGATACTAGCTTAAACAGAAATAAAAGCATTCACAAACATCGCGGTTGCTCGTGCAGCCAAATACATCCCAAAAAGCCATGTTGCACATACCAAAACTCACAACAGAAAACGCGATTTTGAATGCCCTTCAAAGAGTAGAACCCCGTCGGCAATAAGAATGTAACCAGAGCAAATTAGAAAAAGGCTTTTTCCAAGTTGAGTCTAAGCCCGAACGTTCAGCGCAGTTCAGTCAGCTGTTAACCAACCGCCAGTTGCCTGCCCCGTTTGATGTTATCTCGCGGAACCGCGTTGGACAGTTAGTCAATGTGACAACTGTTCCTTGCTGAATCGCTCCAGCATGCTCCCCAACTTGGTAAATACATTATAACCACTTAGCTTCATATAAAGTTGTTTGCACACTATAATAATAAAAGGCTAAGCACGCTGCAAACTTTTTTAACAAAACTGCCGCAAATGACGCATGGCAATATAGGCAATTCACAGCCAAACGATGGATACTATTTAAACTCTGAACCCGTTTAAGATCAAGCCGGGAATGATAATGCAGCGTTTACGGGTTTATATACCGTGAACACTTAACATACAGTCCAAAATGCACATTAGAACGAATGCAACAAAGGAAAGGATCAATGAATAACCGAGAACGCTTTGAGCAAGACTTATCTACCTTACTCTCACGGCTCACAGCCGACGTGAACACAAGCGCACAAGACAAACTCAACAACCTCAAAGAGTGGCTACTGAAACTCCACAAAGAAAACGTAGTGAAAATAAACCACTCGGTAATGGAACTCGTCTGCGCCAAATACCTCATTCTAAAAGGCTACGAAGTGCAACTGGAATACCGCTTGAATGACCTCTTAACATGCGACCTGTACTCAACAAAAGGCTACGGAAACCTAATCGTGGAAATAGAAACAGGCTTCATCCCGCCCGAACACGCCTTGAGCCCGCTAACGTACACGTCAGCACGGTTAGCCAGCAAAATCATACGCTACAGCAGCTTCGCCGGAAAATTCGCCCTAGGTGTGCCGCCACATTACATCTTGCCGTTTCCCAAAGCACTGGCGAAGCCGCCGCGCAGAAGAACATCCGCAGACATTGAATTCATCCAAGCGCTCTGCGACAAGTACTACAGCAACCCACCAGTCACGCAGGAGGAAATCTGCAACGCCCGCATACAAGAAATATACATCATCGACGTAGACCAAGCACGGGTCCAAGAAATCGACCCAGACACCTACCTGAAACGCATACTGCAAAAGAGCTTCATAAGCTTCGACGAAGCCACTTGACCACTGGAGAATGAGCGAAAAATGTCCTACTACGTTTATGTCATCCTATGCGTAGACGGCAGCTTCTACACAGGGTACACCAAAAACATCGACGCCCGCATAAGGCTCCACGAAAGCGGCAAAGGCGCAAGATACACAAAAATGCATAAGCCCCAGAAAGTCGCTTACATTGAACTCTTCAGCTCACGAGCAGAAGCTATGAAACGCGAAAAACAAATAAAGAAACTAACCCATCAACAAAAACTCCACCTCGTCAATTCACGAGGCACAGTAAAATAGCTGAGGCGGCAACAACGAAAAACTGATTAAACCGCACCGCAGAATAACGGTACAGGCGAGGTCATGCCGGCAAAAAAGCCAACATGGAACCAAAAACTACACGACAACAAAGGCTTACCGAAAGTGGAAAAAATCACCGCCGCAATGAGCAAACGATGGGGGACAGGCACAGTAGTCATACCCGCACCAATCGAAGTAGACGAAGCAATGCGCCAAGTTCCCTCAGGCAAACTGGTAACTATTAACGAAATCCGAGCTGCCCTCGCTAGGAAACACAATGCCACAATCGGCTGTCCTCTGACAACAGGCATATTCGCTTGGATAGCCGCTCACGCCGCCGAAGAACGAAGGCAGCAAGGTTACGCAGATGTCACGCCTTACTGGCGCACATTGAAAACTGGCGGCTTCTTGAACGAGAAATATCCAGGTGGAGCCGAAAAACAGAGGCAGCACCTAGAGCAGGAAGGACACGTAGTAGCAAGGAAGGGTAAAAGATTCATCGTGCAAAACTACGAAGAAGCCCTGATGAACCTCTGAAGATAAACAACTGAGTCCGCTTGCGCCTCGCTTCAGATAATGAACGCGAGAATTACAGCCGTGCAGACAGGCATCACAACATTGTCGTTCACAGGCAACGGCAAAGACTCAATAGTCATGGCTGCTGCCGCGCCAACTAGCGCTATCGGAGGCGGTACGAAAAATGCGCCAGCCGCAAAAGCAAAAATGAACCCTGCGATGGAACCAACCAAAGTTTTGCCCTTGTTGAACGGCAAAGGCTTTCGCGGTAGCATGCTTCCGAAAATTGAGGCGGCACTGTCTCCTAAAGTGAAAATGGCGATAGCGGCACTGCTTACAGGCGCTTTAAAAAACAGCAGGGTTAGCATTATGCCTGTGGCAAAATACAAAGGCGCAGCGGTGAACTCGTAAAGCTCCGTGTGCGAAGCAGCATGGCGTGTTATCGCTGAAATGAGAGGCAGATTTTTCTTTTCCATGCGCAACAGTTCGGATGCAGCGTAAACCGCGGATACAGCGCCAATCAGCAGGATAACCGCATTGACGCCGATTAAGCTGCAGAGAAGTGGCACAGAGACGCCTGAAGCGTGAATGATTTCTCTCAAAACGTCGTTCCGTGTGAGTAAAGCATGCTGTGGCGGTTGTCCATTCACAGCAAGCAAAATTTTTTGCAGTTTGCCTGTCACTACCGTGTCTGCTTTGATGAGTATCCTGAAGTCAGGGTTGTAGGCTACTTTACGAGTTTCGCGAACAAAGAGGGCAACATTGTTGCGGTCGTCAGCTACGACGGCGCAGTCGCTGAGGCTTAGTTTTTCAGTCGCGAGGATTTTTGATAAGAGATGAAGCTTCCCGTTGCGTTCTATGACGTCTCCGCGAATCTCGCCTGTCAAAACACCATCGTTCAGCACCAGATCAAAGCCGAAGCCGTATTCCGCCCCAAGTTTGGCGGCCAAATGGCTGACTATTGCGGTAGGAATTCCTGAGCTGATCAGTGCGACTTTGCAGCCTTGTGCTTTAAGTTGGCAGAAAAGCTCTCCGGCGTCAGATGCTATGGGCACTTTTTCGGCAACTGTCAAAAGCCAATCAAGTTTCACACCGCGTAAGCCTGCGAAAATGTGTTTTAACGCGGATTTCAATGAAACAGCGTGCAGTCCGTAGAGAAAGCCGAACAGCAGAACGCGCAGCATTTGCGCCGCGCTATGGTTTTTGCCGATTTCGAAGAGGAAACGGTTCTTTGGAATCAGTACTCCTTCAACATCGAAAATCACTAGCTTCACGGTCTTGCTTTGTGATGACTTCAAGTGTCTTCACATCTATAAACGCATGCATGTACAGTTTGGAGTGTGTTGCGCCTTTGTTCTTAGCCAGTTTGCGCGCAGAGGTATCTGTCCTTTTTTAGCTCCAGAGGGCAGCCGCCTCCGCACACCTGCAGTTGCGTGCATTCCCTACATTTTGGCTCCGCGTAATCTCTGCGGCGAAGCCCAGCGGCAACCGGGTTGTTCCATATGTCTTGCCATGAGTCAGCAAGGATTTTGCCTAAGCTTTCAAAGTAGCTCTGGCACGGGTAAACGTCTCCGTTCGGCGCAATGCACATGTTGATGAGTGCTGCAGTACAGGATTTAACGCCTAAACCTAGCTGTACAGGGTCTAAGCGGCAGTACTGTGTGGGCGTGTACCAAAGGAATTTCAGCGAGAGTTCTTGGGCTTTGTCTCGGATTTTCGGTAGTAACTCGCTGAGGGTTTTGATGGGCAGGGTGAATTCTTGGCTTACAGCGGTTGCTTTTCCCGAGTAGATGAGGCTGTTACAGCCGAAAGCGGCGACGCCGAGCTCCTTGAGGTAGTCGACAGTTCGCAGGAAATCTGGAGCGTTGTGCTTGTTTAGCGTCGTGTTCGTGGTGACGTATATTTGCGATTTTACAGAGTTTTTTATTCCTGTTACGGTTTCCTTCCAGCTGCCCTCTGCCGCGGTTACCAAATCATGTATTTTCGGTAAATGGGATTCAAGTGTTATCTGCACAAAGTCTAAGCCTGCTGTTTCAAGCGCTTGCACGTAGGCTTTATCCTTGAGTTTTCTGCCGTTAGTTATTAACCCCGTAACCATGCCTTTACTCTGTGCGTACTGCAACAGCTCAGGCAAATCCTCGCGCAGTGTTGGCTCGCCGCCTGTAAAAGTCACGGTGAAGACGCCTATCTCGCTGAGGCGGTCTATGACTTCTCGCCACTGCGTCGTGGTTAATTCCGCGGTTTCATGCGGACCGCCTGCGTAGCAGTGAACGCAGTTGTTCGGGCATTTGAAAGTAAGCGCTAAGTCCATGCGTAGCGGTGCAGAGTATTGATAGCTAAAGGGTTCTTCCTTGGCTATGTCGAGAAAGGACACAGGGCAAACCTTTTCCGTGCGCGCCAACGTGCTTATTGTGTAAACGAGTTTCTCGTAGTCTGCCTTCGCTTGCGCAGCAGTTACGCGGTACATTCGCCGAATTTTCTGTAACGTGCTGCTTTCAGGCACACCCTGCATGAAGAAATAGGCATAAGCCGACGCAGTTTCGTTAAGATGCAACACAGTGTTCGCGTTTATCACCATGACGCCGCGTCCATCTGGCTCTACGCGCAATTGCAGCGCCATGCCTTCGAACTCTCCTTTTCCCCTGTAAGTGAAACGCCCGTGGGGAATTGAGGGAAAACGGAGAATCTTGCGCATGAAAGCCATTTTTAACCGACACCTCCGCCGGCACAGGCGCAAGCGCAGGAAACGCAGGCACAAGCGCAGGCACATGAAGCACAGGCGCAGACGCAACCGCTGCCATGGCGGGCTGGTTCACGTGACGTTTTGGTTGAAGGTGGCGGTGGGAGGATGGCGTTGGCGAATTTTTCGAGGTTAATCACGATGTCACTGGAGGTTTTTTCGACTGCTGTGGCAATGTTGTCTGCGAATTCTGCGCCGGGGATTGCTGGTGGCTTCGCAGTTGGGTTTGAGGTGTTGATTGGCGGAGTGTACGTGGGATTCGGGTGGTAATGGTGATAGCCGTGCCAGTACCAGAACCATAGGGGGTTTGGTTCGAAGGTGCGGTTTTGGAAGACGTTTTCTGTGCGCGCTCGGTGGTTGGGGTCGAGCAGAAGCCAGAGCAGTTGCTCGTCGTAGGCATTCGATGCGATGTCAGCTGTGCCAGCTTGCTCCACTTGTGTCCATGCTTTATCGACGATTTTTCGGTAGTAGTCTACGGTGTCGCGTCGGCTGTATCCACGTAGTTTCTGCTCCACTGTGTCGCGCAAGTACATTATGGTGTGGGCTAGCTTTTCTTCGTCGAGTGTTCCGTCGGCTTTCACGGCGTTGAGAAAGTCTATTTCATAATAACGCAGAGGGTTTTCTTTGGTGCCTGTTTTATCTTTGTATTCGGGCATTATTTGCAGTTTGAGCGCGGGGTTGGTTGCCTCAGTCCATACTGCGCGTTTTTGGAGTAAGCTGTAGAGAATTTCGGTGACTATCTGTGCTGGTTTCATTTCAAGAAGAAATGAGGCTTCAACTGCGGTTAATCCGCGTCTTACGCCGAGAGTCTCCATGCTGACTTTCGGTGCAGTGTAGGGTTTTTTGCGGGCAACAAATAGGGCTATGGCAACCGCCAGAAACACGAACACGCATGCAATGACTACTAAGGCGTACGAGTCTTCGCCGTTTTCTTCTGTAGGCGGCTGTGACGTGGGTGTGGTGATAGGTTCATAGTCGGGTAAGTACTTTGCGGGGAAAGATATGCCTATTGGGTATTTTTGACCTGATGCGAGGTTTTGCTTTTCCCAGTAAACCGTTAATCTGCCTTCTTCGTCTGCCGTTTTGTTCCAGTACGCTTCCTGCGCAGTTTTCACTTCATCTGTCTTAACGTTTGGAGGGAGGACGATTTGTATGCGCAGGTCGTAGATTGGAGCTTCGAACCATGTTGGTGTGAATTGCATGCCGATGTTGCCGGGGTTCATCGTGTCATTGTAAAGCACGTTCGCGACGTTTGTTGTGAGGTTAAAACTCAAGCTTTCTCCCACTGCCATTTCCCATATGAATTTTACTTGGACCCTGTAGTCGCTTCCAGAGCTTATGTCGGTGGCAGCTAAAACGTTGCCGTATCCATCGATTGCTGTGCCTATTGTGAAGTCGCGCTGGGGCTGTCCGATGAACACTCGGCTTATCGAATCACCTGAATCCAGCTTCAGGCGTATGTCGTAGAGCAGGTCTATCGTGCCGTCTTGGTTTATCCAGATTTTCACCCACTCATGTTCAAGGTGGAAGGTGCCTGTCCAAGCCTGAGCAGAGGCAGCGACAAACGTGAAACAAATCACAAAGAAAACAAGAATCGAGAGCCACTGGCGCTTCTTCACCATTTCGGTTCCTCAGCCACCTCAAATGTGTTACCACAATAGGGGCATGTGGCATATGGCACGCCTGAAATAAGTTTAATCTGATTTGCGTTAACTGAGGCGGAGCAACGCGGGCACTTCAACTCCGCGGCTTGCATTTGCCCTGAGAGCTCCAGTTGATGAATAACGGTTCTGGGCTTCCGCGTCATGTAATAAGTTGCCACAGCCACGATTAAACCAATAGCGAACAGCATCATGCTTACGGCTAACCGTGTCGTAGTTGCTGCAACTGAAGCCGCCATAGCGAAAATTACCGCGAAAAAGAACAGAATAGCCACGACAACAGCGCCCAACACCGTTAGGAGTTTCATAAATATGTGTGGTGCAAACCTTACAATTTAAGTTTTAGTATCAAACACAGCCAAGAAAAAATTGCTGAACAAAAGAGTTGTTTCCCAATTCATGCCGAAACGCAAACCTATTTGCAGCATATTAGAAACTCATTGCAGAAAACAGTAGAGGGTCCATCCCGAGCAGCGCTTTCAGCACTATATAAACTATTTAAAAGGGGGCTATAGATTGCCCCAAGCATAACAGCGAAAACCCCGCACGTTTTAAGCCGACAGAAACCAACAGCAAGAAGCGACACATTCCTGCACAAACCACAACCAACAACCAAACAGAAACAAACCAAGCACCAAACACAAACAACTGCAAAATGCACCAGTAAAACCACCGTGCACCACACCGAAAACAACAACGCCCAAAACGCATATTGCGCAAAAAGGTTTAAACCCTAAGCCACAAACTAGACAATAACAACCAACAGTGAACCAAACTTGACCGCAAGCTACCATTACATGCAGCTACCGCGAGAAGTAATAGTCGGAAAAAACACCCTAAACCGCATACCCGAAGTCACACGCAGACTAAACCTCAACAGCGGCACAGCCCTCATAATCGCAGGCGAAAAAAGCCACGAAATAGCAGGAAAAGCCGTCCACGCACTGCTAGAACAAACAGGCATAATCGTAGACACACTACTCGTAGAAAACGCAACAAACAAAGACATCCAAACAATCGAACAGCACATCAAAACCACAAAACCACGCGTAATCTTCGCAGTCGGCGGAGGAGCAAAAATCGACGCCGCAAAACTCACCTCCGCAAACCAACACACACCATTCATCAGCATTCCCACAACACTCTCACACGACGGCATCGCCAGCCCACTCGCCTCAATCAAAGGAACAAACAAACCCTACTCAATCATGGCACAAGCACCACTAGCCATAATCGCCGACACAAACATCATAGCGCAAGCACCATGGCGCTCAATCATCAGCGGCTGCGGAGACGTAATCGCCAAATTCACCGCAGTCAAAGACTGGCAACTAGCGCACGCCGAAAAAAACGAGTACTACGGCGAATACGCAGCAAGCCTAGCCTTGATGAGCACAAAACTACTAATACAAAACGCAGAACTCATCCAACCCAACAACGAAGAAGGCCTGCGAATACTCCTTGAAGCACTAGTGAGCTGCGGCGTAGCCATGAGCATCGCAGGAAGCAGCCGACCCTGCAGCGGCTCAGAACACCTGTTCAGCCACGCCCTAGACATGCTCCACTGCCCACATGCCATGCACGGCGAACAATGCGGCGTTGGCTCCATCCTAACCGCCTATCTACACAGAGCAAACTGGCAACAAATAAGAGAAACACTAAAACAAGTAGGCGCACCCACAACAGCCCAAGAACTAGGCGCCAAAAACGAAGACATAATAACAGCGCTAGAAATGGCAGCCACCATCAGACCCGAAAGATACACAATCCTCCATAAACTAAGGCTAAGCCGCGAAGCCTGCGAGAAAGTCGCACGCGCAACCGAAGTAATCAACTAAGCTTTAACTTCTGGCTTCGGCTCGACCTTAAAGACCTCAACGAACTTTACTGCAACTATGTCCGGGAAGAATTTCTGCACATCCACGGCGACGCCGCGCTTCGCCACTTGAACACCCTCCAAATAGAAAGTTTCCTCAGGCATCTCCACAGTCAAAATGCCCTCTTCAAATGCAAGCTTGAACTTCGCTGCCTCAGCAACTGGAATCCTGCGATGAACAAGCGCCGCAACTTTCTCCTCTTTAGTTTCCAACTTCTTAATCACGGTAACGTCGTAAACAAGAGTCTTACCCGCCAGCGGCGCATTAAAATCCAAAAGAACCCGGCCAGCGCCGATGGAGCGTATGCTCGCGTTTTTTCCACCATATTCAATACGCATGCCAATCACAGGATTAATACCTTTGGCAACCAACTGCTTCAGCGGAACACGCTTAACCTTCTCTGGATCTCTAGCACCAAAAGCCTTGTCAGGTGAAATCTCCACAGTCGCAGTTTTACCAGGCTCCATGGTGGTGAAGCTCTCATCCAAGGTTTTCAGCATCCAACCTTCGCCGACTACTATTAGCCTCGGCTCATAAATTTCGCCTTCCTTGTGAAGGTGCTCTTTCTTAGCGGTTTCCTCATTTGTGGTGTCGAAAACCTCGTTTGTTTCCTTCACCTTTGCCGTGTACTCGACTAGTATGAAATCGCCTTTTTGCAGTACCATCGCAGATCATCCTTTGCTTTTGTCGGGACAGAGTAAGCCTAACAGGCTAATAAAAACCTTGCCCAATAAAAGCACCACCTTCTTGAAAACTCTGCACTGTTCTCATGCAAGAATCAAGTTGCTGAACAGAAATCAACAAAAAGAGGGAACCCTAATCACGTACTAAATAACCGTTGTGCGCAAAAACTAACCTTAAACGCAAATAGCAACTAGTCATACAACCAACGACCACAAGACGAAACTTTTTCTGCGAACCTTTTTCTCTGATAACATCTGACGTAACGAGATAGCTATCAGTTTATATATATATATATGACAATGGCAATATTAGTAAATAGAGACCATTTCAGAGTCTCAAGAAAAGGAGAGAAAATAATTGTTGAAAACCACCAAATCCACAACCACCTTGCTTTTGTTCCTTCTAACAATAACAACCCTTCTGCTAACCCTCAGTTCAAGCGCATACGCACAAGAAGAAATCCCGCCAGAACAATACCCACAAGTGCCAAACCCATACAACCCACCCACCCCTCCACCAGCTCCTCAAGAAACCGCCATAGTCGTCATCGCCGCTTCCGTAGGCGGAACAACAAACCTATCGCCTGGGGCATACAGGTATGGCTATGGAGAGACCATCACTTTGCAAGCTACAGCAGACAGCGGATTCAAATTCCAATACTGGATAATCCGCGGAACCTACACGCCAGGACACAATGTGCCACCGATAAACTACCCAGAAAACGCGGCAGCAGACAGCGAGTGGGTACCCAAGTTTCCCTCACCATCAAACGTCGCCATGGACAGCTTAATAGTCTCAACAAACCCATTAACAGTAATCTGCGGCTACGGTTACACCTACGTATATGAACCCGTGTTTGTTCCGACAGCAGCGCCTCCAGCCACGAACGAAGCCATAGTTGTGGTCCTAAACTCGATAGGCGGAACCACCAATCCAGGACCAGGAACCTACTACTACACTGACGGCGCAACCATTAGCTTAAAAGCAACGCCAAATTCAGGATACGACTTCGTCTATTGGGTCGCTGTGGGCGCAGATGGACACCCAGTGACCTTCACCGACAATCCGACGAGCATAATTTGCGGATACGGCTACACATACACATACCAAGCAATGTTCGCACCATCAGGAACTGCTCAACCATCCGGTGTGCCCATGGAATACATCGCAGCGATAGTAGTATTAGCCATCGTCGCAGTAATCGCCATCGCGCTTGCGGTAATGTACCGCGGCAAAAGCAAGAAATAACCCCAACTCCCTTTTTTCTTTCCCAGCTTCAACCGCGATTTTCCTTTCATAAAAAGTGTTATTTAGCAGTTATCAACTCTCTTGTCTTTAGGTGCACCGCTTGAAGTTCCACGGAAGGGACATAATATCAATTGAAGACTTCTCACGCGAAGAAATCACCTACATCCTGAACACCAGCAAAACCATGGAAGCCGTCGCCTCAAAGGGCTCAGACATGCTAAAAGGAAAAATCCTCGCTACACTTTTCTTCGAACCCAGCACGCGCACGCGCCTAAGCTTTGAAGCAGCAATGCTGAAGCTCGGAGGGTCTGTGATAGGCTTCGCCGAAGCCGAAATCGCATCAGTAAAGAAAGGCGAAAATCTAGCAGACACCGTACGCACCGTTGAAAACTACGCTGACGTAATCGCGCTCAGGCACCCGCTTGACGGCGCCGCGAAACTTGCCGCCGAACTCGCTAAAGTGCCAATAGTAAACGGCGGAAGCGGTTCCGAAGAACACCCTACACAAGCGCTTATAGATCTGTATACCGTGCAGAAGGAAAAAGGAAAAATTGATGGGTTAAAAGTTGCTTTGGTAGGCGACTTGCGCTACGGCAGAACGGTGCACTCGCTTGCCTACGCGCTTTCGCTATACGACATCGAATTGCACTTAATCTCGCCAGAAACTCTTCGAATGCGACGCGAAGTGCTGAGGGCAATACAAAATAAAATCGCAGTAACCGAAGACTCGAACCTTGAAAAAGTAATTCCAAAAATAGACGTGCTATACGTCACGCGTATACAGAAGGAACGGTTTCCAGACCTTGCGGAATACGCCAAAGTCAAAGGCACCTACAAAATTGATTTAAAAACTGTAGCGGCTGCGAAAAAAGACTTGACGATTCTTCATCCGCTTCCAAGGGTAGACGAAATTGCTCCTGAAGTTGACAGCACGCCTCAAGCGCGTTACTTCCAGCAGGTCTACAATGGCGTTGTAGTGCGGATGGCACTCTTGGCGTTGGTTTTAGGCGCCGTTAGATGATTGCTGTTCACGTAGAGCTAAACCTGTCAAACTGCACTATAGTGCTCAGAGATCCGCAAGACGGGCACTTATGCAGCACACCGAACCAGTTTTTTCTGCAGTTGCTGCAGTGCGTTATTTTACGATTATATGTGAAAAACTCTACTGCCTGCTTCTCAACCACTTGCTTCGTCACGTTGTATAGTTCTTCTGGCACGTAGTGTTTTTCATCCAGCTCGATTATGTTTAGGCTTCCTCCAGAGTTCAATACTCGCAGTTTCTGCTCTGTATCCAAGGCACCGGAAGGCAGACTGCTGCCTTGAAGTTGTATGCGCCTGGTGGTGGAGTAAAAGGGTTTTTCGCGGGTTCCTGAAAACTTGACCTTGGCAACGCCGTATTTTTCAACATCCAGCTGCGCCAAGCGTTCAGATGCATCAAGGCTCCGCAGTATGGCTGTGAACAAGCGTTTTCCATATTTTCTGCCGACCTTATGCTTAAACGCCTGCAAGCCTTGCAAGATTTCCTCTGTAGCCATGGCGCTTTCTTCGTTGCTCAATGATTTTCCGGTGAAGCTTTCCACGCACTCGTTGAGTCCTGCCAAGTTTATTATGCTGGAGCAGCTTTCGAGTCTGAAATAGGTATCGCCGTTTGTGTTTTGCGTTAGGAATGGAAAAGATTTTCGCCCGTTCTGCTTGAGCGCACGGTATTTGATAACAAGGGCCCTAGATGCCATCTCACAGCGTTCCCTTAAAACCTCAGAAAATTTGTTCTTGTCCCTTTCGCTTTCTTGGACAATTCTAGGTAAATTGATGGTCACATACCCTATGCAACCTGTTCTCAGCGTGTCGGTTTCCCAGTCGCCAGTTAGATCCGTCTCAAATTTGCAGCCTGATGCCGCAAAAGCAGCGGTTTTTCCTGATTGCAACATGTTTGCAAAGTACGGCGCGCCATTTTCCGCTGCTAAACCGTGGGCTTTCAGGAGAAGCGCCTTTGCGTTTTCATCGGTAAATGCTTGGTCTGTAACTTTTACGATGAGTTTGGGATTGAGCAATGGCTTCAGCGAGCTTTCTTCTGCAAATATGTCTATCATGAGTTCAGCTAACAGACGGCTTTCTTCTGAGAAATCTCTGTAGTTGCCACAGTTTTTTCCTTGAGGTCCAATTGCTGCTTTATCGGCGATGAATTTTGGAATTGTAAGATCTACGCTCAACGCTGCATCAACATGAGTATGAATGCTCGTTATGAAAAGGCGCAAATTTTCCTTTATTCTTGCTGCTTCAGTTCCCTTGGCGAACGGCGCGAGAAACACGTTAAAATAGTCGCATGTTTGCGATGCGTTCACTTCGCCGCGTGTGTGCAAAAGTACGTTGAAGACAGTTGACAATGCGGCTCCAAAAGTTTGAGGGCGCGCAGCGGAAAGTTGAAGTGGATTGCTGGCTTGAATGCCATTTTGGAAAAAAAAGCGCAGATCGTGTATCACTTCGTTTGGTTTTAGAAGCCATGTTCCTAAGTTGTTTATGTGGATGGAACCTGAAACATAAGCGTCAGCAACATCGCGGGGGTAAACGTTCAAAAGCGTATATTCGCTGAGCACTGCTTTTCCCGCTTCCCTCAACAAAGCCTCCGAGTTTTCAACAGTGTCTTTGGTTTCCAGTAACGCAGTTACTTCATGAACTGGCATGCCGAGCCGCGTGAGTTTGTGGCGGTAATCCTCCAATCCTTTCTCAACTAGGATTGCGTTTACTACTTCTCTAACTAGTGGGGCGGTTAAGTATTTTGTTTTTGATTTGAGCAAGAGTTTTTCTGCTTCCTTCGCTGTTTTCTGGGCGAGTTCAGCAGGCATCTTAGCTTCTCTTATGAGCGTGTTTGCGATTTTGTTGGCATCAAATTCCTCCAGCGTGTAATGCGAAGTGCGGACTATCATGCCGCGGGGTTTGTGGGCTTTCTTCTCCACTCTGTCCGCTACGTCGATAACCATTTTGCCCAGTTCCGTTAGGTAATACTTCTTGGCGTCTGCGTCTACTTCAAGCAGGGCTGCCTTGAGCAGGAATTTCAGGTGATACGCGAATCGTCCTGCGTCTCGGCTTGGATTCATCTTAAGAGCGTTCATTAGCTCTGTGTAGGACAACGCGCCCTTATCGAATAGCAAGTTCAAGATTGTTAGCCTGATAGGTGAAGAAACAGCTTTTAGGACTTTGACGCCGCGTGTACGATGCGGAACAGACATGCAGTTTTTCGCCCCCTCAGGTTAACCACGTATAATTCTGAGAACCAGAGTTTAAACCTTAGCCAAACGCCGAGTTTATCGCCACAGCTGCATGATTAACGTGCATTTGCCAATTCAAGTGCTAATGTGAATGTGTCTCGTTAGCCCAAGAAGGTCAAAACGAAGATTCGGCGTGGATTCGACCCGAAAGTAGCTTCGTCGGATATATGCGTGAAATTGCCTGACTCGTACAGCAGTATGTAAATTGCCTGCAGGTTAAGCGACGTGTTGAAGTAGGGTACCGTACCGCCGAACTCGTAGGTAAACACGTATTTCACGTGATGTTGCTTGCACAAGCAAATTAACTCGGTAATGTTAAAGCTAGGCGTGTACGTGTCAACGGGCAGTTGCGGATACTGGTAAACGTGGTTCTGTTTGGCGCCGTTAACCCACAAGTAAAACCGTACCATGTCGGAACTGAAAAGATTAAATGGACAAAGCAGCATTATTGACTCGTTCTGGCTGAGTCGGTTGGCGGCATAGTTCGTCGCCGATTCGATGTCGATTTTAACTTGGTCGCGGGCAACCCACTCATAGGCATCACTAGCGCTGTAATATGTGCTGATTATTAGAAGTACAGTGAACAAGACTCCTGCCGCTTTAATGGCGCGTTTTTTGTTTGCGTTATGTGAGTTTTTATCGATTTTCCAGAGTCGGTTATAGAGGAAAACGATGAGCGCTGAGGCTGAAACTGCCAAAACTGGAAAGAGGGGCATCACGTATCGCCAGTGTTTGTTGCTTACGAGGGAAAAGAAAATGTAAACCACTGTAAACCAGACTATTAGAAATTTGTCCTCGCTCTTTCTGCGCCACGCAAATAATCCTAGACCGAGCATGCTTATGATGTAAAACAGAAACGAAATTGGGTGAGTGTCATTGTAAGGCCAAGTCATTTCGATCAGGTAAAATATGGGCAACGGAAAACGCGTGCTGTATAGTGCTTTTTCAGGGTTGCCTACTTGCAGCGCATACAGCCATTCATCCAACATTTTTGAGGCGTAGATTTGATACGAAATGACAATCCACGGTGTAGCCACGACCAAAACAGTTACCAGCAGGATTGTGAACTTGGCGAACAGGGGTCTGATGCGGAATTTATCCAAAAGAGGTATACTCGCAGTCATTATGGCTGTGGCGATGAGCGCAGGATATTTGGTCAGGAAACCCAATCCTAGCGCCAAACCGCTTATGACTAGCACCTTGCGCTGTTGGCTACGCAGCCATTTGAAGAAAAAGAAAAGAGATGCCACGAAGAAGAAAAGCAGCATTGTTTCAGTCATGGTCATGCGGGAAATCCACAGATAGCCGGGCATTATACCCAGAAGCACACTTGCAAGCAACGCAGTTTGTCCATTGTACAAGCGGTAAGCAAGCTCAAACACCGCACAGAGGGAAAGAAGAGAAAACGACATGGAAACGAGTCTGCCTGAAAGCACGCTCACGCCGAAGAGTTTGAAGAAAACGGCGGTTGCTACATCAAATAGCGGCGGATAGAAAGAGTTCATTTCAGAGTAGTTTCCGCGTAACAGGAACAAGCCATCGTTAAGGTGAACGATTTCGTCCCATTGCAGAGGCGCATCTGCAATGTGAAGCAGGAGAATTGCTGCGTAGGCTGATGCAAACAATAGAAAAGCCAATCGCCA
This sequence comes from Candidatus Bathyarchaeota archaeon, assembly GCA_026014705.1. Classification (GTDB taxonomy): domain Archaea; phylum Thermoproteota; class Bathyarchaeia; order Bathyarchaeales; family Bathycorpusculaceae; genus JAOZHU01. Next base: position 6,210 of record JAOZHU010000035.1, on the reverse strand, counting down.
CTCGTTGAGCAGTGTTTTCAGTTGAGCGAAACGCGGTGTTGAACTTGAGTAGTTCAAAGTTCGTAGCGTCCCAAAAAGCAGATAACTAATTCTATAATGCACACAAAAAATATAAACCATTCTATAACGCCCAAAGAGAAAATTTCAAATTATTCAAAGGATAGCTAGCCAAAAAGACACTGAACCTCCTTAGGCATTATAGGGTGCTCAGCTGTTTTTCATCCTCAATCAACAACTATTTATTAATACAGTTAGTATGCAATAGTTAGGCTTGTTAACGGAGCACAGGATAATGAAAGCCATAATAATTCAGTTTCCCTTCGGTTTCGCGGCATTTACTGAAGAAGGAAAACTTGCTGCCCAAACTTTATTCGCGAAGAAGCCGCAAGCAGCAGCGAAAACTTTAGCTAAGCTTGAAGCTGGGAAGGTTTCAACTGAGCTTGCTTCTATAATCGATGAGCTTAAGGACAAAGGTTACGATGTCTTTGCCTTCGAGAGCACCAGCCTTGCAGCCGCGGTGCAGAAGAAGACAGGCATTGCGGTGGAGGTTGCCGCGCCTGCCGATGCGGAGGCTGCGCATGCCCGCATGGAAAGCGTTGCGGTGGAAGCGGGCTTCGTTAAAGACGCAAAGGAACTGAGTGTTTGGACGCGCAATGTGAGTATGGAGCTTGCTAAACTGCGTGTTAAAGGCGCCATTGAGAAACGGGACTTGATAGTGGCTCAGGCAATTCAGACATTGGATGATTTAGACCGCACCGTGAACTTGTTCATGGGGCGCTTGCGCGAATGGTATGGTGTTCACTTCCCGGAGCTTGACCGCCTAATTGAAAAACATGAGACTTACGCGCGTCTAGTTGTTAATCTGGGCGATAAAAGCAATTTCGTGTTCGAAGCTCTTGAAAAAATGGATGTGCCCAAGGCTAAAGCGGAAACGATTGCCGATGTCGCCGCATCGTCAATGGGCGCTGACGTAACTGAAACAGATTTAGCGCAAATCCAAGCCTTAAGCAGAGACGTATTGGAGCTGTATGAGCTGCGGCAAGGCATGGAAAGTTACTTGGATAAAACCATGCACGAAGTAGCACCCAACACGCAGGCGCTAGTGGGTTCGCTTCTCGGCGCGCGTTTAATTGCCGTGGCAGGCGGCTTGCAGAATCTAGCCTTGCGTCCTGCGAGCACGATTCAGGTGTTGGGCGCGGAGAAGGCGTTGTTCCGCTCATTGAAAACGGGCGCGCGCCCGCCTAAGCATGGCTTGATTTTTCAGCACATGTTATTGCATGATGCTAAACGATGGCAACGTGGCAAAATTGCGCGGGCTTTGGCTGGGAAACTTGCCATCGCAGTGCGAACCGACGCGTTTGGCGGTGGCAGGTACGTGGGTGACGCTTTGAAGGCGGATTTGGAGAAGCGGTTGGAGGAGATTCATGAAAAGTACAAGGAGCCTCCGCCTGTTCAGGAGAAAAAGCCGCGGTTCGAGCAGCGTGAGCGACGGGAAGAGCGGCGTGAGCAGCAGTGGCGGCAAGAACGATACGGCGGGCGGGATAGGCGCGACAGGCGAGGTAACAGGGGTAACAAGCGGAGAAAAGACCGACGTGCATATAAAGATTAAGCCTCACCCAAAATTTGCTGAAATATATCAAGTTAAACTTGAAGATGGCACGCAACGGTTAGCCACTCGCAATTTGGCAGTGGGCAGAACCGTTTACGGTGAGCGACTTGTCCGTTTTAAAGGCGTGGAGTACCGTGTTTGGGACGCATTCAGAAGCAAGCTGGCAGCGGCTATCCTCAAGGGCTTGCAAACCGTGCCGATTACGCTTGGAAGTCGCGTGCTCTATTTGGGCGCTGCGTCGGGGACTACGCCGAGCCACATTTCCGACATGGTGGGCGAGGAAGGTCACGTTTACTGTGTGGAGTTTGCTTCGCGGTCGCTGCGGGACTTGGTGGATAATGTTTGCGCTTACAGAGTGAATATGTCGCCGTTTTTGGAGGATGCGCGGTTTCCTGAAAAATACGCGTTGTTCATCAGTGGCAAAGTAGACTGCATTTACTGTGACATTGCGCAGCCTGAGCAAGCTAAAGTCTTAGCGGATAACGCTGATGTGTTCTTGAAATCGCATGGCTGGGTTATGCTTGCGGTGAAATCGCAAAGCATCGACGTGACGAAGGCGCCTGAGGAGGTTTACCAGCAGGAAGCCCGTGTCTTAAGGAAGAGAGGCTTTAACGTAAGAGAAACCGTGCGTTTAGAGCCTTATGATAAGGCGCACGCAATGATTACGGCGCAAAGATAGTGTGATGCTTGCTTTGGCTGAGTTTTGAAGAAATAGAAAAAAGGCAAGTTTATACTTTTAGCGTGCTCTGGAGCGTACGCGGGGTTCCAGCAGCGTCCAGAGCCATTCCACGAATTCTTTTAGGTTTTTGGTTTGTATGTAGATTTCGCCGGGTCCAGTTATCTGCGTGACTAAGCCTTCGCCGCCGAGCAATGTTTCTTTTAGACCACCGAATTTGGTGACTTTGTAACTGCATGTGTCGCTGAAGCCTACAAGGTGGAAGTTGTCTACAATCATTGTTTGCCCCGGTTGCAGCGTGTGCGTGTCTATTGCTCCGAAAGTGTTTATGAAGAGTAGTCCGCTGCCTTTTGCTTTGAGCATGAATAGTCCTTGTCCGAATAGACCTTTGGTGAAGCCTTCCCATTTCACGTCTAAGTCCACGGTGTTTGTGGATGCGATGTAGGCTGATTTTTGTATGATGTAGCCTTGGCTCGGTTTGACTTCCAGTGTTGTGATGTCGCCTACCGGTGCGGAAACGAATGCGGCTTCGCCTGGTCCAGCTGTTGCAGTATAGTCGTTTACCCAGAAGGATTGTCCGCCTATTATGCTTAGGCCTAGGCTGCCGAGGATGCTTTTTTCTCGTTTTCGTGTGCGCGCCTCTATGTTGGGTGTCATGTAGGTCATGGCGCCTGATTCGGCTGTTATGGTTTCACCTTGTTCTAAGTTGACGACTAGCATTGCGTAGGAGGGTTTGTATTTTATTTCGTATTTCATTGTGTTTTCGCCTGTGATGTTTTATTGTGTGGTAGGAGATAAATGTTGATTTGGAGGTGGGTTATGGAAAAGGCTATAACGAGCGGTATGCGTTTATTCTGAAAGGCTTTGCAGGTGAGTTGAAGGAATTGACTTGTGAGAAAAAGAGTTTTGATGAGGCGATGAGCAAGAGCAAGAGTGAGTTGGAGAGTCTGCGGATGGAACTGAATGATGTGATGGTTAAGTGTGGTTTGCGAGCGTTGCGGTTGTATCAGACTGGTAAAAATTTCCCGCTGAAACCCATGGAGATAAATTCGCTTGTGAAATACGAACTGGATAATGTGATTGCTGATTTGTCTCAGCCGCAGAATATTGAAGCGATAATTAAGAAAACTGCTCTTGAATGGGAAAAGCAGCAGAAATGAGCAGCCTGTAATTGCTGGCTTTAGACCAAGTGCACTCCTTTTTTCCTTTTATGAAACCGCTTGCGCACGAGTGAGCATGCTCTATTCTTATTAGGTATGTGGCTCATTTGTCAGGTGTATGTCGTCTGCTGATGTTGCGGTTGAGGTGTTTCGGAAACTCGGGACTGATGACCTCAGGATACTGCATATTATTGAGGCTGCTATGGGTAAACGCGCGTTTGTGCCGAAGGAGCAGATAGCTAAGTACGCCAAGTTGCCTATGGATCGGGTAGTGTTCACGCTTGATAGACTTAACAAGCTAGGGTTAGTCTACAGCATGCACGGTGCGTATGTGGGTTACACGCTGAATTATGCGGGCTACGATTGTTTATCCATAAATGCCTTCGTCAAAGCAGGGCTCATAGACGCGTTTGGGCAGATTCTTGGTGTGGGTAAAGAAGCTGATGTTTATGATGCGTTAACACCGATGGGAACGCGGATAGCTGTGAAATTTCATAGGCTGGGCAGGATAAGTTTTAGGCAGACACGACGCAAGCGTGGCTATGCTGCGGAGCGTGCAAGCTGGCTTTTCCAATCTCGGCTCGCGGCTGAAAAAGAGTTTCACGCTATGAAGCTTGTTTATGCGCATTGTGTCGCTGTGCCAGAACCGCTGAGCCAAAACCGTCATGCTATCGCAATGGGGATGATTGAGGGTGCCGAGTTGGCGAGGTGGCGGGAGCTGCCAGATCCGGCGAAAGTTTTGAGGGAAATTTTGGGCAACGTGAAGAGAGCTTACGTGGAGGCGCGTGTTGTTCACGCTGACCTCAGCGAGTATAATGTTATTCTAAATCAAGATATGCATGTTTTGATTATTGATTGGCCTCAATATGTTGTTGCGGATCATCCTAACGCGCAGGAACTGTTGAGGCGTGATGTTGAGAATTTGCTGAGTTTTTTTGGTCGCAGGTATGGGTTGAAGGTTAACAGTGACGAAGTTCATGCGTATGTTGCTGGAAAATGTGTGGCGTTGGCGTTTTAGTGTTTGGTGTGGTTTAGTACTATGTAGAGGATGTTGTTTCCACGTAGCAGTACGTTGCCGTAGTTTGTGAGCAGCTGCTCGTCTTTGCATTCTGTTGCGCCTTCGAGGAGGATGTTCATGTGGCCGTCGCATTTTATCATGGTTCCTTTGTATTCGCAGCCGTTTTTGAGGACGACTTCGATGTTTCCGTGGAGTTGTTTTATGAGGACGTTTAGGGGTTTTTTACTTGGTTCCATCATGGCACCGTGTTTCCTTTGAGTCGTTACATTCACATATGCACAACCCCTCACATATAAAAGTTTTATGAAAGAAGACCTGTAAACTTGCCGACGTTTTTAGGTTCATGATGAGACTTATGGGCGTGTTCAAGTTTTCCAATGCTGCTCTGTCGATTGCAGGGTGCATTTTACGTTTGAGTTGGTTTTACACCGTGTTGTTCGTGGTTTTTTTGCCGTGTGGATCTATTGTGTGCTGTGTCATTGTGTTCTTGGTGAGCGCGGAGGGCGAGTGAATGGTTAAGCTTTAAATTTCCATGGCGGCATGATTAGTTCTTGTTGGAGTTGGTTGGCGAATGGCGTTTGTTTTTAACATACCTTTTCGGGGTAACGTTAAGCTGAAGCGTGTTATGGAAAGGGTTAAGGCTGATGTTAAGTTGCATGGTTATTGGAAATGTGCAAATGTAATGGCTATTGATCGTATGGGGTACACGGATCATGGTCCTACGCATGTTAAAATCGTTGCTAATTTGGCTTTGAGGTTGCTGCGTATTCTTGCAGAGAAGCAAGTTACGCCGAGTGTGGTGAAGGATTATGGCTTGAGCGTTGAGGATGCGGAGGTTGTGGTGGTTCTTGGCTCGATTTTTCATGATTTGGGCATGGTTGTCACGAGAAATGACCATGAGAAATACAGTGTGCTGTTAGCTCTTGAGTTTATTGAAAGGTGCTTGGATTCGGTTTACTCAGAGGAGGAGCTTGCGGTGATGTGTTCGGAAGTGTTGCATGTTATTGTGGCGCATGAGCAGCCGAATAAGCCTTTGACGGTTGAGGCAGGCATTGTCAGCATTGCTGATGCGTTGGATATGGAGGCTGGGAGGGCTAGGATTCCTTTCAAGGCTGGGAAGATTGATATTCATGCTGTTTCGGCTTTGTCTATTGAAAAAATTGAGATTTTGGAGGATGATGAGAAGCCGATTACTATTAAGATTAGGATGTCCAATTCGGCGGGTGTTTTTCAGATAGATGAATTACTGAAACCTCGAATTCTGAGTTCAGGTTTACAGGAGTATATTCATGTGGTGGCGGAGATAACGGGCGAAAAAGAGAGAAAAATCATAGACAAGTTCGAAATCTAATTGCTGGCGTAAAATGCATGTTTAGGAAGAATGCAGCGTGTTCTTTTGTGCGATTTTTTGTCTATAGCCTCCTTTTAAATAGTTTATATAGCGTTGGAGGCGTTGCTCGGGATAGACCCTCTGCTGGTTTCTGCATAGAACCACTAATAGGCTTCAAATATGGTGAGCACTGCAGTTTCCTTCTTCCGCTCTGAATAGGAGTCACTCAAGAAAATTTGACTTAAAAAATGCCTGTTTAGTCAAGAAACCTTGACAAAAACGCTTTTACAGCAGAAACTGCACAGTGCAGATGGAGATAAGCATGAGCAAAAAAGTAGCTCTGCTGCTTGTTCTCGTTTTCCTGACAGCGTCATGCATTACGGCAGCGAAGCCTGCGTTGTCTTCCGTTACCGTGGC
>JAOZHU010000018.1 GCA_026014705.1 Candidatus Bathyarchaeota archaeon | reverse complement strand
CCGCTGGGATTTGAACCCAGGACTTTCAGCTGTCTTCACACCCAAAAAGGGCGTTAGAAGGCTGACGCGCTATCCGTACTGCGCCACGGACCCACATGGGACACTTCATAATGAAATATTTCCCATATAATTTTATCCTTTTCAGCTTGCGCGTGCGCTTCATGCTTTTGTAAACTCTCAAGTTAAGCAATGTGGTTTTGTGCGTATAGTTTCAACGCGTTATAGTCAGTTGCTTTAGAGTGAAAATTGACTTTAATTTCGTGGAATTTATTAAGCAGCATTATTAATAAATGCAGCCATTAACGCTCGCTGTGGTAAGTGCTCAAATGCTTAGCATAATAATCCCTACATTGAATGAAGAAAGTGGCATTGCAAAAACGCTGAGCGAAATAAACGAATTAGACATCGACAAAGAAGTTCTAGTTGTGGACGGGCTTTCAACCGACAAGACAGTTGAAAACGCGAAGCGAATGGGCGCCAAGATTATATTAGAAAAGAGAAAGGGGAAGGGCATAGCGATGGCTACTGGCGTTAAGAACGCCAAAGGCGATTTTATTGCTTTCCTCGATGGAGATGGAACTTATCCGCCCCGGTATTTGCCGTTGATGCAGGAGATGGCAAAGGAGCATGATGTCGTGGTCGCTTCCAGGTTGCTAAACAAGGAGGGTTCCTCTGGTTCGTTCCACACCTTTGTGCATTACCAGTTGTTCCCGATTCTGCTGAAAAGGGTGTATTATGGCAAGTTCAAGACTACTGAACCTATTACTGGCATGAGGGTGATGAAAAAAAGTGTCTGGAGCCAGCTAAATTTGAAGTCCAGCGATTTCTTTATTGAGACCGAGATGGAGGTGGAAATGGCAAAACGGCGAATGACGGTGGCTGAAATACCTATTCCCTGCATTAAGAGAATTGGGAAAAGTAAGTGGGACCTTAGCTGGAAAACTTGGCTGCAAATTGCAAAATACGCGCGGCAAAACGAAAAGTATCTTAAAGGTTTGAATGTGGTGAGGTTTAGAAACATCAAACCGTAGAGTTCACACACCGGGCGGCATTTTCCGCCTCAGCAGTGATTCTTGAAACCGTGACTAAACGAGAGAAACAATGCAGCCGTGTTTGTTAACTCTGAACTGGAAAGTTATGTGGCTAAATTATTACGAGCATTACTCCTAAGACGATGAGGACTGTGCTGGCAACAAGCTTAAGCGATATGTGCTCCACTTTTTTAAGGTAGAGGTACGCGAAGAAAGCTACAAGCAGAGGCTCAACTGCAAGAATGGGTGTTACAACAGAAACGCGTTCGTAGCTTAAAGCATAAAAAGTTAAAATCCACGAAACAGCTTGACCTATTCCAGCTTGCCAATAGAATCGGAAATCTTGCTTCAGGGATAGTTCTCTCCGCGTGGACTTGGAAAACGCCAGTATCAAACCGTATGTGAGAAGCGAAAAAGTATATCCAACGGCAACGCCTAGCACGGGCGCGTCGAAAACGTTCAAACCAGCTTTCCTTATAATAGCGGCAACGCCCAGGGCAACGCCGCCCAGTATGGGGAAAATCAAGCTTCGCCGTGCAGACTTGTTTTTTCCATTAATTTCGTTGGAACTAATTTCCACGAATAAACCGCCTGTGATAATGCAGAAAATGCCGCCCCAATTCTCGACTGATAAAATCTAATTCAGCAAGAACACGGCGAGAATCGAGCTATATAACGGGTAAACCGAGAAAAGTGAGGCATTAACGGAAGCGCCCAGCTTTTTCAAACCTTCGTAGTAACACAGCCTAACTAGTCCCGGCGCAAGTATGCCGCTCACTGCAAAAAGCGCAAGCCCTTCAAGGTTTGCATTTGCAAAATCAGTCAGCAGAACTGCAAGCGGCCAGAGAACTGCCATGCCCACGCAAGAGACTATTAGGCTAACGTTGAAGGCACTTGATTTCCGCGAATGCTTACCAACTATAATAACGGCAAGAGCGGAAGTCACCACCGAAAGCAACACTAGCGCTGACCCAAGCATGCTTCCCTTTGTATGATTAGATATATTAAAACAAATCTTCCCCTCCTGCACTTAATGAATGAACGCATCTCAGAGGCTTCATTTCTTAAACAATCTGCAGGCTACAGGTAAATTCTTATTTGAGTGCAAGATAGCTACTGTCGCATGACAAGAACTAAGGCTCTAGCGTTATTTTCAGGCGGCTTAGACAGCATACTTGCCGTACGATTACTTCTCAATCAAGGCATTGATGTAGAAGCCCTAAACTTTGCGAATCTTTTTTGCTCATGCAAAGAAGAAAACAAGAACGCGGTAGCTGAAGCGGCAAAGCGGTTAGGCGTTCCCCTGAAAGTCGTGAACGTTGGAAACGAGTACCTTCGCGTGATACGAAAGCCAAAACACGGCTACGGCAGAAACATGAATCCCTGCGTTGACTGCAAAATCTTCATGGCGAAAAAAGCTAAGAAATACGCTAGAGAAATAGGCGCTGCGTTCATTTTCACAGGAGAAGTTCTCGGCGAGCGCCCCATGTCGCAGCATTATAATGCCCTCAGAATAATCGAAGAAGAGGCTGGGTTAAAAGGTAGGTTACTGAGGCCGCTGTCAGCAAAATTGCTGCCCGAAACCACTGCTGAGCGAAAAGGACTCGTTGATAGAGTGCAGTTGTTGGGTATCCGCGGCAAGTCAAGGAAACCGCAAATTAGCCTCGCCAAACAATTCGGCATCACCTATTACCCTTCTCCGGCAGGCGGTTGCTTGCTCACGTGCAAAGAGTTTGCCCGTAAATTGCGCGACCTTTTTGAACATAAAAAACGTTGTTCTATGCTTGATGTGGCGCTACTTAAAGTGGGCAGGCACTTCAGGTTTGGAGAGAACAAGATTATTGTTGGAAGAAACGAGGCAGAAAACAAAGCGTTAACCCTCAAGAAAAGGCGTAGCGATTACTCTTTTGAGGTTCCAGACGTGAGTGGCCCTACCACGTTGCTTCAGGGGTTAAAAACCCGACGATCCATCGAGTTAGCAGCGAAGTTGACCGCGTTTTATTCAGACGCGAAAAGCAGTTTAGTGACCGTGAATTTTGGTAGAGAAAGCCTGAGCAAAACCATCACAGTGCCTGTTCCAAACAGAGCAGAAGTAGATCGCCTCAGAATCATATAACAACACAGAACTTTAACGGCTGATGGCAACTGCTGCGATAACGACTGTAGTCCTCTTCGTTGCCCCTGTTACAGTGATACCCCGTGCGGTTCGTCAATGGCATTAAGAAAGCACTGAAAAATGCATTTTTTGGCGAAACGGGGCATACTGTGAAAAATTTTAAATTTAGAACCAACAATATAGTGACAAGCACATATTGAACTGTGCGAATAAAAATATTGGAGAGAAAAGAATGAGAGTTGCAAGAAACAACACAGCTGCTACTGCTATTGCTATATTTCTAGCATTAACAATTGCTGCTTCACTTGCTATGCCAGCGGCTAACGCGCACACTCCTCCATGGGAAATCCCTACGTGGTCCTACATCAGCGTTTCACCAAGTATCGTGGGCGTAAACCAAGACTTGTTGATTGTGATGTGGCTTAACGACTACCCGATGACGGCAGTTGGGGGTTACGGCGACAGATGGGACGGAATGACAGTTGAAATAACCAAGCCCGACGGCTCCAAAGAAACTTTGGGGCCGTTCACATCCGACCCTGTGGGCTCAGCGTACGCATCCTACACGCCCACTCAAGTCGGTACCTACAAATTTATATTCAAATTTGCAGGCGACAAGATAACAGGTCAGCCTATTCCACCAGGGGGCTTCTACTTCGGTGGTGAGCAATGGATCAACGATACCTATCTGCCAAGCGAAAGCGAACCCGTTTACGTAACTGTGCAAGAACAGCCAATACAACCATATGACGAAACACCGCTTCCAGAAGGCTACTGGACTCGCCCAATACACGGCGCCAACAGGCAATGGTACCAAGTTGCAGGCAATTGGCTTTCTGGCGCGCACAACCCCGGCCGCATAAATAATTATTGCACTGGACCTGAGACTGCGCACATAATGTGGACACGGCAATACTGGGACGGAGGCGTAATGGGCGGTGACACAGGTGACATACAATATTATACTGGGCTATCCTACGAAACATTCGGTTTGTCTCCGCCTATAATTCTGAACGGAAGACTCTACTACAATGTCCAGACGCCACCTCGATACGGGTGGTACTGTGTCGATCTACGTACAGGCGAAGAATTGTTCTTCCACAACACAACTGGTCCAATAGCAGGCACAAGTCATTCATACCCAGTGTCAGGAGCAAACTTCGATTTCTCAGGAGCATTGGTCGGAGACACGCTGAATTTCGGGCAAGTGCTCGACATCGAGATGCCTAACCAGCACGGAGGCTTCCCATATCTATGGAGCACTGGACAGATGGGCAGCGTATACGGAGGCACTGGCGAATCCACTACATGGCGAATGTTTGACGCCTTCACTGGCAACTACATATGCAGCATAGCTAATGTTTCGCTTTCAGGCACCGCGGTCTACGGCAAAGATGGCAGCATACTGCGGTACAGCATTTCAGGCACAGGTGCCAACAAACGCTTGCTCGTGTGGAATACAACCCAAGCAATCTGGTACAGAACAGCCTATCTTCAAAACCAATACTGGATGTGGAGACCATACTTAGGGCATACCTTCGATGGGCGGTACGGTTTCTCATTGAATGCGTCAATACCCGACGTTGCAGGTAGCATTCTTCAGGTTGTTGAAAACAAATACATAATCGGCGGAACCGCAGGCAAAAACAACGGTACATTTGTGCAGCAGGGTCACTTGTGGGCATTAAACTTGAAGCCTGATTCTACGGGCAAAATCACCCCATCGCTACTGTGGAACATTACTTTCACTCCGCCAGTGAACGTGCCTGACGTCGTTGTCGGCGGCGCTTTTGGCTATGGACGCGTGGCTGGACCCTACGTGCACTCTGAAGAAGGCGTCTTCGTCTTCACAGAATCAATGAACAGGCGGCGCTTTGTCTACTCGTTGGATACAGGACAGAAACTATGGGAAAGCGCACCAGAACCACAGTGGAACTTCTACGGCATGAGTTACTCTGTATACAAAGGTAAGCTCTTAGGCTACGGCTACAGCGGACAGCTAATCGCTTACGACATTAAAACTGGCAAAGTCTTGTGGAACTGGACAAGCGGCACCGTGGGCTTCGAAGGCTACTACGAAAACACGCCCCTCTCACTCGGCTGCATTGCTGACAACAAAATCTACCTGTACTCAAGCGAGCACTCACCAAGCGTGCCGCTGAGACGCGATGCACACATTTGGTGTGTTGACTTAGAAACAGGAAAGCTACTGTGGAAAATACAGCACTGGGGAGCCAACCCCGCAATCGCTGACGGCTACCTAGTGGACCTTGACTTGTTCGACAACCAAATCTACTGCTTCGGCAAAGGTCCAAGTGCCACCACAGTCACAGCTTCACCGGAAATTTCGGTGCACGGCACAAGTGTGCTTGTTAAGGGTACTGTCACTGACCAATGCGCAGGGGCTCAGAAGCTTGCTAAAACATTAGGCTTCGTGAACGGCGTTCCCGCGATAGCTGACGAAGACCAAGAAGAATGGATGGAATACCTGTACCAGCAGAGACCATGCCCAGCAAACGCGAAAGGCGTTGAAGTAACTTTGGATGCTCTTGATCCTAACGGCAACTTTGTGCACATCGGCACTGTGACCAGCGACATGAGCGGCTTGTTCAGCCACATGTTTACTCCTGAAGTTCCAGGCAAATATACGATAATCGCCACGTTCGCAGGCTCAGGCGCTTACGGGCCTTCTTATGCTGAAACCGCAATAGGCGTGGACGAGGCACCACCAGCATCTCCGCCTGTAGAGTACCCGCAGCCAGTTGACCCGACATGGACCATCGTGGGTATGGGCATCGCCATAATCATCGCCATCGCTATCGCAGTAGTGATAATGAAGCGGAAATAATCCATCAACTTTCACCCCTCCTTTTTTCCTCATTAATACTTGTAATCCCGAGTTCAGACCACCATCGGTGTTTTTCTGCTGCTCAGTTAGAGGATGTAATGAATTTATCTTGGCAAGTTTAGCTCCTGAATCTAACCCTGTTTTTGGATTAGTTACTGTTGGTTTTGAACAATAAGTGTTTAATAGTATGTTGCTGCATGTTGTCTTGGCGAGATAACAGATGAAGTACGATTACAACGAGCTATTGAAGCGCGCATGCTCGCAAATGCCGGAGGTTTCGCTTAAAACCGAGCGGCTGGAGCTGCCTCGACTACTGATTTCCGTAGTAGGCATGCGCACAACAATTTCCAATTTCAAAGAAATCGCAGACTCCTTGGACCGTGACCCTCAGCATATTCTGAAATTTCTGACGCGGGAAATGGCTACCGCTGCAACATATCATGACGGAAGGGCAATTTTTCAGGGCAAATTTCGGAACGACAGCTTTGAGCGCTTGCTACAGCGGTACATGGAGAGCTTTGTGAGCTGCCCCATTTGTAAACGTCCGGACACCAAGATTGTAAAGGAGAAACGCTTGACCTTTTTGGTGTGCAAGGCGTGCGGTGCCAAGTCTTCTGTGAAGAACTTGTGAGAGCGCGTTGACAGTTGGAAGTTTACGTTAACCTTAAGCGCGTCGGCAGAAACGTGCTCTTGGCTATTTGCGACTGCGAACTGCTGGGCAAGACGCTGCGCGAGGGCAAGATTGCTTTCAACGTTAAAGATGAGTTTTACAATGGCGGAAAGGTTTCTGTTGAGGAAGCCGTGGGCATGATTGAGAACTCAACGATCGTGAACATGGTGGGCAAGAACTGCGTTGCCAAAGCCATAGAAAAGGGGTATGTTCACCCTGAAGCAGTGTTACATATCGCAGGCGTTCCCCACGCGCAAATAATGAAGCTTTAGATGCTTCTCTGTATAGAAACGGCAAAGCGTTTTTCACCGGTTGCTTTCCAGATATTTCAAGCCTAATCTGGAGTGTCTCTGAAAAATTTTATTGGATATCGTGGTCCAAACACTGCGTATTTTTGTACTGAAGCGGGAATTTTGGAAAAATTTATTAAGTCAGCACCATCAAAGAGAGAAAAGGCATAAAAAACAAAGGAGAAGAAAAAAATGAAAATGCCAAAAAACAAAACTGCTACTACTACTTTGATTGCGCTTTTTCTGACAGTGGCAATCGCAGCTTCACTAGCTTTACCCGTCGCTAACGCGCATACCCCGTCATGGACCATACAAACATATGCGTACGTTGTTGCTTCCCCCAACCCAGTAGGCGTAGGACAAAGCGTGTTCCTCGTGGCGTGGATTCATGGTGCGCCGCATACCGCGGCTGGGCTCGCAGGAGACAGATGGCGCGGCTTCACAATCACAATCACAAAACCAAACGGCGACATCGAAAAACTTGGACCATGGGATTCCGACCCTGTAGGAAACGTATTCACCTCATACACGCCAGATCAAGTTGGCACGTACAAAATCGAGTTCAAATACCCAGGTCAAGTGCTGTCCCGTACAGGTCCCACAGGGCTAGTTGGAGCCAACAGTGACTACATCAATGACACGTTCCTCGCAAGCAGTGCAACGACGTACCTTACAGTGCAAGAGACGCAAGTAGAGAAGATTCCTGAGTATCCGCTTCCAACCGAGTATTGGACGCGGCCAATTGAAGGACAGAACAGCGCGTGGGCAAAAGTCACATCCAACTGGCTAGGCGGAGCACATCAAGGCGGCTACAATCGTTGGCAACGGAGCGGAGTCGCACCTAATAGTGCGCACGTAATGTGGAAGAGACCAATTGAAATGGGCGGCATCGTAGGCGGAGACACCCAGATCCCAGGAGTTGGCTTCTACTCAGGCGGTTCATATGAAGGCAGGTTCACCAATGCAATGATCATGTACGGAAGGCTCTACTACGCGGACCCGCTAGGGCATTCAGCTACAGGTGGAGGTTACACATGCTTGGATTTGCGTACTGGCGAAGTAATATGGCATAGAGACGACTTGGCGTATACTATTGGAAACACGTCAACTGGTGCACCGAACACGATACTTGTGCCTTCTTTCGGGCAACTGTTTAATTATGAGTCGCAGAACCAGCACGGCGTAGTTGGCGGTGCATTGTGGGTGGCTACTGGAACTACTTGGAGCGCCTTTGATCCGTACACGGGCAAGTTCATGTTCAACTTGACCAACGTCCCGACGGGCACGGAAGTGTACACAAGCAAAGGCGAGATAGTGCGTTACGTGTTCAGTTACAGTACGACAAGGCGCAGTGGATGGCTGGCTTTGTGGAATAATACTTGTCAAAACGTGGGTTTAGAACTGGTTGACCCATACGGCGGCGTGGGAACCAACGCGTATCAATGGAGACCCAACGGCAAAGTCGTAGACATGAGTAATGCGTATTCGTGGAACGTGACCATAAACGCTGATTTGTCAGGGCTGTCGGCACCGGCAATTGTTCAAGTGTTACCTGGCGACATAATTCTTGGCAGAAGCAGTGCAATAGCGGCTGGCGTAGGCGACAAGTACACTCCGAATCCCTATACGATATGGGCGATAAGCGACAAGCCAGGATCAAGAGGTCAACTGTTGTGGATAAAGAACTATACGGCGCCTCCAAACGACCTTACGCGCAGAATACATGCGTTGCCAATAGACACGGTGAATCGCGTGTTCGTTATGATTGAAGTGGAAACGATGTCGTATATAGGTTATGATCTTGACACTGGCAACCAGTTGTGGGGACCAGTGAGCGGAGCGACGAAGGCTTACTCATACTACGGCGGCGGAGAAGGCGGCGGGACCAGATGCAAGATTGCCTACGGCAACATTTACGCGGAGGGTTACGGTGGCGAGCTCATCTGCTATTCAGGGAAAACTGGAAAAGTGCTTTGGGTTTACAACAATACCAACAGCGGAGACGAAACACCTTGGGGCAACTACCCCATCTTCATAGGCGCTATCGCTGACGGAAAAGTCTACGCTTTCAACAATGAGCATTCGCCTAATTATCCGCTGTACAAGGGCGAGAGAGTACGCTGCATAAACGCTACAACAGGAGAAGAAATTTGGTCACTACTAAGCTGGGCTGGTCAAACTGGAGGACCAGGAACAGCAACAATGATTACGGCGGAAGGATACTTGACATACTATAGCTACTATGACAACTGCATCTACTGCATCGGTAAGGGTCCGAGCGCCACCACGGTTACGGCTTCGCCGAAGGTTTCAGTGCACGGCAACAAGGTGCTTATAGAAGGAACAGTCATGGACATTGCTGCGGGCACAAAGCAGAATGAACAAGCAGCGCGGTTCCCAAATGGGGTTCCAGCGGTGTCTGACGAGAGCATGAGCGCTTGGATGGAGTACGTGTATATGCAGAAGCCATGCCCAACCAACGTTAAAGGTGTTCAAGTAACGTTGGACACGCTTGACCCTAACGGCAACTTTGTACATATTGGCACGGCTACAAGCGACATGAGCGGCAACTTCGGGCACGCGTTTGTTCCAGAAGTTCCAGGCAAATACACAATTATCGCCACGTTCGCGGGTTCTGAATCGTATTATCCGTCGTACGCGGAGACTTTCATATATGTAGACGAAGCGCCTCCAGCAACTGAACCGCCAGCGTACCCGCAGCCTATTGATCCTACAATGACTATTGTGGCTGCAACCATCGCCATAATAATCGCGGTTGCCATTGTCGGCATACTGCTGCTTAGAAAGAAGTAATCTGCAATCTTCCCTTTTTTCTTTTTTTAGAGCCTGCGCTTTTTGGCGTGATGACAAACCTTATTTAACGATGAAGTTGTAACTTTAGTTTTGCATGATTTAGCGTGCAGTTTCAGGATGAAGTTTGCCATGAGGTTGACAGTTTCAACGCGTGTGCTTGTCATTGTCTGCGTTTTTGCACTGCTGTTTTCGGCTTTTAACACTTACTTGATAGTTGACAATGTTCGCTTGTTGAATGACAAGCTTAGCACGTTGCGGCGGGATTACTCTTCTGACGATTCAATTTACGGGTATGTGGTTTTCCGCGACGGAGACGTGTATAAAGCGAAGAATCAAACCAGCGGTTCAGTCGATTTCGCTTCGACTGCTGCCTCGATGGTTATAAGCCAAGCGATAGCTAAGGGCACCCTCGTTTACATCAAATCGGGCAATTACCCGTTAACCGCTGATATCAATGTGATTAACAAGGCGAATGCGAGAATAGTCAGCGACGGAGCAACGATAATAGGCAACGGCAGAAAGCTGACCATAAGGGGCGATAGTTATGCTGAGTCGCAGAACAATCATGTGTCTGGTTTGACTTTTGTGAATTGCACTTTGAGGGTTGAGAATTCTTTCGGGACGACCATTGCGGATATGTCTTTCATAAACTGCTCGACAGCGATTGAGTTTGTAAACACGGAGACTTGGAGTGAGGGCAACAAGATTGAGAATTGCCGCTTCGTGAATTCCGCGGAAGGCATAGCTTTTAGAACGCCGACGGGTAACGCCACTGGCTCTTACGCGAGCACGGAGATTAGCCGCTGCTTTTTTAATCTCGTTGACGATTCGGTGGGCATAAAGGTTGAGCGCGACGCAGAGTGCTCGGATAGCCAACTGTTGAACTGCAGGTTTTGGATGGGTGAAACCGGGCAGAGCAACCAGATAGGACTTCTGGTTGAAGGCACGATGTTTCAGACTTTGATTTCTGGCGTGGTTTTCGAGTCATTCGCATCTGAGCCTGTGAATCTTTACGCCATCGTATTAGGCGCTAGTGCGGTGACTCCGCCGACTTTTGACGGCGGCGTAAGTTTTTTGGGCAACTGGACGGCGAGGATCCATAATCCTTCGGGCAAGTGGATATCTGGGTTGGGCAGCGTCTTCCGAAGAGAAAACGTCAAAATCCCACTGGGCGTAAGCAGCCAGTATGGCGATGTGGAGAGCATTCACGCGCGTCCGCTTACGATTTCAAGTTTCAAGCCGAGAATACGCGTGCAAGGCAGCTTCGCCAGCGGAGAAACGGTTACAGTTAGGTTCCGTTTGGAGCTTTTGGACAACGTAATAGCGGGAAACGTGGAGAAAACTTTTACGAATAGTTCAAGTTTGTGGCTGTCGGATGACGATTTGTTGAGGCTGTTTCCTTCGCAGAATGTTATTTGGGCTATTCTGGTTGATGCTAAATCAAGCGCTTCCTCGACGGATGCTGTGGTTCAAATCGACATTTACGGAACAGCCACATGAAAACTCACAGAATCAAAATACGTTATAGTATTGTTAGCGGTTTCGTTTTCTGAGGTAGATCAGCAAGCCTATGCTCGCAACAGCCGCGGAAGCCGTGCTGAAAAGTAATGGAGGGTTTTTCAGAAGGGCATTGCATGTGCTTTCAGCAAACTGCTAATCATGAGGCTTAGCGTGAATATGACGGCTACAACAGCGAAGTCCTTAGCCAAGGCTTCACCCAGCCTTAACAGCTCGCCGTTATCCGCTTTGTCATCCTTGAACAGTGTGCACCTCTGCTGGAACAATCGAAGCGAAACAAACCCCGCAAGCGTTGCCAAAGCAAAATAGTAAATCAAACCCAGCTGGAAGCACGCGCCAACCAGCACCATAAGCGGAATCAAGCCATAGCCCATTATTATTGTGAAGAAAAGTCCCCGCTTGAAACCCATAATGACTGGAATTGTGCGAGAGCCACTGGCGAAATCAGAAGCATAATCCGCCAAATCTTCCCACAAACTGTTGACCGCCGTAGTCACGCCGATGAGCAGCACCAGCGTCAGGATGTCCGCTGAAAACACGTTGAAAAATGCGGCCACAATCAGAACAGGTACGGCGCCAACAGTGAAATTAACCACTGGTTTAGAAACGGTTTTCCTGAGCCTAAAAGGCGGCACAGAGTACACTACACCGAACACTAGGCCAAGCGCCACAAACAACACAACGTACGGCACCATCGTAACCGCACCTAAAGCTAAAGACGCTGCAGTAAACGCTACGGCAATGAATAAACCGAGTTTGCCGAGTTTCTTAGTGTACTCTGCTCGCATTGGGTCAGAAAACACATCGAGGTCAACATCGAAGAAATTGTTTATCGCATCCGAAGCGCTCCAAACGCAGAACACAATTAATCCGAGGAACACAGCGCTGAGCCACGCGACAGTCTCGCCCATGAGAAACGCAGCGCCTACGCTTATCATAAAAAGCATCAAGCCGCGCTCTGCAGAAATGAACTGGGCGAAACCCTTCAAATCTCGCAACATACCGCACAAGGCAACGCGACCTTATTTAAGCATTGCCAACTGAAACAAGTTTAACTCTTGGAACACTGCAAAAACAAGAAAACCGCTACAGCGTGGTATTTTACCACCAAAACTCAAATGCTGTATCTAGCAAAGCACAAAACAACGCTAACGCAGTAGGACATTCAAGAAACGCTGATGAGCCTAGACTACGGGCCCTGCAACATGCTTTTTTCTGGATTACTACACTTGCTGGTCTGCTACTTAAGCTTCCTGAAAAGGCTAACGCCCTCCTTATCCATTACGTACTCGAATCCGTCTTCGATGAGTTGTCTTGCTTCCGCGGTTGTCCTTGCTTCTCTGCATACGTATCCGCCATGCGCGTAGGCGTCGCTTAGCTGCGCGTATAACAGGACATATTTTAGCGATTTGTGTCCGAGCAGTATCATGACGGCACCGAAGTCATGTAATCTTCGGTATTCCATGGTTGCTCGCCAGTAGCGGAAGGTGTAGAAGTCGATCTTGCGCAGCTCTGGGTTGCCGAGTTTGTGTATTGCTCTTTGCCGCATCCGTGCGAAGGTTTTCCAGGCTAAGTCTCGGGATCCGTAGGTGAAGATGCGTTCCTGTTTTCGTGGCAACGCGAGCAACATGTTTAGCAGTTTGGCGTCGATGGGGCGTATTCTTGCGTTGCACCCTTTTTCAGGTTGGCTGATGTGGACTTTCTTGCCTTCTATATCTATATCGGTCCATTTGAGTCGCCACACTTCGCCAGGTCTGGCTCCAGTCTGCTTTAGCGTTTCTAGGAAGGCTGCCATTTGTACGCTGCTGCTGGCTATTAGTTGGTCGAGGTATTCTTCAGGAGGTATGTAAGGCAGGGGGCGCGTGATTCTGTAGGTGGGCAGTTCTGCTTCGATTTTGTTTGCGTTGAGGAAGCTGGTGTAGGCTTTGCGGAGGCTGTATTTGTGGGTTTGCGACAGCTGTGTTTGCTGTGCCAGGATTTCCATGAAGGTTTCGGGGTTGTATAGGTCCACGCCGAGCTTCACGAGTTGTTGTAGGCTGAAGCCGTATGCTCTGATGGTGTCGGGAGAGTAGTTGCGTTTCTTGCAGTGCCAGAGGAAGTTTACGATTGCGCTTTTCAGGTCGGTTTTTCGCGGAACTTCTATTGTTTGCTGGTTTTGTTCCGCTGCCAAGTTTTTCGTCTCCGTGACGCATATTTGGCGAATATTATCTTTGTCGTCTCTGCTTTTTATTGACTTCGATTGAATTCTTTCAATGCGTTCAAGCGTGCTCCATGCCCTTTCAACGTCTTGAGGGTCTGAAAAACGCCGCCCACAGTTACAGCATAGCCAGCGTTGAATTTTGTCATTGAAAGGAGTGAACCGGTAGCCGTTTCGCCAGAGCTTTCTGGATTTACAGTGTGGACACGTGCGGTTAACTCTATCGTATTTTGGCTCGCTGTTTGTAGTATTAGCTTCGCTTTCAAACACGCCTAAATCAGATAAAGATTCGGATGTAGGTTCGTTCACTCCTTTTAACTTCCTTTTCTCGTTGTTCAGGTTATTTTAACCACGAAATTCCTAGCCTAGATGGGATGTTATCTATGCTTTGCTGGGAATCAGTTCGTCTGTTACGGCAGCAGCTTAGAAGTCTCTTGAATTTCTTTTGCTCCAACGAAAAGTTCTTGAAGCGCTGAGTGTTCCTGCATGAAAGTGGTTAACGCTTTTTCGGTAAAGCCTGGAACTTTTGGGAAGGCGCCTAACCCTCGGTCATAAACGATGAAAAGAGAGTCTACGCCTTCTTTTCGTAGCGCTTCAGCGTATTCTTTTGGCAGCGTCAGAGTGTATTGGGTTGAGCCGTCACGTTTTCGCAGTATGATTATTTTATGCTCTACGATTTTTGGGATGCCCATGCTTTCATCTCAGTGGTTTGCTGGGATAATATTGGGCGATAATTATTTAAGTAGTGCTTCACAATTATCTCACTGGTTACTGGGATATGCCTGCTGAAGAGATAGTAAAAGGGGGAAAAGTTCCGAAGACAGCGCTCATATTGGGTCATATAGCTGAGCACGGACCAAAAACAGAGTATGACCTGTACACAGAGCTGCCAGGACTGAGCCATGGAACAATCCACTTCTGCCTCAAAAACCTAACCGAACACGGAGCATTAATGCTTATTCCAAGTCGAAAAAGGGAGAAGCGTCCGAAGAAACTCTATAACCTGACTTTTGTAGGAACCGTTACACATCTAGCTGCCTATTTTCCTCGACCAGAAATCGGAGTAGCAGAAGGCAAGGAAGCTGAGTATTGGACGAGCTTTGACGATGAGATTCGGGACGAAATTATAGAGTTCTTAGAGAAACAGGGGCAATTGCAAAAATATGTGCCTTTTCAGGAAATTAGATGGTTGTCTGAGCATTTTCCTGGAATAGTCAAAGGATTAGTAGTTGTTGCGACCCTCATATGCAATAACCCACCTTCGCCATACAAGAAACCGCTGGTCTATCTTCTGTTTCAGGCAACAAGGAAAGAGGATTTCAAGAAAGAGGAAGCTGAAGAGAACAAATACCTGCCTTACACAATAGAGGAAGCTTTCAAAGAGAAGTTTACGGATCTTTTCTTCCAATTAATGCTTTTTCTGAAGCCTAAAGGCAGAACAAGCAATTATAGACTGCGCCAGTTGGCCGAAGAACACCTTGAGGAGAGAATACAAGAAACATATTACATAAAACACGCCGTAGAAATGTTCAGCAAACAAAAGCTAACTCCAGAAAAAAGCTCAGAGTCCAGCGGTGCCTTCAGAGAACCAGCTAACACCCGAAAAACAAGCTCAATCTGCTAGTAGGCAAAACCTGAATTCTCGAGGGCGTTACCTAGCTTCCAATCACATATTATGGACTGGATAAAAATGTTTTGAGTGTATTCTGCCTTCATTATTGATTCTTAATCCGCATCCTTTTCCAAGAACCTAATAAGTTAGAAGAAGAAAAACATCAATTTCCTAAATCAAGTTTGTTTTTCTTCTTCTAAGCCTAAGAACACTCCGCTCAGGTTTTTGCTCGTTCAAGCAATTATATTCCGAGTTTGCTCTTTACTTCCTGCAAAGATTTTTCAGATTTGCTTGAAAATTCGCCCAGAAATTTTCCGTGTTCATCCAAGAATATTCTTATAAAACCGTCGAATCCGCAAGAATACATTATTTCGAAAATTTCCCCCTTCTTTAAACTGTTCAATAGGTCTATGAGATCCGTGGTGAAGGCATCAGTTCTTTGGACAAACAACTCTTTTGTCAAGGTGACTCCATCTTGCTGCCATCGTACGTAAATTCTTCTGCCAAGAGGTCCAAAATATGGAAGCTTTAATACAATTTTTTCATCGAGCTCGATGTAATAGTTGCAGTCAATAATTCTATCAACTTTTGGAGGAATATTCTCGCCTCGGCTTATTTTTCGACCATTGATTTAATTAATGTATTTCCATTTTATAATTGTGACGTAATCCTCAGCAGAGACGGTCTTACGATATATTGCTGACAGAACAAAAGGTACAGCCTCTTTTTGCGTGCAGTCAGGGCTTTCTCCATTCAAGTCCTCAATCGTGATATCTCTTATTCTTTTGAAGCAAACTTCTGCAATCTCTATTTGTTGTAATCTTAGGTTTGCTTCATTTTCAGTCCAGCCAATTGTAATTATAGCTCTATCACCAGCAGCGTATTTGCTTCTTTGGTCACCTAAACGAATTGTGGTGCATTTATTTCTCTTCCTTAAAAGCGCTTCATAATAGGGGAAGAAATTTAGAGTTTTCATTGCGTTATTCTCCTTATTTCCTCAAATAGAATAAGCTAATTGTTGAAAATACAGTGCCGACTGAACCAAAAACTAAAGCGCCTATGTCAATAGCTTGATTTGATATTAGTCTGAAGAATTGTTCGCTTGTAAAAATAGTTGAAATAGCAAAAAAGAATAAGGGAATCCCAACATAGACCCATTTTCTCGTCTTGATTTTTATCCAGAAGAATGCCCTGCTTATTGCATAATTTTCAGTCTTAGGTTCAAATGAAAGTGTCGAAACGCTATCCCTGTTTACAGGCTTGCAAAAAACTAGAAAATGTAGAACGTCATATTTTCCTCGAATTTCCGTTTTAGAAATAGTCGGCGAGACTACTTCCTCTTCTGCCTGCAATTCGAGTTCAAAAGGCTCAGTTTTTTGGTCAGTATACTCAACAATGTCAATAGCATACGAGCGTTCTGATTTAAGCTCAAAACCTTGTTTACCTGGGTCTATCGCTTTCACGTTCAGAATCTCATTAGTTGTTGCATCTCTTATTCTAACGAATTTCATAAATACAACATTCTTGCTAGAATCTCGACGGACTTTTGAGAAGCGACTTATGCCTTTAGCGATTCGAGTCCAATTACTCAATGTTTCAGTATTTTCTAGTTGAGCATTATCAGGTATTGTTTCAATCCCAATTATCTCAGTTTGGACTACCAGTCTGTTTTCTATATCCATGGAATCAGGACAGATAGCGGCTTTGAGAATTTTGTGATACTGGTTTGGTTCGTTTTCTTTTATGTCGTTGCGGTATAAAACCCAATCGCCTAGTTTAAAACCTAGCCAGAGAAACTCGCCTACAACAATGGCCTCATTTATGAGAGCCTCCCTTAGTGGCAAAAACTCACGTATCTCATAGTTACCATTCTTTTTTTCCGTCAAAATATGAACGATCAGTGCTCGCTTTCCAACAAGGTTAGCTATTTTGGTCTTTGATAGTTGCCCATTGTCGCGTTTAAATTCTTTTGAAACCCATTTTCGGTTGTATCTAAATCTGTAGGCAACGGCAGATGGATAAAACATCAGATCTAAAGCATCTCTGAAATAAGGGTCTTCAGTTGAAGTTAGCATTACTACTCGACTGAAATCGCTCATGAAGGTCACATTTCATATGCTCAAGCACTGAAATATAACATTTGTCCGTTGCTATTTCGGTAACTGTTTTGTTTTGATTTTAACCATTCCTACCTCGTCAAGGACATTTCTGATCTTTCCAAGACTGCCGAAATTAATAATCCATGTGTCTTTGCACATTTCCGAGTAATTATTAGCGTTGTACCTCATTGGCGGCGCAAAAATTATTGAAACCTCGGGTTTCATGTAATGAAACAAAGCAATACCTATCGATTGCATTTTCGAGCCCAAGGGTGAAATATTTAGGTGATATTGCATAGAATATTGCTTATACAATTTATGCAGTAGTTTTAACGTATCTCTATAATCAAAGGTTGATACCCTAAAAATCTGAGAATTTGAGGGAATCTTGTTTACTGATTCAACAAATCCGATTCGCCATTGATCCTCTTGAGCGTGCGGAATCCCGATTATCCAATTCAGTCTTTCCGATGATTTTCCGAGTAGGTTCTCGTCGATATAAGCGATAACTGCATTTGTTCTTCTGGGGTTGAAAGTTGCAAAGGCGACAATTGCTTCGGGAAGTGAATCGAGGTTGTAACCCGGATGCTCACTACTCGGAAAAACATTACTGACTCCTTTGGTCAGAACTTCTTCATTATTGTTCAAGTTTCCTTTTTTTGCCTCCTCTGGAGTTGGATGATATATGGCTGCTTCGGAATAAACGATGCGAAGTTCGACATCAAACTCAAAAAGTATTTTCAAAATCTGAAGCAGCAACCTTGAAGAGCAGACACTAATGTCGAACGTGATCTTTGGACAGCCACATTTCTTGCAGACGGTCATTATTTTTTGCCGAAAAATCGTTGTAAAGTCGTCAATGTCGCACTGCATGGGTAGAGATAACGTTGCAAACTTTCCCAGAGCAAGTAAGAGTTCGGTCCTGTTAATCTCGTTATCTTCAGGATTAGTAGAGTATTCAAAATAAATCGCTTCATCAGATTTGTATTCATTTTTTTCAGCAATCATGCGTGGAATCCAAGGGCATCTGTCCTCGAAACCCAGAGCACAAAGAAAGAGATCATCATATGTGTTCTTTGAGAAGTCTCTTTCCATCTGTATTTTCGATATTTCGGGCAGTTGAGGCATAATATCTGCTAGATCTACTTCATGTACGTAAATCAACTCAGTTCACTCCTGTAGCAGTGTTAAAATCAAGAAGTTTAGGAGTAGTCTCATCGGGTTTCGCTTTCTTGATTTTTCTGTATTCAATATGGCATTTCTGCTCGGGATCCATTAAGAAATATCTGAAATCTTCCGGTGTCCATTTAATAGGAAACGTCTTGAATGGTGTAGTCATGAATGCTGGACAAAGTATTGGCCGCAACTGCAAGCGAAGCGATGGAGTTGAGCCACGCCTCGCGCTACCAGGATCCAATTCTATGAAAATCGCGCGTTTAACTAATTCTACAATTATATCCTTTTGTTGTGCTGTGTACGCTATCTGAGGCTGGCTTGGATCTTCATCAACTTCAATTCTGGTTGTTTGGGGCACAACAAATTTGTCTCTTTGACGTATTAAACTTCCTTTTCTCAAAATCCTGTTAGAAAGCCTCCCGAAGTGAGTGACTATAGCAAACATTTCCTCACCATAAGGACGATAGTTTTTAATGTAATTATATAGCTCTCTCGACGTCGATTTGATTGCTTGATGTTGTATGTAAGGCGGCACATGTAAGTGGCTGTCTACGTGTACTTGACCTTTCTTGAAAATTCGCCTATAAATTTCCAATAGAACAGATATGTCGCCGCAGCAAAGGTCAGTAATTGTTTCTAAGCCAAAGTACACATCATGAACCCGATTTCTCTTATATGCTCTGTCACGTATTGCTTTGCCCAAAGATCCTTCAATGTATGAAGACCTACCTATAATTTCCTCAGGAGTTCCCTTGTAACCTGACATTGTCAAGCGCTTTGCTAAAAGCTCCCTAGCAAATTGTTCTTTAATTTTTTTGTCTGCGTCAACGAGATAGAATTTTCCACAGTCTACTTCCTTGAATTCGCGTGTTTTTTCCCCTACTGCAGCTAAAGAGTCTAGTCCTATCCATCCATATTTGTCCGAAGATATTTTAAAAATGTGGTTTTTTGCTCTTTCATGAATTACATCGTTTAAAACTGTCTGGACTTCCTTAGGTATCTGACGCGTGGAGAGATCATCGATGAAGAAAACGATTTTTCTTTCATGAAGGTAGGGAATATTTTTATTTAGATAGTTGGTCAATTCAGAAATGTATGATTGTTGGGTCCTCTTGGAGACAGATAACCCTCTCACCATCGTTTCGTGACATTTTTCTAGTTCACCCTCTATTAAGTCCAAAGCGTGAGCCAAAGGCGAGACGCCTTGAAGACGAAGGCGGTCTGCTTCAGTTATCATGAGTTTGTTAACAAGAAAATTGTAAAATTTCCTCTCTTCTGAAAGACCAAACCCAAATAGGGATTCTCTGTCTTCACGTTTTGCCACCGAAATGAATGTAGCAACAATTTCTCTTGTAATCAAAAGATTGAAGTAGTGGAGAATATCACCGCGGAATCGCCTGACCAGATTTTCGCTCTTTATCCAATTTATGTGGTTTCTCAAATCAGTAGTGCATGATATATAGAAACCTGCTATGCTTGAGTTCTTAATCTCGTCAATGCCTTTGAATAACATTCCTTTCAAGCTTACGCGACGGAAAATTGTTGATTTGCCACAACCCCTAGGACCAGTGAGCACTATTGGGTCAGGGCTAAGCACATCAGTTTTCCAAGGACATGATTCTGCAAACAACTCAACAAGAAGTTTATCGCTGCTAATTGTTTCAGCTGAAATATAATAAAACGGGTCATTGAGCTTTTGTTCGCGTTCCTCAATTGAACGACCACATTCCTTCCAAGTTAATTCGAAAAGCTCTACGATTTTTGCGGGATCGATTAACGCCACCCCTCTGTCCTCATCCAGCATCTTATCAATAAGTGGAATTATTGCCCCCAAGTAACTCTTTTCAATTTTTGAAAGTCTTTTCTTTCTGTAAATAGCGTTTCTTACGTCTACAATGTGTTGCACAAACCAGTGATGATCATCTTTTTCTTTAACAGAAGGAGCGCGTTTTAGAGAACCTGTGTCAACTATCTTCACTTCAGTTTCATAAGGTTCAAACGACCCCGGTTTTGGAGGGGATATTTTGATGTTGCTTGCTCTTAAGTCGTCGTGACAAAGTCCCAAATAATATAAGTTATTTAGTGCCTCACTCATCATTCTGACAAATTGTAGAAAAAACGAACATGAGAATTGTCCTTTCTCAAGAAAAACATCAAGAGTATATCCGTCAATCCACTCTTCCACGAAGCACACAAGCTTTTTAGGACCAGAAGGCAAAGGGAGTTCAACAACTTGAGCGTCGATTGATTGTGCGAACCTAGGATAGCCAAGTAGCTTTTTGGCTAAATTGACTTCCTGCAAAAAGGACTTATTTTGGTAATCTTCTACAATTGCAAACTTGATTGCTACCGGGGTTTCCCATTCATCCTTAGCTTTCCAAACAACTCCCTTGAAGCCTGAACCTGCAACCGACTCTAAGTTGTATTCTTTCCCTCTAATTTTTACGCAGGTGTTGCAGAGGTTGCCGGACATTAGTTCGTTTTTTGTCGTTTCATCAAGTTGAAGTAGTTCTTTTTCCGATGAGGTAGCCATCTCATAGCCACAATTGAACTATTTCTGAAAATATATTTAAGGTTAAGCTAAGAATACACAGTTTGCATGATTAAACTGAGTTCGTCGTCTGAAATTTGGTTAGATAAAATATTAACAACTTCAGTCGTCCCATTTGTTGAAAGCATAGCGCTATTTTGACAAAGATTTATTTGCGATTTGGTCAATTGAGTAGACATGCAAGAACCTTACTCTTTGCAATCAGTAGAAGACAACCACAGATTTTCACGCTTGGATAGGGAAGGCTTGAGAGAAAAAATAATCGCGCACATCAAATCGGAAGGTTTTTGTGTAAATCCCCACCTTGTGCCGAAATGCGAAGAAAAATCCATTCTTAGAAAAATACACGAGCAGAAGAAACTGGAGCAATTGACCTTCCACAGAAGTTTCTTGCTGAAAAACATGAAAATAGCGAGAAACCACACAATCAGCGGTAAGGAACTGAACCCAAAAAGAATAGATTTGGAATTAGTGGAGGTTAAACCTAACACAATCGAGTCGCGGCTTTTCTTTTGGTGGAACCTTATTTGGTGGAGCCTACCTTTTGATAAGCCTATTGGACGACAGATGAGATTCATCCTTTGGGACAAAGGTCATAATGCACCCTTCGGTCTATTGTATCTGCAAAGTCCACCACTGAGATCTCCTCCCAGAGATAGATTCCTCGAACTAACCGGTACTAATATCGACTATTGGATTAATCAGTCAATGTATGCGCAAAGAGTTGGCGCACTCCCACCTTATAATCAACTAATTGGTGGGAAGATGGTAGCATTGTCATTGGTCTCCAATGAAATCCGGGACCTATATGCATGCAAGTATGGAAATAGGGAAACTTTGATGAGCAAGAGAAAGATACCCGCAAATCTTCTCTTCGTTACTACTTCCAGCGCCTATGGAAAGAGCAGTATGTACGATCGAATTGTATATAACAAAGACCAGGTGAGCTCATTTATAGGTTTTACATCCGGAGCTGGCACTTTCCACATTTCGGAGAAGCTCTATCTTGAGCTGCTTGCTTTCTTGAAGGAGAACAATATAGAAACCAAAAGAGGCTACGGAACTGGAACATCACGAAAACTCAGGTTAATAAGCAAAGCTCTTTGTTTGTTAGGATTGCCAAAATTCTCTTTCCATAACATAAAAAGAGGATACTACATTTTTCCCAATGTATCTAATTTATACAATGTCATTCACTTTAACGAGAAACCCATATGGTATAACCGATCTTTCAGCGACTTATTTCAATATTGGAAAATAAGATGGTGCTTGCCTCGAAGTGAACGAGATAACCGTTGGCAGAACTTTTGTCCTGACACCTTCTTTGAGGAAACACTATCAGTACTTAGTGAGTAAAGTCCAATAAGCATGAAATTTGAACTAAATCACAGCATTCGATTATTATTCGTGTAATCAGCGAAATTTATCTCGCATAAGCTTAGCTTCGAATTCCTTGAAGTAATCAAGTGCGTCAAAGAATAATGGTGCGCCTGAAGCAGATAATGGAGAAACAGGTCCATATGCCATGAATGAATATTTCTTGTCCCCTAGCGAAGTCTGAGGATCATTGAAACTCTGATATAAATCAAGATGCCCCCTCTGCCAACGAGGTCTGTTAGTGCTCGAAGCTCACCGCCCCAAGCTAGGCCATAACCAAAAAAATAAAGTCTCATTTGACGAAGTATCTCAAAATCCAAGCTAGCAATAGACTGGCTGACAAAACACCAGCCTAAACCATATTTTCTAGTTTCTCGGATTCCATCAATGAAAGCCTTCTTTAAAGTGGAAAACTCCTCAACTACAGGCCTTTCGCGAGGTACAAAACGATGGGCTTCGTCAGTTATTGTAAGCAAATTCAGTAACTTATCCGAACGATAGAACTGATTACCAACTTCTCTGAGCCTTGCAAGAATTTCACTTAATACAATAGCCATAACCTCATCACTCCAAAAGTATGTTTCCGTCGATGGTTCCGAAAGATCCAGTATGGAAACGCTTGGTGTAGTGCAAACTTTATTGATCAAGTCTTGCAATCGTATCTTTCCTTTTTCAAGTACAAACAAAGAAATTACGGAATTCCATATTCTCTCCAAAACTACGCGATTATTGGCTATTCTATCTAAAACTCGATTTCGTGGTTCTTGTGATACGTAAATTCGTTGAACATTATTGCCGATATAATTTAGTAGCTGATTGAAGGCGGTTCTACTGTTTAACGGGGCAATACCTTCTGCTACTGTCTGAACGCCATTTCTGTTTGCTTCAAAGAACTGTTTGACAAGGAATGCTCCATTTATCTGATACTCCTCCGAAGGAATACCTAGTTCTTGAAAAAATCTAGTTTGCATAAGAATTCTTCGCAAGGACTCAGACTCAGCCAAGCAAATAGTAGATATTCCATAGGTTTCTAAGGGCTTCCCTATATGGTCTAATATTTTCTTCATGGGACCCAAGCTGGATGCTTCCCGTGCATATTCCCCCATTGGGTCTATTAAGAGCAAGGACATCTCAGGATGTTGTGCATACGCAAGTATTATCATGCGAGCTAAATATGATTTCCCCGAACCTGTTTTGCCAAAAATTCCAATATGGTATGCTTCACCGAGTCCTCTCGGGCCTTTTCCAAAATGTCTAAACATTGTTGGGAGAAGAATTGACGTGTTGTACATTTTTCCAATATATACTATTTCTTTTGCATATTTTTCGGTTAGCTTATCTACAACCTCCTGATTCAACGCATGAACATGGGTCCCTGTCTGGGGAACTGTGCCAATAACGGCAGGTTTTACCGCGCCATTTTACCATTCAAAAACCGAAGTTATTATTAGCTCAACAGTCTGGACATCATGCTTGCCAGTAAGTGGATTCGCTTCTCCGCGTATGCTGGTAATTTTTCTCACTGAATGTCGCTCTAAATAAGGGTTTAACCTAGTTACAGATGCAATTTGCCCTATCGCGTAGGCTGGCTGCCCATTCTGAACAAACTCTACAGTGCAAAAGTTGCCAACCAATCCTTTCTCGTAAGCTTCTTCCAAAATATCGACACTTAGTCTAGTATTTGTTGAGGGTGAACTTATTGTTCCAATCCACTCACTCTGTTGAACTCGCTCGCTCAACTCATTCATTCGAAACCACTCTCAGTTCTATAGTCATGTAATGAGAGATAAAAATCTGATACGTCAATTCCTTTTGTTCTTCCAAGATCGCTAAGTGCAGCTTCTCTAAGTTCAGATAGACCGCCATGAATGTGCTTTACAAACATATCTGCAATGTAAAGCGGATAAGGCTCGAATACGCCAGGAATGGCAGTTTGATCAAATAACGCTTCTAGTAGAATTGACAGTTTCCGTTCATTTCCAACAACAGACCCGTTGATTTCAATCCTGAGAGCCGGATGCATTTCTGTTGGCTTGAAATAGAGTACATACAAATCATCGAGGGCACGAGCTACATCATCTTTAAGTTTAATGAATTGCGACCTTCTTATGCTGGATATTCCACTAATATGCCATGGGCCTTGGGGTTTTTGAAGTTCGATTGGCCCAACTACATCGCCAGGCTCAAGTATGATCGACAATAGTCCTTTATCATCACACTGAGAAAGAATAGGCATATTAAGATCGCCTTTGAGAAGCTCACTAATTATCTCGGTGCGACTCGTATATTTTGGAACTCCTACAAACATTCGGTCAACTCTTGGAGAGGTCAGAACAGTAAGGTAGTCTTCTAATGACTTTTCAAGTCGTTGCTCGACTAAATCGGATAGAGCCTTGGGTGGCGCAATTTCACCTTCATCAAGTGTAGCCAGACCTTGTCCTAAGGCGATTAGTTGGGAAGTGAGCGACCCATCAAGAAAAACAACTCGATGCGGTGCTTTGGTAGCAAGTTCCAGTTCGAAAGAAAACATTAGATGCCTACAGAGATCGATAGTCTTGGGCGAATGGACCACTGGAAAGACTTTCAGCAAATGGTGGGGTTTTTCCCAAAAGCGGCTTTCTCTTGGCGGAATAAGGCCTTCAACCGCAAAAGCAGCCAATGCTACAGAGTCAATCGAAAGTTGTTTAATTATGGAATAAGTACCATCAACCCCACATGTTGTTGGGTAGCTCTTAACTTTAACAAACTCGGAGACGTTTTTCAAACGACCTATTTCTAAAAGTTTATCTCGCAACTTGTTCTTTGTAGTAGACATTTCTTTCATTGCGCATTCAATTTGTTCTATCATTTCCTTCTGACTACGAAGCATTTCTTCAACTAAAGCTTCTGGGAGGAAATCAAGGTCTGTTCTTGGGGGCTCACTCATTCTTTCAGAGACTCCATTTGGCTATTTCAGGAGACATTTTTCTTGCTTCACTGTACTCAACCTGACGGCACTATGAATCTTCTCAAACTCGTTTTGGCTTTGGGGAACAAAAGCAGAGATGTTTTCACTCTTGTGGAAAATTACTTTCCAGCACTTGCCAAGTTTCGTTTTTTCACGACATTCGGCAAGCATTTGGATAGCAAAAACTCGAGTGCAAATTTGCATTATCTTTCTTATGGCTTCGCGCTGTTTCTCGGAACTTCGTGGCATCTATCTTTCAACCGCCACAGTTAGATAAGGTGTATTTTATGTCTAAGTTACTTATCTTTCTTTGGACTACCGAAGAAAAAGAGGTGATCGGAAAACTCCGAAAGTCTAAAGCACCCCAACAAATTATTGCCAAATTCTTGAGCACTATCTTGAACAAAACATATTTTAATGTACAACAAAAAAAAGATGTAGTAGTTTCCTCTATGAGGAAGAGAAGTTGCCTAAGGAATGGATTCTTAATCAAGCAAACATGCGCTGGCAGTTAAACAGACCCCGTCACGTCGGGCACGTAGCAGAAGAAATACGAAAATGTGCACCAAAATCATTGGAAGACTGGAGAAAATACTACTTCAACAACGTGCGCACAAAAGAACAACTAGAAGAAATTGGAAGAAAACTATACGTTAAGGTTACCGAAGTGTGCAGAGCAGAAATCGAGGAATTAACCGAGGAAGACTGCATTAACTTTGTCCTTGAACTGGTAATTGACAGAACCTACGACGGCTACCAATCTGAAATCCAAACCATCTATGGGCAGCTACAAAATATCTTGGGCGTTAAGATTGAACCTGCCCCAGACGAGTGGGACCGCCTCTACAACGTCGATTTCTTCATAAAAATTAACGACAGATACATAGGACTGCAGATAAAGCCCGCTGGATTCGCATACATACCACAAATCATCAACGAATACCAATTCCAGAAGGAAACCCACAAGAAATTCACAGAAAAATACGGCGGCAAAGTCTTCTACATAATTTCCGTCAAAACCGACAAAGGAAAAGCAATTCACAACACAGAAGTAATTAACGAGATTTCAGAGGAAATCAAAAGGCTAAAAGGATTAAGTCCACTCGGTCAATGACACCTTGTCCTTGCTCGCAATCTCGCCATCCTTCCAAAACCAACTCGGATTTTCCTTATATTCAACTTCAAAAATATCATTGCCCTTCGCTATAATCCTGCTTAGTTCGTCAAAAACTATTTCGGTTTCTTGGCTCGTCATAACTGGAAACCCATAATACCTGTTAGCATAACCCAATCTTCCCTTGGCTTTTATTCTCTCTCGAATGAAACTCGCATGGTTCTTTATTCTATTCTCTATTAGCTGATTAGCAAAATTAACAATGCTCTTAGACCTTGAGAAGATGTGCGCCCTGAATTTTGGATCTATCTCGATTCCTACGCTGTTCCTGCCCGCTGCCATGGAAGCTATAGTGGTCGTCCCAGTCCCCAAAAACGGGTCTAGCACAGTATCTTCCTTGAGCGAAAACATGTTAATCAATCGATACGCTAACTCAAATGGGAAAGCTCCGCTTCTCTCACGAATAGTCTTATCAATGTTATTTTGCCTGGTTCCTTTCAAGTCTTCCCAAACATCTGAGAACCACACATTTCGTTCCTCCCAAAAAAACGCGCTTTTTTGCCTACGACTTTTTTCATCTTCATTAATGAATTTACGCTTGCTACCTTTTCTTAGAACCAAAATGTACTCGTGTTCCAAAGTAACATAGGCGCCCGCAGGCAGCATTCCAGAGCCCATAAACTTGTTGGGAGCGTTTGTCTGCTTTCTCCACAATATTTCAGGGAGAGGACTAAAACCCAAACTCAAACAATACTGCAAGATCCTTGAATGGTTCGCATACAGCCTAAACTCTTTGCTAATAGTCCTTGTCGCATCGCCAATATTGATGCAAGCAAATCCGCCTTCCTTCAAAACTCGGTAAACTTCTTTCCAGACTTTATCGAGCTCCTTATTCATTAATTCAAAGGCTCTATCCCCCTCATTGTTTTCTAACGCGTCTGCTATCGCTGGGTTTTGCTTCGAGAAAATAGAGTCCCACATTTCAATCATCGGGTACGGTGGCGAAGTAACCATCAAATCTACAGAATTATCCCTGAGCTCTTTCATCTCGCGAGCATCGCTGAAAAGCATTTTGTGTACAGTTTTCATCGACTTCTTCTTTAGCGCCCAGTTTATAAAACTCTTTGTCACCTATTTCTGAGGAACCTCGGTAGAATGAATAAAAAAGAATTCCTTTTTTTTCTGCATACTACCGATAATGGAAACTGCCAGGTTCAACGTTAGAACGGGCAAGGGACGCCAGTACCCCACCCGAGAAGTAGTAGTCCCTAAAGGCTTTGGCCCGACTACTTTTATCGGACAAGTCCTATGCAGCTTTTTTGGCATACTACGAGTATTACATGGTTTTGTAATGCTCGTCGTAAATTGTTTATAAATAGCTTGGAAGTGCATTGACAAGTTACTTATAAACGGGCTGTCAACGGAGTCCGGCAGAGGCGGCTGCCATTGCTGAAAATTTAATGTAGTGTCCCACTTTATGGGTAACTGCAGTAAAAATTTGCTAAAACTTGCACCATGTTTACTACGCGGCAACGCAATCGGAGAGAATTAAGCATTTTGACCCGTCATCTGATAACAGCCTTAAAAACAAATTTTTGAATCTATTCGAATCTTTCAGCTAATCTCACCCAAAAAGAAATAAGAATGCCAAGTCTTCAATAGCCTTGGAAAGTTTCCTATTTCATCTAACTGTATAAACCAGCGGTCTTTTCTCGGAATACCTTCAATTCTCGAGATAATTGGTTCAATTTCCTCTCTCGTGGCAGGTGTGTCTGACCCCAGAATTTCCTTCACTTTCTCCTCCGATAGATCCAGCTGCACCATTTTGGTCAATAATGCCGTCAATGAAGCGCAATACCTTAATTCATCCCAAGTGTAAGTTAACCCTCGAACCAAAAACGGCCGAAACCGTGCCAAACCATCTCTCAGTATTCTAAGCTCCGACAAAGCCCGAGATCGTTGATCGCCTTGCAATTTCTGAATTAACTCTTCGCCAGTTTGTTGAGGTAAACTCGCCACTTGACATGTAAAAAACAAATCCTCACAACACTCCGACAGCGAAAAGTCCACATTGCGAATCTTTCGTTGCATCGCAATTGCCTCATGAAACGCCTTACCACAATCCTCCACGTTGAAATCAGCTTCCTGCAAATTCTTTATGTCATAGAAATGTTTCGCATATTCAAGACCATTCCGCGAATCAACCAAGCGCCGTCCCATCGTGCGGGGTCCAATGGTGGAAAGCTTATCACCAAGAAGGGCACCTACAGTTGGAACAAAAACGCTCACAGACGAATCATAAAAGGAAGTCTTAAGCTCGACCTGATTCACAGGGTACTTGGGCTTAATCCCCATGACATCAAGCAGAAAAGTCCTCTTTGCCTCAACCTCGGTAATTGCTGGAGCCTCTATCCTGTAATGATAGAAGGGGACGTCTCCTAAAATCTCTCGTTCTCTCGGTCTGAAAGAGAAAATTTCTTTTTGGAATTCTTGGTGAATTTTATTAAAAATGTCAATTAACTCTTCTTCAGACACACCAGAACAAATATCCGCGTCTACGCTTAACCTCGTCCATTTGTCCCGCAGAATTACCTGTATTGCGGAGCCACCCTTAAAAATGAAATCCAAGCCCTCTTCTTGCAGTTGCCCCAAGTATTCGAGACTAAAGATTGCCTTCTCCAAATTAGCAACGTTATTGATGACGCCTTGAGAAAGTAACGCGTTAATCTTCTCAGGATCGA
Source organism: Candidatus Bathyarchaeota archaeon (assembly GCA_026014705.1). Classification (GTDB taxonomy): domain Archaea; phylum Thermoproteota; class Bathyarchaeia; order Bathyarchaeales; family Bathycorpusculaceae; genus JAOZHU01. Next base: position 42,695 of record JAOZHU010000018.1, on the reverse strand, counting down.
ATGTTTCAGCTGATCCCACAGTTTTGCTAGTGTCAATCATTTCTTCTAGCTCCCTCGATCATGAATAAGATTGTGTTAAGAGTTTCACGTCTGCCTAACAAAATATTTTCTGTAATGTGCTTTCCCACCTTTGAGTTGGATTTCATTAATTCATATAGGAAAATCAATATTTCCCTAAAGATTCCTCGGCGCTCAGAATACCTTAGCAGCCTGCTGAAGTTTATTCCTTCCCGGTCAACCATGGCTGAAAAAATAACCCCAAGCTCAAAAGGATCAAAAGTCAAGTTCTTCCTAGTGACTAAGTAGAAGACATCCGCCCAAATTCGCTCTGGAGTTGGGATTAGATTGCCTTCAAACACTGTGAGACCGTATTGTTCCTTTCGTTCCAGAATGAATATTGGTCGGTCAGGATAGTACGTGTATTCTTGGAAATCTCTTTTTCCAGGCTTCAATACTGTTCGATATCCCTTAGACGCGAGTATATCTCGCATGCTTGCAGATAACATCTTTGTTGTTTCAATGAATACGACGTCTTTCCCAATCATGTAATGCGAATAACCAGAAAGCATTTGCAGAGACCAGATAGCAAATTTCGCCATAGGGAAAGCTTCTCGAAGCTCGCTTGCTATCCTGGCGAGTTCCGGAGAAGGGCGCATAACAACTGTCTCGCCTTTTCCGATTTGGTAGAGACCCCTTCCAACCTTCTTGATTGACCCTGTCCGTGCAAGACGACTTAAATAGATCTTTGCTGTTGTGGGTTTCAACTCGAATATCTGCGCAATGTCTCTTATGGAAACTGTCTGTTTGCCACTGATGTACTGTAGTATTTTTCGCGGTACTGAAGATTCATAGCCCATGCTGCATAATATACTTTTGTCAATATATATAGTTTATTGTCAAACGTATACAAACTCTGAAAGAGAACCCCGCATAATACAAAACCGCCCACCTTCCAAATACACAATCACTAAATACAAAGTGCACAGTACATATCAAAATCCAAAACTTCAAAAACACATCAAGATGAACGGCTTAAAAATAACTATGGGAAAAACTTGACGGATTGAGACGCAACTTTCCTTCAGCTTCTCTGTTTGTAAACATTTGTTTTACTGTGTTGCTCTCCTATCCGGAGAGTATTCGCTGATTCTCTCAGATAAGAAGTAGAATCTCGGTACAGTGCGTTGAGGATTAGCCACGATTTTTCCCTTACGCCTTAAACGCAATATGATTCGCCGAAAAGCGTCATGTTTCAGCTCTAAAAAATCGCGATAACTGAATTCCCGCGTTAAATCTCTCGCCTTGTTAAGAACATACGCCTCAAAAAGAACACTACTGAATGTTTTCTGAAACTCTTTTCTCACACAACTCAAATCATAAGGCTCACGCCTCGGCTTAGAAACCTGATACTGAAAAACATTGTTCTGTTGAATATTTACAACTTGTTGGCCATTACGAACCTGAGCCGATCCTTCGATTCCTTTCATAAAGGAATCTGTCAAGCTGAGGGTTAAGTGGCAAACGTCATGACCGTTATCTTTAGCCCACTTGACAAAAGCCTTCCAACGCTGGTACTGCTCCAAGTTAGGAGCACGAAAATTACAAATCAGATTTTTGGGCTGATTAACCGAGACTGGAACTCCCTCGCTCAAGCTCTGCTATCAGCCTCCATGGGGAATAAAGGATGGAAAAAGAAAAAAAGGGGAAATGTGCCGCGAAAAACCGTGTGGAGTCATGACCTGTACGGAGGGAATCCGTACTAGATTAGGTTATTAAGCCCGAAACAGCAACATCAAATTAACCTTGAAGGGAAAAATGCGATGACCAAACCTACAATCGGTCTGTCAATGCTCTACACGTTAAACGAGCCATTCACCAAAATGGCTCGGCACCTAGCCACCGTGAACACGCGGCTAATCGAAATTGTAGATGATGGCGCGCACGCCCTAAACAAAACACGCGTTCAAGCGCTTAATGAAGCAGCAAACGCTTATGGTTTAGAATGCACGGTTCACGCGCCCTTCGCAGACATAAACATTGCCTCACCCTCAAAACCCTTGCTGAATGCTTCACTTAAACGCTTGAAGCAGTCAATGGCCTACGCAGCCGCACTAAACGCTAAGCTGTGGGTATTTCACCCCGGCATTAAAACAGGAATCAGCTCTTTTTACCCGGGCAAAGACTGGGCACAAAACCTTCAAAGCATCCGCGCACTGTGCAAACTGGCAGCAGACCACGGCGTGAAAATTGCGTTGGAAAACGTGCCTGAACCTTACCCGTTCATCATGAAAAGCGTAGAACACTTCACCGAATTCTACAAAGAAACAAACCTTGACGTAGACTTAGTTTTAGATATCGGACACGCAAACATAAACAAGCAAATAACACTCTTCCTAACCGCGTTCAAAGACAAAATTGCACATATCCACGCTAGCGACAACATGGGCGAACTGGATCAGCATTTAGGCATAGGCTACGGAAAAATAAACTGGCAACAATTCGCCCAAACACTCAAACAAATATCATACAGCAAAACAGTAATAGTTGAATCCATTGAGCATGTGGAAGAAAGCCTGCAAACGCTGAAGCAACTGCTCGCCTAACAATCAATAAGCGGCAACTCCAACTGCAAGAAGTCCTCAGCCACAGCCGTATCCCTGAAAACCCTCTGCGCTTGCTCCAAAAGCACACGCGCATCAGCATACCTTGCACTAACATGCGTTAAAACAAGCTTTTTCGCTTTCGCTTTTACAGCGGCTTCCGCGGCTTGACTAGGCGTAGAATGCCCATCCTCCGCCGCCTTCTCAGCCAACGCATCATCCAACGTCGCCTCATGAACTAGCAAATCTGCACAAGCAGCAAACCGCACAAAACCTTCAAACGGCTTCGTATCGCCTGAATAAACGATTTTCCTGCCACGCCTCTGTTCACCCATCACTTCGTCAGGCTCAACAACTGCGCCGCTTGGCAGAGTAACTTTCTTTCCGCGTTGAAGCACAGACCACAACTCGCCCTCAGGAACACCTAATGCCCTGGCTTTGACAGGAAAAAACTTCCCGGGGCGCGGCTTCTCCACAAAGGCATACGCCAAGCTCGGAATAACATGGTTGGACCACGCGGCTTCAACGACATAGTCCTCTTCCTCGCAAATCTTGCCATCATTAAATACCTCGTGGATTTCAAGCGGAAACGTCAATGCAAACTGCAAAACCTCTCTTGTACCTTCCAAAAACCGTCGTATACCTTCAGGACCGTAAATGTCTACTTTTTTCTGTCTATCCATAAGCGCCATAGTCTGTAAAAGCCCAGGCAACCCCAACACATGGTCGCCATGCATGTGCGAAATAAACACCTTAAGCTTCTTATGAAAACCCGCTTTCGCCTTAATCATCTGCCGCTGCACGCCTTCCCCGCAGTCAAACATCAATTGCTCGTTTCCACGTTGAACAAGCACAGCTGGCAAACTCCGCGCCGAGGTAGGAACGCTGCCACCAGTCCCTAAGAAAGTCACACGTATGCTCATTTTGTATTGCACCTTATGGTTTTTCGAACACGGCTACTTCCCGCGTCAAAGTCCTATGCACATAAGCGAAATGAGACTCCAAATGCTTATACCCCAATCGTGTACCAATAGCTTGGATGCCTATTGTTTTAGGTGAAGCTATACAAATCCGTTGCCCTTCACTGAGAAGTTCACGCGCAGACGTGAAAATGCCCTCAACAATCGCTTTAGTGCTGCTCTTAAGCGTAGTTGCGCTTTTGCCGTAAGGCGGGTCAGTAACAACACAGCTTACATGCGTAAACGGGAGTTTGCGTGCGTCAGCTATAACTATCGCCTCCGCGTCCAAACAGAAATGTCTCAAATTCCGTCTTGCGCCATCAGCCATTCTCCGCTGCACGTCGACTCCGACAGCACACACGCCGATAAGTGCTGCTTCGATGATAGTGGTTCCAGTACCGCAAAACGGGTCTAATAAACATGAGCCTTCACGTGCATGCGCAAGGTTAACCATGCAGCGGGCTAGTTTACTATTCATCGCTGACGGATGAAAAAACGGTTTTTTGCGGGGTCTGCGCTCCACAAAGGGCTTCGGCTGAATCTCAGCAAGTTTCACTCCGAAGATAAGTTTACCGTTGGTGAGGATTCCATAGAAAGTCTTATCAGGTTTGTCAAGGTTGACTTTTGCGCGTTTCGCGTTTTGGAGTATAAGCTTCCCGAGTAAACTTTCCAGCGTCATCGTCGCATCTTTTGTGGAGTATTCCTTGATGCGTCTTATGCGCACTCCAAACGTTTCGCCTTCCTCGAGAACATCGCCCAAATTTGCCGAACTGACTGCCTCTGCAACAGCATCGTTATCTGCTTCGCAGGTGAACAGCTCCAATCCGCAAACGCGCGTGTATGCTGACCTTCGAAGAACTTGCCTAACGCACTCGACGTCTGCTTCTAACCGCACCGTTTGGTCCAGTTTCTCAGTGACTGTGTACGTGTAGCCTTCAGTTTCCAGAATAGCCTTCAATTCGGCAAACGACAGCGACTCAAATTCGCCGCTTAGCAGAAAAAAGAGCTTAGCCACTTTTCAGCGCCTTTAATTCTTTGCTTATTAACGGTGCCAGTGAAACCTTGCTCGCGCCGCTGGGTACGCTGTCGGTGCCCACAATCTCCTCAACTCCTGCATCGAGAATCCGCTTTTCGGCATCTCCAATTAGTAAGGGATGAACACAAGCTGTGTAAACATGAGCAGCGCCGAGCTCACGCAGAATCTTCGCTGCACCCACAATTGTTCCACCTGTGCTGATGATATCGTCAAAAATAATCACCGATTCACCTTTAACGTCTAAACCCTTACCCGTTTGGCTCGTCTTTCCCGTGTAGCGGTCACGCTGCTTCTCTAAATGCCCACAACCGCCACCCAAAACCAACTGAGCTTGCTGTGCAATATGCAAGGCGCCTTTGTCAGGAGACAACACAAAAGCCTTCCGCATGCCCTTTGAGACGAAATACTCAGCTAGCAGAGGAATTGCACTGAGGCTCCGCGCTGAAAACGGGAACTTCGCCAGTGCGCTCGCTTGATGAACATTTACAGTGATTAACTCGTTTACGCCAGCAGATGCAAGCATACCGCCGACAGTTTCGATGCTTACGTTTTCACCTTGTAGAAACATTTTATCTTGACGCGCATACGCCAAGTAAGGCACAACCGCGGTAACTTTTGTAGCGCCATTTCTGCGGGCAGCGTCAGCTAAGAAAGCTAGCTGTATAAGGTTGCTGTCCTGTGGGGCACATGTCGTCTGCACTATAACCGCGTGTTCGCCTTGAACTGAACTTTCCAAGCGGACGTATGCTTCGCCGTCTGGAAATGTCTTGTATGCTACAGGTATTTTTTCGGCGTTCGTTAGTTCTGCGACTTTTTCGGCTAACTCCTTGCTGGCAGGGCCTATGATAATTTTCATTTTTGTGTTCACGCTCTTTTTATAACCTGTGTTCTGTCAGGCTTTTAGCTTACTCTGCGAGCGCTTTTTAACCTTGCCGTCTGCGAACCATCAAACTGTTTTTGGGTTGTGCATGTCTGGATTTATGGTAGATATTTATTTGGTAATCGTAAGTCTTAATATATTGAAAATAGAGAGTGTTAATAGCCCTTCTAAGCCGGGTTAAAACATGGAAAAGCCCAGCGTTGAAACCGAGAGAATCGAAATTGAAGCGGTTCCCAGCCAACGCCAGCACGAACAGCACTTGGATTTCCGTATCAGCAAGGAAGAAATAATACGTTTACTGAAGAAGCATGGCGTTGCCGAAACGAAACTTTTGGAAAGTCCTGACATTGGGGCTGAAGACGTAGTTTCAACACTGCGGAAGGCAAAAGTGAAAGTGCCTGAAGGTTTTTTTGCAGACCTCGCCACTGCTTTTGGGTTACCGTTTATGACGCAGCAACAATTGAAAAGATTGTGCAGCAACGAGCAAGCTTGTCGTTTTCTAACTGCTTTGCCATACCGTGTTATCGAAGACTACCTTATTATTCCGCTGGAAATCACCAAGGCAACCGCTAAAATGGCTTTGGCGAATCCGCTTGACCGCAAAGCCTTGCTGATTATGCAGCATCTGCTTGGTGAACGGCAAGTCACGTGGGTTGTGGCTTCTTTAGACTCTGTTGAAATGGCAAAAGAAAGAGTGTACAGTGAAATCCACAAGAAAAGTGCGTTGCTTGACCTTTACTACAGAAACCCCGATGAATCAGCGTACAGGGTTCTCACTTCAGGGCAGAAAATGTTTGTTTTCATTCTGTTTCAAGTGCTACTAGTTGCGGCAATAATCAGTTCCGCTGTGACTTTCGCGGTTATCTTCGCGGCAATAAACGTGGTTTACTTTCTCATTACGCCTTTGAAAATTTACATTGCTGCCAGAGGCTTTCAGAAACCGCAGAGCGTCGCTTATCTTTCTCACAAGCAGCTGAGCGAAGTGAAGGATGACGAGTTGCCTGTTTACACTGTTTTAGTTCCAGTGTACCGTGAAGCCGCGGTTCTGCCTCACGTGATGCGCAACCTGTACAGAATGGATTACCCGAAGGACAAGCTTGACGTGAAAATTTTAATGGAAGAAAAAGACGAGGAGACCCTTAGCGAAGCCAGAAAGCTTGGGTTGTTTGGGGAGCCATCGAAAAGTGTAGAGGGTATCCCCGCTGAAGGTTACCGCGAGTTTCTTAAGATTTTTGAACCTGTAGTCATACCTGTAGCTGACATCACCACCAAGCCGCGGGCCTGCAACTATGGCTTGCTGCGAGCCAGAGGCAAATACTGCGTTATATTTGACGCAGAGGATAATCCTGACGAGGATCAGTTGAGAAAAGCCGCAGTTGCCTTTTCGAAACTGCCAAACGATGTAGTTTGTCTGCAGTCGAAACTAAACTTTTATAACGCCAAAGAGAACGCGTTGTCAGGCTGGTTTTCAATAGAATACTCGTATTGGTATGATTATTACTTGGAAGGCTTAGACAGGGTTGATGTTCCCATACCTTTAGGCGGCACGAGCAACCACTTCAGAGTCAGCCAGTTGCGTGACCTCGGCGGCTGGGACCCCTACAACGTCACTGAAGACGCGGACATTGGAATTAGGCTTTCGAGAAGAAAACTGCGAACCGCCATGCTGGACTGTTACACGTATGAGGAAGCTACGATAAAGCTTGGCAGTTGGATTCGTCAACGCTCACGGTGGTACAAGGGGCATGCGCAGACGTATCTTGTTCACATGAGGCACCCGATTAGGCTTCTTAGAGAGCTTGGTTGGCGCAAGTTTCTTCTGTTTCAGTTCACCTTCGGCGGCGGAATTTATATGCCTATAATTAACCCGTTTCTGTGGATAATCACAGCAGTCAGCCTTGTTGCGCCTGGGGCTTTCAGCAGTTTTTTTCTTCTTCCAATAGAGTGGATATGCGTGTTCAATCTTGTGGTCGGCAACTTGTCTTTCCTGTTTCTGTATCTGTGGACCTGCGTAAAGCAGCGGCGTTACTATTTTGTTCCTTTGGCTTTGACTATGCCCGTTTACTGGGTTCTGATTAGCATAGGCGCTTGGCGAGGTTTGTTGCAGCTGATTACGCGTCCTTTCTACTGGGAGAAAACCCTGCATGGGGTTTCTCAAAGCATTAAGTAAAAAGGCGGTTTATGAGACGGCTGTTTCTTCCGTTAAGCCTGTCGCTGGGTAGGCGAAAACGTGTGCTTTTTCTATGTCGAAGCTTAGAGTGACTTCTGTGCCTATGTTCATCCAAGTTTCAGCCAGTGAGGGCTTAATAACTACGACGGCGTCTTTGTTTTCAAGCCTAATAACGTATCGGATGAATGTGCCTTCGAAAGTGACTTTCTCAATCTTGCCTTTCAGCGTGTTTTTGCCCTTGTGTGCGCCCACTTCGACAGTGAACAGTTCAGGTCTTATGGCTAAAACTGCTCTGTCGCCTTTTCCAACGCAGTCGCCTATTGCGTCGATTTTGACGCCGCCGCGTAACTCGAGTTTAAGCTCTCCGTTGGCAGCTTGCAGCACTGAGCCTTCCAGAAAATTGGATTCGCCTATGAAATGCGCCACGAATAGGCTGTTTGGGTGCAGGTAGAGCTCCTGTGGCGAGCCTATCTGTACGATTTTTCCTTTTTTCATAACGGCTATTCGGTCAGAAATCGACATGGCTTCGGCTTGGTCATGCGTAACGTGGATGGCTGTTAAATTCAAATCCTTAGCCATTTTCCTGATTTCGTACCTTATTTCGTTTCGCACTTTGGCGTCCAACTGTCCGAGCGGTTCATCTAAGAGCAGTGTTTTGGCGCCTGCTGCGAGTGCCCGCGCTACGGCTATTCGCTGCATCATTCCGCCGCTTAACTCGTTGGGGAATGCTTCGAGCCGCTCGTGCAATTTGACTAGTTCAAGTACTTCGTCACCTATGGTTTCAGCTTCTTTCAGGTCAAAGTTCTTTACTCTGGGACCGTAGAGCACGTTTTCCCATACGGTCATGTGTGGAAAAAGCGCGAAGGTTTGGAACACGAAGCCTATGTCGCGGTCTTCAGGTGGAACGTTGTCTACGCGTTTTTCGCCGATGTAGATTTCTCCGCTGTTCGGTTCAATTAGCCCTGCGATTAGCCTCAGCAATGTTGTTTTTCCGCAGCCGCTTGGGCCTAAAAGAGAGAAGTATTCTTGGTCGTGTATGTGGAGGTTGATTTTGTCTAAGGCTGTGATTTCTCCGAATTTTTTTGTTAAGTTGATTACGCGGACGTCAGGCATTGCTTAGTTTCCCTTTTTTTTTCGGTTTATTGTTATGAAGTTGGAGGTTATAAATTGCATGTTAGTACCTTCCTTTCCCTCTTGTTAATAGTCTGAGTGCGAAAAGGATTAGGAATGACAGCAGCACGAGTAAGCCGCAGCCCAAGCCTATTTCCAGCGATGTCGCGTGGACGGTGCCTTTCACCCATTCAACTATGACCACGGGGGCAGTGCGTAGGTTTGTCACTGCGAGTGTGGCGCCTGTTTCACTTACGCTTCGGGTGAAAACCATTATTGCGCCTGAAAGTATAGAGTACTTAGTCAACGGCATGATTATGGTTGTGAATAGGCTGAAGGGTTTAGCTCCTAGTGTTCGCGCTGCTTCTTCCATGTCCATGCTTATTCTTTCGAAGGCTGCTGCCATCGCTTTGACGATGTAGGGGTAGGTGATTGCCAAGTGGGCGAAGATTAGCAGTAGCATTTCGGGGATGAAGGGGAGGCTTTCTTTCCAGAAGAATTTGAGGGAAACGCCTAATGCTATTGACGGCACAATCAAAGGTATGTTGACGAGGATGTCCAGCAATGCTGCAATCGATTTACCGAATTTCTTCCGTGCTATTAGTATTGCCATCGGTAAACCCATGATTAACCCGAGAACTGTGACGATTGCGCCGAGACCGTACGAAAGCAGCAGACTTTGCCAGAAGTCACTCCATACGCCTGAGCCTGAAAACGCAGCGGGCAAGGTGTCCGTGAAAACTGCTTCGAAGGCTGGTAGCGCCACGAAGAGCGCTGGTATCAGCACTATTGTCACGAAAACTATGAGCGTGATTGTGTTTCTGGAATTAACGGCTTTTGAATAACTCAATTTCCTTTCCACATTGGGCCATATTCCCTTGAAGGGTAGCTTTAGTTTTGAACCGAAAATGCGGATGAGGGCGAAGATTGTGCAGGATATGGCGATTAGTATTACGCTTGCGAATACGGTTGCGCCTTCGTACGCGGTTTGAGTTACAAGTCCGCTTGAAAAGTCGTTTTTCATGTTTTGGATGAATACTGGTCCGTTTTCGAAGACTCCTGCGACAATGAACGTGGCTCCGGTTTCGGAAAGTGACCTTGCAAACGAGAGGATAAACGCTGCTATTAGTGAAGGTTTCAGTATCGGCGATGTGACGGTGCGGAACGCCATAAACGGCACTGCGCCTAATGTTCGTGAAGCCTGCTCATACTCTCTCTTGTAGTCAAGCAACGCGCCGACCAGCACGCGCACGACAACGGGGTATGAGAATGTGAAGTGAAGCAGTATGACAAGCAGCCAGCCTGTGGACACTAATGAGCCGCCGAATAATGCTGACACGCCTTCGGGCGCGTTCCAGAAGAGCAGTAGCGAGTAGCCGAGCGCTGCGGTTGGCACGATGAACGGTATGTCCGCCAAAGTGTCGAGGACGCTTAGCCACTTGGATTTTCCTCGGGTGATGAGCCACGCCATGGGGATTCCTGCTATGACGTCTAATGCGGAGACGAATAGCGCTATGGCGAAGGAGTTTGCTACTGCGCCTAGTGCTCTGCTGATGAGTTGCGGTTGGTCTATAACTTGTTGGAGTGAGCCCCATTTTATCATTATGCCTAGTATGGGCGGGACTAGGATGAGTACGAGGAAGACGATTATGGCGGTTAGGTACATTGCGTATTTGGCGGGTTTTTTCGATGACAATGCGTTCAGGGCGTCGGTGATTTTGCGCTGAAGCATTTGTCGGTTCATGCCAGCTCAGTCCAGAACAAGATTATTATTGCTGAAATCGCTGTTTTCCGTGGAGTTTGTCTTGCTTTCTAAATTGTTAGTTGTCATCGTGTGCTAACCGCTCTTTAGTTGATTCTCTTTCTCAAAGTCTATATATAGTTCATAAATATTTTTCGCAGCCACTATAGACAAGCACTTGGGAGACAGGCTTAGATGCGTTGCAGTTATTGCTTCTGTCCGTGCTAACGAAGACTAACTTTCTTTAATGTGACAAAGAGACCTATGCCAACAACAGACACTACCGCTACAGCAACCACAACCCATGCTGTTGGTGACGGCGGGCTTGTTCCATCAGGCGAAAACGCTGATTCTGGAGCAAACTTCGCAACCCAAATTTCTTGGTTTGGGCTCAGTAAATCTCCTAGTCCACCTGCAACCACAAACCCGCCATCTTGAGAAGCTGAAACAGAATAAGCATTATAGCCAGTGGAGTTCCAACGTAAGTTGCCAGAAGAATCTACTTTCACCAACGCTGGATTTCCAACCGCAATGTAGCCGCCATCAGCCAATTGCGCTATTGACCTGAACAAAGCACCAAAACCAGATTGCACAAAATGATAGCTCCATTTGGAATTTCCTTGAGCATCAGTCTTAACGATCCAAGCACTATACGCCGTTTGTTGTGTTGGATGTTTTCATGTCGCTATTCACGATAGATCTCGATAGATTTGGCTGGCTCCTAAGTGCTATCCCAAGCAGTAGTCAGATATTCATCTATGTGGTGTAGTTTAAGGTGAGGCAAATCTTTCTTCTTTATTTGCTTTTTTGAGAAGTGAATTACTAATATTGCAAATACCAAAACCAATACGCCGATTATAACAAGAAATGTATAAAGAACTGCTTGAGGATTCTCTGAATTATTTATCGACATTGAAATTGTTATCTGCTTAGATGAGTTTAGAATGATACTTTCCTGTGTCTGTGTTTCGTCCTTATTTGCTTTTATTGTATAGCTTCCAAGATAGGTGTTCCCACGTTCGGTAATTTCCCATTCAGGTAATTCAAATCGAACTCTGCCGTCGCTTGAAGTAGTCTGATGTGCTGCAAGTGAATCATTAGCCGCATAATAGACTTGAACATTGACGCCCTGTAGACTCGTTCCTTGAGACTCTACAGAAACCATTAGATACCACTTAATATGGACTATGCCTTTTCCAAGATTAGTTGTGTCAAGTTGATCGTAAGTAGAGTTCACTAAATCGACGTATATTGGGTAAGCATTTTGCGCCACCACCAGACTTTGAATGTGTGAATCGACTATACGGGCGTCACCAAAGCATAGCAACTGTTCTGCAGTAGAATTAGTGATTTGAAGCCGAGACGGCGCGTAAAGCCACACTGAGCGGATTTGAGATTTTACTGCATGTAGAGTTGCATTTGGTAAATCTATCGTGATACTCTTTTCTAAATAAGAATCTGACATGTTAACCAAAGCATTGTCATAAATTATGAAATCGAATATACCGCTTCCAATTTTGGAGCCTCTCTGCATTATAATTCTTGCGTTGTCACGTAATATGTAGGAATGCTCTCCTTTTTCAAAAGCCGGATATAAGATGCCATTATCAAGTATTAACGTTGAGTTACCAGTCATCAGCAGACTGCCATTCAAATCTAACTGAGCGTCCTTGATAACAATAATATCATCGTTGTCAAGAAACATATCGTCAGTGTATATTGTAATATTTTGCTGTTCTGCAGAAGCTAAACCAAACAAATAGTTTCCTTTATTATAGGTGCGTAAAGGTACTTGATCAGTTGATGCTGTCGACCATGAAAGAATAATACTAACCGATGTAAATAGAAGTAAAGCAAGAAAAACGCAAGTTTTCATCTCGTTTTCGCGGTGTTTTTTCACTTAATTTACGCTCGAAAAAAGGTAGCAAAATCCTATTGCATAAAGCTTTCTTAATACTGTAAAACAAAGCAATCTCAGGATTGCAGATTCCAACCATAGAACCTTTTTGAGTTCTTTTTTAAAAAATAGTTATAGCTTCACATTACCTCAAGATGAGATTTATATGAAATAAAAAGATGGATGTTTGTTTTCTTTAAAAAAGTGGTCTGCTAATAAGTCTTGTAGACAATGTCATGTGATTTGCTATAGGGATTGTATACTGGTGTTGAAGTTGCCTGCAACTAAAAAGAAACCCTGATTTACACTACTGCAAATAGTGGCATTTTGACCTATATTTACTCCGCATCCACCTGTTCCAGGCGTTGTCTTTTCATGGTTTAAGTTAATGAAACACAGGGTAACTAAGCCGTCAATCCACATGCCGTCACATGATTGAGTTGACCAGATGTTAGCTTTTATAAACGAACTGTAAATTCTACATCCTATTCCTACTTCTATGCCCCTTAAATTCTGCGCATCCCTCAACGAAATACCAACGTCGTCTATGTGTGTGAAACCGAAGTTGTTTGTTCCCCCTGGAGCGAATTGTATACCCTTGTTCACCCATGCCATGCGCACATGCTTTATGTGGTTAGATTGCGTTCAGCCGCTTCCAGTAGCTGTTAGTTTTATTCCTACGTCGCAGTTAACAATGGTGATGTTTCTTATCTGGCAATTGTGCACATTTTGGAGACGAATGCCTGTGTTGCTTCCGTTACCTCAGATGATTAGGTTCTCGATGACAGCACTTTTCGTAATATCAGTAAGATTCGACTGGACATCAATTATCGGGTCAGCTGAGCTGTATATAACCGTCTGTTTGCTTCCCTCGCCAGCATAGCGTCCATCGTAAGGCACGACAATAGTTGATGCACTGCTCGCTTTGAAAGTTGCAATACAACCAGCCCAATTCGAATTGTTAGCTGCAGTTGTTCCCGAGTTTGCTTGTCCTGTTGAAGTAACTACCTTTTCTAAATACGCAGTAGACTGATAACCATATGCATAACTTTCAGCTGAACCATCTGCACCATCTAAAAGCGTAAATCCTTGAGTCGGGTTGGTTTGTGTAGAATATGCACTACTGCACACGGTTATTGCCCCTATCCACAATTCATTAGCTTGCGTAGTCGTATCGGTCGTTCCAGTGCTCCCTGATGTACTGAGACCTGCATTAGCGGCAGTTTTATCAAGAGGGTTTGCTGCTATTCCAGAGTATTCGCATACGTCGACTTGTTGTCTATAGCCAGTGTAGCAGTCGCTGTAAGCAGTTAAGGTTGTAGATGCTCCACTGCCGACCGTGCCAAGCCATATTTCACTGATGACACTGCTTGAAGCCTTTATGTTTACTTGCCTACTCCATGTGACTCCAGTTTGGCTTATGCTTGTAACTCCACTCGCGCCAACAAGCCCTATAATAGTGATGAGCACATTGCCATTCATGGGAGCAGAATTGAGAGTCACCGTCGTAGGTGAACCTAAGATGCTGCCTCTTGCATTACCTTGAACTCTTGTAACCATTCAGCCGTCACCTCCGTTGGTTTGTGTTTGCTATTGTTTTGCCTTTGAACGCTAAGAGACCGCACGTACCGCTCATTCTCATGTCTTTCGAGTTTTACCCGCTGCGGCGTCTAAGGCTTCATTGACAAGCTCATCTGCCTTCTGAATTTTACTGTTGGTTCGGGGCATGTTCACGAAACTTACAAGCTTGAACCGCTTCACTTTTTCTTGAACTCGGCTGCACAGCTGCCTCAACTCTCGGTTTTTCACGGCATACTCCCCGCGAAGTTGCTTAGCTACTAATTCACTGTCGAGGTGGCACACGACTTCTTCAGCGCCAAGCGCCAACGCCGCATCCAACGCCATCATCAGCGCCTCATACTCAGCCTGATTATTAGTGCGTACACCAAGGTAACGCGACTTCGCCACCAACACTTCACCGCTTTCAGCCGTGACCAAGCAAGCTGCCGCGGCGGGACCCGGGTTGCCTCTTGCGCCGCCGTCCGAATAAACCATCAACCGCTTGTACATACTTGCTCGCTCGCCAATTCCACATCGCACTGGGCTATGTTAAGCATTTTTGTGGCTGTTCCACGCATTTTTTAATGCCACAACAAACGCGGCTTCATCTTCCGACAAACGCTTCTTGACTTGACGCCAAACCGCAGGGCAATCCTTGTAGTCCACGCCGACAATTTCATGAATGATCCTGTCAATTTTCTGCCTATTCTCCTTTGTAACCTCAATTCCCGCCTTCTGGAAAACTCCACCCAAGTGCCTAAAGTAACACGTCACCACAAACACCAAAACCTAATTACACCCAACAACATGTAAACATTACTATAACAAAACACTCCCAACCGCAAATCTATTTATACTATAAATAAGGGGGCTAAACTTTTCTCCAAGCAACAGCCCCCCTACAGCATCAACCGACTTCTCTAAGCATCTGGCACACTTTGCATAAACCATGAGACGCAGGCTCACCACATACGACACACTCCTCATAATGACTATTCTTTGCAACCCCATTAAAAGCAGGTCGTATGCGCTCGATAGCGTTAAAAATCGTAAACTTCGTGCCCGCATGCTTCTCCTCAACGCGGTTAAGCATAACGCGAATATCATTCCGCAAAGCCTCCGAAGCATAAGGACAAGGAGTACTCTGAAACGGAACACGCTTAACATACGCGTACAAAGCACTCTCACGCTCAGGAACCTCACAGAAAGGCTTAACCTTCGGCACAAACCGCTCATGCACCTCATCAGTAACAGGCTTCTCCTTAGCCAAACGCAAAACATCACCATGAAAAATATTCAAAAGAATCGTCTGCACCTCATCATCCAACGTATGCGCCGTAGCAATCTTCGTCGCATGCACCTCACGCGCAGCCACATTAAGCGCCCTCCGCCGCAACACCCCACAATAAGCACAAGAAGTAAGCCCACTCTCACCTTTCAGCCGCTTCCCAGCAACCAACTCATCCAACGTAAAACCATACAACTCCTTAAAAGAAACAACATGATGCTCTATACCCAGATTGCCGCAATACGCCGCTGCAATCTTCATCGCCTCATCCCTATAACCCTTGATGCCTTCATCAACCGTAACCGCCACAAGCGACGCCTTAGGACGAAAACGCTCCATCTTAACCAGCACACGCAACAAGCTTATGCTGTCTTTCCCACCTGAAACCGCCACAGCTATCCTATCATCAAAACGGAACATGCCATACTTGGCAACAGTAACCCGCACTTTAGCCTCAACAGATTCCGCAAAGCATTTCCTGCAGAGCCGTTCACCAGAATACCGCCTAAAAAAGAACGCTTCCCGCTGCCCGCATGCACTGCACAACGCTGGAACGTTTACACGCATCAACTTCAAATCAACATGCTTCATGTTGGCAAATGACTAAATAAACCATACACCATAACTTCAAACAAAAAGACGGCAATACCAATGGCTGCAAAACCAGAAAAACAAGCAAGCTACAACGAAGTAACCTACACCGAGACACAATGGAGGCTACTACGGAAATACCGCGAAAAAGCAATGCAAATAATGACAACGCTGGAAAAATTCCACCTTCAAACAATAGCGCATGGCAGCATAGCAAGAGGCGACGTAAACCCGAAAAGCGACATCGACATATTCATCCCCGAGCCGCCATCATCCTTCATGGTAGAAACCGCACTGGAAAAAGCAACAATACCAATTAACACTCGCCTAATCGTCCAAGCCACTCCAACCTACGCCATGAAAGCGCACATTGAGATAGACGAACAAACCAGCATCACCTTTCCCCTTATGCACATGCGCAAAATCGAACATGAGTTCTACCGCTTCGGCGGCGAAATAACCCTCAACCAGCTTAAAGAGAGCGTTCGCGTGGCAGGTGTGGATAAACGGCTCATGCTGATAGAACCAGCGGAAAAGGGACACGTGGAAAGCAGCGTTGTCGGTCGCGAAGAGCACGTCGCCAGAATTCTCGGTGTTTCTGTTGAGACCGTGTTTGACCGTGTCCGTGCACTTTTAAGGCGAGATGAAGTTGGGCGAACTGGCGTGTTTGTGAAGAAAGAGTTGGCTGTTAATGAAACTTTTGAAATGGCGCTTAGGAAGCTTGCTGAGGTTAATCCTGCCGTTCGCAGGAGATTGAGAAAAGACGGTTTATGAGTAGTATATTAGGTCTTTTTCTTCCAGCAGTTTCTGAATTTTGTCAACAGCCTCGTAAACTTGTTCCTCTTTTTTTGCGCCGACGCACACGAGTTTTCCAGCGGAGAATATTAGAAAAACCACTTGGGGCTCATCCATTCTGTAGACTGCACCTGGAAACTGTTCAGGTTCGTACATTACTCGGCTTAGCTTGTATACGAGACTTTCTAAGTCGATTTCTCCGCCTAGTTCTGCGGACGCGACGATGTTTTGGATATTGACAATTGGTTTTTCTGTTATTTGGATGCCTTGGCTTCGCAGTTCTTTGACTACTTTTTCCACGGCGCCTCGTGATTCTTTTTCAGATTTTGCGCCTGTGCAGACCATTTTGCCTGTTCCGAAAATCAACGTCGCAGTTTTAGGTTTTTTCAGTCTGAACACTAGCCCTGGGAACACGCTTGGGTTGTATTCGGTTTGTGGGAACTTTTCAACTATTTTCTGCAGGTCTATTCTCTGGTTCAGAGAGACTGAGGCGACGATGTTTTGGATGGATATTAGAGGTTTTCGTTTGCTCATTTGAATTCCCGTGTCTTTGTCTATTTAAATGAACATGCAGTATATAACGTAATCTCTTTATAAGCAATGCAGGACTCTCGTTTTTGAAGTTTTCACACGAAAAATGTCTGCACTTTAAGGTACATGCTAAAATCTGAGTCTCGAGTAGCCCTCAAAGAGTGGAGTATAGTAGAAAAACTGTGCAATGGTTTTTAGGCTTTGTTTGAGCTTCCGAACAGCTGCATTTTGGCTTTGGCGACTTCTTTCATGGCTTGTTTTGTTGGTCCAAGGATTTTTCGCGGGTCGAATTCTTTGGGTGAATTTGTGAGTGCTTCTCGAACTGCGGCTGTGAATGCTAAACGCAGGTCTGTGTCTATGTTGATTTTTGCTATGCCCAGTGCGATGGCTTGTTTGATGTGCTCTTCGGGTATGCCTTTTGCGCCGCTGAGTTGTGCACCGTGCTTTGTGGCTTTTTCGATGAGCCAGTTGGGAACGCTGCTTGCGCCGTGCAGAACAAGCGGGGTTTGGATTTTTCGGCTGATTGTTTTCAATCGTTCAAGGTCGAGTTTGGCTTCGGTTTTGAACTTGTATGCGCCGTGCGATGTGCCGATTGCCACGGCGAGTGTGTCGACATCGGTTTTTTCTACGAATTCTGCTGCGGCGTCTGGGTCAGTTAGAATGGCGTCTTTTTCTTCTACGCTGCGTTCTTCGATTCCTGCGAGTTTGCCTAGTTCGGCTTCGACGGAAACGCCTTTTGGGTGGGCTATGGCTACTACGCGTTTGGTTAGGGCGATGTTTTCTTCGAATTTTAGGAATGAGCCGTCAATCATGACGCTTGTGAAGCCTGCTTCGACGCATTTGGCTGCGGTTTCGTAGTCTTCGCCGTGGTCAAGGTGAATGGATATTGGGACTGGAGCCTGTTGGGCTGCGGTTTTTGCCAGTGCCGTTATGTAGGCTAAGCCAGCGTATTTGATGACGCTTGGTGTGATTTGGAGGATAACTGGTGATTTTTCTTCTACAGCGGCTTCCGCAACTGCGGTTAGGCTTTCGAGGTTTTGCACGTTTAACGCTGGGATTGCGTAGCCTTTTTTGCGTGCGGGAACCATTAGGTCCTTGTTTGTTACAAGCATTTTTGTTCACTCCATGCTTGCAGCGTATTTCATGTGGCTTAGGGTATTTAATACTTCTGAAAGCAACATTGGTTTTTTCTCATCGAAGTGAGGTTGGGTGGATGCTGGCGTGTGAATTTTTTCTTTATCCCCCTTATATAAACTATAAATGGGTTTTGTTGCGCTCGTGTGGTCTACAGCCCCTTATTTAAAGTAGGTGCATATAGGCTAAAATGCGTCTCTGCCGCATTGAATAATTGGTGTCTATGATGGATATTGTGAATTTGATTAAAACGCGGCGCAGCGTCAGGGAGTTTTCTTCGAGGCAAATTGGTGTTAGTGTTGTCCGTGAGGTTTTAGAGGCAGCACGGTGGGCGCCTTCGGCACATAATGCTCAACCATGGCGGTTCATAATTGTAACCACTGCTAACGTTAAGCATAATTTGGCGCAGGCCATGGCGGACGCTTGGAAGGCGGACTTGGCTAAAGATGGTGTGGCTGTTGGCGCTCGAGAGAAGATGGCTAATGCTTCTGTGGATTGTCTCTTGAGGGCGTCTGTGCTTGTAGTGGCGTGTATATCAACAGAGGGCATGATTGAATACGCGGATGAAGCGAGACTGAAGTGGGAACGTGATTTGGCTCTGCAGAGTTTGGGCGCCGCAATCCAAAACTTGCTGTTGGCAGCGCATGCTAACGAGTTAGGTGCTTGCTGGTTTTCTGCACCTGCCTTCTGCAAGAAAGATGTACGCGAGGTTTTGAAGGTGCCTTTGGATGTTGAGCCTCAAGCGTTAATAGCGATGGGTTATCCAGCGGGGAAGCCTAAAACTCCGTCGAGAAAAACTTTGGCGCAGTTTGTCTATTGGGATTATTGGGGTAGAGCATTTGGGCAACGCTGTGCCGAGCTATAATGGTTTGGCTGAGTGTTCCCCGCTTATTATGGATTCCACCGTGAGATTAAGCACAATTTCTGCAATGTCGGCGGCGTATTCTGCTGTGCGCCTCACGCTTTCAATTATTAACCGCAGGTTTGCCGCTTCGTCGATGCCTATTTGCTGGGAAGCTTTCACTGCTTCTTTTTCCAGCGAGACAACACGGTCAATCTTCTCAATTATGCTTTCTGCAAGATTAAAGTCCTGACGTAGAAGGGCATCGACGGCTGTTTCAAACATGGTAATCGCTATTTCGCTCATTTCCTCAATTTTTTTGATGCCTTCAGCGCTTAACCGCTGTCTTAGAGGCAGCATATTTTCGGCTATGCTGACTGCGTGGTCTGCCGTTCTTTCCACAGATTTAGCCACTAACCGGTAGCCCAAACAGTTTCTCGCGTTGCTTAGACCTATGTCTTTGATTATGCGCGGGTTCTGCACTGCCATTTTAAGCTGGCGAACAATGTACAGCGTGAATCTATCCACTTCATTGTCGGTGGCGGCGACACTTCGGGCTAAAGCATAATCAAGCGTCTTCAACGCGGTTATGGCGTCCCGATGCATTGAAGCTGTTATTATACCCATTCTCCTTAAGGCGCTTTGAATGGACAGCTCGGGGTAGCTAAGCAAAACCTGCAAAGTCAGTTCTGAAGGCTTGTCCGTTACGATTTCTGTTCCCACAAGCATGTGTCTCGCGAAGTTTTTCAGATTATTTCTTTGCTCTGTTGAGAGTTGTTGCTGTTTTTCTGCTTTTATACGGATTAAGCTGTAACCCACTAGATACGCGGAGACGACTTTCCGGATTACTGCGGCAGAATTGTCTTTAGGCGAAATTTTAATCAGGGCTTCTTCCGTTGTCTGCGTTTGCACCTTGCTGGTTGCTGTGATTAGAAGTGCGCCGCCTTCTTCCTCGCGTAGTTGGATTACGCTTCCTTTTTTGAGGTTGTTCTGGTCAATCCACTTTTTAGGCAGAGATATTATGTACGTGGAGCCGCCTGTGAACTGCACTTTTCTTGTTTCTTCAATCTGACGAGGCTGCAATCTAAATACCACTCTATAATTTAGAGATATGTCTATTTATAAATGCGTTATCTATATAGTTTATGGAAGAGAAAATAGCCTATTGATACTATTGCGAGAAACAATATAACAAAACTCGGCTTTTTAGATGCTGAAAAAAACATGGAGAAGTAATAGGTAATGAAAATTACAAAGCCGATAGCCCTTGCAATAGTCGCAATAGCCATAGTTATAACAGGTATAGGGAGTTATGCGTATTTGTCACAACCAATATCAGAAGCTACCCCTTCACCTACCCCTACTGCAACAGCGACGCCAACGCCAAGTCCCACGCCTTCATCAACGCCGCAGTCGTCGCCTACACCGACACCATCCGCTACTGCCACTCCGACGCCAACTCCTTCGGCTACGCCTGCACCAACTCCCACGCCACCTCCTACTCCGACGCCAGGGCCAGCAACGCTAAACGGCGCAGGCGCAACTTTCCCGCAACCGCTAATAAACGCCATAATCTCGCATTACACCACGCAGGTTAGGACAAACGTCCAAATAAACTATCAAGGAGGCGGCAGCGGCGCAGGAATATCCGCCTTCACAAGCAAAACAGTTGACTTCGCATGCACAGACGCAGCGTTAACTGCCTCTCAGAGAGCAGCGGCACCCAACGCGCTGCACATTCCAGAAACAATCGGCGCAATAACAATAACCTACAATCTGCCAGGCGTCTCAACTGGGCTAAAACTGACAGGAACAATAATCGCCGACATCTACTTAGGCGCAATAACAAAATGGAATGACCCAGCAATAACTGCCCTGAACCCGACTGTAACTCTTCCAAACCAGGACATAATTAAAGTCCGCAGATCCGATGGCTCAGGCACAACCAACTGGTTCACCAAATACCTAAGCGCAGTAAGCTCGACATGGAACACTCAAGTCGGAAGCGGCACAACCGTCCAATGGCCAGGCACCACAATCGGTGCAAGCGGAAACGCCAACGTTGCAGCCACAGTCAACTCAACACAGTACGCCTTAGGCTACGTTGAATTAGCCTACGCACTGCAAAACAGCATGCCCGTAGCAGCAATTCAGAACCCAGCAGGCAACTTTATAATGCCGACGCTTGCGTCAACAACAGCCGCAGCCGAATCAATTCCAACCAGTGGCTTACCCACTGGAAGCGGCGACTGGGCAGGAGTAAACATTCTCAACGCGCCAGGCAGCCAAGCTTATCCAATAGTGGTCCCCACGTACATGCTGCTGTACCAAGAGCTCAATGTTATCCCGGGAATGACCATAGACAAAGCCAAGCAGCTTGTAGACTTCATATGGTACGTAGTACACGATGGTCAACAGTTTGCAGCAAGCTTGCAGTATGCGGCGCTTCCGTCGAATTTGGTGCAGATAAACGAGGCAACACTGCGGTCAATAACGTTCAACGGGCAAACGCTCATAACAAGTTAGAAGCGTGATGAACTTCTTCCACCAGTTTTTTTATGTTATACAATGAAAGCGTGACCAGATGAAAATCAAAATAACAGGGGACAAAATATTCAGATTCAGTGCAGGAATAATAGTAGCCTCCGCTGCTGTTATCCTCATCGCAAGCGTTTACATATTGACCACGGGGTCAACGGAGGTCTTGCAGCGGTTTGGGCTCGATTTTTTTATGGGAACAAACTGGAACCCTGTTGAAGGTAGAGAATCCTTCGGAGTTCTCCCCTACTTACTTGGAACGCTCGTCACCTCAGGCATTGCTCTCTTGATAGGCGTGCCATTGAGCCTCGGCATCGCCATTTTTCTCGCAGAAATGGCGCCGAAAGCCATCAGAGTGCCAGTTTCATACTTAATTGAGTTGTTGGCAGCGGTGCCCAGCGTCATATTCGGTCTCTGGGGGCTGTTTGTTCTTCGCTTCTGGGTTCTAAACTACATAGAAATACCGGTTAACGCCAACTTGGGGTGGATTCCGATTTTCAGCGGAACACCCTTCGGGCTGGACATCTTCACTGCAGGCATAATCCTCGCGATAATGATTATTCCCACAGTTGCGTCTGTTTCAAGAGAAGTAATCAGCGCAGTTCCCAACTCCATCCGCGAAGGCGCCTACAGCATCGGCGCAACAAAATGGGAAGTAATCCGCCACTGGGTTCTAAGCTACGGGCGCTCAGGCATTTTAGGCGCCATAATCCTCGGCTTAGGCAGAGCCATAGGCGAAACAATGGCAGTCACAATGGTAATAGGCAACGCTGTTGGTCCAAACGCGATGCCCACATCGCTGTTCCAGCCAGGACAAACGTTGCCATCTCTAATAGCAAACGGCTTCCTAGAAGCGCCCACGCCGTTGGAGAAATCCGCTTACATCGGCGCAGGCTTAGTCTTGCTTCTGCTAAGCCTCTTGATAAACATACTAGCCCACATTCTGGTCACGAGGGTTTTAAAGGTTAAAGGAGGCGCAGTGGAGTAAAATGCTAAACAGCTACAGCATCAGGAAGTTCAAAAACAAAGCCGCTTATGTCCTCTGTCTCTGCTGCGTCGTTATCGCTGTCGTTCCCTTAGCAAGCATACTCTTCGAAGTTATTGCAAGAGGCGCATCCCAATTAAGTATTCAATTCCTAACTTCTAACGGCTTGGAAGGCGGTATAGGACCAGCAATCCAAGGAACCCTAATCCTGATTGGCTTAACCAGTCTAATCGGGGTTCCAATAGGCATATTATCAGGCGTTTACCTAGCCGAGTTCGGCGACAACAAATACGCTTCAACAATGCGAACCATCAACGACATCCTAACGGAGTTCCCATCCATAGTTGTCGGCATTACCGCCTTCAGCATAATCGTCATCGGCGTAACAGGAAGCTTCTCACCCCTCGCAGGCGCCATAGCACTCTCGTTCATGATGATTCCCATCGTGGCGAGAACAACCGAAGAAGCGCTCAAGCTTGTACTGAACTCAATCCGCGAAGCCTCGCTAGCGCTGGGTGCCCACCAGTGGAAAACCATTCTCCGCGTGGTGCTGCCCGCAGCGCGTCAAGGATTAGTCACAGGCACGCTTCTCGCAGTTGCCAGAATAGCTGGCGAAACAGCGCCTATACTGTTGACAATATTGGGGAACAGCTACTTCTTCCAAGGCTTCAACCAACCCATGGACGCTCTGCCGCTGAGAATTTTCCTAAACTCGCGGCAGCCATCGCCAGAGGTTCAAGCTCAAGCATGGGGAGCCGCCTTAGTGCTGATTTTAATAGTGCTGGCACTCAACATAGTCGTGAGAATAGCCACTAAAGGTCGATTCAAAAGGTGAAAACACGAAAATGGACACCACTGAAAAAATGAAAACTGAAAACCTGAACGCGTGGTTCGGACCGAAACAAGCCTTAAAAGAAATCACCCTCTCGATTAAAGCCAACGTAGTCACAGCGATTATTGGTCCTTCAGGATGTGGCAAATCCACGTTCATCCGCACATTGAACCGAATGCATGAACTGGTGCCAGAGGCTAGAATATCTGGGCAAGTGCTTCTAGATGGACAAAACATTTACGCAGACGAAGTTGACCCAGTGCAGATTCGAAGAAGAGTAGGCATGGTCTTCCAAAAACCGAACCCCTTCCCAACAATGTCAATTTACGACAACGTAGCTGCAGGATTAAAACTTGCAGGCGCAAAAAAAGGGCAAGCACTCGACGAGATAGTGCAGAAAAGCCTTCAGCAAGCAACATTATGGGACGAAGTGAAAGATGACTTGAGAAAACCTGGAACAAGCATCTCAGGCGGTCAACAACAAAGACTCTGCATTGCACGGGCGCTGGCTGTTAACCCTGAGGTAATCCTGATGGATGAACCATGCTCAGCGCTTGACCCCATTGCAACAGCGAAAATTGAAACTTTAATTCGCCAACTCGCCGAAAACTACACCGTAGTAATAGTCACCCATAACATGCAGCAAGCGGCACGCGTCTCAGATTTCACCGCCTTCTTCTACTTGGGCAAACTCATCGAATACGGGGAGACAAACGCCTTGTTTGAGAACCCAAAAAGCGAATTAACGGAGAAATATATAACTGGAAAATTCGGGTGAGGTGAAAAAACAATGAGCAGACTCTTAGATACAGGCTTAGAGCAGTTAACCGTGATGGTTTACAAAATGGGCGAAATCGCAGAAAAAACAGTAGGCATATCCCTCAACGGTTTCATGCATGGAAAAGACACAACCCAAGAAGTCAAAGGATTATCCGAGGTCTTGCTTGCCCTAACCGTGGAAATTGAAGAAAAAGCCTTCGCGCTGATAGCCAAATACCAGCCTGTCGCCTCAGACCTGCGGATAATCAACTCCTACATGAAAATCGCATACGACTTCGAAAGATACGGCAGATACGCATGGGACATATCCCTCACCCACAAAAGATTCAGCAAACTGGAAAACTGTGCACTTGCTTGGGGTCCAATGAAGCAGCTAATGAAAAAAGTCACCTTAATGGTCAGCAAAAGCACAAAAGCGCTGAAAAACCTCGACGCTGAAGTAGCTAAAAGCTTGGCTGAAGACGAAAACAAAGTGGATGAACTATTCTTCAAGTACCTAGACCACTTAGCAGAGTCGCCTACCCAAACAAAATGCGCCCTGTGCAACCTTCTGGTAGCCCGCTTTTTAGAGCGGATAGCTGACCACACGACTTATGTCGGCGAGGCAATCATTTACATAGCCACTGGAAAGAAAGCCGCTCTCAGGTAACCCCGCAGCAAAACAGTGCCTAAGACCTTACCATACCAAGAAGCATCTTGAACCGCGTCACAGCCTTCAAGGCGTGCGGTTCATTAGCGGGCATAATGGTCACTTCACCCTGCCTCACACGCCTAGGTTTACCCGATATGACGACATCTGCTTCACCGTCGAAAACGTAAACCAGCGCGTCATAAGGAGCGGTGTGCTCGCTTAAGCCTTCACCTTTATCGAAGGCGAACAACGTGATTGTTCCTGCTTCTTTATCGATTACTGTGCGGCTTACAACTGAGCCTTCTTGGTAATCAATCAAGCTTGTCAGGGCTGCAGCCTGTGCCGTAAGCGGCTTGCTGCTTGCTGAAGTTTTGTTTTTTGCCATCTTATCTGTTGCCTCTCCCTTTGTCTGTACATGCATAGGACACTGATTAGGCTTGCGCTTTGGCTCTTTCTATGTCCCAGCGTTTGAACACTTCTTCAGCGATTTGCGGTCTCAACGCGAATATGTCTTCAGGGTGCTCCACGTAAAGATAAACCACATAAACGCGTTCAAACGCGCTTGACCGCGTAAGCATGAAGCTAGGCTTCTTAGGCAGCGTGTGAGTGTATCTCTGAAAGACCTCGTTGAAAATCTCCGCAAGTTTCTCCGTTGAAACTCGGTGGTCAAAGGCTATTTCAAAAGTGTAACAGTGAAGAGTTAACCCTTTCCTGTTTTCGTAAGCGTAGTTGGTTATGTCGCGGTCTAGAACCTGCAGGTTGCTTAACGAAACCGTGTTGTTGCCTATAGTAAGCACTTTGGTGTAGTTGATTGTAATTTCCTGAACTATGCCCTCAGCGGTTCCGATGCGCACGTAGTCACCGACCCTGAAGGGGCGTGCCGCTAACAGAAAGAGCCCAGCAAGGAAGTTCCCAAGAGTCTTCTGAGAAGCAAAACCTAATGCCGCCCCACCGATGGCTGAGATAGAAACAACCCACTCCGCTTGCAATCCGCCTACGCGGCTTATCGCAAGCACTGCGCCGATGAGGATTAGGATTCTGAAAGTGAGCGTCAAATTGTTTGCTGCGCTACGTTCCATTTTAGCCCTTTTAGCGAAACATGAAAGGTACCGCGTAATTAGCCGCTCAAGCGCTATGGCTACAGCAGCGATGACTACCACTTCAATTACCACGGAAAACTCGACACCGAACAGATTCCAATCAACCATCACTAGACACCCTGTCACTTGCCATTTACGCTAACCATTCTATATCTCTTTCGAGCTTATAATCAAAAGTTAATTAAGGGTTTAAGTTAACAAGCGATAGAGGAAGCGGTTACCAATGCAAACGGACGGGCTTATTGATTTGAGAAGTGACACCGTGACTCTGCCCACCGACGAAATGTTAGAAGCCATGCGCCACGCAAGGCTAGGTGACGACGTTTTCAGAGAAGACCCAACCGTTAACGAACTTGAAGAGATGACGGCTGAAAAGATGGGCAAAGAAGCGGCACTTCTCGTTACAAGCGGAACCCAAGCGAATCTGGTTTCGCTAATGAGCAACA
This sequence comes from Candidatus Bathyarchaeota archaeon, assembly GCA_026014705.1. Lineage (GTDB taxonomy): Archaea > Thermoproteota > Bathyarchaeia > Bathyarchaeales > Bathycorpusculaceae > JAOZHU01. Next base: position 16,250 of record JAOZHU010000018.1, on the reverse strand, counting down.
CGAAACGCGGCGAGTTAGTAATTCTCGAATCAGAATCGCACATGTACTGGTATGAAGTGGGCGGGATCTCCGCCATAGCTGGACTGTTTCCTTGGCCGCTGAAGAGCGCATTCGGCGCATTGGACCCTGATGCGGTTGAAGCCGCCATAAGACCCAAAAATATTCATTTTCCGGAACCTAGCTTAATTTGCGTTGAAAACACGCACAACAGGCATGGTGGGACAGTAATAGCTCCGAAGCAACTGTATGCGCTACGCACTGTTGCGGAAGCCCATGGTCTGCGTCTTTATATGGATGGCGCACGCGTTTTTAATGCTGCAGTAGCGTTAGGAGTCAATGTGAAAGAGCTAACTCGGTATGTGGATAATCTGATGTTTTGCTTGTCAAAGGGCTTAAGTTGCCCTGTTGGCTCGCTTGTTGTCGGCAGCCACGAGTTTATTGGCAGGGCGCGGAAATTGCGGAAGTTGCTGGGTGGGGCATGCGGCAGGCTGGAATCATTGCTGCACCGGGTATTGTTGCGTTGGAGAAGATGATTGACAGGTTGGCGGAAGACCATGCGAACGCTAGGCGGTTGGCTGAAGGCTTGACTAAGACAAAGGGCATAGCGGTTAACATGGAGCGGGTGCAGACGAACATGGTTCTCCTCGACGTGAAAGGTTTAAACGTTGATGACGATGTGTTTCTTCTGAAGCTTAAAGAAAGAGGGGTTCTTGCTTTAGCATTTGACAAGCATAAGATTCGAATGGTGACGCACAGAGGTATCGAGAAAGAACACATCGAGCGAGCAGTCTCTGCGGTTGAAGATGTGGCAAAGGACCTTGCCGCTCCAATTCAGGGATAGTAAACGCCTGAAAACTGGAACCCTAAAGAAAACGGTAGTGTAAGGGTCATGTGCTGTTTCCTGAAGCAGTACCGTAGACTGGAAACCTGAGGAGCGCTGCGATTCCGCCTAAGGCAAGGAGTTTGGAGCCTGCTTCATGTTCGGTGCTGACGACGGCTATTTTGCCGCGTCTTTGCTCCACCTCGTGCAGAAGTGTTTCCAAGTGCAGGCGTTGTTCCTCTGGAGACTCGCGTAGCATTGTGTCGGCTATTACTAGTTTTTCTACGGCTCCTGTTTGCACTGCCTTTTCTACTGCGTCTATTCCATAGGTGATTGTGTTTTCGCCTTTGCCTAGGCGTTTCATGACTTCTTCCATTGTTTCCGTTTCATCAACTATGCGCAGTTGCGCTGCGGCTTTTAGCAGGACTCCGGAGCGTACGGCTTCGTAGATGCCGCTTACTCCGCCGTTGTTAACGCTTTTCACGTCTACGACAGCCTTAGCTAAGTCGCTTGCGTGGTCTGCGACGAATTTTGCGAAGTCGCTTTTTATGAAGCCGACGCCTACGATTACTATGAGATTGTGCTGAGTTGCCCACAGTTGGTTTAGGCTGTTCAGTGCGCGGTTGAAGTAGTCTTTCAACGAGGTGCTTCGTTTTTCTGCCTCGAGTTTTCCAGGCAGTTTGATGCGTTCCTCCACTTTTATGTCTACGCCGTACTGTTTGGTTTCAGCTATTGCGAAGCCTTCATCGTCGATGGCTACGATTAGCAGGGGTTTTTCGGCTTCGCTGGCGCGCAATAGCCTATCAACCGCGTGTCTAGGCCATTCTTTCTTGACTATCGTCACTGGTTGGTTTAGCGCGATGCTCAGCGTATGATGGGCACCTTCTGGAATAATTTCTGGCGCGTGGCAAATCAAACCGTGAACGCGAAGTTTTCCGAGAAACTTGTCCCAGCTTACGCTTTCTACGGTGACACCCATGAAAGCAGAGACGCGTTCGGCGCTTTTTGGGCGCGAGTATTCTTGGTCAGATTTAATTGCTCTTGACGAGTAAGCGTAAACTTCATCATCCTTGTAGATGACATTGTACAAGTGCCAGAGGTCGTCCATCGATTCTGGGATTACTTTCATGAAGCCTTTTGCGAGGTTTTTTTCGGTGATTTTCACGGCTTAATTTCGCCTTCCAGTTTTATACGTTTGAGGCATAATTAACCTTCACTTTGCAGAGTTGCATTTTTAAGGTTGATAAACATATGGGGACTAACCATAAAAAGTTCAGTATCGTTTGCACAATACTCGATAGGAGAATACGGGATGGCTTCAAAGTTAGTTGTGGTGAAAGTTGGCACCAGCGGCATAACTACGAGCGAAGGCAAGCTTGACGAAGAGGAAATGCGCAGACTAAGCAGCCAAATAGCCGCCGCGTGTAAACAAGGCGACAAAATAGTGCTGGTAACATCTGGTGCTGTAGCCGCTGGTGAAGCCGAGCTTGGCGTAGCATCGAAGCCGAACGACATTGTTTTCCAGCAAGCGGCTGCAGCTACGGGACAAAGCGTGCTAATGACTAAGTACAGAGAATTTTTCAAGGAACACGGGTTGAAAGTTGCCCAAATCCTGCTCACCGCCGAAGATTTGTCCAACAGAGTATCCTACGTGCATACATGCAATGTTCTGGAGATGCTGCTGAAATTGGGTGTTGTACCAATAATAAACGAGAACGACGTGACCTCTGTTGATGAGTTGATGCCGCTTACTGAGGGCTACCGAGTGAATTTCAGCGACAACGATATCCTCTCTGTTCTTGTAGCCAACGCGATTAGGGCAAACCTTGTGGTAATACTCTCGGATGTTGACGGCTTGTACACGGCTGACCCACATGACCCTGAGGCAACGCTGATAAAAACTGTGGAAAACATCACTTCTGAACTGAAGAGCACGCTCAACGGCAAAAGTAAATTGGGGCGAGGCGGCATACAAAGCAAGGTACGCGCAGCGGAAATCGCAACAACATGCGGCATACCCGTGGTTGTGGCTAACAGCCGAAGAGAAAACGTGCTTCTTGATATTCTCGCCGGCAAGGAGGTCGGCACGTACTTTAAGCCGCAGACACGCATGCCTGCTGTGAAACGGTGGATAGCCTATTGCGCATCAGTAAAGGGACAAATATACGTTAATGACGGCGCTAAAAAGGCGATACTTAAAGGTTCAAGTCTCTTGCCCGTGGGAGTGAGCAAGGTTATCGGGCACTTTAACGTGGGTGATGTTGTCGGCATAGTAGACGAGAATAATGTCGAGTTCGCCAAGGGAAACCCGAATTACACGAGCGGCGAGTTAAACTTGATAAAGGGGTTAAAAATTAGCGAAATCAAGAAGAAGCTAGGTTACATTCGCCAAAAAGAAGTTATTGAACGTAAACATATAACACTCGCGAGGGAAGAGAAATGATACTGGACATATGCAAGAAAGCGCAGGCTGCCTCTGTCCAACTGGCTAAGCTTTCAGGTGAAGCCAGAGCAGAAGCTGTGTGCAAAATGGCGGATGCGCTTGAAGCAAACGCCGAAAAGATTTTATTAGCCAACAAGAAAGACGCGGACGCAGCTAAAGCTAAAGGCTTAAAGCTGTCTCTGCTGGACAGGCTGGCTTTGGACAAACGCAAAATTGCTAATATGGCACGCTGCTTGCGAGAAGTTGCGGCGCTGCCTGACCCCATAGGCACAATCATCAGCACATGGACTAGACCAAACGGTTTAGTCATTGGGCAAATGCGTGTGCCGCTGGGCGTGGTGGGCATAATTTACGAGTCTCGACCCGATGTTACATCTGATGCTGCGGGGATCTGCGTAAAATCAGGCAACGCCGTGATTCTGCGCGGCGGTTCAGACGCCATAAACTCCAACGTTGCAATAGGCGACGCGCTGCGGGGTGCGTTGGCAAGTACTGCGGTGCCTGTTGACGCTGTGCAGGTTGTTAGTTCAACTGATAGGCGCGTGGCTGAAGAGTTTATGCAGATGCGCAAGTATGTGGATGTGTTGATTCCCCGTGGAGGCGCTGATTTGATACGAGCAGTAGTGGCGAAAGCGTCTATTCCAGTTATCGAGACGGGGACTGGAAACTGCCACATTTATGTTGAAGAAGACGCCGATTTGACCAAAGCGGTTCCTATAATTGTGAATGCAAAATGTCAGAGACCTGGAACGTGTAACGCCGCGGAAAAACTTTTGGTTCATGAAAAAATAGCGGAGCAGTTTCTGCCCGTTGCCGTTGCTGCGCTCAGGGCGGAAGGCGTTGAAGTTAGAGGATGCGAGAACACGGTGAGAATAGTTGCAGACGTGAAGCCTGCGACTGAAGAGGATTGGTACACTGAATATTTGGACTTAATCATCGGCGTTAAGGTTGTGAAAGACTTGGACATGGCGATTGCGCACATAAACAAGTATGGCACTAAACATTCGGATTCAATTTTGACGGCAAGTTTCGATAAAGCCATGCGCTTCATCAGGGAAGTAGACTCAGCAGCGGTCTACTGGAATGCTTCCACACGTTTCACTGACGGGAACCAGTTTGGTTTGGGCGCGGAAATCGGCATCAGCACGCAAAAACTGCATGCTCGTGGACCCATGAGCGTTCAACATTTGACCACTACGAAATACTTCATCCTCGGCAACGGGCAAACCCGAAAATAGCCCTGTTAAAACTTTCTTCTCGGTTTCGGACGGTAACGGCATAGCGAAAAGCCTATTTGCCATTAATCCCTCTCAATAAAGGAACACGCACTTAAGGTGAAAAACTGTGGCACTAGTTGATTTTAAATACGAGCCAAAAAAGCTGGAAAAGGGCTACAACAACCGAACATTATACATTAACCTCGCAGAAATGAAAATTTCAAGCAAACCCGTTTCTGAAAAAATGAAAAACACGTTCACAGGCGGTCGAGGCTTCAATCTGTGGCTGCTGTGGAACTCGCTGCCGAAAAACCGCATAGTAAAGTGGGACGACCCCGAAAACGAAATTTGCATAGCCTCGGGTCCATTAGGCGGCATCCCTGTTTACCCAGGCAGCGGAAAAAGCATAGCCGTTTCCATTTCGCCTCTAACGGGCATAGTTGTAGACTCAAATGTTGGCGGGTACTTTGGTCCTTACCTGAAGTTTGCAGGGTGGGATGCCCTTGAAATTCAAGGCAAAGCCGCATCCGAAGTTGTCATATTTATCGACGGCGACGCCTGCACTGTTCAGGTAGAAAACGCCGAGGAACTTCCGTCGGAAACTCATTTAGTCACTGACGCGTTGAGCGAAAAATACGGTGAAGGCAACCCTCGAAGCATTTCTGTTGTGTCGTCTGGTCCGGGCGCGGAGCACACGTTGATGGGGTGCCTGAATGTCTCATGGTTTGACGCGGCTCGGCGTGTGCACAGGTTTAAGCAGGCGGGCAGAGGCGGCATAGGCACAGTGCTGCGCAACAAGCGCGTGAAAGCTATTGTGGTTAAGTATTCTGGACAAATCACTGTTGAAAGCAACGGTCCCGCTGACGCCGAACTTGTGAAGCAAGTTGGTACTGCGTACAACAAGGAGATACGAACGCTTGACCCCAAGCAGAATGAGATGTCGATTATTGGCTCAGCGCAGCTCGTAGACGCCATGAACGATTTTGACCTTCTGCCAGTGAATAATTTCAGATATGGCAGTCACCCTGACGCGGTGAAACTGGGCAGGGAAGTGTACCGAAAGAAGTTCCACTCTGGATTTGACGGCTGCTGGCTAGGCTGCGCCCTTGCGTGCTCACACGTCGTGAAGGATTTCGTGCTCAAAACTGGACCGTACAAGGGGCAAAGGGTCTTCGTGAATGGACCTGAATACGAGACAGTGGCGGGCGTCGGCAGCAACTGCGGCATATTCGACGCTGACTACGTAATTGAGATTAACTTTTACTGTGACATTTACGGTTTAGACACCATCAGCGTGGGAACAGCAGTCGCCTTCGCGATGGAATGCTGCGAACTAGGCTTAATTGACAAGCGAGTAACAGGCGGCTTGGACCTGCGCTTCGGCAACAAAGAGGCAGCATTGGAGCTTGTGCACCAGATGGCGCGCGGCGAAGGCTTCGGCGCAGTGGTAGGGCAAGGCGTAAGACGAATGAAACAACTATTTGCCGAAAAATACAAAGCCAATGCTGCTGTCCTGCGGGATATCGGCATGGAGTCTAAAGGCTTAGAGTTCTCCGAATACGTGACAAAAGAATCTTTGGCACAGCAGGGCGGCTACGGTTTGACACTGAAAGGTCCTCAGCATGACGAGGCATGGCTGATTTTCCTTGACATGGTATACAACCTGATGCCGACCTTCGAACAGAAAGCTGAGAGCCTCTACTGGTTCCCGATGTGGCGCACATGGTTCGGCTTGAACGGCTTATGCAAACTGCCGTGGAACGACGTTATGCCTGAAGGCAACAAGCAGACGAAGGAACCCGCCAAGTTTATGGCGCACGTTGAAAACTACGCTAAACTGTTCTACGCGGTGACAGGCAGAAAAGTCACAGTGGAAGACATGCTGCTGACGAGTGAACGGGTCTACAACTTTCAACGTATATTCAATCTGCGCATGGGCTACGGTAAGCGAGAGCATGACGCAGTGCCTTACCGCGCTGCGGGACCAGTGACCCCTGAAGAATACGAGAGCCGTGTGGAACGCTATGACAAGCAGCTTAAAGAGAAACTCGGCATAGACCCAACTGGAAAGTCAACTCAAGAGAAACTGAGTATCTTGCGGAAGCATCGTGAGGCAGAGTATGAGAAACTGAAAGACGCAGTTTACAAACGGCGCGGGTGGACAATGAACGGAGTACCAACAGTAGATAAAGCCAAAGCGCTGGGCATAGATTTTCCCGACGTGCTTGAGCTTCTTAAAGCGCACCAGTAAACCTGCACAATGGCTGTCCCCGCTCAATGCCAAAAAATAGCAGTCCCATTATGCTGGCTCGTGACGTAGACTGCCCTGCGTAACTTAAGGCGTGAAATACTTAGTTCTTATTAGGCTCTTCCGCGCAAGAGTCGTATTGTAGTGAACCGTAGATGTCTCGGAGAAACCGCAGGTACGCTTTGAAAACTAAAGAGGCAAAGGCGCTTCTGAACAGGGCTTCCGAGAAGCTGCGAGTTAGTTTAGACGCGGTTGTGGACGCTAAGGCTAACGTGGAAGTTGTAGAGGCTGAAGCTGCCGAAATCTACCTGATAGACGGCAAACCAGCGCTGTTTAAGGCGGGCGCGGAGGTTTTTCCAACTTTGATTTTCACGGAAATTGCTGACCATGTGCCCAGAGTGGTGGTGGACATGGGTGCAGTGCGGCACGTTTGCAACGGGGCGGATATTATGGCTCCGGGTATCGTGCGCATAGAGGGCGAATTCAGCAAAGGCGCAGTTGTTTTGGTGACAGATGTGAAGCATGGGAAGCCTTTGGCTATAGGCGAGATTTTGTATGATGCAGCTGAAGCGAGAACCGTAAAGCAGGGCGCCGTTGTCAAAAGCGTGCATTACGTCAGCGACAAAATATGGAACCTCGCCAAAACGTTAAACGTCTAATAGATAATCTTTATTGTGATTTCATAACTTACTTATCAATAAACTTCGTAGTGATTGTCTGGATTTAGGCTTGGAATTTAGAAATGCTTAACTGTTGAAGCCTACTACATAGCTAAGAAGAGAGGAGTAACTTGCCCACGCTTGGAATATTCCGCAAACCGAAAAGGGAGGAAGACGAAAACGCCGCCGTGACAGAGGCTCCTCCAGAAACCGCCGAAGTGCCGGCAGCTAAAACTTACTTGAAAGCCATGCCGCTTCGTGACTTAGCGGACTTGGAAAACATCAAAGCCGAAGTCAAGAACGGCAACATCCTTATTCTCCGCATAACACCGCTCGCAAACAAGAGCATCGACGATGTGAAACAAGCTGTAACAGCGTTAACTGAATTCGCCACATCAATCAGCGGAGACATCGCCCGGCTAGGCGAAGAACGAGTTGTCCTCTGTCCGCCGAACGTGAGGATTTGGCGAGAGAAAACGCCTGTTTCAAACGAGCCTCTGCCTACAGCAGCCTAAAAGTCTCCATGATTCCCGGCACAATCGTGCTGATGCCTGCTTTTTTATCTATGAAGCCAGCCAAATTCGCAATTTTCGATTTTTCACCGTGACACACGAAAATCCGCTCGGGTGAAGGCTTAAGATGCGTTAGATAGCTTATGAGCTGCCGCCTGTCCGAGTGCCCAGAGAAGCCCTCGATGGATTCGACTTGTAGTTTGACTTGCACTGCCGCCATTTTGCCTTCATTATCCATCATCGTGACCTCGTTTACGCCCTTCTGCACGCGCCTGCCCATGGTGCCTTCAATCTGGTAGCTCACGAAGATTATAGTGTTCTTTTCGTTGTCAGCCCAGTTCTTGAAGTACTCAATCACAGGTCCGCCTTCCAACATGCCTGATGTCGCTAAGACAATGCAGGGGTCGCCGTCGATTATGCTTTGCCGCACGCTGGGGTGCTCCACGATTGTGAAGTAGTCGGACTGGAACGGGTTGACTTCTTCATGCAGTATGCTGTGGCGGACTTCTCTGCCTAGGTACTCGGGATATGCGGTGTGAATAGCTGTAGCTTCCGAAATCATGCCTTCAATGAATACGGGTGCCTCCTTCATTAATCCGCGCTTCATGTAGCCGTCTATAATAAGCATGATTTCCTGTGCTCTGCCCACAGCGGGCACTGGAATAAGCACTTTGCCCTTGCGATCCAAAGTCGTGTTTATCACGCGGGTTAGGTGCTCTTCGGCTTCAACGCGTGAGGGCATGATATCGTCTGCGCCGCCGTAGGTGCTTTCGGTTATTACTGTTTCGACTCGCGGGAACTCGGTTGCTGCGGCTTCGAGCAGCATGGTGCGGGAGAACTTGTAGTCACCTGTGTAGACTACGTTGTGTAAGCCTTCGCCTATGTGCAGGTGTGACATTGCTGAGCCTAAAATGTGTCCTGAATTGTGCAGCGTCAAGCGTATGTCGGGTGCGATGTCAGTTACTACGCCGAATCGTAGTGGAATCGTGTGCAAAACGCATTCGCGTACGTCTTTTTGGTCGTAGTAGGGTGTTACGCCTTGTTTGCTTGCTACGTCCAAGTAGTCCAGCTGCAGCAGTGTCATTAGGTTTGAGGTGGGTGCCGAGCAGTAGACGGGGCCATCGTAGCCGTATTTGTATAGGAATGGTACTAAGCCGCAGTGGTCGAGGTGGGCGTGGCTTATGACGACGGCGTCTAGTGCGTCTATTTGAAATTCGGGTGAGTCGAATCTTGGGAAGGATTCAAAGGGTCTTTGGGAGCCGGGGTTTATGCCGCAGTCCAGCAGCACGCTGCTTTCGCGTGTTTTGATTAGGAAGGCTGATCGGCCTACTTCTTGTGCGCCGCCGAGTACGGTCATGCGGACGTCGCCGACTTCGTAGGTTTTGGGTCTGAAGATTCTTTCGCCTATTGTGCGTAGTATGCGTTCGCGTTCTTTGCTTTCTGAGTGTAGGTAATGCCTCATGTGGGTGACCATTTTTGAGCGCAACGGCGGGCTTCGCAGCACATGGGGGCGCCATTTGGTTTTTTTGATGATTTCTTGGAGGACGGTGCCGTTTCTACCGATGGCTACGCCGGGTTTTTTGGTTTCAATTATTATTTCGCCTAGGCTGGGGTCGAAGTGTATGTCGGTTATTTCGGCTTCGGGGGCGATGAGTTCGCGGGTGATTTTTTCGGCTTCGGTTTCTTGGAGTCTGACTGAGGGGTCGGGGCGTATAACTATGCGTTTGCGGATTACGCCGACGATTTCGGCGACTATGCTGCTTTGGTCGACGAGGACTTCGGGTTTTTTGGCGTAAACTGAGAGCATGGGTCCTTCGTATTCTATGCGGGTTACTTCTGCTTCGATGGGGACGTGCTGGAGTATGTATTGAGTTATTTCGATTTTTTCTTTGTCCGAGTTTCGTGCCACTAGTTTAACTTCCCTTGTTTTGCGAGGAGAGTGGATTTTTCTTCGGTTGTTAGTTCGCGGTAGCCTGTGTGGTCGATTACTGTTATGTTGTAGTTGTTGCCGCTGGCTACGTCGCGTTTCATTGCCGCGTTCACGGCTTTCGCGATGACGGGTAGTGCCTCTTCAACTGTCATTTCTTCGCGGTATTTGTCTTCGAGTACGCCGTAGGCTACGGGTGAGCCTGAGCCTGTGGCGACGGATTTTTCTTCGGTTAGGCTTCCGAATGGGTCTAAGTTGAAAACGTGTGGCCCTGTGTTGTCTACGCCGCCGACAAGAACTTGCGTTGCTAAGGGTATGTATCTGTTAGTGAAAAGTAAGTTGGCGACGAGTCGTGCTGCGGCTTTGACGGGCATGGGTCGGTTTAGGTTTATCCTGTACAGCTGTGCGTTGGCGGTGAGTATGTCGACGACTTTTTGGGCGTCGGCTACCGTTCCTGCGATTGTCATGCCTAAGTGCTCGTCGATTTTATAGACTTTTTTGCCTGCTTTATGGGCGACGTAGAAGCCCATGGTTACGCGTGTATCGGAGGCTAGTATAACGCCGTCTTTGCAGGTGACTCCTATGGTTGTGGTTCCTTTGAGCGTTAATTGGTTAGTTGTGTTGTTTTGTGCCATTTTCTGGTTCGGTCTCCCTAAAACTTGGATTCTTTAGAAGTCCATCGCTAGGAAGCGAGTATGATGTATTCGCTGTGTGGAGTTTATTAACCTTTCTCCGTGTGGATATATCTCCCGCATCACTATTTCCCCTCTTTTTTGTTACTGCACAGTTACATGGAAAATGAAACAATAGGGGTATGTTATTGCAATGTATGAACATAGATACAAGCACGGCAAACAAAAAGCCATAATGACAGTAGAAACCTTCAAAGAAAAACTGGAAAACTCCCAATTGGGACTGGAGCAAAAAGCCTATCTTGTTTTGCTGTGGCATTCAGGCGCCCGCAAAAGCGAAGTTTACGAAAGAACCAAAGACGACATAGAGATAACTGATACTCACGTGATAGTGGACTTTCACCAACGAAAGAAACATGGTGATACAGTGCCACCGCTAAAAATCCCTAGAAGATTCTATGGTGTAGAAGAGTACCTTGTGTCATACATTAAGAAGCCTAAGCGGTTAAAACAGAAAACGGTCTATTCTTACGAAACCGTTGAAGGCAAGCTAATGGTTCACCAGAAACAGTTGAAGCAGAGATGGCTTTTTCCACACATAAGCAGCACCACAGCATGGCGAATAACCAAATGTGTTCTCGGGCAAGAATACTACCCTCACTATTTCAGACTGAGAAAACTTAGCAAGATAGGCATGAACAGGGAAAAAGGCACATTCACACATCTGAAGGCAATTAGCGGAATTAAGAGTTTGAAGGCTTTGGAAGCGTATTTAGGGTTTGACCAAGAAGCGCAGGATGAAGCAATGGAAATAAGTGAGTAACGCGGGGTTAATATATGGGCGGAAAAAGAACCACAAAACAAGAACTGGAACAAATAGAAGCCTTAACCAGCGAAGGCTTAACCACAAGAGAAATATCGACAAGGCTAAACCGCACTGAAGCAGCCATAAGAAAACTACGTTACAAGAAACGCCTAGCGCCTATTCTTCGCAGTGAAACTGCAACTCTGCTTAAGAAAAAGAATGATTTAGCCAGCAGCATTAAATTGTTACAAAATCAGAAGGCTTCTTTAATATATGAACTGAACAGCCTAATGAACAAGAAACAGACAATAGAGGCATCCATTAATACAGACAAGATATTGCTTGAGCTAACTCTGGCAAAAGCACTTTATAACCTTAAGCAGCAGAAGCCAGAATTATTCTACATGGCTTGAGCCAGAACAAATAGCTTCTATAGTGAGTTTGATAGTCAAGGGCTTCTTGAAATGAGGTGTTGCTTTATCAATCTCTTTCAGAAGTCTGCTGTAAATGTTGTTACTCCAGACGGAACATAGAGCGTGAAATCTGGCTTTATGTCTGAATAAGCTGGGTACCTGTTAACAAAGATGTCATATGATTGTCCACCAACAAGCCAGACGCTGTATTTGCCATTTACAATTGGAGAACTGGCTTTTATTGCATCCTCGGAGTAGAATTTGGCACACTGCAAGAAATAAATCGTACCAGTTTGCGTGCTATGCAAACTTCCTGATACCTGTACCTGACTTACTATTGTGCCCCTACCTTGAGTTTGAATATTAGTTATTGTAGCATTCAACGCACTAATTTGGTTTTGTAAGTTAGCAATCTGCGATTGAAGTGAGGATACTTCACTATCTAAGCCCAGAAGCATTACATTATTGATAAAAAATGCGTAAGCAAGAGCAACAGCCAGAATTGCACATAGAACTCCTAAAGCTACAGCGACCACTTTAGCACTCATAATTATCCCTTCACCCCCTCGTTTAAGCTATTTTTGCACAGCAGATTTAAGATTTGTTGCATGTCATTTTTTTTGTCGCTTGTGCGTCTTTTTTTGTTTGTTGTTTATCGCTTGTGTCATGTAGACTAATGTAAATATTGTAGTAATTAATGATTAGTAACATAACTGTGTGGAAAAAGCCCATTAAAAACTATTACGCACTATATCATGCATTACTATTAGGCGCTTCTGAGATTCTTCTTTTCTAAACCAGATTGAGCATTAAACAATAAGGGGATTTTGTTAACAAAATAGACCACTATTAGGGAAATGAGTTTATTTTGCCTCTCTTGCCTTTGTGCTTCTTTTTCAAAGAGCTGCGGTGTCCCCGATTTGCTGATTTCAACAAGTGCGACCATAATTTCAGCTTTAAGATCTTCTTGTATGTGAGATGGCAGAGCAGACATGAAGAGAAGCAAATCACAAAAAGCCAATTTAGGATTTGTAAGATTTGCCTGTCTTATTGCCTCTAAGCGTTTTTCGATGAACTCATCTAATTTGGTTGATTGCTCTTTTTCTGATGGATTCGGATACCATAGATTATGGGCTCCTCTAAAAGCTAATTTTTTCTTTTCCAAGCGATTCAAGGCAGTGTAGAGAGGGGTTTTTTTCAAGAACACTTGTTTCATTAGTTGGGTAGCTTTGATACCATTAGGGAATTTAAGCAATTCTTTCCGCACTTTTTCCTCATTTAATGTTAGTTTCAGCATGGGAAAGTTTCCCTATAGATTCCTTTCTATTGTGTTTGAAATATATAGGTTTGACAGTGGTAACAATGAAAGAATATGATTGCCGTATTGCTTTACGACTGCCAGCAGAAGCAAGACAAAAAGCGGAGAAGCTTATCGAAAATGGCACGTTCAAAAACATGAGCCAAGTAATCCGTGAAGCCCTAAGAGAGTTTCTTAATCCAAAGGAAGCGAGGAGTGATGCGGAAAATGCCGCAGAGTGAAAGGTCCGATATTTTGAAAAAATTGTTAAAATGGTTGTCCACCAAAGAAGATGGAGCCACAGTCCAAGCAATATTACAACAAACCAAATGGGAAATCACAGAAGGCGGAGCAACCGACAACACCATAAAGAAATACATTGAAGATTTGCAAAGAGCAAGTCTTATCGAATACAAACATCCCTTCTGGAAAGTAACCAATGCGGGAAAACAATGGCTTGAAAGGCACAGCATATGACCTCGTCATTGGCTTTTGTCTCTACAAAAAGTCTATTGTTTGAAAATTGGTTACATACCGAACCCAGTCTCTACATATACACAGAAACACACATATAAAATCTAAAATAGCTGGCTTTTCCAATGCCTCGATGCCCACAATGCAGTTCAGAAAAACTATACCGTGACGGATTACGCTACTTAATAGAAGGAAAGAAAATTCAACGATGGCTATGTTGTTCTTGCGGTTATCGGTTTTCTGAAAGCTCTGAAGAGACATATGACAAAAACTTAAATTCCCGAGAAAGCAATACTGGAAATCGCCAATTATGCGTCTCAACGAAGGCGAAAAAATTGGGCACTGCAACAGAAATCAAAACTGTTGCGGGAGAAATAAGCCAAGAAGCAAGGGGAAAACTACTGCAATTCGCTTTCTACCTAAACAAAGAAGGCAAATCAGAATACACGATACACAACTACATCAGCTTTCTCAAACGATTAAGCCGACATGCAAACATAGATAACCCTGAAAGCGTAAAGGAGTACCTAGCCCAAATCAAGAAATCCATAAACACAAAAGCAAACTACACAGTATCATACACCGCTTTTCTCAATTGGCAAGGCAAAACATGGAAAGCACCCAAATACGTGGCGCGTTCACCAATACCTGAGTTTATCCCAACAGAGGAAGAGCTAGACCAGTTAATAGCAGGAAGCGGAAAAAAGACCGCTGCAATACTGCAAACAATCAAAGAAACGGGGATGCGAATAGGGGAAGTTCTGAGCCTAACATGGACAGCGCTAAACGAAAAAGACAACGTGTTAACCTTAAACACGCCTGAAAAACGCAGCTTACCCAGAATCTTTAAGATTTCACCCAAACTCACCGCTATGCTTCAAGCAATGCCGAAAACCCATGAAAGAATATTCAGCGGAACAATAGCAAAAGACGCAGCGCGTTCACTAGCAAGAACACGAACACTCATAGCTGCAAAAGTCAAGAACCCACGCCTAGCGAGAATCCACTTTCACCTGATACGCCACTGGAAAGGAACAATGGAATACCACAAAACCCACGACATAGACCACGTAAGACGGCTATTAGGACACAGAAGCGTTCTACCGACTCAAATCTATGTGAACATCGAGCAAGTGCTGTTCTCAGAAAACGCAAACGAATACCACGTTAAAGCCGTTTCAACGGTAGAGGAGGCAATGGCACTAATTGAGGTAGGCTTCGAGTACGTCACTGAAATAGACGGTAAGAAACTGTTTAGGAAGCGGAAATAATGTCGGCAAACCCGAGAGTTGATGAAAAAACCCGATATATTATTAAGATTACGGTTTGAGGATAACCAATTGCGCTGGACATAAAGGCGATTTCGAAATGGCTTTCCCTTTACTGTTTACGCTTCTTGAAGTAGATGAGCAGTCCTATGCCCGTAACAGCCGTGGAGGCTGCTGTGGCTGCGGCTACTGTTGCTGGTGAAGGCTGGGTTTCTGGCGCCTTTTCCGTGGTTGCGGTGAAGGGGATTGTTTCTGAGGCGCCTGTGTTTTCGTATTCGTCTTTTGCGTAGACTGTGACGTTGTGCAAGCCCGCGGTTAATCCTGCCAGTGTGGTGTTGCCTGTGACTGTGACGTTGTCTCGCCCGTCGAGGCTGTAGCCCATCCACGAGACAGGCTTATTCACCGTGAAAACCAAGGAGACACTGCCTGAAGCATAATTCTTGGTTTCAGGCGACAAAACCGCCACAACAGGAGAAACAGTCCCGAACCCAAAAGGCGTATACTGCTCATTTGACGCATATTGCGTAATGATATCTCCAAAACTATATGATTCTGGGTAAGTTCGAATGTATCCTCCAATAGCGTACAACAAATCGTTTACTACTGCAACAGCGGGACTCTGGCGTTTTGTAGCCATAGCTTTGCCAAATGTCCAACTGTCCTTCAGTGGCTCATAAACTTGGGTTCCACTCCACTCGGCGAACTCGCTGATGACATAGATTCGTTTAGGCGCATTCACGCCAGTAGTTGCACCTGCCGCTCCATACCTCACACCCAACGGCATCAGCGCGCCTTGACTCCACATGTCCGTTTCAGGGTCGTATATCTGATTCAGGTTAGATTTGGGCGCGCTCGACAGCCCTCCCGTGATGTATATTTTGCCATCAACGACGGCTGAAGAATAATCACTCGTCGCAATAGGCAGAGGCTTTTTCATGGTCCAAGAATCCGCTGCTGGATCATAAACCTCGTTAAGGTTCGAAGTGGAATTACCTAAATCCGGGTTCTCGGGGGCATAACCCCCTATAAGGTAGATCTTGCTGTCAACAACGTTGGCTTGAAGCGCAAATCTGGGTGTAAGCATAGGTTTTTTGGTTTCCCAAGTTTCTGTTGCTGGATCGTAGACTTCCGTCACTCCCGTAACATGCCAACCTGTATCATCAATGCTTGTTATTCCGCCCATGCAGTAAATCTTGTTTTGATAAGCCGCTATGGCAAAGTCGCACCGAGGAGTCGGCATTGGCGTTTTGAAGGTCCATCTGTCTGTTGCTGGATCATACTCTTCGTTTGTACCTACTATTGAGCCGGTATAGGGCCACTTACCATTTCTGGCGTCACCCCCGATGGCGTATATCTTTCCGTTTACAACGGCAACGCCTAAGCTGCTCCTCGCGACTTGCATCGGCGCTTTAGAGACCCAGGTGTCTTCAGCCACGGTAACGGAAGACAACGCAGGCTTCGCTGCCGTAATGCATGACGCTGTCAGGAAAACGAGAACAAGCAGCAGAGCTACTTTTTTGCTCATGCTTATCTCC
>JAOZHU010000010.1 GCA_026014705.1 Candidatus Bathyarchaeota archaeon | reverse complement strand
GATGGCTGCGCAAAAACTGGAAAACCCCGCTGTGTAGAATTTTGTCCGAACGGCGTTTTCGAATTTCAAGATGGGAAAGCGATTGTTGCCTACCCAGCTAAATGCGGCGGAAACTGCAGCACAATACGTTGCTCAGCATGTGCCCCTCTCTGTCACAGGAAGGCAATAGTTTTCCCCCAAATAAACACCTCGTTCAGCCAAGTTAAGGAAGAAGACAAAGGTATGATTCGAAAGACCACGTGCAAAGTATGCGGCAAGCACTACTGGACAAACAGCGTAGACGATGTCTGCTTCGATTGCGAGGCTAAGAAGTAAAAATCCTTGTTGTATTGCTTTTTGACCGATCCCCAACAAGTACAATTAGCTAGTGGATAGACGGATATGTTTTCTGCTAAAACTTTTTAGTTATGGGTGCACTAAGATTCGGGTTGAATACACTATGGCGCCTCAACGTAATAACCCTCGTATTTCACGAAAGAATAGCGAGGCTGCTCTTCCCGAAGAGGTTTCAGAGGCAATTTCGGAAGCCGGAGGACTGGACCACTTACTGAGCGCTATTAGACCTAATGAGATAAAGGCAGACGCAGCACTACATAAGATTCTGTCGGACGAAACGAGACTGGTTATTCTTCGGGCACTTAGGCAATGTGACATGTGTCCCTGCGTTCTCAAGGTTTTGATGAATATTTCGGATTCTCGACTGTCCTATCACCTAACGGTTCTTGAGGAAGCGGGACTAGTACGGTCATACAAGAAAAAAAATTGGAAAATATATTCCATCACAGAAAAGGGCCGCACAATCTAGAAGAAAGCCTGCCGCGCCTATTTCCTATAACTGGAATCAAATTTGTTTTTGCTAGTCAATAATCTCAGTGCATTCCCTATCACTACAAGGGCGCTTATTTCATTAAGAAGCAACCCCGTGACGAGCCCAAGATAACCAAGCAATGCTGCAGCCACCATGAAGGCAATATTCACCAATGAAACCGCAATGTTCTGTTTGACATTACTTACAGTTTTCCGACTTAATTCTCGAACAAAGTTTATCTTTGAAAGGTCATCCGACATCAAAACTATGTCTCCAGCCTCAATGGCCACGTCTGTTCCTGCAGCACCCATAGCTATTCCAACGTTCGAAACAGCCATCGCAGGAGCATCATTAACTCCGTCCCCAACCATAGCCACCGAACCGTACCTTTCCTTCAACTGCTTCACAACCGTAACCTTGTCGTCTGGCAGAAGCTGAGCAAAATATTCATCAACGCCCACCTGAGCAGCTATGGCCTTGGCGCATCTTTCGTTATCGCCTGTTAGCATTATAGTCTTTAAGCCCGCTTCGCGAATTACTTCAACAGTTTCTTTTGCGCCAGGTCTAACCTCATCAGCAATAGCTAATAGACCCAGCAACCTGCCTTGTTTTCCCACAAGAATCACGGTTTTCCCTTCATCTTCCAACTCTGCAACTCGCTTTCCGATATTTTCTGGTAATATTGCGCTTTCTTGAAGAAATCTGGCGTTTCCTACAAAACATTCATTACCGTTCAGCTTTGCCTTCACACCCTTTCCAGTGATTTCAACAAAATCCTCAAGTTTTGCATCGACAGAAACCTTGTTTTCTCTTGCTTTTCTTAAGATAGCGTCAGCAAGCGGATGACCTGATTTGCACTCCATACTTGCCCCCACCGTCAACAATTCAGCTTCTGAAACCTCTCCAAAGGTGACCACATCAGTCACTTCAGGTCTGCCAATAGTAAGGGTGCCTGTTTTGTCAAACGCAATTGCTCGGACTTTCTGAACTGTTTCAAAATAAGCACCACCTTTGAAAACTACACCTTTTCGCGCAGCGTTTGCCATCGCTGCAACGACAGCTACAGGAACCGACAATGCCAAACCACAGGAACAGGAGACAACAAAAACAACCAACCCCCGCAAAATAAAAGGCATCCATTCTGCGCCGAATAGCAAGGGTGGTATTACTGCAACGGCTATTCCAAGTACAAACATGGCAGGCGTGTACAGGTTAGAGAATTTGTCAGAAAACCGTTGAAACGATATTTTATTTGCCTGTGCCTCTTCCACTGAGTATATTATTTTTGAGAGCATGGTTTCGCTTGCTGGCTTGTCCACCTTAACTTCAAGGAAGCTCTTCTGGTTAATTGTTCCAGCAAACACAGCGTCGCCAACTCTCTTGGTCACCGGAATAGGTTCTCCGGTGACCGTGGACTGATCTACAAAAGAAGAACCCGTCTGCACTGTGCCGTCAACGGGGATTCTTTCGCCAGCTTTTACAATTACGATGTCTCCAACGTTTACTTCATCAACTGGAACCATAACCTCGTTTCCGTCTTTTCTCACCAACGCCATTTTAGGTGCTAAGTCCATTAATGATCGGATAGCACCTCGCGCCTTGTCGACTGCATATGATTCAAGCACATCTCCTAACGAATATACGAAGATCAGGATGGCAGCTTCAGACCACAAACCCAATATCATCGCTCCGACTGATCCTATTAGCATAAGAAGGTGAATTGTTGCGGTCAGATTCATCAGAGCGATTAACGCTTTTTTGGCTGGGTAATACACGCCGATTAAAACCGCAAGGATATACCCTATAAACGCATATTCTTGTGGAACTATGAACAGGCTCAGTAGAAAAGTTGTGAGTGTGGTTAAACCGCATCCTAAAAGGGCGACTTGTTGTTTTTCTCTCCACCAGCTACTCAATTTTTCCTTTTTAGATCGGATGAGTGATGCTTTCATTCCAGTCTCCGAGATTGACCTAATCACATCTTGAAGCGTTACAATTGAAGGATTATATGAGAGGCGCAGTTGCTTTGTGTTGATATCAATGCTGAAGCTTTCTACTCCAGAAAGAGCGTTAATTTTTTGTTCAATCAACTTAACTTCTGTTGGGCTGTTCATCCCTTCAATTTGTACATTCGCGTTTTCCAAACGTTACCTACTCCACTATAGTTGTGGTATTGAACGCGAGCTATTTCAAACTGCGTTGAAATACCTCAAACGTGCAATGCTTTATTTATAGTTTATTGCCCAAAATTTCCTGAACTACCCCAAAAGCTTTAAAACAGGCAATAGCATTTCAAAGCCCATTGAAATAGTTGGGGGTGAATCAATGGAATCTACAAAAAGAAATGCCGAAAAAGCGGAAGTTGTAACTTTCAAGCTTGAAGGATTGGGCTGTTCTTGTGAGGCAAAAATAGTGGAAAAACGAATCAAGTCCTTAAAAGGAGTAAAAAGCTTTGACATCAATCCGATTTCGAACAGGGTAAAAATATCATACGACCCCTCAGTCGTTTCAACCGAAGACATAAAGAAAGCAATTCATAAATGCGGTCTCAAAGCTCTTTAGCTAAATACGAAGAAGTGAGCATTAAGAGAAATGAAGCCAAGGATACAATCAGAAGAGCCTATTCAAAAATTGCAATATAATAATTCGAGTTGCTGCAGTTGTGAATGTTGCTCCGATATAACAAATCAGGAAGCTGCAGAAGGCATATAGCGCCTATTTTGTAGTGCTCCATGCCGCAAGAATGCTCTAGCTATTAGCGGAACTATTACTCCGGCAAGAACTCGAGGCAGAAAAACCAACACAACACCGCCCACGCTTGCTTCGCCCACAATTGGCGAAAACTGACCAACCAGCAATACAAACAAAGAGCCCATAATTCCCGACGTACCCCCTGCAATGAGCATTCTGCGGTAATTGTCTGAACGCTTGTTCAAAGCTCCTGCAATGTAACCTATTAGCATGGCGCTTACCAAGTTACCAATGAGGCTGATGTCAGCGTGCCCTTGAGACGCGTACAGCTGATCTGCATAGTATAAAGCATAAAAGCTGCCCAACAAAAAGCCAGCGGCGCCACCAGCCCACTGATTCCAAATCAATCCCAGTAACATAGGCACCCCAACTATGACGACTGCTTCCAACAAGGGGTATTTGAGACCAATCAGAGAAGGAGTAGACACCATTGAAACTCCAATAATCAACAACGCAACAATGCTTGGAATTACAATTCCGTATATTATGTCAACGAGTTTCCATTCTCTCCAACTCGGAGCTGCTTCATATGATTCTTTCATTTGCCTTTGTCTCCTTACTATTCTAGGATACCCTAGCGGTCTTAAACTGCTTTTGGCGCCTTTTTTCTTGGGAAGTATTTTCTAGTCCGCAGCCCGAGTTTGACAAGCGAAAGCATAAGCGGTACTTCAAATAGGGGGCCAATCACGGTTGCCAATGCAGCGCCTGAGCCTATGCCGTAAAGCGTTGTAGCTACTGCAATGGCGACTTCGAAGTGGCTGCTGCTGCCTATTAGCGTGGTGTCTATGGCTGTTTCATACTTCCAGCCCAAGAAGTAACCTAGGGGATAGGTCCACGCAATCATGGTAGCATAGTGAAGCAAGTTCGGTGCAGCAAGATAACCCACTAACAGGGGATCATTCAAAATGACTTCGCCCTCAAATGAAAACAAGACTATGAGGGTTGTTAACAGCGCAATTATAGATATTTTCCCGAGGGTAGGAATATACGTATTGTTAAACCAGCCTTCACCCTTTTTGTCCAGTATTACTTTGCGGGAAATTGCTCCTGCCGCCACTGGCAAAGCTATGAAAATCAGCACGCTGGTGCCAATTAAATCCCATGGCACTGGAATGCTGCTGACGCCTAAGTAAAAAGCTGCAAGCGGAGCATAGAGCGCCAGCATAAGCAACGCGTTAATAGCGGTGTTGATTAAGCCTTGGGCCATGTCGCCTTTTGCCAGAAACATCCACCACATGACCATGGCAGTGCACGGCGACAAACCTAAAAGTATCACTCCTGCAATGTACTGGGGGTTTCCAGCGAGAAGAACGTTAGCGTAAACTGTCATTATAATTGGAGCCACCACCCAGTTCGCAATTATCGTGACAAGCAATGGCTTAGGGTGGTGAGCTGCCTTTTTTATGTCGCTGAAGCGTATCCCGACAACTGTGGGATACATCATGAAAAACAAAAGGATTCCAATAGGAATTGACAACTGATTAAACTTGAGCGAATCCATGAATTGCCCAAACTGTGGCAGAAAACGCCCAACAAGTAAACCCACGATTATGCATATTGCTATCCAAAGCGTCAAGTATTTCTCAAAAAGACCAAGAGATGCTTCATGTTTAACCGCTTGCTCCTCTGTCAAAGCCTCGCCCCTTTGCCATTGTGTCTATTTCACTATGAGTACGTTTACGGGAGATTCACAAGATATTCTGTTGCACACACTTCCCAAAACCAGAGCGTGAGCAGCGCCAGCTCCTCTACTCCCGATTACAATTAAATCAAATTTTCTTTGTGCAGCCATATCTGTAATGACTTTAGAGGGATTTGCACCAGTAACCGAGACAACTTCATACTTAACCCTTTCACTTTCCAAAAGAGTCTTAGCTTCTTCCAGAATTTTATGGCTAAACTCGTGAGCAGAAGGCGTCGGCGCAGGGTGAAAAACATTAACAACAGTAACTTCAGCCTCAAACTTCTTCGCCATCTTGATTGCTTCCGCCAACGCCTTTTTCGAGTATCCTGACCCATCAACGCCTACCAGTATCTTTTCCAAATTTGTTACACCTTAAGCTGAAAAGCAAATATATTTAAATATTTAAATTTATTGCTATGCGAACTCACTGATACGCCATGTTGCTCATAGCTTCAAATTTTTCAGGATTGGCAATTCTATAGAAAACCCATTTCCCCTCTTTCCTTTTTTTCACCAACCCCGCGTTTTCTAGAATCCCTAAGTGATGGGACGCTGTAGACTGCGTTAAGTCCAATGAAACCATGACCTCACATACACACATTTCCCGAATATTTAACAATCCAAGAACTCTCAATCTCGTGGTGTCAGCAAGCGCTTTAAAGATTTTACTTGTCGTTTCAGCATCCTCTTTGCTAATTCCCTTGTCAGCAAGCGCTTTCAACTCATCTGCATATTCTGAAGCCCTCTCGAAAGAGCAAATTCCTGATTCTGCCAACCGCTTTAACCTTTTGTTAATTTTTGGTTCGATCATGATACGTTCGAATAACAATCAATAGCAACATATTTAAATACGTTGTTCATGCCCTCTATTTTTGGCGATGAGAACGAAGCCCACGCTTTTTGTCTGTGCGGAGAATGCTGAGCGAAGCCAGATGGCAGAAGCCTTTGCAGCGTCGGAAAGGCAAAATCATCGCTTCGAGCGCAGAGTGCAAAAACTAATCGCTTAACAAACTCAATGGACATAACATGTGCGGCGGGGGGAAGGAAGAAGAAGCGGGATTTACACCGGGATGAAGGAAAAAGCGAAACCCGAAATTTTTGAGTCCGAAACCGCGCCGACAACAGAAAGTCATCCGCAATACGACCATTTTTATGGACCATTTAAAACATTTGAAGATGAGCAGCAATATGTTAATGCCATGGGCGGGTTAACTTGCGGCAATGGGTAACAGCACACTATTTTTGATTGCTTCGTGCCTACCCAAGTGACCCCTTTAATGCATCTGCCTTTAGCCTGAGAAAATCCATTGCATCCTCATAATCCAGACAGGCATCTCCGTTTTTCTCTGGGTCTTTTAGAGCGCAACGTCCTTCTTTCCAGTTTATGCAGTTCTTTCGTTCGCATGGAGGGTAATCCACAAACCACCCCTTCTAATAGCTTCGTTCTGAATTCAGTTTAGGCGATTTGTTCCATTATTTTTTTTGTGAATGTGTTGGTAAGCTCGAGGGTTACTCCATCGATGATTCGTAATATTTGTGGGTCTGTTATTGAGTAGAGTCTTCTGTTTCCTTCTTTTCTGTCAATTACTATCCCGCTGTCCTTAAGGATTTTTAGGTGCCGGGAGACTACTGGTTGGATACACTTTACGTGTGGTATGATTTCGCAGACGCATTTTTCTCCGTCGCGCAGAAAATCCATTATGCTTAGCCGAACTGGGTCTGACAGCGCCTTGAAGATTTTGGCTTTGAACTTATTTTTGTTGTCTATTCGCGATGACATTATCAGAGAATAGGCGAAGTAAATATTTAAATATTGTTATATATGGGCTAGCCAGCTTTAGCTGTGATGCATTATGAATTTCCGCGAAATAAAATAACAAGATTTAAATATTGTTATTAACTTGATTCCTATACTAAGCAAATGAGGAGACAACAAAAGAATGTCAGAAGAAACATATGAAGGGTTACCTCGAAACAAGATTCCGTGGTATCCAATAATAGACTATGAAAAATGCATCACCTGCGGAAAATGCGTAGACTATTGCCACAAGGGAGTTTTCGAATTTGAAGAAAAAGACGGAAAGAAGAGAACTGTGGTAAAAAACCCAAACAACTGTGTAGTGCTCTGCAGGGGCTGCGAAGACGTCTGCCCTGTCGGCGCCATCACACACCCTTCAGAAAAAGAAACCCAAAAGCTAATCCGGAAACTAAAGAAGCGAAAGCCTAAAGCCGCTGCCACTAAAACACGCTAAGAGCCAGAGTCTGGCTTCTTGTTCATCGCTACTCCATACCACATGAAGACTTTAGCTATAATGGGTATTATTACTCCAGCAGCTGTTCGAGAAAGCACAGTGAGCAAGAATCCATCAAGCCCATCTACCACGTTCGAAGGCGAAAGCTGCAAAAGCCAAAAAAGCAGCAGCCCACCGACAGTTGCAGAGACCACTCCCACAATAACCATCCTCCGAAAATTCTCAGACCCTCTATTTAGCGCTCCAGCCATATACCCAATCAACATAGCAGTGAGTACCCAACCAAGAAGCATCGGACCAAAACCACCCAATGCCCCGCGCGAGTATCCACCAGAGCCAGCGTACGGGATGTACTTGACATACCACCACATGGCATAAATGCTTCCAAGCAGAAAACCAGAGGTGCCACCTGCCCACCTATTCCAAACCAAACCCAACAAAAGCGGAATCGCCACAACAATCAGTATTTCCTCAATCTCACTTATTATTCCAATTACAATCCCCATGGAGCCACCCATACCTCCTTGCCTCATCAAAAAAGGACCAATAAACGAAAGACCAATTATAACAAGCACCACAATAAGAGGCGCTATGACTCCACAGAGGATGTCACTTCGGCTCCAATCCTTCCATCCAAGACTCATAGACACAACCCCCAGCCAAAAACCCCTAGTCTATAGCAATATTTAACTTTTCTTATAAGCCGTAACTGCAATCAGGAAATGAACTGCAGAACGGAGCTGAGCTGTGAAAACCGCTCGCGTCAAGCATAGAGTAGGCAGGGCGCGTGCACTCTTGCTATGTCTTTACTATTTCGTAGGAAGAGCTAATTTCTACAGCTTTCTTGAGCATTCCGCCAACCGAGCAGAATTTTTCTTCAGACAGTTTTATTGAGCTTTCAACTGCAACTGGCGAAATGTTTTGGCCTTTAACAATGTACTTGATGTGGATTTTGGTGAAAACTCGCGGCGACTCATCTCTTCTTTCTGCCGTAACCTCAACAGAGTACCCTGAAACGTTCTGTCTTTTTTTCTTTAGTATTGTGAGCACGTGAAAACTGCTGCAGGCAGCCAGGCTCGCAAGAACGTTCTCCATTGGAGACAAAGCAGTCTCTTCTCCTCCAAAAACAATCGGCGCATCAAAATTGACAGAAAGCCCCTTTTCATTCCTAGCAGCCAAACGATAGTTACCCTGCCAATCCAAAAACATCTTTTTAACTGAGGGCATATCTCCAAGGTATTGTAAAACGCGATAAAAAGCTTTGCTTGATAAATTCACTGCGGTGGCTACGAGTAAAATAGCGCTGAACTTTTCCTATTTCCCTATGATTCTAAGCAAATCGTGTGCCTCTAAAAAAGGGAGAGGTTGCGGAGAAAAAAGCAATTGGCGACATCGCCACCGAATGAGTATCTACCTCACCTCGGCCACATTTTGGAACACTTCGACTACCGCGTTGTTCCTGGTTTCGTTATCATTTTCTTTTCCTAGGAATATTAACGTATCTTTTTGGCAGACGTATTCGAAGCCTACTTCTAGGTGTTCTTTGATTTCTTCAGGTTTTTCAGCGATTTTTACGGTGAATTCGTCGTTGGCGCCAGCTTCAAAGAGTGTGTGTTCGATGTTTATGTATATCTCGGTGGATTTCAGCGATTTATGCCCAAGGAAATGCATTACGTAGTAGGGGTCTTTTGTCTGGTGATAGAGCATCGTTGCTTTCCAATTCCTGAACGTGTGGAAATGTATTCTGAGCAGTCGTGGGTTTTGAAGCGTGTTCGCAAGGCGTCTTCGCGTCTTTTGGAAGGTTGTCTTCATTGACCTCAGAGTGCTGCTGAAAACTTGTTCGCTTTGCTTTGGCAATGCGTTGAGCATTTCAATTAGGGTTGAACTGACTTTCCACTTTCTTGGGTTGGAGCCTTTCTCAGGCTCGTTAAGCGTTATGATGCGCCTTATTCCAGTGCATCGCTAAGGCTTCTAACGCTTCTTTAAACAAATGCGTTTCTGGCATTACATCAACATTGGCGCCCATTTTAACGAGGGTTTCAGCGGTTATTGGACCAATTGCTACAACCGTAATGTGTTTGTTCAGCAAGTTGCAGAGCCTCCGCGGTGCAATGTGCTTGGCGAGCATTTTGAACATGTTTTTGACGCATAATGAACTGCCGAAAACTATGGCGTGAATCTTCAATGCGCTCAAATCTTTAGAGAAATTCTTTGCTATGTGCTCGTCAACTGGAATTTTTGACTCGTAGACGTAAACTTCCTTCACCGAAGCACCCAGACTCTCAAGTCTCTCCTTTAACGTGGTAGACGCGGCATTCGTTCTCGGTATATAGATGCGTTTACCCGAAATACGTAGCTGTTGAAAGCTTTCCGTTATTCCTTCTGAAGTGTATTTTTCAGGAATCAAGTTAACGTGAATTTTATTGGCTTTAAGCTCCTGTGCGGTTCTTGGACCAACAGCCACATTTACGGTTTTCTCTAAACCATTTGTTATTTTGTTTTTCATGTCTAAGTCTTCAGCGGCGCTAAGCAGGTACCTTACGCCGTTGACGCTCATAAAAATGACATAATCAACTTTACCGCTCGCCAACTCGTCTATGAACTGACTTACAGGCGAAAGGTCAGTGAGCGCCTTGATCTCTATGGTTGGTACGCAATAGGGCTTTCCCCCCATTTTCTCAATCAAAGCCGCTGCTTCTGCTGTCTGCCCGCAGGGTCTCGTTACAGCTATTGTTCTTCCCTTCAGCGCCTGAGAGTTTTGAACCACGCAATCTTCCCTCTGAGGTTAACAACTTCACCTACAACAATTACTGCAGGCGGCTTAACATTTCTCGCCTTTGTCTCTTCAGCGATTGTGCCTATTTTGCCGATAATGCTCTTCTGCTGCTTCAATGTTCCCTGCTCTATGACAGCAACAGGCGTGTTTGGGCTTAAACCGCTTTCAACAAGCTTGGCAGCTATGGTCTCGAATGATTCTACACCCATGAGAATGACAATTGTATCCGCCGCATCTGCAATCTTGCCCCAATCAACACTTCTCTTGCTGTCGCCAGCTCGGTGCCCTGTGACTATGATAACCGAGGAGGCATAATCCCTATGTGTCAATGGAATGCCCGCGTAAGCAGGAACCGCTATAGCAGACGTAACCCCGGGCACCACTTCAAAGTCGATTTTGTTCTCAGCTAATGCCTCTGCTTCTTCTCCGCCTCTGCCGAAAAGAAACGGGTCTCCGCCTTTAAGCCTAACAACTCTTTTTCCCTCGCGAGCTTTTTCAATCAGTAATTCTGTGATTTTTTCTTGAGGAACTTCATGTTTGCTTGTTCTTTTTCCAACATACATTCTTTCAGCATTTTCAGATGCCAGCTTCAGAATCGAAGTGTTAACCAATCGGTCATAAACTACGACTTCAGCTGTCTTCAGCAGCTCCGCAGCCTTTATCGTCAGCAACTTCGGGTCGCCTGGTCCGGCGCCGACAAGGAATACTTTACCACGCACCATATTTCTCTCTCCACTCATTCTCTAACTCTTTCGCTCCCTGCTTCAGAAGGTTTTGGGCAGCTTGCTTCCCTATTTCGCGGGCTTCGCTGAGTGTACCCTCTGCAGAAGAAGAAATTTTCCTTCGGCTATTAAGTGAGAACATGCAAGCTTGAAGCGAAAGTCTGTCGCCCTCAGCGCATCCAACGGCGCCAATGGGCACGCGGCAACCGCCTTCGAGATGCATCACCAGACTCCTTTCAGCCGTGACTTCTGCCCTCGTTTGAGCGTCATCCACAACTCGCACCAGTTCTATCACTTCATCATTGTTTTTAGCTGTGACTATGGCTAAGGCGCCTTGTCCAGCGGATGGTGAAAACTGTTCCAGCGGAAACCGTTCTGTAATTTCATCCCTCAGTTCCATCCTTTCCAGCGCAACTTCAGCCACTATTATTGCGTCAAACTCGCCTTTCTTGACCTTGCGGATTCTGGTGTCTATGTTGCCTCTGATAGGTTTGACTTCCAAGTCTGGTCGAAGGAATTTGACCTGTGCGAGGCGCCTCAGGCTGCCAGTTCCAACTGTTGCGCCTCTAGGCAGCTCTTTGAGCGGTATTTTATCTTTTGAAATAAGTGCGTCGCGTCGGGAACCTCTCTTCGGGATAGCTGCTATTACAGTGTCGGGTAATTCCAGTATTGGGATATCTTTTAGGCTGTGCACGGCTAAGTCAATTTCGCCTCTCAGGATTGCTTGGTCGATTTCTTTTTCGAATATGCCTTTGCTATCGATGGTAAAGAGAGGTTTTTTTCGTTCCCAATCCCCTAAAGTTTTGATGATTCTTACTTTAAACTCTACGTTGGAATAGGCAGATTGAATTTCACGTAAGAGCGCCTCTGTTTGCATTATGGAAAGCTTGCTGCCTCTAGTGCCAACTCTCAAGATCATTTTTAATCAGTCCTTTTTATGGTTGAAGCCGCATGCAACGCTTTGTCAAAAGCGTTAATTGTATGCGCCAAATCTTCTTCGGTGTGGGCTGTTGCCACGAAGCAAGTTTCAAACTGTGATGGAGGAATGAAGACGCCTTGCCTCAGAAGTTCTTGGAAGTACGCTTGAAACCTCTTGGTGTCGGATAGCTTGGCGCTTGCGTAATCAACAACTGGCTGCGAAGAGAAGAATACTTGGAACATCGAGGCTATGCTGTGCACTTGCGCTTCTACGCAATAGTCAACAGCTAAATCTGCAAGAGTTTTTTTGAGATATGTGCAGTTCTTTTCAAGCTTTGGATAAATCTCATTTTTTCCACGAATTAGCGCTTGCAGTGTTGTGCAGCCTGCAATCGCAGAAACAGGGTTGCCGCTGAAGGTTCCTGCTTGGTACACCTTACCTAAAGGCGACATGTTTTGCATTATTTCTTTTCGACCGCCGAAAGCTG
This sequence comes from Candidatus Bathyarchaeota archaeon, assembly GCA_026014705.1. Classification (GTDB taxonomy): domain Archaea; phylum Thermoproteota; class Bathyarchaeia; order Bathyarchaeales; family Bathycorpusculaceae; genus JAOZHU01. The sequence goes on along the minus strand of JAOZHU010000010.1, from coordinate 34,434 downwards.
CAATTGTAAAGCCGCCTCCGAGTATCTTGCCCAAAGTTGCCATGTCAGCCTTCAAGTTGTAATATTCCTGAGCACCACCGACAGCAAGTCGGAAGCCTGTGATAATCTCGTCGAAAATTAGAATTATGCCATATTCTTCTGTTAACTTCCTAAGGTACCTTAAATAATCTTTCATTGGCAGGATAAGTCCCGCGTTACCTAAAACTGGTTCAATAATCACCGCGGCAACATCATGGCTTTCGCGCTTGATTGTTTCCTCCAGTGCTTGGAAATTATTGTAAGGTATGACTATGGTGTTTTGAGTAGTTTCTTCAGGGATGCCGGGCGAGGTTGGGCTCCCAAATGTGGTGGCTCCTGAACCTGCCTTGACGAGGACATTATCGTGAGCTCCGTGGTAACATCCTTCAAATTTAATGATTTTTTTCTTCCCGCTGAAGCCTCTAGCGGCTCTTATCGCGTGCATGGTAGCTTCTGTGCCAGAGTTAACCAGCCTGAGCATTTCCACGCACGGAGAGGCTTTCTGGACAAGTTCTGCAAGATCGATTTCCAGCGCTGTGGGCGCACCGTAAAGCGTGCCCTTCCGCAACTGAGCCTCCACCGCGTTCACAACTTCAGAATAGGCGTGCCCAAGCAACAGGGCGCCATAAGCCATGCAATAATCTATGAACGAGTCACCATCGACGCTATAAAGTCGCGAGCCCTTTGCGCGGTTGACGAAGAATGGATACGGCTCAAACGCCCTGACAGGACTGTTCACTCCTCCCGGCAAGACTTTCTTGGCTCTCTCGAAAAGCTCTTTTGACTTGCTGCTTAATTTTGGCTCAACCATTTTTTTACATCCTTGGCAAAATATGTTATAATAAGATCCGCGCCGGCTCGTTTGATTCCTGTCAAAAGTTCAAGCGCTGCGGTCCGTTCATCTATCCACCCTTTTTGGGCAGCCGCTTTCACCATCGCATATTCCCCGCTTACATTGTATGCTGCTATGGGAAGCTTGAACTTCGACTTCGCAAGGTGCACAATGTCCAAGTAGACAAGCGCTGGTTTAACCATGAGAATGTCGGCGCCCTCGTTTGCATCTAGCTCCATCTCTCGTAATGCCTCATCTGCGTCTCCGTAGCCCATCTGGTAGCTTTTTCTGTCGCCGAATTTAGGCGCGCATTCAGCCGCGTCACGGAAGGGACCGTAAAAGCTGGAAGCGAATTTTGCCGAGTAAGCCATGATCAACGTGTGGTTAAAACCTGCGTCGTCTAAGGCGTTTCTGATAAATTGTACTTGACCATCCATCATGGCGGACGGCGCCACGACATCGGCTCCAGCCTCCGCTTGACTGACTGCTATCTTCTGCAAAATTTCAAGAGTTTGGTCATTCATGATCTTGCCGTTTTTCACTATGCCGCAATGTCCATTAACCGTGTATTCGCAAAGGCACACATCAGACATGACGACAAGGTCATCGCCGAATTCTTTTTTCAGGTTGCGGATTGCTTTCTGGACTATGCCGTCCACGGCGTACGCGCGGGAACCGTTTTCGTCTTTCTTTGAGGGTATGCCGAAGAGGATTATGGTTTTTACGCCTTGTTCCATTGCTGATTGAACTTCATCCGTTACATGTCGCAGGGGCAACCGGGGAATTTTGGGCATGGATTCTATTGACATAGGAGTTTCTATGTTTTCATCGACAAAAATTGGGTAGCAAAGATTACGTGGGTCTATTCTAACTTTGTTCAGTATCTCTCGTAATGATGGTGTCTGCCGCAGTCTCCGCATTCTTACCTGAGGAAAACTCATTTTTACGTCTCCTGAAGATCTAAGTTAATTGCAGTGGAGTTTCCTTTTCCGATTGAAGTCTTAATCCAGTTTTCAATAAGTTGCAGTGTAATTTTTTGAGCCTCATCAGATTTTCCTTCCTTCAAAAGCTGTAGTATCTGCTTATTCCTGATTACTTTGTAGAGAAGTAGTCTCCGAGTTTTGTGATCCGAGACGCGTTGCTTAAGAAAGGTTCGGGCATAAGTCTGCAGTTCAATTTGCAGCGAATCCTCCTCGGTGATTGTTTTCTCAATTCTCTGCCTCAAGGCTCTAGCCATTGCCGGGCTCTTTCCAGAAGTTGATATAGCTATTCTCACCTCGCCCACTTTTGCTATGGCTGGGAGCACAAAATCGCTGATAGCGGGATTATCTGCTGCGTACACTATGCAGCCTGCTGCCTTGGCATGTTTAACCAACTTTGAGTTAAGTTCATGGTCGTTTGTGACTGCCACGAGTAAATCTGGCTTAGGGTTGAGGCTATTAACAAAGTTTTCTGCGTTAGCTACTGTTGTCTCTAGCAGGCTGACTTTGTTAGTTCGTTGCAGTTTCTTTAGCGCGCTTGAGAAAGTTTTGCTCATGACCACGATTTTTGCGCCTGAGTCGACAAAGTTTAGTATCTTTCTGTATCCTTCCGCGCCTCCTCCGACCACGACAATGTACTTTCCGCCTAACTTTAAATCTATTAACAAGTTTTGCAGTCACCCTTGAGCGTGTTAGAGTTAGCGTTTGTGAGTAGGTTTTTGAATTTCTTTGAAACTGCTTCATAGTTTACGCGTTTTTCAATTAAAGGCGCGGCAAGTTCCGTCAACAGGTTTATATCTGCGGAGTCTTCTACGGCTTCAACTGCTTTGGCGCCGAATTCTTCGTATTTTATTTCGACTTCTGGAATCGTGCCTCTTCCTTCCAGTTCCAAGCGCGGAACTATGCCCAGCAATTTCACGCCGACGTTTTCAAGGGCACGTTTAATTGTAAGTTTGTTTTCGTCCGTCAAATAGCTGGTGCGTACCTTGTTCAAGATTACCCCTTTTGTGTTTACCCCGAGTTTTCTCATGATGTTTACGTGGTTTAGGGTGTTCATTAAAGCGCCTTCTATGCCTTCTTTTTCGCAACCGACCACAACGATTGTGGGTGCGCCTAACGCTGCTGCCACTTCTGCTGTTGAGGCGGGTCGTTGCGCGTTCTCGTTTAAGAGTCCTGTGAAAACGCTCATTGCCCCCTCGATTATTAGGAAATTATAGTTTTTACCTGCATCTTTCACGGCGTCGAAGAGTGCGGTCCAGCCGCTTTCTCCTATTTTTATTGAGGAGAAATCCTTAATCGGTTCCTTGATGAGGTAGAGCGCTGGCACCGTGTCGCGTATGTCTCCGCCAACCTTCAGGATTCCGACGCGGAAACCTCTTTTCTTTAGTGCGCCAGCGACGCCGGTTACGATGAGGGTTTTTCCTGAACTGCTGCTGGGAGCAGTTATCAAAAGGAGTGCTGGATTATTGTTTTTTTGAATTACTCTTTCTTGTGAAATGACGTTTGTCGAGATGCCTATTTCGGCTTTTATTTTCTCCAGTAATTTTGCGTTTGCTGCTTTGATTTCTCTCAGTTCCGCTGGCTTTATGCCCAGCGCGTTCAAGATGCTTTGCATGATTGTTGGGTTTCGGTCAATTAATGCATGTAAAGATACTCCGACCACGTTGCCTTCCTTATTCGCTATTCCTGAGATAAGTTCCTGAGGTGCCTTGTGGTAGTTGACTCGCGAAACGTGCGAAACGAGTATGGTTTTCGAGTCTTTGCCCACGTCAACTTTGCCGTAGGTATGGCAGTGAAAACCTGTGACTTCTGCGCCGACTTCTTTGGTAATGAAGCTCGTGTCGGTGATGGTGGCTTTGACGCGGTCGGTGCATATTAATGGTTTAAACTCGGCGTCCAGTAAACCAAGACCTTGTCGCGTGATGGGCACGGATGATAGACGCCCAATATCTGTTTTTTTGGCAAGCATCTGAAAACCTGAGCACACTCCGAGCACGAATCTGCCCGATTCAGCCATTTTTAAAATTTCTTGTAGGAGGATGTCCTGCATGCTCTGGGATTCCACAAGGCTGCCGCCGGGGATTATTATCATGTTGAGTATTTCTGAAGCGGGTTTCCCGTTTACCTGACCGTCTTGGCGGACTATGTGTGTTGGCAGGTTTCCGAAGTCTTCGAAGCAGGGTAATGCGCCTGGCAGGTAGACCAGTCCGATTTTATGCTTCACTTCTTGTCCAAGCATCCTCTCTCGGTTAGTTTGGGCAAAGCTTATATTTAAGGTGCATGGTTTATCCAACCATGTATTCCTCGGCTAGGAACATCAGCATCATCAATGTGAGGATCACGCATAAAACGGCGCGTGTTCCCTTGCTGGAAGCCGTGGCGTTCAAGGACAAGACGAATGCATTAAAAGCCCTCCGCTCATTGGGTAATGTTGATGAGTGCGTTCTACTTCAAACCTGCAACCGAATAGAATTTTACATTGTAAGCGAGGAAGGGGAGAATGTAGCCAGGAGAGCAAAGGATTTTTTGGCTAAGAGGGCAGGCGCGTTAGCTGAGGAGGCATCTAACGCCATCGAGTGTTCTTTGAATGGTGATTCCCTTAGGCATATTCTGCGCCTCGCATCTGGGCTAGAGTCGATGGTTATAGGTGAAGATCAGGTTCTTAATCAGGTTTGGGAAGCTTATTTAGAAGCCGAGTCTGCGAAGGCTGCTGGGATAATCCTTAAGCATTTGTTTATGAGAGCAGTGAGCGTTGGAAGGCGCGTACGAAAAGAGACAGGCATCAACAAGGGAGCTGTGTCAATCGGTTCTGCGGCAGTTGAGCTGGCTGAGTCCTTGTTAGGCAAGCTGGATCAAAAGAGTATTGTAGTTGTGGGCGCTGGGGAAATGGGAACTCTCGTAGCTAAGGCATTAGCTAGACGCTGTCTTAAGCCCATTTTTATTGCTAACAGGACATATGACCGAGCGGTAAAATTGGCTGAGAGCCTTTCCGGCAAAGCAATAAAGTTTGATAAGCTTGAAGAAAACGTTGCAGATGCAGATGTGGTTATTTGCTCCACTGCTGCACCGCACTATCTGTTAACTAAAGACTTGGTTTCTAGATTCATGAAGCAACGCCAAAACAAGAATGATCTGGTAATTATTGACATTTCTAATCCTCGGAATGTCGAGCAAGCAACGCGGGAAGTAGAAAAAGTAAAACTTTACGACATAGATGACCTTCAATTAATAGCTGAAAAAAACAAGCAAAAACGACAGAGGAGCATCGAAAAGGCTTCCGAAATTATAGAAAAGGAACTGATTCTGCTAAATAGAGATGTAAAAATTCAGTCCGTTAGAGATATTGTTTCACTGCTGTTCTCGCATGCCGAGGAAATACGGCAAAGAGAACTCAGCAAGGCTCTTAAAATGATGGGGCATGTCGACGAGAAAGAGAAGAAGATAATCGAAGATTTGACGTTCATCCTGCTTAAGCAGACTTATGTTCCCATCGTCGAAAACCTGCGAGAAGCCGCTAAGGATGATGACAAGCATCTGATAGAAGTTGCAATCAAACTGTTCGGTCTGGAACCAATTTGAGCAATGTGAATGTTTATGGATAAAACAGGACTAATCATAATTGGACACGGCAGCAAACTTCCCCACAACAAGGAAAACTTGGAGAAACTAGCTGATATCTTGCGAAGGCGATCCACATTCAAGACAATCGAAATCTCTTTCATGGTGAGAAACAGACCCACAATCCCCGAAGCAATCGAAACCCTCGCTAAAAAAGGCGTGTCAAAGATCGTTCTGGTTCCTGCTTTCTTGGCACCGGGCGTGCATACTACACGCGAAATTCCGGAGCTCATAGAGTTAAAGGAAAAAGAACCCTTGCTGAAAGAACGTGGAATAGAGCTTGTGTACGGCGAACCGTTGGGTGCTGATGAACGGATAGCAGAGATAATAGAGGAGAAAGCCTTGAAGGCGCTTGGTCACGAAACAAAGCCGATAACCGACGCTTATGCAATTGTCGCCTCAGGCAAAATTGTTGAGACCAGCATGAGCATCATCAGGCAAGAACTCGGAGATTTTTTGGAAAACATGCCACCTGCTCATGTCCCAATAATCGAACGAGTCGTTCATACAACCGCCGACCCTGAATTCGCTAGGCTATTAGTCATCAGCAAAAAAGCCGTTGAGGCAGGAGTTGCAGCTATCAAGGCTGGCGCGAAAATAGTGACCGACGTGAAAATGGTTAAGGCGGGCATAAACGGGGCAAGGCTGAAACGGTTCGGAGCGAGAATTCTCACGTATGTTGACGATGAACGTGCAGTCAAGTTAGCTAACGATGAATCGCTAACAAGGGCTGCGGCTGGCATGCGTTTAGCAGTAAACGACGGCTTAGATGGCGCCATTGTGCTTATTGGAAACGCGCCTACCGCGGCGTTGGAACTGGTTAAAGCCGTGAAACAAAAATCAGCTAAGCCCGCGTTGATAGTAGCCGTTCCCGTAGGTTATGTTGGAGCCGCCGAGTCAAAAGAGGCTGTGGCTGGTTTACCTGTACCATTTATAATTTCCAGAGGACGCAAAGGCGGGAGCCCCATCGCTGTAGCAGTCTTCAACGCGTTGCTAACCATGGCTGAAAAAGAAACGGAGCTTAAGCCTTCAAGGAACTAATTAGCATGCCACGATTTTTAAAATATGGCATAACAACTGGCGCGTGCGCCGCCGCTGCAGCCAAAGCCGCAGTGACTGCTTTAGTTAATAATCCAGTGGACCGAGTTGTTATACCTACGCCCATAGGCATTCGTTTTGAAATTCCCGTGAAAGAAAGCAAACGGCTCTCCGATGATGCGGCAGTAGCGGTGGTGGTAAAAGACGCGGGAGACGACATCGACGCTACGGACAAAATTGAAATCTCCGCTACAGTAAAGTTGACTGGCGACAGTGAAGTTACAATAAAAAGTGGCAAAGGCATCGGAATAGTCACGAAGCCTGGCTTAGCTGTTGCCGTTGGAGAACCCGCCATCAATCCAGTGCCGCGAAAGATGATAATTGAGGCGGCTAAAGAAGCGTTGCCGACAGGTAGAGGCGCCGAAGTTGTGATAGAAATCCCTGAAGGCGAAAAAGTGGCTAAGAAGACGCTTAACGCCAAATTAGGTGTAGTTGGCGGTGTCTCGGTTCTCGGCACAACCGGCGTAGTGAAGCCTTTGTCGATGGAGGCTTGCAGGCGCTCCCTTGTTCCTCAAATCGACGTTGCCCTCGCCAAGGGCTATGAACGAATATTTATGGTGCCTGGCAACATCGGTGAAAGAATAACGAAAAAACTGTTCAAAGCGCCTGATGACGCGATAGTTCAAACAGGAGACTTCATGGGCTACATGCTGGATAAAACGGTTGAAAAAGGCGTAAAAGAAATCGTCTTGGTTGGGCATCCTGGCAAGCTGACAAAGTTAGCGGCAGGAATCTTCAATACGCATCATAAGATGGGCGATGCCCGGGCTGAAGTTATCGCTGCCTATGCTGGCGCTGCCGGTGCAGACTCACAGCTTATCAAGCGCATATTGAAGTCGAATACCACCGAAGAAGCCGCTAGTCTTCTCCAGCAGGCGAACCTATCGCAAGCAACATTTAATGGCATAGCTGAAAGGGTCAGAACGCGCGTGATGGAGCGAATAAAGGAAAAAGCCAAAGTAAGCGTAATCATAGTCTCGCTGGACGGAGCAATTCTCGGAATGGACAAAACCCAAGGTGTGCAGAACAGTGGCTAAGCTCAACGTAGTCGGGATAGGTCCAGGCTCGCTGGATTACGTGACGCCAGCCGCGAGAAAAGCCGTGCGCAGCGCCGCTGTCGTCATCGGCGCCGAAAGAAGCTTACGTCTGTTCCGGAAGGACATTAAAGGAGAAGCAGTGGCTTTGACAGCCCAGAACGTGACTGCGCTTCTGAATTACGCTGCTGAGTCTGCGGAAAAGGGAAAGACGGTAGCGCTACTATCCACAGGCGACCCTGGCTTCTCGGGGCTTTTGCGTCCAATTTTGGAGATTGTTAAGGGCAGAGATGTGGATTTGACTGTTATTCCTGCTGTGAGTTCGATTCAAGCCTGTGCGGCTCGCCTTCGCATGTGCTGGGATGAAATGAGCTTGTTCAGTTTTCATAAAGGGGCAACTGCTGAGAAGAAGGCACAGTTGGCGAAGGCTGTCAAAGAAGGAAAAGACATAATGCTTCTTCCTGACCCTAAAGTTTTTTCTCTGCGTGAAATTGCCCATTTTCTCGTTGAGGCAGGGTTAGCGAAAGAGACACCTGTTTTCGTGTGTGAACGCCTCACTTTGAGTGACGAAAGAGTTTTGGAAAGCACCTTGGCACAGGTTTTCAATCTTGATTGTGATACGCTCAGCGTCCTGTTCATCAAATTAAATCAGAGACAAAAAAGGTGAATGTTGAAAATGTGGAATTGTAGAACCCCCGGAATACCAGATGAGCTGTTCCTGCAGAAAGATGACGTTATAGGACCTACTAAAGAGGAAATACGCGTTTTGTCCATCTCGAAGGCACGTCTACGGGAAGGCTCAGTGGTGGCAGATGTTGGCTGCGGCACGGGCGGCTTAACGGTTGAGGCAGCCCTCCAGGTGACAGCGACAGGCAAAGTCTTCGCTATCGATGAAGACGCAGAAGCTGTCAAGTTAACTGCCGAAAACGCATCGAGATTTGGCGTGCAGCAAACAGTTCAACTCATGCTAGGGAAAGCGCCCGAAGCCCTATCAAACCTGCCGCAACTGGACGCTGTCTTGGTAGGAGGAAGCCATGCCTTAAGAGAAGTGATAAGGGCAGTTCACAAAAAACTAAAGAAAAATGGACGAATTGTCATTAACGCGATACTTTTGGAGACAGGTTACGCGGCGTTAGATGAAGTTAGAAAATTGGGCTTCAGCGAAGTGGACGTGATAACGGTTTCTGTGGCTAAGGGCAAAGAAGTGAACACGGGAACGATGATGCTGGCAAGAAACCCGATTACAATAGTATCCGCTACAAAAGTGTAGGTGAGAACGTTTTGGCTGGCAAATTCATCGGCATCGGTGTGGGTCCTGGTGACCCTGAACTTATCACCGTTAAGGCAGTTAACGCTTTGAAGACTGTGGATGTCATTTTTGTGCCAAAGGCGCATGCTAACACGCCGAGTATTGCGCTTGGAATGATCAAGCACATTCTAGCGGAACGGACAGAACCGCCTGAAGTGCTTGAATTGGTTTTTCCAATGACAAAAAATGAGAGCGAAGTTCAAAGGTTATGGGCTAAAAATGCGAGTCTCGTCGCCGAGAAAGCTAAAAATGGCAAGGCTGCTGCTTTCATTACATTGGGCGACCCCATGTTTTACAGCACATTCATTTACCTTTTCCGAAGCTTAAGACAGGATTATCCTGAAGTGAAAGTGGAGATAATTCCTGGCGTGACCGCGTTAACTGCTTGTGCAGCGAGCGCTCAGGTTCCTCTGGCTGAAAAGGAAGAGGTGGTGGCGATTATCCCTTCAGACCTTGATTCCGCGCTCATTGAAGAAACCGCTAAGCATGCGGATAACTTGGTTTTCATGAAGTGTGCTCATCGCTTTAAAGACCTTGTTCCAATCTTGGAGAAGTCCAGCTTCACAGAAAACTCCACCGTCGCGTTAGTGAGGCGGTGCACTATGCCTGAGGAGAAAGTGATTGTGGGGCGAATCTGTGACGTAAAGAACTGGGCGATACCTGAAGATTATTTTTCTATGGCAATAGTAAGAAGGAGTGAACTTCCAATTAGCAGAAAACAGGGTGATGTACCATGAGCAAAGTTGTCATTATCGGCGCAGGACCAGGCGACCCCGAGCTGATAACGCTTAAAGGGAAAAAATGGCTTGAAAAAGCCGACGTGGTCATCTATACTGGTTCGTTGTTGAACCCTGAAATTCTCAAATACGCTAAACCAAACGCTGAACTTTACGACAGCGCCACCATGAACAGGGAAGAAGTCTTCAAAGTAATGGCTGAAAGCGTGAAAGCAGGCAAACTCGTGGCAAGAGTGCACGATGGAGACCCGAGCTTCTTTGGAGCCATTCAGGAGCAAATGGATTTTCTCGACAGAGAAAAGATACCGTACATGCGAATCCCGGGAGTAAGCTGCTTGCAGGGCGGCGCAGCAACCCTAAACCGCGAACTAACGTTACCGAACATTTCCCAGACAGTCATAATAACACGCCCTGAAGGCAGGACGCCAGTGCCAGAAGCCGAGCGCATCAGAGAACTGGCAAGGCATCAAGCAACTATGGTGATTTTTCTAGGCGCCCAGCACATCGGCGAAGTTATCAAAGAACTCAAAGAAGGAGGCTACCCGAAAGACACACCCGCCGCAGTGGTTTACAAAGCCACATGGCCAGAACAGAAAATAGTCCAAGGCACATTAGACAATATAGTCGAGAAAGCTCAAGCCGCGGAAATAACAAAGACCGCGTTGATTTTCGTAGGAAACGTCTTGGACCCAGCGGCTTATGATTACTCTAAGCTCTACGACCCATCTTTCACGCATGGCTTCCGCAGAGGCGATAAAAATGTTCTCTAAAGGCATCGCCGTAATCGCCCTAACAAAAAAAGGGGTTGAAACCGCCACCAAAATCAGCGCTGCACTGGAAAGACAAGAAATTAAGAACAATGTTTTCTCACCGGAACAGTGCGTCCCATCTGGAACAATGCCCTTGGACATGAGACTGGGCGAATTCATCAAAGAAATCTTCGGAAAAGTTGACGCTATAATAAGCGTAATGGCGACGGGCATTGTTGTGAGAACCATCGCCCCTTGCCTAAGAAGCAAACTCTCAGACCCTGCCGTGGTATGTGTTGACGTTTCTGGGCGCTTCGCTATTAGCTTGCTGTCTGGGCATCATGGCGGCGCAAACGAGTTAACGCGGATTATTGCAAGGGAAATAGGCGCCATACCCGTTATTACCACGGCGTCTGAGGTTATGGGAAAGATGAGCATCGATGAAGTTGCTAGGCTTCTGCACTGCAAAATCCAAAACCCAAGCAGCCTCGTTGCGGTTAACTCAGCTTTAGTGAACGAAAAACACGTGGGTTTGTTCTTAGTGGGCGGCGTGAGAATCCCTGTAAACATGATTTTTGGCTACGATGTTAAACATGCAAATACTGTGAAAGAGGCAGTGGACGCGCTGAAGAATTTTGATGCAGGCGCCATAATCACTGAAAAACCGGCGTCAACGAAGTTGCTCAGAACAATTGCGATTCTGGTGCCTAAAAAGGTAATCGTAGGCATCGGTGCAAGGAAAAATTCAAGTGCAAGTGAAATAGTGGCGGCGGTGAATTCGGCGCTGGCGCGGGTAGACTTGCCTTTGGAGCGTATAGACCGCTTAGCAACGGTGGATATCAAGAAAGCCTCACAAAGTGTGCTTAGTGCCGCTGAGAAACTGGGTTTGCCCATTGACTTTGTTAATGTTGAGGCTTTGCGGTCGGTTGAGCATGGGGGTCTTTCTCCTGATTCGAGATTAGTTGAGGAAAAAATTGGGGTAGGGGGCGTATGCGAACGCGCGGCGTTAATAATTGCGGGAAGAAATGCAGTTTTGATGTTGAAAAAGATGAAACAGAACGGCGTGACGGTGGCAGTAGCCGAGGGCGAATAAGCGTAGTCGGCATCGGACCTGGCGCCCTTGAGCACATGACGCCCAAAGCCATGCGAGAAATAGAATGTGCTGATGTGGTAGTGGGGTACGTGTCGTACGTGAAGCTGGTTAGGTCCATTGTCAGGTCTGATGCTGAAGTGATAAGCGGTCGGATGGGGTGCGAGGTTGAACGTGCCCGAACTGCGGTGGCGCAAGCTTTGAAGAACAAGCATGTAGTGGTTATCAGCAGCGGCGACTCAGGCGTCTACGGCATGGCTGGGGTGGTTCTAGAAGTTGCTGCACATGAAAACGCTGATGTTTCAATCGAGATTGTTCCCGGCGTAACAGCTGCCACGGCTGCAGCGGCGAAGCTTGGTGCGCCTTTGATGGGTGATTTCGCAGTGATTAGCCTTAGTGACCTTTTGACGCCTTGGAGCGTGATAGAGAAAAGGCTGGTGGCTGCGGCTGAGGCTGACTTTGTAGTGGTTTTGTATAATCCTCAAAGCGTGGGGCGAAGGGAGCCGTTGGCGAAAGCTCATGAGATTCTGCTTAGGTACAGGAGTCCTGCGACGCCAGTGGGTATTGTTAGGCTAGCGGGGCGAGAAGGTGAGCACGCGGCAATTACTACGCTTAAGGAGGTGGTGGCTGCTGAGGTAGACATGGTTACCACTGTTATCGTGGGGAACTCGGCAACTCGTGTTGTTGGTAATAGACTGGTAACTTCGCGGGGCTATGACTTGTCTTGAGCTTAGCTTACTAGTAGCCCGAATGCCAGTGTGAGTAGGACTATGCCGCTGATTTTGGGTATGTATTTCTCGTAGCGGCTGATTTTTGCCTTAAGCTTCTCGTACATTTTTACTCCGAGAACAGTTATGCCTACTAAGCCTGCGGTTACTGCTAATCCGTAGGCTACCATCAGCAAGAGTGGGTTAACTCCGCCTACTACGAGCGCGAGAAGAGCGAATTCTTCCTCATGAGCAAAGCCTAGGAGGAAGGCGCAGCTCGCTATCTTCCATAGGTTGAGGTTAGTTCGTTTCGGGTGAAAATGCATGTGCGCATGGAAACCAGTTTCTGGATGCTCATGTTCGTGTTCATGCTGCAGTTCTTCAGCGTTGTCGTGGAAGTGCCCATGCTGGCTTTCCAGTTCGGATTCAACTTTTTCGGTGAAAAGCTTGATGGCGAGTAGCACCAAGGCTGCGAAGGAAATGTACTTGAGAATTGGGCTTGTGAAGTCTATCAAAGAGCTTGCTACAACGTAGATTACTACTACGGTTATCGAGGAGATGAAGTGGAAAAGCGAGATGACGCCTGAACTTATGAACGCGTAGATTGTAGGCTTTGTTGTTCTTGCGGCGTATAGGAGGGCGATTGGCCAACCGTGACCTGGCTCTAGCCCGTGCAGTAAACCTATGGCGATAACACCAATTAGTGCGGGTTCAAAGGTGCTCATCTATTGCTCGTCTCTTTCTCTTCATTTTCATTTCTGTAGCCTAGAAGCCTGAGTATTTCTTTTCTTGCTTCGCTTATTGTGAGCGGGAACCGTGGGTTTATGGGAAGGTTATCTTCTTTCTTAAGCACTTCAAAAAGGTGCGCTATTCTGGGCGAGCGCAAGCTGACGCTTCGAATAAGCTCCGCGTTCGCGAATAATTCCTCAGGTGAGCCTTCTGATACAAGTTTGCCTTTGCTTAAAATGTATAGCTTTTTTGCAAATAGGGGTACCATGTCTACGTCGTGTGTAGCCAGTATAAGGGTGATTTTGTACTCCTTGTTTAGGCGGAGAAGCAGATGTAGTATTTCACTTGTGGCTCTTGGGTCTAAATTTGAGGTCGGCTCATCCATGATGAGCACTTGAGGCTGCATCGCGAGGACTCCTGCCAGCGCCACACGTTTCTTTTGCCCTAGGCTCAAGAAATGTGGAGGTTTCTCAGCGTATTCAGCCATGCCCACTGTTCTAAGCGCTTCATCTGCGACTCTTTTAACTTGCTCTACGGGTTGCCCGAGGTTCAATGGTCCAAACGCAACGTCCTGCTTCACAGTGGGCGCAAAGAGTTGATCGTTGGGATCTTGGAAAACGAAGCCCACTTTCCTTCTAAGATCAAGCAACGATTTGGAATCGTACTTTAACGGCTCGTCTTCGAAGTAGACCCTTCCAGAAGTGGGTTTCAATATGCCGTTCAAATGATGCAACAGCGTGGTTTTTCCTGAACCGTTAGTGCCTAGAAGGGCTATTCTTTCTCCCTTCGCGAAATCTAAGGTTACGTCATTTAAGGCGAGGGTGCCATCCGAGTAGCAGTGTGACAGGTGTTCCAGTCTAAACAGCATTTTGAGTTACACAATCCTTATGTTCATTGTCAAGTAGGCAGCGATTGCAAGTGCAACTGTGAAAAGTGTGATTGCTGCTAGTGCAGTTTTGCTGGGCTTAGGTTGGTCTTCAAGAACGCGGATGTTGCCGTCGTATCCTCTGGCATTCATGGCGGTGAAGGTGCGTTCTCCCTGCTCTAAGGTTCGTATGAAAAGGTTCCCAATGAGCATAGACATTGATCGAAGCTTTTTCAGCCAACCTGAATATCCAAGGCGGAGATCCTGAGCAATATGCATTGTTTCCATGACTTCGCTGAAGACGAATATGTACCTGTAGATCAGTAAGGATGTTTCGATTAGCACTTTGGGGACGCGGGCTTTTCGGAGGATTAGAATTATGCTCGTCATGGGTGTTGTTAGCACAAGGAAAAACTGGCTTGAAAGTGCCCCTAATACTCTAAAGAACGTAGTGAAACCCAGTGTTATGCCATCCTTGAAAACTGTCCATTTTAATCCCAGCAGATTTACCTCTGTGAAAGGTTCTTGGTAGCCAAAGAAAAATGCAATGATGACGCAGGTTACAGCAACAATTATAATCGGATACCATAGTAGCCTTAAGTAGAAGCGGCAAGGGATTTTAGCGAAGGACAATAACAAAACAGTGCTTGTTAGAAATATGCTTATGGGCACTATTGGTGATGGGGACATGACGCTTAATAGCAGCAGTGAGAGTGCGAGGAAAAGTTTTGTTGTTGGGCTACTTTTTGATAACGCGTTTGTGTAGGCGTACCTATCGATTTCCGCGGATAATTTGACGTGGCTCATCTCTACAGTATCCTACCATATGCAGGGTATGTGCAGCCTATTTCTTTACTCTTTTCCCTCTCTCATACCCAACGAAATAGCCGATTATTAGGGCACCGATTGCTGCCTGAAGCGCGAATAACAAGCTTTCTATTTCGCCGCTGGGAGGCTCCCAAATCGGAGTAAACCACGGTTCATAGCCCTGCCCGCTGATTGCTTCTTCAGCGGCGCCGTCTGCACCGCCATATTCTGCTGATGGTGCAATGATAAAGGGCGTGACGAAAAGCGCCAGCATCACTGCAATCAAAATTGTGTATTTGATTTTTGTCTGCATTTATTCTGCATCCTCCGAAGACTGCGAGCCAACGCGCAAGCCAATTACGTTCATTGAGCTAAGCAGCTTTCCCTTGTACTTGGCTAGAAAATCAAACAGAAATATGGCTAAAATGCCTTCACCAATGGCTAATGGGATTTGGGTTACGGCGAAAATTGATCCAAACGTTATGAAAGAATCCGCGAAGCTTGTTCCGGGGAAAGCAAGTGCAAGTTGCACCGATGTGGTTACGTAGGTGCTTAAATCTGCGAGGGCGACAGCGAGGAAAACTCCTGCAGAAGTTGGTACCCGCGCCTTTTTGCTGGCGATCCATAGGGCATAGCCTACGAAGGGTCCTACTATGCCCATTGAGAATATGTTTGCGCCGAGTGTGGTTAAGCCTCCATGCGCTAGCAGCAACGCTTGGAAAAGCAAGACGATTGTCGAAAGGACTGAGGCTATCGCGGGTCCGAGCACTACAGCCGCTAAGCCTGAGCCAGTTGGGTGTGAACAGCTGCCTGTTACCGAGGGAAGTTTGAGGGCTGAAAGTACAAAGATGAATGCGCCCATTACTGCGAGAAGTGGTTTGGCTTCGGGGAATTTTTTGGTGAGTTTTGAAAGTTTGTAGATGCCGAAGATTACGATTACGGCTGAGATTGCGAACCAAATTTCCCACCAAGGGTGTGGTAGGAAGCCTTCCATTATGTGCATTCAATCCCTCTCTGTTGGATAATCCAGCCGAAGGTTTATAAACATTTATTTAACCTTAGTTAAGTCAAGGTTGAATTGTTTGCATAGAACATTATCCAACAACCTTTTACGGGACAAGGGCGAGTTTACCAAGTTCCAAATCCTGTTTGAAGTAATGCGCAACCAGCCACACGTTAAGCAGAAGGACATAAGCGATGCGCTAGGCATTACGATACAAGCAGTCTCAAAATACTTCAAGAAACTAACGCATGAAGGCTTGTTGGAAGCTGGCTCGGAAAGAGCAGACTACAGGCTTACCCAAAAAGCGGTTGAAAAACTAGGCGAAGACATAAAATACTTGGAGCGCTACGTCACCCGAATCAAACACGAAATAAAAACTGAGCCCAATTTTCCAGCTATGGCAACAAAGCCAATTAAGACAGGAGAAAGAGTAGGGCTGACCGTGAAGAAAGGCGTTTTGTATGCAGTAGCTGAAAGCAGCCCTGATGCTGAGGCATTCGGCATCGCCACAACGGACGCCAGCCGGGGAGAAGATGTAGGATTGAAAGACCTGCAGGGTAAACTGAAGTTACGGCAAGGAAAAATCTTAATCGTCAAGTTGCCGAGCATACGGAAAGGTGGCTCCAGAGCCGTTGATTTGGGCAAGGTTCGCGCTTTTTATGACGAGTTCAAACCCGACAGGATAGGCGTTATGGGCGCTGTTGGAAGAGCCGTCTTGAATAAGCTCCGCCTCAAAGCTGACATTGAATTCGGAATCAGCCGCGCCG
This sequence comes from Candidatus Bathyarchaeota archaeon, assembly GCA_026014705.1. Lineage (GTDB taxonomy): Archaea > Thermoproteota > Bathyarchaeia > Bathyarchaeales > Bathycorpusculaceae > JAOZHU01. The sequence continues at coordinate 18,091 of JAOZHU010000010.1, read as the reverse complement.
CCGCCATCGCCGCTTCGAGAGGGCTAAACGTTCTTGTGCTCGTTGTTGGAAGAATGGTTAACCGCGTCATCGAAGAGATAGATGCAACAAACATGAAAAGCGCTATCGAAATTACCTACGAGGTTAAAGATGGAAGAATAACTTAACTATCCGGCGTGGTCTTTTGATTATTTTAGCATAAAGTTTTCTGAATATTTACTCAGCGTGTTCATAGAAAGAGCGCCATTCGGTACTCATCTAAAAATTTACCTTTCAGAAGCATCTCCTTGCGCAGGATTCCTTCAATTTCAAAACCTGCTTTCTGGTATAGATGAATAGCTTTTGCGTTCATGGTATTTACAGTGAGAAAGATTTTTGTTAGTTTCTTTTTTCTGGCAATGTTAAGCAAATGTTTCAGTAACGCTGCGCCTATGCCTAAATTTTGGTAGTCGTCATGCACCGTAAGCCCCAATTCAGCTTTATGTTTGAAGACTCCCTGTGGCTGGAATTTCAGTGATGCCGAACCAACAATTCGCTGCGCGTTTTCCTCTTCTGTGACTGCAACAATAGCTAGAACATCATCGTAGTCTATGTTGCTCGTCCAACCTTCTATTCTTTCCCGGGTGAACGGCGGAATCAAGTTCGACACGGTTGCCTCAGAAAGGGTTGAAAACATTGCCCAAAGCATCTCAGTGTCACTAGATTTTTCTGGTCGAAAATGCAGGATTCTGCCATTTTTCGCTGTGAATACGGTTTCCCACTCAACTGGGTACGCCATCGCATGCTTCACGTCTTGAGTCAATTCTACAAGTTCCACCTTTAAATAGGGGGGCTATATGTTTTTCCACGCATCAGTTTCTAAACTAACCATAGCACCAGCGCTTCTGCCGCCAAAATCGGACAAACCACCACGGCACCAAACAAAACCGCAGTCAAATCCATTATTCGCAACGCTCTCCTAATATGTTCTGGCGAAATGTTCCCTTTGTCTCCTAACGCGTAATGCCCAGGTTTCTCCAATTGAACGCCCAAGGCTCCAGCCATAGCAGACATCGTCCACCCAGCGTTGACGCTGCTGGTTTTTGCTTTGTCTCGCTGCAGAATCCTCCAAGACTCACGCCACCTTTCTCCCAAAAGCGCCGCTGCCACAACCATCAACACAGCTGTAAACCTTGTCGGAACATAGTTAGCTATCGTGTCCAATTTCGCTGAAAACCAACCAATGTTCACATGTTCTCTATCCTTATACCCCACCATCGAATCCAACGTGTTAACAACCCGAAACGCAAAAGCGCCTGGAACACCGAACAACGCAAAGAAAAAGAAAGGCGAAGTAATTCCATCAGTTGTCGATTCTCCAATAGACTCAATCGCCGCAGAGGCAATTTGCTGCTCGTTTAGGTTAGCTGGGTCACGCCTCACAACATAACGCAACCATCGCCTAGCCTTGTCCAAATCCCCACTTTTCAATGCCCCAGCGATTGAACCAGTGTACTGTCTCATACATTTGATTGCAAAGGTGGTTTTGAACAAAATTGCAGACACGACAATGTACGGTATCCAGCCTAGGAAATGCCTAATGCCGAAAAGCAGAAGACCAATAGGTACTGTAACAAGCACTATGATAAGCACGCAGAAAATGATGCCATTCGCTTTTTCTATTCTCGGATTCGCATTTTTGAATATAGGCTTGAAATAAGCTATCGCTTTGCCTATCCCAACCGTTGGATGAACTCTGTCTGGAAACTCGCCGAAAACAACATCAATCAAGAAAGCCAACACAAAAATCAGCAGCGAATCAACAAAAAAACCGCTCTCAATCACAAGCATATTTCCTGCTCAAACCCGCCCATTTGAAACCAAGCAACTTCACTTGAAAAGAAGGCTACTCACCATAATTCTCGCCCACAATCTCCTCGAAAGCTTCTAACAACCGTTCATTCTCACGCCGAGTTTTAACCGCCACGCGAACGTAATATTCATCAAGTCCTCTGAATGAACTGCAGTCACGTATCAATATCCCCTTCCTCAGCAGCTTCTCCGCAACTTGAGCAGCTGTATAACCTGACTGCCTAACGTCCATGAGTATGAAGTTTGCGTCAGCTGGAAACACCTTAAAAGCTTTAATCCGTTTTAAACCATGCGTCAAAAATGCTTTTTCGCCCCTGATAAGTTCACGCGTCTTCTTCAAATGCTCCTCATCTGCCAGCGCTGCTACGGCAGCAGACTGCGCTAAACAGTTAACATTCCAAGGCAACTTGGCATCCAGCATGAGACTGATGATTTCCTCAGAAGCAATTCCGTAGCCTACTCTAAGCCCCGTTAACCCAAAAATCTTTGTGAACGACCTCAAAACAAAAAGGTTAGCGTATAAGCGTATCTTGCTTATTAACGAAAAGCGCTCTCCTTCATCAACAAACTCAAGGAAATCTTCATCGAGAAAAACAAAGGCGTTCTCCTCAAGCGCCCTCTCGACAATTGCAGTCAAACGCTCGGCTGGCGTGAGAACACTGGTGGGATTGTTCGGATTGCAGAAAAACGCAACCCTGCTGCCCTTCAACGCACGTGCAAAAGCGTTTGGGTTAACATGAAACCTCGAATCCAACTTTACGAATTTAAGCCTTCCCTCTGCTTTTCTCACCGCCCTCTCATATTCACTAAATGTAGGCGCAGGAACAAGCGCCAAATCACCTCTTTCCATAAAAGTCTCCGCAAACAAATAAATGAGCTCGGTAGAACCGTTACCGACGATCACGTTGTCCCCGCTGATTCCTTTAAAATGGTTAGCAATGACCTTGCGCAATTGTGTAGAATTCGAATCTGGATAACTGGCAATTTGCCCAAAACTGCCTCTCATTGCTTCAAGCGCGTTAGGAGAAGGTCCAAGAGGGTTAACGCTTGAACTGAAATCCAAAATTTCTTCTCGCCTAAAACCTGCCATGCTTGCGGCTTCCCAAACCGCACCTCCATGAATGCACGGCTTAAGATTCTTGTTTTTCTCCCGAATCATACTTATAGCCGAATTCACTACCAATCACCTACCAGCAACTTCAGAATAGTCAATTGTCACCGCTATAGCATGGTTCGACGCAGAAACGCTGGTAACCAATTTGCTTCGCATCCTCCCAATCTTCTATCAGAGCCTATTATGCAGCATCATTACGCACATTGTTTAGGAATGAGTTCATATAAGCATTTGGCTGGACAATCCAACCAAAGCGGCATTTTTGCAACGTCTGCATGATTTTGTCTTAATGACTGTTAAGTGCTGATGTTTATTCAACCTGAATTTAACTTCAGTTAAACGAACATTTATATAGCAAGCTGGATAATCCAGCCAAGTGGGAAACATGCATGCATTGGCGAGCTAAAACCGTTTATCCCTTTAGCGCTGTTGTTGGGCAAGAAAAAATGAAAACGGCGCTTATTCTTAACGTCATAAATCCGAAAATCGGCGGCGTTCTCCTTCGAGGTGAAAAAGGAACAGGCAAATCCTTGATCGTACGTGCTTTAGCTAATCTTCTCCCAGAATTAAATGTGGTAGCCGATTGCCCATTTCACTGTGATCCTGAACACCCGAAAGAACTGTGTGATGAATGCAGTTCAAAATTAGCTAATGGCAAAAAACTCCCCGTTACCAAGAGACCTGTATCAGTGGTGGAGCTGCCAATTGGGGCTACCGAAGACAGGTTGGTAGGCACCATCGACATCGAAAGGGCAATTAAAACTGGAGAAAGGCATTTTGAACCGGGAATTCTTGCAGAAGCCAACAGGAACATCCTGTATATTGATGAAGTGAACTTGCTGGATGACCATCTCGTTGATGTTCTACTTGATGCTGCCGCAATGGGCGTAAATTATGTGGAGCGCGAAGGAGTCTCTTTCAGTCACCCTGCGCAGTTCGTCTTAGTGGGCACAATGAACCCGGAAGAAGGTGAATTGCGCCCTCAACTTTTAGATCGCTTCGCCCTCTCGGTTGAAGTCAAAGGCATTCCTTATCGAGAGGCTAGAGCGGAAATAGTGCGAAGGCGCGTCGCTTTTGAAACTAATCCTGCCGCATTTATTGCCGCATACCGTGACAGCCAAAAACAGATGCGTAACAAAATCGTTGAAGCCAGCAAACTTTTACATAGAGTGACACTAAGCGATGCGATGCTGAACCTAATCACTCAAATCTGCATAGACTTCGCTGTTGATGGACACAGAGCTGATATCACAATTTACAAAACTGCCTGCACCCTCGCGGCTTTCAAGGGACGCACAGAAGTCATCGAAGATGACATTAAAGAGGCAGCCGAGTTGGCGCTTCCTCATCGTCGCCGTCGTCAACCTTTTGAGGAGCCGAAACTGGAACAGCAACAGCTTCAGGAGAGTATTCAAAGATGGGACCAAAACAGAGAAAAGCAGCAATCACCACCTTCCGAACAGAATTCTCCCAAAGATAATAACGCTGAAAATTCGCAGGAAAAAGAGGAGCCTGAAACCGAGCAGGTATTTGAAGCAGCTTCTCCATATCCTGTAAAGCGTCTTGCTACGCCTGTTCTAGATCAGATGAAACGCAGCAACCGCGGGCGCAGGTCAAAAAGCAGGAGCAGCTCCAAGACTGGGCGCTATGTAGCTAGTGCTATCCCTAAAGGGAAGGTGTCGGATTTGGCTTTTGACGCTACTTTGAGAGCAGCTGCACCATTTCAAAATCGGCGCAAGAAAGAATCAGGCAGCGCATGTGCATTACTTATAGAAAATTCTGATTTGCGAGAGAAGGTGCGGGAAAGGAAAGTGGGCAATTTAATCGTGTTTGTGGTTGATGCCAGCGGCTCTATGGCTGCCGAAGAGAGGATGACAGCAACGAAAGGCGCAATCGTTTCCCTTTTGCTTGATGCCTATCAGCGACGAGACCGCGTGGGAATGATTGCATTCAGAAAAAACACGGCTGAGTTGGTGCTACCTCCCACTAATAGTGTGGAGCTCGCTCAGAGATGTTTGGCCAAACTGCCTACGGGTGGACGCACCCCTATGGCTCATGGATTAAACCTCGGGCTGGAGACTGTTAAGGAGCATGTGAGAAGAGACAAAGAGATGATTCCGCTTATGGTGCTGGTCTCTGATGGTCGGGCAAATGTTCCTCTCAACGGTGGAGACCCCGTGGAGGACGCAAAGGCAGCGGCTCGTGCGATAAATTCGGCTGGCATCAAATCGATTGCAATTGATACCGAACGCGATTTTATTTCATTTGGTTTGGTAAAGCAGATAAGCACCGAACTGAGTGGAAAATATCTGCGGTTGGAAGAATTGAACGCCACATCTATGATTTCGGCAGTTTATGGCAACTTACCTCATGACTCCGAACTTGCGAATCATGAGTTAAGGAGGTGAAAAGCATGAATAAATTGACAATTGTTCTAGCTGCACTTATAATTGCTACGATTGCAACAGCCGCTGTCTATACTTCTCTGCCCGCAGCGCCTACGCCTTCGATATCGCCGTCGCCATCCGCTTCTCCATCTTCAAATCCAACGGCTTCACCTTCGCCATCTTTAGCAACGCCTACACCAAGCAGCACATCAACACCAACGCCCACACCAACTCATACAACACCAGCCGCGTCTGGGCCTACGCCAACTCCAACGCCTGGACCTACAAACATCACGGTTGTGGACGGCGCTGGCAGAAACGTCACCTTGACTGTTCCAATAAACCGCATTGTAAGCATCAATTCTGGCTTAACGGAAATGCTCTGCGCCTTAGGCGTACAGAATAAGCTTGTGGGGCGCGATCAGAGTTCAACTATGCCGCCTTCTGTTTTGAACGTAACCGTTGTAGGCGGTAGCTCATACGACCCGAATGTTGAATTGATCTTGGAGCTGAAGCCTGATGTGATATTTGCTGATTCTATGCTGCCTTATAACACCGTAGCTATGGGTCAACTTGCAAATGCAGGTATACCGATTTTCATTTCGGATCCGACTGATCCTGAACCGACGAAGCATTCTAATTCTACAGTGGTAGACTTTAGCTGCGACTTGTTGAGTAAATTGGCTTCGATAGTAGGCAACCAAGCTAAAGCTACCGAATACGTAACTTACGTCCAATACTACAACAACCTCGTGAAGCAGCGCATTGCTACTTTGAGCCCGACGCAGAGACCTAAAGTTATGCTTGAATGGTACCAGCCCTACTACACTTTTGTCACTCCTGGATTGGACCAAGCTGGCGGAATCAACATTGCTGAAAACCAAACAGTCTATGCGCCTCTGCTTAGCGCTGAATTTGTGATTGAGCAGAACCCTGCAGTTATAATCCGCATGGAAAGCAGTTTAACACATGCTGAAGCGGATTTCAAAGCTGCCAGAGATGAAATCTTAGGTCGAACTGCATTGAGCAATGTAGACGCCATTAAAAATGGTAGAGTCTACATCTGTGATTGGAATATTAGAGGTGGAATCACTAGCGTAGTCGGCTACCTTTACTGGGCAAAGTGGTGTCAGCCTACTCTGTTTGCAGACATAGATCCAGCTGCAGTCAACGCTGAACTATATCAAAGGTTTTTCGGAATAACCGTCGGGGGGACATTTGCGTATCCATGATCACGACAACTGAATTAAAAATGCTTGATAACAAGGCCATGTGCACTCGTGACAATGGAACCGTTAGTAGTGAAGGATGTGAAACGCCATGAGAACAAACCTAATTGCTGCATTGTTCGTAATCGGTATAATCGTCATTGTTTCAGTCTACGGAGCCTATAGTCTGACTAGCTTCTCAGCGGCGCCTTCCTTGTCACCAACTCCATCTCAATCTCCTGCGTCAACGCCTAGCCAAACACCGTCTTCACCAACTCCAACTCCTTCTTCCTCTTCGACTGCCGGTTCAAACGCCACGCAATCACCGAGTCCACTACAACCAAGTTTGCCACAGAATACACACGTTCCAATGGAAATAACTGTAGTAGACAAAAACGGGGCTAAGGTAACTGTTACTCTTCCAGTGAAGCGCATAATTTGTCTCACCATGATTGAAACTGTGTACCTCTTAGGTGCTGGCGACAGAATTGTAGAATACGATGCAAAATTGAGTTCCGACACCGCCGCTGTGCTGCCCTCTTCACTGTTAACATCGTTACGTGATGTAGGCACAGATATGGCTCCAAATTTGGAACTGATTCTAGAGCTGCAGCCTGACTTAGTGCTTGCAAGTCAGAGACTCTCTGATGACAACAGGAAGAAACTCGAAAACGCTGGTGTAGCGGTGATAGAGGATACCTTAACGTGGCCAAGGCGGAACGACTGCATACGAAACTTGGGTTTAATTCTGCAAGCAGATGCAAAAGCTGAGGAGCTCATCGCGTATGAGCAGTATTACGTGAATCTAGTAAATACGCGTACTGCGGGGCTGGCGAGAAGTGCGAAGCCCTTAGTCTTTTTTGAGTGGTATAAACAGTGGTTTAGCACTGGTCCAGGCGGCTCGTATACTGAGATGATAGTCGCAGCAGGCGGCATAAACATTGCTGAAAACGCCACAGTCAGTTCTCCCCAGTTGAGTGCAGAGTTCGTGGCTGAGGCAAATCCAGCGGTAATTATCCGAATGCTAACCTACTTGGATGGCGAAAATTTAGTCGCGTTCCAGAATTTAAGAGACGACATGCTCACTCGAACAGCATTAAGCGGGACTACGGCGGTCAAAGAAGGCAGAGTCTACGTGATTAAGAGTGCGCTTTTGGTTGAGCGGCAAGTAATCGGTTTGCTCTATTTTGCAAAGTGGCAGCACCCAAGTATTTTCCAAGACATAGATCCCACGGCGGTACATAGAGAATATATCCGCAGGTTCTTCGGCGCTGAATTAACAGGAGTATTTGTGTATCCATGAGCACGGCTGCTGAACTTAAGAAACTCTATCAGAAAGGCAAGAAACGCAAAATTCTTGCCATACTCTTCATTTTTTTAGCGCTGCTCGTAGCTGTTGTGGTTTCAGTCAGTCTTGGTGCTGGCTCACCTCGATTTAACGAAGCCATGCAAGCTATCCTTGCGAGACTGTTTCCTTTTCTCCAAATTGATCCTGGTCCCACTCTAACTCAAACGATAGTTTTGGATTTGAGGCTTCCCCGCATAGTTATGGCAATAATCGCAGGAGCAGGGTTAGCTGCTTCTGGTGCTACGATGCAGGGCGTGCTGCGTAACCCTCTGGTCTCTTCTTATATTTTGGGCATCTCTGCGGCTGCAGGTTTCGGTGCAGCATTAGCCATCGTTTTCGGAATAGGCGTAATAGAGGGATACGGCAAGTACTTGATGATTATTAACGCCTTTGTCTTCAGCATGCTTGCTATGGTATTGGTGTATGGCATTGCTCGCTTGCGTGGAATAACTACTGAAACCGTAATTTTAGCAGGGGTCGCTGTTGGCTACCTCTTTTCCGCACTTTTATCTTTGATCCAGTATGTTGCACCTGAGCATCAAGCTGTGCGGGCGGTGGTTTTCTGGCTTATGGGTGGTCTTAACTCAGCAACTTGGGAAAGTATTCTTGCAGTTTTCCCCATAGTCATCGTTACATTTGTTTTCATGGTTCAGCAGTCTTGGAACATCAATGTTACAAGCATGGGCGAGGAAGTGGCAACAAGTCTAGGGGTTCACACAAAAAGAGTATTAACAATAACCATGATTCTAGAAACTTTGGCGACAGCGAGCATAATCGCTTTTACAGGCGTCATCGGTTTCATCTGCTTAATCTCTCCGCATATCTCACGAATGTTAATAGGTAATGATCATCGGTTTCTCATACCCTGCAGCGCCGTTGTAGGCGCTTTATTGCTCTTGTGTTCTGATACGGTAGGCAGGCTTGTGCTTCAGCCTACAGAACTTCCAGTGGGCATAGTAACATCCCTGCTCGGTGTGCCATTCTTCATTTACATGCTAATGAGCAAAAAGAGGCGAACCTGGCGTTGAAACTCACAATAAATAAACTCTCTTTCAACTACACGAGCTTTCCAGTATTGAGAGACGTAAACTTTGCCGTAGACGTCGGCGAGGTTCTGGGCATCGTTGGCCCTAATGGGTCAGGAAAGAGCACACTTTTACGGTGTATTAATCGAATTCTGAAAACCAAGCAGAATACGGTGCTAGTGGACGGCAAAGACATAAGCGGCATTAATCTTAAAGAGTTGTCCAAAATTATGGGGTATGTTCCCCAAAGTTCGAATAGTACTTTTCCATTTACAGTTTTTGATGTTGTTTTGATGGGGCGGAAGCCCTATATTCACTGGAGTTTGGGTGAACGTGATTATGCGATAGTTGCAGATACGCTGGCTTTCTTAGGCATCGGAGAGTTAGCTATGCGCCACTTTAATGAACTCAGTGGTGGAGAGCAACAAAAAGTTATAGTTGCCCGTGCACTCTCTCAGGAACCGCAGATTTTGCTTCTAGATGAACCGACCAGTTCTCTGGACATCAAACATCAACTGGAGATACTATGCATTCTCAAGAGTCTGGCTCAAACCAAAAACTGCTCCGTAATATTATCAATGCATGATTTGAACTTAGCAAGCCGATTCTCAGACAGACTGCTCATGCTTAAGAAAGGTAGCATATTCGCCGTAGGCACTCCAGAATCCGTGCTAACAGAAGAAAACATAGAATCAGTCTACGGCGTTAAAGCACGCGTAACAGATTCCGTAATAGGCAAACCTCAAGTTACACCACTAATATCCGAGTTCAACGGAATTAGAGACTTAAAATTACCCGCAGAAATAGCTGCAAAATCCTAAAGGAGCCTAAAAAATGAGGCAGACAAAAATAGCTTTCATCACAACAATTCCCAGTGACACTGCACCATTCATAGCCGCAGTCAAATCCATAAACGAAAAAACAGGCGACACCATAAAAGCACACATTCAAACAGGAGGCGACTTCAGAGACTTCGGCACCCTAGACGAGTTTATCCAGTTCGCCCAGAAAGCCCACGTAACCATCATACACCTGATGGGTAACCTCCCCGAACTGGATAAACTCGTCTCTTCGTTGAAAGCCGCGCAAGTTCCCCTGTTTGTTTCGACATCTTATTTCGGTAAGAACGCAGAGTATCAGCGCATTTCTACTGTTGCGAAGGAAGATTATGAGACGATTTTCAGATATTTGAACTACGGTGGAAAAAAGAACATCGAGAACCTTTTGCTTTTTTTGGCAAATCGTTTCACTGGTGCAAGTTACGAAGTCAGGGGGCCTGAGCAATCGCCGTGGGAGGGCATATACCACCCTGAATTTGAGTGCACGCCAACTATAGAAGAGTACGTAGCAAAGAAAATTGTGGCTGGTAAACCTACAATCGGCATATGGTTCCATCATGCTCAATGGCAAGGTGAAAACACGGGTTTCATAGACAGCCTAATCAGGGAAATAGAACGGCAAGGCGCGAATGCCCTTCCAGTTTTCTTCACTAGTGCCAAGGATGAAGCGTTGGGAATTAAAGGCTTGGAGTGGGTGATCGAGCATTTCTTCATGAAGGACAGAAAGCCCTTAGTTGACGTCGTCATAAGTGCTTTATCTTTCACTCTTTCGACATCGCTATCAGGCTCAACTTCGACTGCAGTTTTGAAGAAGCTTGGTGTGCCAATAATAAAGGCAATTCTGACTTGCAATACCTATGAAGAATGGCGTGACACGATGCAGGGTCTCAGCATCCTCGATATACCCTCGAGCATAGCGATGCCTGAGTTTGATGGGCTTTTGATTACTGTGCCCATCGCCTCAATGGATTTTTCCCAAACTAATCCTTCAACAGGGACACAAATAATTCAGTATGAACCTATTCCTGAACGAGTCACCAAACTGGTTAGTCTCAGCATAAACTGGGCAAAGCTACGCCATATTCCAAATAGCGAAAAGAAAGTCGCAATAATCTTGCATAATTATCCTCCTCGAAACGACACCATCGGACACGCTTTCGGGCTGGATGCCCCGGTTTCAGTTCACAATATTCTCTGCGCCCTAAAAGATGCAGGATACAAGCTGGATAAACTGCCAGAGAACGGACAAAAATTAATCGAAATAATAATAAACGGTTTGACAAACGACCAGCGGTGGTTAAGTCCTGATGAACTTGCAGAAAGAGCAATCGCAAAAATCTCTCGCGAGTTGTACACCAAATGGTTTAATGAGTTGCCCGCAGATGTCCAAGCAAAGATGAAGAAAGACTGGGGAGAACCTCCAGGCAAACTTTTCGCGCACAAAAACAAGTTGCTGGTTGCTGGAATACTTACTGGCAACGTTTTCATCGGGCTGCAGCCTCCGCGCGGCTTTTTAGAAAAACCGTCCAGCATTTACCATAGCCCAGACATCTCAATGCCGCATCACTATTACGCTTACTACCGTTGGATTCGAGACGTGTTCAAAGCTAACGTTATCATGCATATTGGTACACACGGCACCTTGGAATGGTTGCCTGGCAAAGCTGTCGGACTCTCTGGCTCCTGTCTTCCCGACATAACCATCTCGGATTTGCCTAACATTTATCCCTATGTCATCACCAATCCAGGCGAAGGCACACAGGCAAAACGAAGAAGCTACTGCTGCATCATCGAGCATTTAGTGCCAGTAATGCATAACGCAGACACTTATGAAGAACTGGCAAAGCTGGAAGTCCAATTACAAGAATACTACCACACCAAAGCCACTGATCAAGGCAAACTGAAAATCTCTCAAAAGCTTATTTGGGAAAACGTCGTCCAAGCTAAACTAGATCACGATCTTGGAGTCACTGAGGAAGCTGCTTTCTCCAACTTTGATGCATTCTTGGAGAAACTGCACGCTTACATACATGAATTATCCGACGCTCAGATCCGCGATGGATTGCACACGTTGGGTGTGCCTCCAACTGATTCACGTTTGGAGGAGTTTATTGTCAACTTGACTAGGTTGAGCAACGGTTCTGTTCCTTCCTTGAGGCAGTCAATTGCCGACATGAAGGGTTACGACTATGAGGACTTGCTGGCTAATAGAGGCAAGTTGAATAGTGATGGCAGAACTAACGGCGACGTTCTCAGAGAATTGCATAATCTATCCTTCGAGCTAATACAGAAATTTCATACCAGTGGCTTCAAACAGCAGCATACTGATTCAGTGATGCAAGACGTTCTAGGCGGAATTAGCTCCACTGTTCGCCAGTGCCTATCCTACATCGGAAGTTTTCTCGTTCCTGCCTTGGAGGCGACTACAGATGAGTTAGCTAATACATTGGCGGGTTGTGTGGGTCAGTATGTTCCCCCTGGTCCTTCGGGCTCCATAACTCGGGGCATGGCTGACATTTTGCCTACGGGCAGGAATTTTTACTCTGTTGATCCTCGTGCTGTGCCCTCACAGGCTTCTTGGCGTGTAGGTGTTGCTTTGGGCGATGCCTTGCTTCAGCGGTACTTGGAGGAAGAAGGCAAGTATCCTGAAAGTGTGGGTATTATCATTTGGGCTACTGATACTATGAAAACAAAAGGCGACGACATCGCTGAAATACTCTATCTAATGGGCGTAAAGCCTGTGTGGGAAGAAACCAGCGGAAGAGTTGTAGGCATTGAAGCTATTCCGCTTGAAACGTTAAAGCGCCCACGGATAGATGTCGTTGTTCGAATTAGTGGACTTTTCAGAGACACATTCCCCAATATAGTGCATATCATTGATAAAGCAGTAGCGCTAGTGGCTGGCCTTAAAGAGCCTGCTGAGAAAAATTTTATTGCAAAACATGTGGAAACCGAAGTAAAGGAACGCGTGGATCAGGGAGCTGATCTAGAGCAGGCGAAAGAGGAAGCATATTACAGGATTTTTGGTGATCGCCCAGGTGCCTATGGATGCGGCGTCAGCGAAGCAATAGACGCAAAGAATTGGAAAGATCAAAAAGACCTAAGCGACATTTACATCACGTGGGGAAGTTACGCTTATAGCCGAAAGACCTACGGTTGTTCCGTTCCAGAACAGTTCAAACGACGATTAAGCAGCATTAACGTAACAGTGAAAAATCAGGATTCTCGTGAATACGATATACTAGACGGTGATGACTGGTATGATTCTCACGGCGGGATGATTAACGCTGTCAGGACCCTAAAAGGCGAAGCCCCGCGTTCTTTTTGCGGAGACAGCTCTGATCCTAGCCGGGTAAAAGTCAGAAGCACCGCTGAGGAGACTTGCCATGTGTTCCGCTCGCGCATTCTAAACCCCAAATGGATTAACAGCATGATGCGTCATGGCTACGAGGCTGCCGGCGACTTTTCCAGAACATTTGATTTCGTTGTGGGCTGGGACGCCACGGTCGAGGTTGTTGAGGACTGGATGTATGAGGACCTAGCCAAGAAGTACATTCTTGACAAAAAGATGCAGGATTGGCTGAAAGAGGTGAACCCTTACGCTCTGCAGAACATGATCGAGCGGCTCTTAGAAGCTATAGAGCGTAACCTGTGGCAAGCAACGGCGGAAATGAAGAAGGAACTGCAGAGCCTATACTTGAACGTTGAAGGATTACTTGAGGGCGCAAGCGAAAGAACCGAAAATAAGGAGAAATAGGAAATGAGAGAAAGGAAAATAAATCTTAAGCTAGAGGGAATTGAAGCAAAAATAGTCTACCATGCGTATGAAGGTTTTGATCTTAACACCTTGATTGTTGCATTTGGGGAAACACGCAGGGTTCTCTCAACTTTTCATGGATACCGAACCGTGAAGTTCGTAGGCAACAATTATACTCCCCTCCAGCTTTCAGAACGCACAATGAGAAACTACAAAAAATTCAAGCGAAAACTGCCTTTATCCTTGGGGATAAAACCTAGAGAAATAGCTTTCTTGAGCACTGGCGTTAACATGGACAATATGGCTGTATGCGAGGAGTCTTATGAAGAGTTTAGAGTGTGTTGTCTTGCCACTGCAGGAGCAAAGGGCAACGCGTTAAGGACAGGTGTAGACAAGGCAAGTTACGTAGAGAGAAACAGAAAATTCATCGCAGCTCCCGGGACTATTAACATTCTTCTTCTTACGAATGCAACTCTGAGCGGCGGCGCCATGGCACGCGCTCTTATTACTGCTACGGAAGCAAAGACTGCAGCGCTGCAAGATTTGAATGTTAGAAGCACTTACTCTCAAAATCAAGCAACAGGCACAGGGACTGATAACATGATTGTGGTATCTGGAAAAGGTGGCAAGGCGCTGCTTCTGACCAGCGGGCATACTAAGATGGGTGAGTTAATTGGTTTTTCGGCGAAGAAGGCGGTAACTGAGGCACTGAAGAAAAATGATGGTGCTGCTTGATTACAAGTTGGAGACGCGACAGAATGAATGACGAGTGCTTCTTCTGTGCAGTAATGATTGCAAATTACTGTGGACATCACCTTGGGCTTTAAGGGGGGAGCCATGCGTTGGGAGAATTTATAGTCACTGAGAAACTCACCAAATTCTATGGTACTGTTCAGGCTGTCCAAGATTTGGACCTGCAGATACATTCAGGAGAAATATTTGGGTTCTTAGGACCTAACGGGGCGGGCAAGACCACGACAATTCGTGTCATGACTACTTTAACCAAACCGACTTCTGGTTCCGTGAGGATAAATGGCTTTGATGTGGTGAACGAACCGGATAAAGTGAAGAACGTAATTGGAGTAGTGCAGCAGCATTTGAGTTTGGACCGTGATTTGACTGTGCGAGAAAACATGGAGTTTCACGCTAGACTGCACCACCTTGGAGCGGCTGAGCGCAAAAAACGCATATCTGAGTTGCTTGAGTATGTTGAACTTGCGGATTGCGCAAACCGCATGGTAGATACGCTTTCGGGTGGTATGAAAAAGCGGGCGGCAATTGTTTGCAGTTTGCTGCATGAACCTAAAGTGTTGTTTTTAGATGAGCCTACTGTAGGACTGGACGCTCAAGGTCGTCGCCGCTTGTGGGACCTAGTGCGTCGCCTAAATTTGGATGGCACCACGATTTTTCTCACGACTCATTATATTGAAGAGGCAGAAGCTTTGTGTCACCGTGTGGGTATCATGCATCATGGGCATCTGATTGCTCTGGATACCCCTGAGGCTTTACGCAAGAAATTGGGGGCTGTTGCTGTGGAGACGCTTGTTGATAATAAAGAAACGCGTTATCGGTTTTTTGCCGACCGCGCCGCGGCTGCACGCTACGTGCAAACGTTGCCTCCTAATGCTGGAACCGTCATAATTCGTGATTCAAATTTGGAGGACGTTTTTGTTGAACAGACTGGCGAAAAGGTTGGTGGTGCTTGAATGCTGAACGCTTTGAAGGATGTCTATTCTGTTTTGTGGGTGGATTTGCGGAATCTTAGAAGGCACTGGCGCTCGACCCTTGCAACGAGCCTTGTGCAGCCCATTCTTTACTTGGTAGCTTTTGGTTACGGTTTGGGCGGAGGTATCAATGTTGGCGGCGTTAGTTATCTGGCATTTGTTATTCCAGGCATTGTTGCATTGACCTCTTTTTCAGCTAGCTTTAATGGTGCTGCGTCGAAGCTTCAGGTAGACAGATTCTTCTATAAGAGCTTCGATGAGTTTTTGATGTCGCCTGTAAGTCTCTATTCCATAGTTGTCGGCAAGGCTTTAATCGGCGTGGTGCGTGGTTTAATCAGCTCTGGCGCCATACTGCTAGTTGGTTTCATTCTTTCGCCTACATTAATGGTAAATCCGCTTTTATTACTAGTTTTGTTTACTTCGTGCTTTGTCTTTGCATTATTCGGCGTGCTTATTGCATTGGTGATTAATTCGCATCAGGGTATGAGCACTTTCAGCAACTTGGTTATGCTGCCCATGACTTTTCTATGCGGAACCTTCTTCTCTCTAAGCCAGTTGCCTGAGGCGGCAAAAGCTATGTTATATGTTTTGCCGCTTACTCACTCAAGCGAGTCCGTGCGAGCAGCAGCTTTAGGACAGCCTTTCCCATGGCTGTCTTTTCTGGCTCTATTGGGCTTTGGGATTGGTTTCTTCATAGGATGCATCGTTGCCCTGAAGAAAGCCAGCGTATGAGCAACCAATAAGGTTGTTTATCTCCGAGTGTTGAAGCGCTGCAGCTAAGAGGCTTGGTTTGGCAAACGGCGCCAATTCATTTTTCCATAGATTCTTGATTATTTACCCTGTGTTGTCTTGCCGAAAAGGTGACGCTGCTGGGCGTGAATATGTCTTGGCTCGGTCACGATTTAGGTAGTCTCGGCTACTTTTGCGCTGTTTTGCGTGTTTTCTCAATATTAGAGTATTTTTCAGGAAGGTTTACTTTACTGCGGCGGAGATGTCGTCCCAATTGAGCATTTCAAACGGAATCAAGGTTTCTGTTCTTCGCACGTAGGGTAGCTGTCGCAGTTCTAGGATTCTGCAGTCTATGTCATGTGTGCTTCCTGTGAGGATGATGATGAAGTCGAAGGAGCCGTGGACGAAGTCCATTTTTTCAACTTTAGAATCTAGAATCCAGCCTCTTGACACGACTTCGTTGGCGAATTCGCGTTCTTTTCCAGGTTGAATAACCGCCAGCACGTATGCTCGGCTATTTTTGCTGCTCATAAATATCCCCAAAGTACTTAGCGTTCAGCTGACTTAATAGCATTTCCTCGCTCTGCATAAAGTTTCTTTAAGACAAGCAATAATCAAACGTTTGCGCAGTTGGCAGCAGCTTTTCCGTTAGAGCAATTCAGGTTATACCTTGCTTATGCGTATTTCAAGAGATGCTGGAGAAATGGGTCGTGGCCTTTGCGCTTAGTTGTGCCTCTCGGTGCTGCCATACTTGAGCGGACATACAAGCGATTCTAAAGTTACCGAGCCATTCTTAACTACGGGTTCTTTGTCGATATAGACTGTGGCGTGAGTCATTGACGCCCACCAGTGGCTATTTCCCGCTGTCCTGTTCTTGCCCTGTTTATCCTCGTTGCCTCCGACACCTATGGTGACTCCGCCGAATACTTTATCATCCTGAGTGAAGCCATGTTTCAAACCTGGATTGAGACCGACGCCGAAGAAGCCAAATTTATCCGCGTCTCCCTGACTTGTCGCCAAATAATCCTCAAATGTGTCAACCCCTGTTTGCGCTGTGAAGCTCGTTATTTTGCCATGTTTAAACTTCAACGTTAACCCGTTGACTTTCTTGCCCTGTTGAAGCGGAATCGGCGTGTCATAGACCACTGTGCCCTCTGCGCTGTCTTCGTCTGGGGCAACTTCCACGAAACCTGAAGGCAAAAACTTCACGACGCATCGTGCAGCGTCTTCCCGATTAACTACGCTGTCACCTAATATCGCGTTGCGCTTAGCCAATTTGAATTTTAGCTTCGTGCCATAAGGGGTTTGAACTCGCACTTCTCGTCCTTTCTGCATTAGACAAGCAAGCTGAGCGGCTCTCCGCGCTATTTCCCGCTGGTTCGCTACACAGCCTGCAAGCATCACTTTTCTCCACATTGCGTAGTCTATACCTAGGGCTTGTGCGCGCTCTTTCGTAGCCAAGCTATACTCAACGCCTAGCATGCGAACTGAACGGTCTTGAGCGACTTTCCGCCAGTTGTTAACATATTTACTGGTGCCGAGACACCACAAATCGACCAACTCTCTTTTCTCTGGCGGTATCTCGTTCCATTTAATCGGATTTCGGGGACCAATCATGAAGATAAATGCGTTTGTGCGCTCTAATGCAGCGGCTTGATGAGGCGGAAGAGTTTCCAAAAAGTTTTTCGGGGTTTCGCAGAGTGAACGCAGCCAGTTGTGTTCAGTCTCCAAAGTCACAAAGGGGTACGCGTTACGTCGTCGGCATGCAAACGCGATTTCGCCAGCAACATCAACAGTGTGATCCCAACTGTGAATCCAAACAGTCTCTCCAGCCGTTATGTTCAAGCACACATCCACTATTTGGCGTGCAAGCTCAGCATAACTCGGCATAGACGACACCGATAACACGACTAAACTGTTCCTATAGATAAGCCTTAAGAAAAGATGGTAGCCCGGAAGAGACTCGAACTCTTGTCAAGGGCTCCAGAGGCCCCTATGCTTGGCCACTACACCACCGGGCTCCTCGCATGCACCATTCAAAACTGCACATCACCCTAAAAACCTTAACGTTACCCCACGTTAATTTTCTCCTAAGCGCCCACTTAACGCAAGCAACACACAGTGACTCAA
>JAOZHU010000002.1 GCA_026014705.1 Candidatus Bathyarchaeota archaeon | reverse complement strand
CACGCGGTTGTTCTGTCTCTGGTTGAGAAATCAGTGGTGGGATAGGTCTTCCTCTATCGTTTCTGCATTGTTTGGCTATTAGGCGCCAAATATGCTTTCTTTGTGTAGGCATAGGAGCTTTCCAGTTTTAGAATCGCTATTTTTATTAAACCAGAGTTTCATACCGTAGGCAACGCCAGATGCTTGCGCTCCGGTAGTATAGTCCGGTCAGATTCAATTATCATGGATTTCTCCCGCAATCCAGATTTCAGGAACGCTTGATGACACAAACAATGCTTTCCGAATTGGAGCGAGTTTCTCTGCGTCGCAAGGGTACAATGGCTGCCCTGACGGTGTAATTGATGAGGTCCACGTTTATGACCGAGCGTTGACGGCTGACGAAATAGCCAGCCTCTATGCAGTTCCAGTAACCTTGCTTTGCTACAATCAGGATGAAATACCCTTCTATGACGTACCAGTTTACATCGACGACGAATACGCCGGCGTCACGTTTTCAACATTCAATGTGAAGCCTGGAAACCACAAGTTCCAAGTACCCGTTGACATTTATGACTGGTTAGGCTACCATGAATTCTGGTACTACCAGTATAATGCTGCCCAGAACTACAGTAATCCCATGACAATTGCCGTTAACTCAGATAAAACAATTTACGCAATCTATTATTCATACTACTGGTAAACGAAGTAACCCGCAAAAATTTTCCCTTTTTTTCTGTACTCAACGTTTCTTTGTCAAGGAAACTTGACAAAAACCCTTTAATCTCACAAAAAGAATGAGAAAATGGGAATACGCATGGGCAAAAATGCGGCAACAGTGTTAGTTCCACTGCTTCTGATGGCATCATGCATAATAACAGCTAAGTCTGCTTCTGTTGTTAACGCAGATTTTTGGGAATTAAAAGCTTCAATGCCTACAGAAAGAACAAGTTTCGGAGTTGCTGTGGTACGTGGCAAGGTTTATGCAATTGGAGGTTCAAGTAGTTCTCCGTTTCTAAGCACTAATGAAATGTACGATCCAGCGATTGACACATGGGCTGAGAAGAAGGTAATGCCAACTCCAAGATACCACTGCGCAGTAGCAACTTACGAAAACAGAATATACGTTTTTGGCGGAGTGACTTATAATCCCACAGATGGCAAAATTCTCGTCACACCGGCAAACGAGGTTTATGACCCTTCAAGTGATACGTGGGCGACCAAAACTTCTATGACTATACCGCGAAGTGGAATGGATGCACATTGTGTCGGAGGAAAAATCTACGTGATAGGTGGGCGAAGTGCTGACAGATCTGTTACTGGCGTAAACGAAGTATATGACCCTAATATCGATTCGTGGACTAATAAAACGTCTATACCAACACCAGTAACAAGCTATGTTTCAGCAGCGGTTGGCAACAAAATATACGTGATAGGCGGCTCAGATGTCGATTCAAAGATAGTTGATTTAACGCAAATTTATGATGTGGAAACTGACACATGGAGTGACGGCGCTTATATTCCCTACGCCATAACCAGCGCGGCTGCTGGAGCAACCACTGGTGCTCTGGCACCTGAGAGAATCTACGTTGTAGGAGGATACTACAGCACAGGAACAATCAACCTAAATCAGGTATATGACCCAGAAAAGGACATTTGGAGCTTGGGTGCAAAACTGCCTAAGGCAAGATCTTCGCTTGAGGTCGCTGTCGTAGATGATGTCTTGTATGCGATTGGAGGCACTGTTGCAGCTGGAGGAATTTCCATATACACCTATGGCGACAACCAACAGTACACGCCCATGGGATATGGGAAAAAGCCGCCTACTATTCAAATTATCATGAGTGAAAACAGGACGTACGCTTCGGGTAATGTTTCCTTTGTTTTTACAGTTGACAAGCCAACTGGTTGGCTGGGCTATAGCCTTGATGGACAGGAAACTGTAACCATTACTGGCAACATAACGTTAACTGGGATAGCCAGCGGCTTGCATAACATAACGTTCTACGCAAAGGACACGCTTGGAAACATGGGAAACTCTACAATGATTTTTACAATAGACGAAGAGTCATCCTTACCAGAGCCTTTTCCAATTGCAACAGTTATCGCTATCGCAGTGGCTGTTGTAATTGTGGGCATAGGTTTGTTGGTCTATCTTAGAAAAAAGCACTAAGCTGAAATCACGCTTCGGAAAATTCCTTAAGTGCCCCATTAAACCACCTTCCAATTAATTCACCGTGAAAGCCGCTTCGGAAAAAACGTTACAGAGCAACCACAGGGCAAGGTTGAGCTTTGCGAAGATACGGACTAGCTGAGCAAAACAAATCTGGAACCTTTATTTTTCCTTCTTTATTACGTAGAGGTCGATGATGATTTCGTTTCTTGTTTTGGTGTGAAAATCAAACATGCGAGGAATGACCAGAGGCATGGCGTAAACCGTGTCGATTCTGCCGCCGCGAGTCTCGACGAAGCGCTCAATGAAAGGCGAAGCCTCGAAAATCAAATGGATTGATGTTGACGAAAACCTAAGCACAATAACCATAAACAACCCTGCAAAAGGAAGTCTGCCTAGAAAAACAAAAATAACTACTAAAACATTAGCCATGATTAAAGCCTTGCCAAGGACAGGGGAATACCTATTCAACCCAAACAGCGACACCCACAGAAAAGGCTTCAGCAAACAACGAAACCGACTTGCCAGAAACCTGCAAAACCCCAGACTAAAACAAATCCACTTCCACACACTTAGGCACTGGAAAGCCACAATGGAATACCACAGAACCAAGGATATACTGCACGTCAAACAACTGCTCGGGCACAAACAACTGAAAAACACTGAAATATACACCCACCTCCTAAACTTTGAAAGCGACGACTGGCACGTGTCATTCGCCAAGAACTTAGACGAAGAAACCAAACTGATCGAGGCTGGCTTTGAATACGTGCGTTACAGCGAAAAAGACGAAGTGGCTATATACCGCAAACGCATTTGAAAAGTAGTCTAGTCCGAGCTCCGGTAGTATAGTCCGGTCAAGTATAACGGCCTCTCGAGCCGTGGACCCGGGTTCGAATCCCGGCCGGAGCACCACGTTTTCGCTATCTTAAGCGTTTGCTACAAGGTTTACGAGTTCAGTCAACATGGGCGCGTATGTATGTTCTATGGCGTAGATTGTTTTCACTCCGTCTTTGCTTTCTTGGATGACGCCGTCTTTTTGGAGGCGGTTCATCTGCCATGTCAAGCCTTGGGAGGTGATTGCAAGTAGGCGGGATAGTTCACTGTGGGATGCTTGTTTCGCGTTAAGCAGCGTCTTGAGTATGTTTCTTGTGGTGTCGTGCCGCAGCAGCGAGATTAATTGCATTTGTTTCTGGGAGAATTTTTTGGATTCGAAGAATCTTTTGTATCTGCCGTCACGGAAGAACGATATAAGCCCGGATTTTTTCAGCACGCCCAAGTGGAACTCTGCAAGCCCGATGGATATGCATAGTTGCGTGCATATACCTCTGAATTGGACTCCGGGGTTAGCTTTGACGAAATTGTAAATTGCCGCGCGTGTAGCGTTGCTTAGCACCGGCGCAGGGCATTCTGCAATGTCAGCGTTAAGACTGTAAGCTGTGAGCAAGTTATGCGTTAACGTTGGTAACAGCGCGTAGCTATTCGCTGTTTGACTTGAGAACGCCAAAAATGGTTTGTCCGTTGCCACAACGGTTGAGGCGCGGTTTGTTTCACGGTAAATTATGGCTGCGAAGGAAAAAGCGATTAGGAGGATTAGGAAGACTGCGGTTAAAGTTTTGTTCAGCTTCAACTCTGCGTCACCTTTGCTGAGTAATACACTGCGGGTGGTTTTAACGGTATCCGTAAGCGAATGTACTATGGTTGTATCTGATAATTTCCAGTTTAACCTGCGGCTTTGTGTTTTCCGTTTGGCTGTTTTGGGGTATTTTTGCAGGGCACCAATTATGGAAACGATTTTAAGCTTGATTCAATACGTATGCGTTTTAGCTTTATCCTTGTGGTGCTGTGCAGTGCACATTGAAGGTTGGCTGCTATGGGTAACTTGGCTCCGTCAGAGAAAGTTACAGAAAGGAAAACCACAGGGATACCGCTGTCTCTTAGTTCTGAAGAGATTTTGAGCCTCAGCATTGATGAGCTCTGTCGCCGTCTGGATACCTCTTTGAACGGGCTCGCTTCCCAAGAGGCTGAACATCGTCTTGCGCTCTATGGTCGCAACGAATTTGCCAGAAAAAAGAAACGTGCTGCAATATTCGAGTTTCTTCTGCATTTCAAGAGTCCATTGATCATAATTTTGATGTTCGCAGGTGCGGTTTCAGGCGTTCTTGGAGAAATGCTCAATATGGCAATCATATTCTTTATAGTATCTCTAAGCGTAGTGCTTGATTTTTATCAGGAATCAAGAGCCGAAAGAGCCGCTGAACTGCTGAAGGAAAAAGTGACAACCACAGCGACCGTGCTTCGAGACAATGTAAAAAGTGAAATCAGACTTTCCGAAATTGCTCTAGGCGATGTAATTTTCCTTTCTGCTGGAGACATTGTGCCTGCAGACGCACGGGTTATCACTGCGAAGGATCTGTTCGTAAATCAATCTGCCCTGACAGGGGAATCTTTCCCTGTGGAAAAAACGTCTGCGCCACTTAAAGCAAAAGGTGCGTCAATTACTGAATGGGGCAACTATCTTTTTATGGGAACCTCGATTGTCAGCGGGACGGCAACAGCTGTTGTGGTAAGGACTGGCGGCTCAACGGAATATGGGAAAATAGCCAAAAGGCTTGTTGAGAGACCGCCCGAAACCGAGTTTGAGAGAGGCGTCAAAGGTTTCGGTTTTCTGATAATGCAGGTCACTTTTCTTTTAGTTCTGTTTGTGTTTTTCGTGAATGCGCTGCTGAAAGGTGACGTGTTGCAGTCGCTTCTTTTTTCTGTTGCGCTTGCAGTTGGTTTAACGCCTGAGCTTTTGCCAATGATTATCACCGTGAATCTTTCTAAAGGCGCCATATCCATGTCGAAGAAAGGCGTCATCGTGAAGCGGTTGCCGTCAATTGAAAATTTTGGCAGCATGAACGTTTTGTGCACCGACAAGACGGGTACGCTTACCGAAAACAAAATCCAGCTCATATTGCATGTGGACATTGAAGGGAACGACGATGAAAAAGTGCTGCTATACTCCTTCTTGAACAGTTATTACCAAACTGGGTTAAAAAGCCCGCTTGATGAGGCTATATTGAGGTATAAAGAAGTCGAGATTAAGGGTTTCCAGAAAATCGACGAGGTGCCTTTCGACTTTGTGCGAAGACGTGTCTCCGTAGTCACCGAATATGAAAGACAACGTTTCCTAATCGTTAAAGGTGCCCCCGAAGAAATCCTGAGAGTCTGCTCTTACTGCGAAATAGGCGGGATAGCCGCTGATTTAACTGAAGAATACCGAAAAAAAATCGAACAGAAGTATTATGATTTAAGTTCTGAAGGCTTACGCGCTCTAGGCGTTGCTTACAAGATACTCAAAGAGGAAAAAGACGTTTACTCGGTGAATGATGAAGATGAGCTTGTGTTTTTGGGGTTTGTGGCTTTTCTTGACCCGCCTAAAGAAACGGCTAAAGAATCATTACAATTGCTAAGCAAAGCTGGAATTGAACTGAAAATACTCACAGGCGATAATGAGTTGGTTACCCGAAAGACCTGTGAGGCATTAGGGCTCGAAGTTAAAGGCGTCGTCCTTGGAAGCGAAATAGCGGAAATGCACAATGATGCTTTTGCTAGAGTTGTTGAGGAAGCAAACGTCTTTGCGCGCGTAACTCCAGCCCAGAAAGACCGAATAATAAACTTGTTGAAAAGCAACGGGCACGTGGTCGGTTTCATGGGTGACGGAATCAACGATGCGCCATCCTTGAGAACAGCAGATGTTGGCATTTCAGTTAACAACGCTGTAGACGTTGCCAAGGAATCCGCTGATATCATCCTCATCAAAAATGATTTGACGGTTTTAGGTGAAGGCGTGTTAGAAGGGCGAAAGACCTTCGGCAACACCATGAAATACGTGATGATGGGCGTCAGCTCAAATTTCGGCAACATGTTCAGCGTTGCCGGTGCGTCGCTATTTCTCCCATTTCTGCCCATGCTGCCTATACAAATACTGCTAAACAATCTTCTCTACGATTTCTCCCAGTCCACCATAACAACAGACAACATTGATGACGAATACCTTGAAAAACCAAAAAGGTGGGACATATCCTTCATAAGAAAATTCATGCTTTCTTTAGGACCCATAAGCTCCCTTTTTGACTTCCTAACATTCTTCATAATGCTCTTAGTATTCAATGCCTCTGCACCGCTATTCCAAACAGCATGGTTTTTGGAGTCGCTCTGCACTCAAACCTTCGTAATATTTGTAATAAGAACAAGGCGAACACCTTTCTACAAGAGTAAACCAAGTAAACCGCTACTCTTAAGCAGTCTCGCCATCGTCGCTTTCGCTTTAATTATGCCCTTCACTCCAATAGGCGCTTTGTTCGGTTTTGTGACACCGCCACCCGCGTTTTTTGCAGTCTTGGCTATTCTGATTGGCGTGTATTTGGCACTAACTGAACTCGTTAAGAGATGGTTCTACAAGCGACACGCCTACCGTTTGGAACAAGTTCTTATACCGAAAAGGCGAGCAGCTTTTTATCTGAGCAGAACAGCGAGACTTGTCCAAGGCATAGTAGCGGTGGTATGTCTCCGTTTTGAAGAAGAGATTTCCATTGACTCCCTAATTGAAGATTTATCGCGGAGTGTAAGCTACCCCGTGAATCCAGACCAAGTTCTGCAGAACCTTCAACACTTAAGACGAACGGGTTTAATCAGCGTAGACTGGCATAAGAAAACAATTAAACGCCAAAAGCCAATGAAAGAATATGTGGTAAAACGCGTGATGGCCAGCGAAATCTGGTCAAACGTAGCCGAAGACTGGTTGAAAATAGCCAAAACCCTTCAGGACAATTATGGAGACATAAACAGTGAGTACCAAGAGCTGCTGTCACCGAGGCAAAGGTAACCGCTTTTTCTCCCATGAAATTCCTAAATCAAGAATTACCCTCAAATTTTACTCTACCGTTATTTAATTATCAATTGTGAGACTCTCAGATTCTATCGCTGTCTTGCTTCTTCTTGTTGCTTCAGTACTTGGCCAGCTATGCTTGTCAAGAAGATTATGCTGAACACCAGCGCTGCTATGCCGATCTTGTATGTGAAGTCTATTTCGGAAAAGAAAACCGCGAAAACGAACACCATCATCAACGCAAACACTGAGAATTCGTGCACGCGGTTCAAGCCTAACCTGAAACTCATATTGTCACCTGCTGCTTACCCAGTTTTTAAACGGCGGCATTTATCGGTTTCCTGTTTTCACGGGTTTTCTCTGCGTAACTGTTAAACCTTTATGCTGCAAATAAGCTTTTATAAGAATGCTGACGAGTTGTGTAGATGAGAACGTTATCCGCTTTCAAACGCGAGGGCGCAAAGTAAATGCCCTATATTAAGAAAATCGAACTCAAAGGGTTCAAGTCTTTCGGACCGCAAACAGTTAAAGTAGTTCTAGATAAGGGTTTCACAGCGATAACAGGTCCGAATGGAAGCGGAAAAACCAACATCATGGATGCGCTTTTGTTTGCGCTCGGCGAATTAAGCACGCGCAGACTCCGCGCTGAGAACGCGGCTAAACTGATTTTTCACGGCTCTGAGAAAGCTGGATTGGACAAGGCGAAAATGGCAAAAGTGGTAATCCAGTTCGACAATACAGACGGAGTAATGCCTGTTGACACAGTCACGGTCACTGTTTCACGTGAAGTTTACAGGAACGGACAGAGCGTTTACAGGCTGAATGGAAGAAGAATCTCGCGAGCGCACATTCTGGAGATTCTTTCCATGGCAGGAATCGGTAGCGCATCTCAGAACATAATTCCTCAAGGCACCATTACACGTTTGACTGATGTTACTCCGATGGAACGCAGAAAAATAATCGAAGACCTAGTTGGCATAGGACAGTACGACGCTGAAAAGGCTGAGGCAGAAGAGAAACTGCGCACAGCCGACATCTCAATACGCACAGCTATGGGCAGAATAGACGAAGTGCAAAAACGGCTCGACGACTTAGAAAGAGAACGCAACGGACTGTTGCGCTACAGTTTTATCCAGAACGAAATCAAAAAGTTCGAAGCCATCAAAATCTCCAACGAAATCAACCAGCTAACCAAGAAGGCAGAGGAAAACTCGGCTCAAACTGAAAAAGTCAGAGTCAAAGTTGAAAAGTACCGGGAACTCCGACAGATTCGCAGGTCGAAAAGGCGCGAAATTGAAAGCGAATGGCGCAAGTTAAGCTCAGAAATTGTTGAAGAAGGCGGCTCGCAAGTAGTAAAAGTGCAGATACGCATAGGCGAATTGAAGTCGAAACTAACTGAGCTGACAACGAAGATAAGTTCAGGGCAATCAAGTTTTGAAGCACTTAAACGCGTGAGAGAAAACACGCTGGAACAGTACGAAACTATCCGCAACGAAATCCGTGAAAACCGCTTGAAAATAAGGAAACTCAAAGTTGAGAACGAAGCAATTCAGGCTGAAACCACCGCGAAGCAAAGCGAGCATGACGCACTGGCTCAGGATACAGCACAGCTGTGGGCGAACCTTGGAGAAAACAGCAAGAAAATACAAGAAATCCAACTGCAAATAGACCAACATTACAAGCGTTTAGCGTTTCTAAGATCGGAGTACGCCAAGAGCCAAAACATCATGCAACTTGCATCCAGGCGGCTCAAGGAGCTGAACGAACGCAAAGCACGGTTCGCCGCGACGCTTTCAGAACTTGAAAATTCGCTAACTGAACTTGACAAGGTGCAGAAGGAACAGAAGGCACAGCTTAAGACGCGTGAGCAACTCATAGAACGCAGAACTGCCCAAAGAGAAGCAGTGGAGCGGGAAATTTCTGAAGCGGGAAAAATCGCAGACTCAGCGAAAGAAGCGGTAATCGAGTTTGCCACGCAGAGGGAACTGGCTGAAACAGTAGCCGCTGAAGAGAAAGCGCTGAGAAGCATAGAGGAAATGGGCGAAGTAGGCGCAATCTCAGGCATTTACGGGAGACTGCGCAACCTGATTTCAATCGACAGAGGCTACAAGAAGGCAATAGAAGCCGCAGCCGCGGGTTGGCTTGACGCTTTAGTGGTGAAAGATGTTGAGTCAGCTTTCCTGTGCACAGAGACTCTAAAGCGAATGAAGTTGGGAAGAATCAAAATAATTCCTCTTCAGGGCGCATCGAACCCTAAAAGCCTGAAATTACCCTCTCGCGAAGGCGTCAGCGGCGCTGCATCTGCCTTCGTCAAATGCGATAAAAATCATGAGCAAGCGGTTAACTATGTTTTCGGGGACACTCTAATAGTTGCCGATGACAAGACCGCTTTTGCGCTATCAAACGAGGGTTACCGCGCCGTCACGGTTAACGGCGACTTGTATGAGGCTGGAGGCGCTTTTGAAGGCGGTTTCTATAGGGCGCCAATTGACTTTTCCACGATTATCCCGAGTGAAACAGCCATAAAAAGCTTGGAAGAAGCAGTCAAAGCCCTTCAGCAGCACCTTACCCAGAGAGACACTGACATGGTAGGGTTCGAGGAGGAAATCGAGCGGACAAAAATTGAAATGGCACGGCTGTCAGAGTTGATAGTTACTCTTGACAGGGAAATCGCCAGAGTTAAACACAGCGTCAAACGCACTGAAGCCAACATCAGACATGTAGAACGACTGAGCGAAAAGCTTCAGAAGGAAATTGAAGCTGAGAAAGCCCAGATTGGGCTGTTCCAGTCTGAGCGGCACGGCATCCAGAAGGATTTGCAGAAGCTTCAAGCGGATTTAGCTGACTTGCGAAAAAAAACTGATGTGGGACACATTCAAGAGTTAGAAGTCAAGCGGGAAAGGCTTGCTGAAGAAATGATAACCCTTAGACAAAAACTGGGCACAGTGGAAACTGAAACTTCTACCTTGCAGTCTCAGTTTGACAACGTTCTACGTGTGGGTTACCAAAATTCCAAGATTCAACTCTCAAAGGTGGAGCAGCAACAACGGAAAGTCGAGAAAGAAGTGGCTGACGCGTTGCAGGAGCGTGAAGCGCTCAAACTTGAACTTGCGGAACTGGAGAAAAACCGCGTTGAACTTTCTAAGGCAGTTTTTTCTGCGAGAGAAGAGTCTAAAAAGTTCACCACGCAGATAGATGAAATCGACAATGAACTTCGTTTGCTGGATGCGGAACATGAACAGGCTGAAACGCTTCTGAACCAGTTGCATCTCAACGTTCAGACTTGCCAGCTGAGGCTTCAGCAGTATCAGAGCCAGCTTCAGCAGCTTGGGTACCAGAAGCCTTTGGATGTTACGGCGAAGCAGCTTGAAGAAGCTGAAACCGTTATCCGCATGATGCAGTTTGAGTTGGAGCGCATAGGCGCAGTGAACCAGCTTGCCTTGTCGCATTATGCTGAGCAGATTTCGCGGTATCGTGAATTGTCTCTGCGTTTGAATGAACTGGAAAGGGAGAAGCAGGCTATTGTCCAGTTTATGGATGAAATTGAGGGCAAGAAACGCCGGGTGTTCATGGAGGCTTTTGGGAAAATTAACGCTAACTTGCAGAAGTATTTTGCTAAGCTTACTGGCGGCGGCGTGGCTACGTTGAAGCTGGAGAATCCAGATGAGCCTTTCTACGGCGGTATAGATATGATTGTGCAGTTTCCGAATAAGCCGTCTATTGTTGTTAGCGGCGCCAGTGGTGGGGAACGCTCGGTTTCAGCGGTCGCGTTCATTTTCGCTTTGAACGAGTTTACGCCTGCAGCGTTTTACATTCTTGACGAGATAGACGCGCACTTGGATGCTTTTCACGTTTCGAGGCTTGCCGATGTTTTCCTTGAGGAGTCGGAGAAAATCCAGTTCATAGTAATAACGTTGAAACCTGAGGTTGTGAACAGAGCGCAACGTGTCTACGGCGTTTACGAGTTGAACGGAGTCTCAAACGTTCTTGCGGCGAAGTTTTTGGAGGCGAAAAGCTAAATGTCGTCAACCATGAAGAAACCGTTTTATCTGCGTCCGCCGTGGAACATCCTTTTTGAAATCAACAAGCTTGAGAAGCTTACGCCGTGGAACGTGAACATTTCCTATCTGCTTAGGTCGTTTCTTTCGGAAATGGAGCGCATGGGCAAAGTGGATTTCCGCGCTTCAGGAGTGGCTTTGGATTCTTCAGCGCTTATTTACTTGATGAAATCTAAGCTTCTGATGGTGCTGCAGGAGCCGCCCGCTGCTCCGAAGCCGCCTGCGGATTTTGTTCCGCCGCCCTTGTTTTTGCCTCTTAGGCACGAGTTAACTTCGACGACGATTAGGCATCTGCTGGAGGTTCTGGATGACGTGCTGAAGAGCGAGAAGCTGCCGCGGTTAGATGCCGTTGTGGCGCAGCCTGTGCTTCCCGCGGTTTCGGATGTTTTGCCGCAGCTTGACATTTTTCTGATGGAAATCGAGTTGCAGATGGAGAAGTTGTATGCGCTTCTCTGCGAAAAAGTTAAAGGCACGGGGATAATCGAGTTTTCAACTTTGATTCGTGAGATTACGCGGATTGAGGCTGTGCGCATGTTTATTCTTTTGTTGTTTTTGGCGCAAGATGCAAAAGTGAGCTTGTGGCAGAATGAGGAGACTGAGGAGATTTACATCGCAGTGGGGAATTTGAAGGATGCAGGAACCCAGAAAGGAAGCAGGTGACGAAGAAGCCGATGCGCTGAAGGCTGAAGCGGCGAAAAAGCAGCGTGGCTTGGCGTTGGTGGAAGCGGCGTTGTATGTTGCTGGGCGCCCTTTAGACGCGAATGATTTATGCGCGGTTTTGGGCAGTCGGTCGAAGAAGAAAGCCGAAAAACTCGTTGCCCTGCTAATGCAGGAGTACGCTGCGCGAAACACGGCGCTTGAAATCTTAAAACTGAAGGATGAACGGTTCGTTTTGCAGTTGAAAGCGGAGTTCACGCCGCTGGTTAAGAAATTCGTTAATCGTCCGTTGCTTTCGTCTGGACCGTTGAAGACGCTTTCGTACATCGCGTATAGGCAGCCTGTTTCGCAGAAGAAAGTCATTGACGTGCGGGGTCAACATGCGTATGGGCACATTAAGGTTTTGAAGGAGATGGGGTTGATAGCGGCAGAGAGGAATGGGCGCTCTATGAATCTTAAGACGACTGACTATTTCGCGGATTATTTCGGGTTGACGCAGGATACGGCTGCCATGAAGAAAGAATTGAAACGCGCATTTGGAGAAGCGTTGAAAGAGGAAGAACAAACCTGACAAAACGCTATAATCCAGAATGTAGAGAAAAACTGTAGTCTCTTAATATGCAAGTTGAACATGGGACTGCTGAGGAGACATTGCGGTGTTTTCGGTTTGACGCTGACTTCGCTGTTTGTTTGGCTGTTTCGGCATTCTTATGCGTAACAGTTTAATTTCACCAGTTTTTCTTCTATTAGCCCGATGGTGCTTTAGCTTTGCAGGTTTCGGTTCGTTTTTTCACCAGTCTGCGCGAAATAGTTGGCAAGAAAGAGGAAACACTCACCTTCCCAGAGGGCACCGAAGTCACCGTCAACATGGTTCTTGAGGCTTTAGTTCAGCGTTACGGAGCGCGTTTCATGGAGTACGTTTTCGACGAGAAGACTGGTGAGGTAAGGGGTTTTCTCCAGTTTCTCATTAACGGCAAAAGCGCCACTGCACTTAACGGCTTGCAGACGAAATTGGCGGATAACGATGTTTTAGCCATATTGCCTCCTGTGAGCGGCGGCTGACTCCTATGCCGAACTCGCTGATGCAGGCTCGGCGTTTGCGAAGCGGGTGGATGCAGGTAGCCTCTCAGTTTCCCTTTTGCTCTGCGAATAGTCTCAAGGTGCCGTTGGCTCTGCCGTTTAGTTTCTGAGGTATGGCAAATTTAATAAGGCTGAAAAAGGTGACTCAGATAATTGGTTTAAATGAAAAGGAAAATTGCATTGGCGCTCGGTTTGCTGGTTGCTTCAGTAGTTGGCGCCTTGGTTGTTGTTTCAGCCGAAATTTCTGTGGGCGTAAAGCAGGGCGACTGGGTTGAGTATGACATAGTTTTCAGCGGTACCCCTGATGAGGGGCATGACGTTACTTGGGCTAGAATGGAAGTCGTCGGCGTTCAAGGAAAAAGCATCAGTCTTGCCATCGCAACGCGGTTTTCCAATGGAACAGTGAAGGATGAGACGATTACTTTGAACCTTGAGACTGGTCAGCTTGGGGACGACTTCATAATTCCCGCGAACCTGAACAGCGGCGATACCTTCTTTGATAAATGGCAAGGAAACATCACCATCAGCGCGGTGGAAGAACGCACTTATTCGGGCGCTACACGCACCGTAGTGAGCGCAGCTACAGCGGCAACTACGTATTACTGGGACCAAGCCACAGGCATGCTCGTGGAAGGCATTTCGACATTCGCTGATTTCACGATGCATACGACGGTTAGTAAAACGAATCTGTGGCAAGCTCAAATGTTCGGGTTAGAGCCAACTGTCTTTTATGTTCTCATAATAGTATTCGTAGTCTTGATTGTAGCCGTGCTGGTTTTTTTGTTTGTGCGCCGAAAGAAATGAGCCCGTGTGCGCTTTGATTTTGCAGTTTTCATTTTTTCAGTCTGGAAAACAGCGTAACAGCTACAACTGCGATTGCAATTATAATTGCGCTTGCTTCCGTTGCCAAAGCAATGTTCGGGTACGCGTTTTGTTTAACGGCTATGCCCACCAAAGCCCAAACAAGCACAAGACCGTAAGCTGCGTCTTTCCGTGTAGCCAAAACTGCCAAGGCAATCAGCAATGCCACGGCGATTACGAGAACGCCCCATAGGTCGCTGGCTAAGCCGAAGCCGTTCCACTGAACTGAAACCAAAGCGGCGGCAACGTTAGCTATAGACGCAACGGTTATCCAGCCTAAATAGACGCTGAAGGGCAAGTGCACGCATGCTTTTTCTTTCCATGTAACTGCGGCTTTGCCAATGTTCAGCCTGAGATAAATCATAATTAAAGTTGCCAGCAGCGCGAACATCAGCACTACTGACAAGGCGATTTGGTCATAATGCCACAGAAACAGCCAGAACACGTTGAGAAAACTGCTTAAAACGAATAAAAAGCTGATTTTACCGAGGAACGGGTTTTCTCTTTGGCTCGGCAAAGCTTGGAACACAGCGAAAACCAACAGCAACGAGTAGATTACGCCCCAAATTGAGAAAACGTACCCCGCAGGCGTTACCAGAGTAGGGTACAAATCTGAAACTTGGGCTGTGGTTCTGCCGTTCAACGCAACCGCACTCGCTAAGCCGTTGACTACGAGGGTTAAGATGTACGCGGCAACATTCAGGACCTGTAGTAGAACCGTTTTTCTCGAAGAAATGGACATAACATCTACTATGGCTACTGCGCGTATATAAGACTTAAAGCGACCACATGCTTTCAGGCACCCCTTGTTGAACGTAACATGGGCTACGTTGCAAAAAATTGTGCGCCGTCGTGTTTTTGCTAGGTAATTCTTAATTACTTCCTTTTGTAGAGTTAGTCTGGTTTGAGGAATAAACATGGTCAAACTAGACTTCGGCGGAGTAACAGAAAACGTTACCACCCGGCAAGAGTTCACTTTAGAACAAGCCCAGAAAATCCTGAAAAAAGAAATCGTCGCCACACTTGGCTACGGCATCCAAGGTCGCGCTCAATCCCTTAACATGCGCGACAACGGCATCAAAGTAATCATAGGCCAAGAAAACAGCGGCGTACACAAGGCTTACTATGATTTAGCTGTTCAAGACGGATGGGTTCCCGGAGAAAATCTGTTCTCCATGGAGGAAGCCTCGGGACGAGGCACCATAAAGCAGTTTCTGCTCACTGACGCGGGGCAGAGAGAAACTTGGCCAATAGTCAAAAAAACACTGAAAGAAGGCGACGCGCTGTACTTCTCTCATGGCTTCTCTATTGTTTATGGGAAACTAACAGGCGTGGTTCCACCAAAGAACATCGACGTGATTTTGGTTGCGCCGAAAGGCTCTGGCACTTCAGTGCGGAGAAACTTCGTGGCGGGAAGCGGAATAAACAGCAGCTACGCTGTCCATCAGGATTACACTGGCAAAGCCATGGACAGAGTCAAAGCCATGGGCATAGCCATCGGCTCAGGCTATCTTTTCCCTACAACTTTCGAGAAAGAGGTTTTCAGCGATTTAACAGGCGAACGCGGAGTCTTAATGGGTGCTTTGGCGGGGATAATGGAAGCTCAATACAACTGTCTCCGCGAACACGGACACAGCCCCAGCGAGGCATTCAACGAAACCGTTGAGGAGCTCACCCAAAGCCTGATTCGGTTGGTGGATGAAAACGGAATGGACTGGATGTTCAACAACTGCAGCGAAACCGCGCGTATCGGCGCATTGAGATGGAGAAAACGCTTCCGCGACGGAGCAAAACCCTTGTTTGACTCGCTTTATGAACTCGTGGTTTCAGGCGAAGAAACACGCATTGTTCTCGAACGAAGCGCAGAGCCAGATTACAGACAGAAGCTTGCTGATGAACTAAAAGAGATGGGCAATTCGGAGATGTGGCGAGCAGGCGCTACAGTGCGGTCTCTGAGACCAGAAAGACAGAAACACTGAATTGCCTTGCTCCGCTAAGAGCACTCTCTCCCTTTTTTAGCAAGATTTTGCACTATCAACTGCTGACTAGGCGCTTTGCTGCGCTGCCGCGCGGATTATGTCCGATTTTGTAACTATCCCCACAAGTTTACCTTTTTCCGTAACCGGCAACCCGCTGAACCTATGTTTTGTCATGAGTTGCGCTGCTTCTGTCAAGTCAGCGTCTTTGCTTATTGTAACAGGGTCAGCGGTCATGATGTCGCTTGCGGTCAAGAGGTAAACATTTTTCGGAGGCGCAATAGCGCCCTTCACGACCAACGGCTTTTCGTCTTTCAAAACCTTTGCAGGCTTCAGCAGCCGGCTCATCATCGTCATGTCGGCTTCAGTTATGATTCCCATAGGCTTATTCTCTTTATCAGACACCACAACTATCCGCGAAATTGCGTGCTCCGCCATCAAAGAAGCCACAACAAACACGGACTGCGAAGGTTTAACGGTCACGGTTTTCGCCGTCATGAAATCTTGCACTCTGAAGGCGCTTTTCGTTGTGCTGTACCACGCGGTGACATCGGTTTTCGTAACGATGCCATCGAGTTTGCCCTCACCGTCGACTATTATAACTGAGCTTATACCTTTCTTTATCATCGTTTCCGCAATTTTAGCTACTGCCGCCTTACGTTGGGCAGTCACAAGCTTTTTCGACATAGCTTCCTCTGCCTTTATCTCCTCGATTCCCCGCTTTGACTTGTCAGCGACCAAGAAATTAATCACGTCCTTCCGCGTAATGATTCCCACAGGCTTGCAGTCTTGGTCAACGACTACCAGTCGGCTTATACTGTTGGCTACCATCAACTGTTGAACCTGCAAAAGAGCAGTAGAAGGCGAGCAAGTGAAAACTTTGCTAGTCATAATCTTCTCAACATTTTCCACACACTTCACGCTCAATCAAGTTTCAGAAGCCACAGTATTTAAGCCTTCACCGTTTACTCAAAAAACAAGACACTTCTGAAAACAACTGATGCCCAAACGGAATCTTCTAACAATAAACGACCAGCCAACACTAATCTTCAACCTCCCTCCAATACATAAATAGTATAAATAGGGGGCTATAGAAACCGCACAGCAAAGCAACACGCGTTATTCAGCGTCTAAGCCTTCGGCGCAGCTTTCTCCACAACGCTGTTCAAACTCAACATTTCCGAATGCGCCTTTCTAAGCAAATCCGCAATAGTCTCCTTAGTAGGCACAGCAGCACCCAGAGACAAAGCAAGAGCTTTCTGGTGAGCAGTCTGCAAAAGCGCCTTAATGTTGTCACTAGTAGGATACGCAATGCTCAACGACAACGCAAAAGCGTCACCATGACCCTGCTCCACGCTCCTCCTAGTTCCTTCCAAATCAAGCTTAAGCTGCTCACCGATTATCATGAACCCCTCATCGTAAACTGCACGCATAGATAAACCCGCCTCAACAGCCTTTATTCCCAGCTTAGACAACACAGCCGCAAGCCGCTCATTGATGACTTCACCCTTACGCACAACAAGCGTATCTTTACTCACCCACACGCTACCAGACTCAATTCTCGTAGGCAAACCTACACCGTTCAACTGGCTAATTATCGGACCTGGCGGTTGCCCCGTGTTCCCCGCAGGAACCACCACGTCCATCGCAGCTATGTCGCCTGACTTAGCCGTCGTTTTAACTTTGCCTCTTTCCAGCAGCAACGCCAGCTTGAACGGATTTAAATCAGTGAAAAGAAAAACGTTTGAACCCTCCAAGTACTGCTCAAGCGGCTTCAGCTCCTCTTTGCCCATTTCTTCAAGCGCCAGCTTAATCAGCGTGTTCTTCAAAACGCGCATGTAAACCTTACCAGTTAACGTTTTCTTCAGTTCCTGAAGCTGCGCAGCACGCACTTTCTGCAAACTGGCAATTCCTATTGACTTATATTCCTTCAAGATTTCTTTTATTTCCTCAACTTGCCCCGACTTTTGCTCCAAAACTTGTTGTGACGGCATACAATTCACCTCTCCATCTTAAGCCTTAATCTTCACAGGCGCACCCATAGAAGTTTTAATATAGGCAACCTTAATGTTTTTGAGTCCTCTCTTGAGCTTACCCTCTAGAACCCTCAGCACAGCCTGAATGTTGTCAAAAATCTCTTCCTCACTCATGTTCTCTGTTCCAACAGAACATTGGATAATGGGTTGATTTCGCGTGCGCACAACTATCGTCTTGCGGTGTTTCTCTATCAACCCCGCAACATCAGCATTAGGCGGAACAGGCACAGGCATTTTTCCCCGTGGACCCAAAACCGGACCCAAGATTCTGCCTACAAGCGGCATCAACGGAGCTTCAGCGACGAAAACGTCAAAATCGCTGGCTAACTTGCGCAGTTCTTTCTTCTTGCCCGCCAACGCCTCCAAATCAGCCTTCTCAAGGACGCTGTCCGCGTTGGCTTTGCGAGCCTTAAGTGCTAATTCGCCAGAAGCCACGATGCAAATCTTGTTAGGTTTAGCCGTAACGTGAGGGAGATCCACAACCGCCTGAACCTTGCCCTCAGGCGATTTCATGTCAATCTCCTGCAGATTCAAAATCAAGTCTACCGTCTGGTTAAACTTCTTCCCACCAGACTTCTCCTTTGCCTCTTTCAGTGCATCAACTAAGGTTTTCTTGTCTAAGGGCATCTTTTAAGCCTCATGCCAATGAGGTGTTGGAAACCACTTATAAAAATATTCGCTTAAGTTTCTCAGTTTTCGCTGAGCAAATCCCCATACTTGCCATCATCGATTTCCGTTTGAACTTCACGCGGATCTTTGCCTTCCACCGTAACGCCCATGCTTACGCAAGTGCCCAAAATCTCCTTTGCAGCGCTCTTCAAACTCGGCGCTAAAAGCTCAGGACGCTTAATCTTCGCTATGCGCGCAACCTGCTCCATGGTTAAGTTGCCGACTTTCGCCGTGTTAGGTGTGCCAGAACCCTTTTCAATTTTCAATTCGCTTACGATCAGCGCGGAAGATGTTGGCGTGCCAATGGTAACTTCGAAGCTTTTTGTTTCAAGGTCGACGGTTACTTTCACTGGAACCTTCATTCCAGCATAATCACGCGTAAGCTCGTTGATCTTGTTTACAACAGCCATCGTGTTAACGCCTAAGGGTCCCAACGCTGGTCCTAATGGTGGACCTGCGTTTGCTTGACCACCGCTAACGAGTAGTTCAACGACTTTTTTTTCAGCCATTTTCTAGTTTTCACCACTTCTAGTTTTTGCTCTCTCCACCAACTTCACATAATCG
Organism: Candidatus Bathyarchaeota archaeon; assembly: GCA_026014705.1. GTDB lineage: Archaea > Thermoproteota > Bathyarchaeia > Bathyarchaeales > Bathycorpusculaceae > JAOZHU01. The sequence goes on along the minus strand of JAOZHU010000002.1, from coordinate 5,237 downwards.
GAGTGAACCGTGATTGGCAAAGTGAACGTTGCCTCAAGCAACTCCAGTGTGACTTCGCCTTTTGATTTGTCGATGCGCGTGATTTTCGCGCGCATACCCTTGAAGGGCCCACCTGTAATTTCTACCACGTCATCTTCGCCTAAGTCTTCAAGAACGGGTTTGCGAACGATGTAACGTTCAACTTCGGAGAAGCTTACTAATCCCGGGATTCTTTCACGGACGTGTCTTACGCCTGCTATGGCTTCTTCCACGAAGTGTGGGCCGTCAGCTTCCACGAACACGTAGCCTTTCAGCGTGTCTGGAACCAGCAGGGCTTTTATTGGGATTTTTTCCATTTCAACTTTTGCTGCGATGAGTCTTGCTACGTTTCGTTCTTGTCCTGTGGTTGTTTTGACGACGAAAATTTTAGGCGCGTATTCTTCTTTTTTCTCCATTGTTTTGCCTTCTGCTGTGCTTTTGCTTAGCCAGGGTTTATGAATGAGGCTAGCAACCGTATTACGAAGCCGATTAGTCCTACTGCGCCTATGCCTAGGAAGCTGATTTTTATTGAGAGCCACAGCTCGGTTTTTCCTGGTTTTGTGGCGAGTTTCAGTGTTCTTGCGCATTGAGCGAGGAATGATCGTATGCCCATGTTTACCGCACACTCAACATTTCACTTAGGTATAATAAATGTTACTGTGAGTTTTAAGACTTAAAAAGGTTAGCCGCTGCAGCGTTGCGTGTTAAACTCGCGTGTACGGAAGCCCGATTTCCTGCAGTGTCGTTAGCAGTTTCGGCTTGTCTGCGCTTTTTATGCCTTTCCAGTCGAGAACTGCGGCTGTGACTTTTTCCAGTGTGCGTTCAATGCATTGGCGAAGCATCGTAGCGTTTGCGTGTTGCACAGCGTATTTGGGTATCATGTGGCTGAAAACTGCTTGGTCAGCGAGAGCCATTTCTGTGAAGCGTTGGTTATAGTGTGTTCCGCCAATGCCGAGTACTGCTGTAGAGTGTTCAGAAACGGCGAAGCGGGAGATAGCGTGCATAGCGGCATGCGCCACTGCTTCAGCAGCGTGTAAATCGCTCCATTGTTGTGGGGAGCTGCCTAGTTCGACGAACATCGTGGGTACTTTCAGCGATGGTCCGTGATGTGTGCATTCGTATGATACTGCGTAGCCCAGGTTCATTTCCTGCTGTTTGCGTTTTAGGGTTTTTAGGGCGGTTTGCATGGCTGCTGCGGGTGCAACTGACAGCGTTTGTGGTATTCCGCCTAGTTCTGCTGAAGCGAAGTTGCCTGGTGTGTGCACGGATAATGTGGGTGTGCCGCTTGCGCTGCTGTGTCTGGAAATGAAAACTATTAATTCAGAGTTTGGGAAGTGGTCTGGGAGGGTTTGGGCGTTTATTGTTTCTTCGTTCAGGGTGACCAGTTGCACTTGTTTGACGTTGATTTCAGTTTGGTAAACGGGGTTTTGTTGGAATGTGCGGTTTGTTTCGCGGAAGGGGTAGCGGTTTAGGATTTGCTGGGCGATGTTTTTGCCTGCTGGGTCTTTGTTTGAATTGGCGAGCAGAATCATTAGTTTGCGCCTTCCATTTTGAGATGCGGTGTGGAGGGGAAAAAGGTTTCCATAAAGCTTATTGGTGGTGTTGGCGTTTCTTCTGGTGTGCGAGGCGCTAAGAGAATGCATCTAATCAATTTCAAGGAGTTAACGGGTCAGCAGTTGGAAGCGTTGGTTGATTTGGGCATTGAGGTCAAGCACAACGCTGCGGTGCACCGTAAAGCGTTGGAGGCTAAGTCGTTGGCTTTGATTTTCCAGAAGACGAGTACGCGAACGCGTGTGGCGTTTGAGGTGGCGATGACGCAGCTTGGCGGTCACGCGTTGTACATTGATTGGAGAACGACGAATTTCACTTTGGCTGATGTGAAGGACGAAACGGAGTATCTGTCGCGTAATGTGGATTGCATCATGGCGCGGTTGCTGCATAACTCGGATTTGCAGCGGATGGTGCAAGCGTCGCGTGTGCCTGTGGTTAATGGTTGCGACGAGAAGTATCATCCAACTCAAGCTGTAGCTGATTTAATCACTGTTAAGGAGAAGCGTGGCAAGTTGAAAGGTGCAAAGCTGGTTTACATTGGCGTGCACAATAACGTGTGCAATTCGCTGATTGAGGGCTGCAGCAAGACAGGTGTGAAGTTGACGACGGTGACGCCGATTTTCAACGAGCCAGCACGTGACGATGCATTGATGAAAGAGGCTAAAAAGACTGGGTTGTGGGAAACTACGTTGGACGCTAAAAAGGCTGTTAAGGATGCGGATTTTGTTTACACGGACACGTGGATTGACATGGAGTTTTTCTCTGACCCGAAGTTTGCTGAGGAGAAGGAGAAGCGGTTGAAGCTTATGATGCCTTATCAGGTTAACAGTGCCTTGCTGAAGGGAAGTGATGCCTACGTGATGCATGACATGCCTATTCACAGAGGCTACGAGATAAGTGCTGATGCAATAGAGAACCCAAAATCCGTGATTTATGAGCAAGCAGAAAACAGGCTTTATTCAGCCAAAGCGATATTGCTGAAGTTGCTGTGCGCTTAAGCGCTCGGAAATGACTATAGCCCCCTTATATATAGAGGTGAAGTTTATGTGGAGTTTTGCTTTTTCATGAAATTGCAGAAGTGTATGGAGTTAATTGAGTGAAATTGCTATTTTGCAATTGAATTTGATGTTTTGTCAGTGTTATAAATGGGTTTGACAGTTTATTGTTATTTTTTTTTTGATGGCGGTTGCTGCTTTTTTTTGGGTTTTTTCTGTTTTCTTGCGAAACAAGACTAATAGGCAAATGTAGTGACATAAAAATGAGGAAAGAATGCAACTTTCCCAAGTAAAGAAAAAGGAGAATAAAGAAAAATGGCTAAAAATTCTAAACGTAAACTATTGTTCACAACAGCTTTCCTTACGATACTACTGAGCTCTAGCGCTTATGCAGCTTTAATGCCTACTATTAACGCGGCAGAATTAACTGCTCAACAAAAAGGGCTATCAGTCTTAAGCAACGTAGTTGGGCTTGACTTAACAAAATACGACGTTGTAACAGAAGAAAAAAATCTTTACCCGCAAAATCTTGACCGGATGCTCCAAGAAACCGTGCTCTACAACTTCACTTCCGTTAATAGTAAGCTAAGAACGTTTTGCACCTTTACAAACGGGAATCTGCAGGAGATATATGTGCTTGAAAAGAAAGGCACACTTAGTTTGAACAAACCAATGGTTAGCATTAACGATATTCAAAGGGCGCGAGACTTCCTCAGCAACTACGAAGCTTATACAGCTAAACCAATTTTCGGAGAACTAAAGTCTACACTCAACAATGTTGACGCCCGCAAAAACGTTACAAAAACTTTTGGAAACAAAGCACTTCAAGTGACCGCTTATGATGGATATACCCATTTCAAGTGGTATTACACCGCAAACGGCGCAATCGCTCCGTATACCAAAGTTGTAGCTATAGGTTTCAAGGATGGATTCTTACACTCCTTTATTGACAGCTGGAATCTCTACAGCATTGGCAGCACCAGTGTTAACCTTTCTAAAGAGGAAGCAATTGCAATAGCGTTGGATACTGCCAGAGAGCATTCTTGGACCATGCAACTCGGTCAAGACGTGCTAGACCCGAAAAATTTTAACGAAAAGAGAAGCGTATCTTGGGCAGCGCTAGTCTTTGACGGTTCGCTAGATGCAGACAAGTCTCGCAGCGGAGATGTTTTAGAGCTTTATCCTGTTTGGCGCGTTGGTCTTGTCTTAAACAAAGTCTATGGAGAGCTTTACGGCATCGAAGTGGACATTTGGGCGGACACTAAAGAAGTTAGAAGTGTAAAAGAGGAATATTCGCAATTGGCTGCACAATGGTTTGAGAATATTACTGCAAACGCTGGTATGAGTGAAGCCGTCGTTCGCAGAGTGGAGCCGAGCTTTGTAATAGGATTTATGCTTTCAGCAACTGCTGTAGGAATTATAGGTGCTTTTGCGGCTGGATTGTTTAAGAAGAACCCGAGAGCTTTAAGTCGGCTGAAGCCTCGTTTCCTGAAAACGTGCGGAATGTTGTCGGGTTTTCTAATAATCTCAGTGATGTTTGTGCCCTTAATTTCAATCGCTAATGCGACGACGCGCGCAGGGAATGTTTGGGGTGCTAGAAGCTCTGGTGCGCCTAACAATCCATATAGTTACAGTTGGCGCAAAACTAACGATGAAATAAGCCTACAGTGGGAAGTTGCCAGTTACATTGCAGCTAATTGCTTTACTGCTGCCAACGGTTACACCGGTTTCAATAATGACAGATCGAATAAAGACGCTATTCTTTCTCAAGCCAGCTACTTTAGCAGTAATTATGACTATGTAGCGATTGTTGATTTTGACCATGGAGTGAGTGGCTATCCAGGGCAGGCAGGTTATCAAGGCGTACCTTCAAATGAAGAACATTACATGTTCGAAGACGATTGGGGCACAGTTGTTGGCTCGCCCACCAACCATTACACAGATTGGAGCCATGGAGTATATGACATAGACATGTACAGTGCGTTTCCTCCAGCCAAAGTTCACTTTGCTTTCATTGGTGCATGTCAATCAGCAAATATTTGGCGTTTAGGTCAAGGCTTTTATCAAGGTACTGGTAATCCGCTTGGTCTGCCATTTGCTTTTACTCATCGTGTTGTAAGCTCTCAATATCCCCCTACTGGAACAGGAATGAGCTTCGATGGTTACAGTTATCCAGATTCCTTCCCACAATGTTACATAGGTTTCCCAGAAGGCTCAGCAGCCTTAAGCCAACGTATAGACTACAACCAACAGTATGGAACAGGACCCTATTGGTACACATGGGTCAATAATTTCTTTTATCGTGCATTAAATTTTGACATATCAGTGAAAGACGCGCTAGATATAGCATCAAATCTTGCATGGCAATGCAACGGTTTTCTGGCCAGTCCTCTAAAGGGGGCAGGATTTACAGCTGTATGGCCAATGGATTTAGAACCGCCGTGGGGTCAATTCGAGAATTACACTGGAACCTATAGTACCTTAGCAGTGTATGGCAACGGTAACATACACTTGAAGAATTTTCAACCATCTGACATTGTGACAGTGCCTTTCGTCAGCGGCCCCACAACAGGCTATGCCAGTACCTCCTATCAATTCAGCACCGCTTCAATAGACAGCTATGGCCACAACATAAAATACAGGTTCGATTGGGGTGATGGCTCACCTTACACA
>JAOZHU010000008.1 GCA_026014705.1 Candidatus Bathyarchaeota archaeon | reverse complement strand
GCTACGTTAACACCTTTGTTTTTGTACCGCGTCAATGTTGTATGTGTCACTTTAACCGTGGTCATTTTCTTAGCCTCTTCTGTTTTTGTTCTCTCCAGTATTGCCTTAGCGGCGTGTCCTGTTTTCTGGGTCTAGCCATGATTAAACACTTCACACTCGGTTTACTTTCTACACCAAGTAGATATAATAAACCGTTATCCGTTATAAGGTTTTCCTTGAAAATAAACAAGCCTCGGGAAGTCTAGACAAGCGGGAAAAGCAACCTGTCTTAGGCATGAAACATTCACATGCTGTATCCATTGCTATACGGTTGTGTTTTCCCTTAGCGCAGACTCCGCGCCAATGCTTGCAGTCAACACAGCGCCTATCAACAACAAAAAAAGAGGGGAAGATTGAGGCGCGGGAGAATTCGCCACTAATTTTGCCTAAGTGTTTTGGTATGTTAATTTTAGATTTAAATGCTACTTTGCACATGAGAACGAACCATATGGCTCGCTTTGTTGGTATTTTCAACATACTTGGCACTTAGTAGACCCTGAAAATTTGGCAAAGTTTTTTATGCCATAGAAGCACATTAATCCCTTGAGGCTGATTTACTTGAACGAAGAAAGCATTGTTCAAGTTGGACACATAACACATTTCTTTTCAAAGATTAACGTGGCTGTAGTGGAGTTAACCGCACCTTTAGCCGTTGGTGACCGCATACTCATCAAAGGACCATCGACTGACTTTGAGCAAGCGGTCGATTCCATGCAGATTGAACACAAGAACATCCAAAGGGCAGAAGCAGGACAAAGCGTAGGCTTAAAAACTGTGCAACATGCACGAGAAAGAGATGCGGTATACAAGAAGCTTTAGGATGTTACTTCTCTTTTTTTCCCTTTCCAAACAGAACCTTCAGTGAATGGCCACCCACCAGCATCTCGGGATATTGACTCCTAATATTTACTCTGAAATCACAAGTCTTTAGTTATCGCCTGTAACAGTCTTATGTAATAAATTAACTAAGCTGGGCAAAATACAATTCTAATCACTTAGAGGAAAAAGATTATGCAAAACGTGCCCCGTGAAGAAGGCGAAAACAACTTCTTAACACTCCTCAACTTTATTGTTGACCCAGTGGTTATCGCCAACGAGAAAGGACGCGTACTGCTTGTTAATGACGCCTTCGAGGATGTAACAGGCTTAAGTAGTAGCGAAGTTATTGGCAAAATATTTTCGGAGTTGCGCATCCTAACAGCAGAAAGCAAAAAGGCGCTTCTTGAAAATCTGAATAGAAGAATGCAAGGCTTGCCTGTTTCACCCTACGAAATCACGTTCACAGCCAAGAATGGTGAAATCGGATATGCTGAGGTGAAAGCCAAAAAAATCAGTTACGCCGGGAACCCAGCTGATCTCGTGATAATACGCGACATCACGCGGATAAAGAAAAATCTAGCAAAGATTAAGGAATACTCTGAAAAGATGGAAACTCTCGTAAGCGAAAAGGTCAAAGAAATCAAAGAAAGTGAAGAAAGATGCAAAGAGCTTACAGAAAGCATCAGTGATGTCTTCTTCGCAATGGACAAAAACTTGCGATACACTTACTGGAATAAAGCGTCTGAAAAACTCAGAGGAATACGCGCGAAAGACGCAATTGGAAAATCCATGACCGAGGTTTTCCGCGATGCTGAAGGAACAGAATTTGAAAAAATCTATCGAGACGTAATCAGAACAAAACGCCCAAAGAACTTTGTGAACAAATACAAGATTAGAGACAAAGAGTACATCTTTGAAATCAACGTGTACCCAACAAAAGCAGGGTTGTCTGTTTTTGTCAAGGACATCACGGAACGCAAACAGATCGAAGAAAAAATCCGAGAAACAGAGAAACATTTCCGAGAAACACTAGACAACATGATAGAAGGTTGCCAGATAATTAGCCACGATTGGCGATATCTTTACGTCAATGACTCCGCCGCAAAACATGCACACTTAGCAAAAGAAGAATTGTTGGGCAAAACTATGATGGAGGTTTATCCCGGCATCGAAAAATCGAAAATGTTCGCGGAACTTCAACAGTGCATGCAAAAGCGCGTCTCAAAGCTTATGGAAAACGAATTTACATACCCTGACGGACGAAAAAGCTGGTTTGAGTTGCGCATTCATCCAGCGCCAGAAGGCATTTTCGTGCTGTCAATAGACATAACTGACCGCAAACAGATGGAGACAAAGCTGCTAGAGGGAGAAAAACGCTACCGCACCCTCTTTAATCAAGCACCAGTAGGCATTTTAATAATTGAACAGGAAACAGCGAGGGCAATTGAGTTCAACGAAGAGGCACACCGCCAACTTGGCTATACACGAGAGGAGTTCGAAAAACTGACGGTATCAGACTATGAAGTCCTCGAAACTCCCGAGGAAACAAAGGCACGCATGAAGAAAATACTGCGGGAAGGAAAAGACGAGTTCGAAACCAAGCATCGCACCAAGACTGGGGAAATCAGAGATGTCATAAACACGGTGCAAGTAATCGAATTGGCAGGAAAAAAGTTTTTCCATCTTATTACACGAGACATTACAGAGCAAAAGAAAATCGAGCATGAACTTAGACTGGAACGCGACAAACTTGAAACCATCACGGAAAACATTGGTGCTGGACTGGCGATTATCAGCAAAGACTATCGCATATTATGGGCGAACAAACTCCTGAATCAAACTCACGGCGGCAGAGTGGAAAACAAGTTGTGCTATTCAACTTTTAACAAGCTCACTCAGGTGTGCCCTGATTGCGGTGTCAAAAAAGTTTTCGAAAATGGCGTACCAATGGACATACACGAATACACAAACAAAAATGACAAGGGCAACCAATTCTGGATTGAACTAATAGTCACACCAATCAAGGACAAAGATGGAAATGTTCTGGCAGCATTAGAGCTGGCAGTGGACATAACCGAAAAGAAACGCATGCAAAACGAACTTGCCAAATACTCTGAAAAACTGGAGCAACTAGTTGAAGAACGAACAGAACAACTGAAGCAGACTCAAGCCAAGTTGCTAAAAGCTGAGAAACTTGCTGCCATCGGCGAACTCGCCGGAATGGTTGGGCACGACCTGCGCAATCCGTTAACAGGAATCAAAGGCGCCACATATTACCTGAAAACTAAACATGGCACAGAAATAGGCGAGAAAGGAAAACAAATGCTGGAAACTATCGAAAAAGCAATCGACCACTCTAACAAAATAGTAAACGACTTACTGGAATATTCAAGCAAGCCAACCTTGGAACTCGGCGAGACCACCCCAAAACAACTGCTCCAAAAAGCCTTGGCTCTTATCGAAATTCCACAGAGAATCCAAATCATAGATGCCACTGAAAACAACCCTAACATCAAAGCTGATACAGACAAAATGCGCAAAGTCTTCGTCAACATCATTACTAACGCAATTGACGCCATCCAAAAAACAGGAACCGTGACCATAGAGAGCAATGTGGAAGGAGACAACGTGAAATTCGTTTTCACAGACACCGGAACAGGCATGACAGAAGAAACATTAAGCAAACTAAAGTTGGGCTTCCCGCTCTTTACAACGAAAGCCAAAGGAATGGGCTTCGGTTTGCCCATCTGCAAACGCATAGTCGAAGCGCACGGCGGCAGAATCTCATTGACAAGCAAGCCCAAGAAGGGAACCACCGTCACTATAACAATTCCAACAGACCCCAAACCAGTAGGGACAGGGGAAGAAAAATGGATTTTCAACGAATCTGCCTTATGGACTATAAAAACCACACCATCAAAAACTCCCTGAAAAATAGATAAATAAGCCGCTAATCTTGTTGAACAGCCGAACAAGCAACACTACAGAAACGCCGATATACTCCGCTGCTGATTCTTGCTCGTTACCTACTACGCGAAGCAGAAGAGAGAAGAAGCGACAGAAGACTCTCGTTTTCAACCATACCAAACGCTCCCTTGCTTGCAGAAACTTCATCAAATTTTTGCACGCCATCAGCCTCCAGAACGGGTGACTGAATCACAAATGGCACCGGGTCCCGCGTGTGCGTTCCAATTTGAATCGGCGTTGGATGATCAGGCAAAATCGCAATCGCAAATGGTTCGTCCAACCCGTCAAGAATTCTGCCTACTAAGCGTTTGTCTAAATCTTCTATTGTCTTCACTTTAAGCTTGTAATCTCTAACGTGCCCAGCTTCATCTGGCGCTTCAACATGGACAAAAACAAAGTCATGGTCTTCAAGAGCCTTCAACACTGCATCGGCTTTGCCCTCATAGTTGGTATCAGCCAACCCAGTTGCACCCTCAACAGAAATGACACGCATACCCACATAGGTTCCGATGCCCTTCACCAAATCCACAGCAGATATAACTGCAGCAGTTAAGCCATATTTCTCTTTGAAAGAAGGCAAAGCTGGTTTCGTGCCGCCGCCCCAAAGCCAAATCATGTTACCCGGTTTCTTGCCAGCTTTCTTCCGTGCAATATTCACTGGATGCGCTTCCAGTATGCTTTTGGAATGCTGGATTGTCTCACGCAACAGGTTCGCTGCTTCCACTGCTTCTTGGGACTTAGCTCTTGGCAGAATTGCCGCGACTTCAGCGCCTACAGCGTCATGTGGAGGCGTGCACTCGATTAAATGCGAATAAGGAAAATTCCGAAGAACTAGAAAATGTCTATAATCCAATCCAGCGAAAAACTCAAGCTCAGCATGCTTTTTAAAAGCTGCTTTTAAGGCGTCTATTAATTGTGAAGCTTCACTGCTTGTTATGTGTCCAGCAGCGTAATCAGCCAGTAAACCGTCCTTTTCCGTTATCAAATTGCATCTGAATGCTACGTCATTCTTATTCAGCTGTATGCCGCGAGCAGCAGCTTCCAAAGCGCCTCTGGCTGGACAAAACTGTTGAGGGCTATATCCTAAAACAGAGAGAATTGCAGTGTCTGAGCCAGGGTTCAAACCGTCTGGAATTGTTCGGAGGAGACCACTTCTGCCTTTTGCTGCTACTGCGTCCATGTTGGGCTTGTATGCTGCTTGCAGAGGTGTTAAATTGCCCAATTCGGGAATGGGATAATCAGCCATTCCGTCTCCGATAACTAGTACGTACTTCATTTTCTCCCCATCTCACATTTCGCTGTTGACTAAGCTTATTTTGAATGTTTCCCTTTTTGCCACAAGAGCAAGCAGAGTCATGTTGCTTCGGTTGAGGCGTCGATTATCTTTTTGGTTTCTGCGCTTAGGGCGTCTGGCAAACCGAGAATGCTAACGTCCATGAAGCCGCGAATAATCAGTGATGTGGCTTGGTCACGGGAAAGTTTCCGCGTCATCAGGTATGCCACTTCTTTCTCTGAAATTTTGCCAACCGCTGCTTCATGCGTTATTTCGACGCCTTTTTTCCGCGCTGTCAGTTCAGGTATTGACTGCATGAAAGAATCGTCATCCATAAGCAAGCCGCGGCATTCCAGATGCCCTTTGCAGTCGGAACTGTTGCCTTCTATTAGACCTCGAATTATTATCCTTGAACCTTCACGTGAAATTGCACGGCTGACCATCTCTGCCTTGCTGCCTTTCCCATTCAGAACCGCCTTTGAGCCAATATCCAACTGCGAATGCTTATGTCCGTAAAGTATGCTGTTGAAGCTTACTCTTGAATCGGCGCCGTTGCAGTAGGCCACTGGGTACATTTGCATGTCTCTAACAGGTCGCATGCAGATATAGTTCGAGACAAAAGAGGCGTTGTCTCCGATTTCGATGCCTGTTCTCGGACGAACCAGAGTGTTCTCGCTCCACTGGTGAATCATCGTGAAATTCAACGCAGCGCCTTTCTTCACGTAAATTTCGGATACGCCCAAGTGCGCCGCGCTGTCCACTGTAGAATGCTGTAGGCAACTGGTGATTATGTGCGAGTTTGAGCCTTCCTCGGCGATTATGATGTTGTGGACTCTTTGCTCTATGTTTCTTTTTGTTATCATGAGGCATGACTGAAGCGGAAACGCGATCTCAACTCCTGGCAATATGCGAATGAAGTAGCCTCCGCTGTAGTCAGCCGCGACTTTTCGGGTGAATTCGTCTTTTTCTCTGTCAACAAGCCGCCACATGTAATGTTCGAGTTGAGGATTTTGCTTGAGGGCTGTTTTCACGTCCATTAGCTCAATTTTTCCTTCGAAAAGCTCGTTGACCTTTGCTTGCACCGTGTCTTGGTTCAGGTGGAAAAATGTGGCTGAACGGTTTTTTTCGTCTTGTTCTATTCCGACTTTCTGCGCTTCCTCCAAGATTTTATGGGGCAATTTTGTGAGTTCATTTTCTTTGCTCAAAATTCCAGCCTCCAGTGTTTCTTCGTCTGCATGCAACACATTCTTCGTATCCGTAGTTTTTTATGTCTTCGTACATTCGCAGCGGGTCGGTGAAACAGTGGAAGTTGCCGTTGAGCAGCACGCAGCCGTATTTTGCTTTGATGTAGTCCATTATGTCGCCCTTATGGGTTATCAGCAGTGCCGCGCTTCCTGTGCGTTCTATGTAGCGTTGCAGTTCGCTTGCGAGCAGTTTCAAGCTTTCAACATCAACACCTGAGTCTGGCTCATCAAGCAGCAGCAGTTTCCCCTTCAGGAATATGAGTTGAAGTATTTCTGAGCGTTTTCTTTCGCCTCCAGAGAAGCCCACGTTCATATCCCTGCCCAAGAAAGCGGTTAGTTTGAATCTTTCGATTAGTTGTTGTTCTTCTGAACTGAAGCTATCTTCAGGTTTCTTCCCCAAACATAGTTTCAATAGGTCAGCCAGTTTTACTCCTGCGATTTCTGGCGGGCTTTGAAAACTTGCAACTATGCCGAGCTTTGCTCGTTCGTCTGTGCTCTTCGCGGTGATGTCTTGTCCCATGAAGAATATTTTTCCAGAGGTAATTTCGTAGCTGGGAAGACCCAGTAAAGCGCCGATTAACGTTGTCTTTCCAGAGCCGTTAGGTCCGAAGAGGATGTGGCTTTCGCCTTTTTTCAGGGTGAAACTCAAGTTTTTCAAAATGACTTTGCCCTGAATGCTGACGGTTAAGTCTTTAACTTCGAGAATGTCCATTCTTGGTCACTGTTGATTGCGTTTGCATTGAAGATAAACTTTCCGAGAAAACAACGGAAAACCGTTGAACACCGAAGCAGTTCAGGGGATTATTTCGCAGCCATTGTACTTCACAAAATCAAAATCGCTTAAGCGCATCGTGCCATTGTTGATTAGCTGCCGTATCCTTGGAAGTTCAGAGTCTACAGCATCCACTAAGCTTTTGACAGTGTTGCAGACCAACGCGTAAGCTTCGCTGCTCCAGCGCTTGGTCACATTCGCGTATAAGCAGCGTCCGCCGCAGATGCTGAAAACCTCGCAGTCTGTGCAGGGTTCGTTTTTTATTAGTATTTGTTTTAGTTTCTTCGGGTGCGCATTGCGGATGTGGCTTATGTAGTAGTTTTTCATTCCCCACATGGTGGGGCATGGAATGATGGTGCCGTCGGTTTGTATTGTGTAGTTTATCCATCCGCTGCCGCAGCGGAGCAGGCTGGGTTCTTTATGCAGAAGTGAATGGGCGATGCCTAATAGCGGGTACAGCTTGAGCATTGTGCTTTTTGTTTGCATTTGGTTAACCCAGAACTGCGCTAGCTGCTTAAGGCTGGGAATGTAGCTGTTTTCGCTCCAGCGTTTGAAGTCGCGTCTGGCGTAGTCTTTTTCCCAGAATCCCGCGTTTAACTGCCAATGAACGCTGCTAAATGCGAATTCGGTGTTGTCCAGCAGCCACGTGACTTGCTTGTACAGGTCGGTTTGCTCCATCACGGTCATGCGCGCGATTAGCTCGCCTTGGAATCCGTTCTGCGTGATTAGTCGCAGGTTGTTGACGACTTTGCGGAATGTGCCTTTGCCGCGGTAGTAGTCAGTTAAAGCTTCGTCGCCGTCGATGGAGACGAGTATCGTGTGGAAGCGGTTAACGTATTCGGGTTCCAGTTTGTCCAGCAGCAACCCGTTTGTCTGAATCATGAACTGCTTCGGCTTCGCCAAGTCCATGATTTGCTTAATCTCGTTTATGCACAGCAAGGGTTCGCCTCCGTAAAAGGTCAAAACGCAGTCAGCGTCCTTGCTGCAGAACTTGGCTAGTTGGCTCCACGCGTAACTGGCTTTCTTGGGCAGTGAATAATCCACATCTAATCCTGAGAAATCCTCTTCAAAGTCGTTCACTGCCTCGCCAAAGCAGTATTTGCATTGCAGATTGCACTCGGTAGTCAACATGACGTGGAAGAACATACTGTACTTGTGCACAACGCTGCTTTAATAGTATTTTTCCGCTAACTTCCGAGCTTCCGCGTCCTCGGGAGTTTCTTCAGGCTCTTCTTTTTCGGCTTTGCCAAACTGCTTTTTCTGGCTTTTCGCGGCTTCCTTCTTTGCCTTCTCGAGGGCTTTTTCAGTATAGCTTTTCAGGTCTCTGTCTTTAATTGCTTTCTCAGGCAAAGTCTCAGGCGCATACATCAGAGGAATGACTGCTAAAAACAGGAAGAAACTTGCAAAGGAGAAAGCTGCTAATGCAGAAATGGCGCTAGCGTAGGGTTTGATTAGTATGTACAAGAAATTCGAAAGAAGGTAAGGAAGACCCCCTAAAGCATAGTATTTCTCTTTTTCATAGTTTTCTCCGAGGTCTCCCCACAGTGCCATGAAGAAGACTGAAAAAAGCAATCCCCATGTTATTCCGTCAAGAGTCAGAAATAGGTACAGAGATTCTGGCGAATTAAAAAGCGCGCTCATAGCAGCATATTCAATTCCTAGCATGGCAAAGCCCGCGATAACTACGCGTTTTCTTCCTGCAATGTCCGCAATAATGCCCCCTACGATTGCGAAGACCCCTATGAAAGCCCATTCCACGATTTGTCCAAAGGTAAACGCTTCTGATCCAAAAACGTTTTCTAATATTGGTACTTCTGCAAAATTTATTATTGAAAACATAATCCATGGAAACAAGTACAATAGTATCTGTCTCTTGCGTATAATCTCCAAGTAACTGGGAGGTTTTAGTACAGTGGGTCTCACGTGTTTCCTGTTAAGAACTAAAAAACCGATACCGCCGAGGAGTCGCCATACCATTAGTGTAATAATCATTTCCCATTGTCCAAATATGTTAATTAAGAAGGCAAAAATCAAAACAGTGAAGCCTACGGTACTCCAGATCAGTCCACCCACAAAGCCGCGGTTTTCAATAGATGTTGAATCTGCAAAATGGCTCAAACAAGATGGTAAGCCTACTCCGATTGAAGCCCCTAAAAAAAGGGCGATTAATGCGTTAGTTAACTGACCATAACTGGGAATCACTGCCAACAACAACGTGGCAATTGCGCCTATAAATGTCCATAAATATAGAGAGTTGGATCGCACACGTGAGAGAAACTTGGCGCCGAGAATTGCCGAAACTGCAATACTAACATAATATATAATGAACAACCTCATGCTTTCTGCTCCAAGTCCATTTACAATTGTGCTAAAGACAGCGTAAGCAAATATGTACCACACAAAACTGTTAATCACTAGAAGAATTGAGGGCGCTATTGCTCTCCATGCAGTCTTCTGTATAAGCGTTCTTACGTGAAACATTCCGTAACTCACTAATAAATACAGTTTTGAGAATAAAACTCTTGTTACTTGTGCTTCTGTATTTCTGTTCAACAAAAAGAGTTATATGTAGATATGTTCTACACTAATACCACTGGAGACTGAGGAGAATGGCTAAAAGAGTGAAAAAAGTGCCTATTCGAGCAGGACCATAAAACTACAAGTCTTCAAGCATAAAAGACAGGATGGCTTGAAGCTTGCATCGAGACTCCTTTTTTGGGAGTCTGTTTGTTAGGTTTGATCCTTCCTCTATGAGAAGCCGCATTTGATTCTTCAAATGTACTACAGGTGGCGCTGTTAGAGTGATGTCAACTAGCGTAGCTACATCGCTTTTCGATATTTTTGGTTTTGAGAGAATATCTACGAGTTTATCCTTAGCTTCTTGATCTTGCATTGCAAAGAGGAGCGGAATCGGCAAGTCTTGAACCGAGATTCTTTGGCGAAGCTCTTCGATGTCAAAAACATCAACAAGGTCATCTCGCAGTGTGGCTAATATGCCGAGAATTCTCCCAATTCTTGACAAAACCGCAATCTCAGCGTCTTTTCCTCCGCCAAACAACGCACCGAAGTGCATGTCTGCTTCGATGCTTGCAGCCTTCATTTCAGTAATTTTCATGTACTCGCTCGGCGTAATATTTTTTCTCTCTTTTAAGCCAATTTCCAGAGCGTGTGCGTTGCCAACCTCAAACAATAATTTCCTGAGGATCTCAAGGGTACTCCTTTCCCTATCTTTTGACAAGGCGATCACAGAGTCTGCGAAGAATTTGAGACCTTCTATCAAGAAGGCATTACCCAGCAGGAGCGCTATTCCCTCGCCAAACTTGCCGTATATCGTTGCTATTTTGTTTTTCTCTTTAGATTTGTCAATGATGTCGTCATGTACGTCAAACGCTGCCGTCAGCATAGCTATCGCTGCTTGTACCGCTATAACGTCATCAGGGTCACCTTCCACAGCCTCGCATGCTAAGGAGAGCAAACCGGGATGTACAAACTCGTTCCAATTTGCAAAATAATGCTCGAGTGCTTCGCGCAGTTTTGGATGGTCCATTTCCTCTGCTCGCAATATTTGCTTTGCCAGGTTAAGCCCTTTTTCACTTCTTTTAATGAGATCTGCAACTATGATTTTACCCAACTTTCGAGTCATACTTATTCTTATTCACCTTGTTGTTTAAAAAATTAATTAGAATCTCGGTATTATGCTCCACTCTATTTAGGATTTGTGAGAGATAATTCTGTTCAATAACGAGAGTGCCTTGATTTTGTCAAGAGATTTCTAAAGACATATGGAAGCCATAAGGCGAACCCAGAAGCGCTGTAGAATTTTGAGACTGCACTTGCCGCGTAATATAATTCATCACCATATTCCTTTCGCCAATAGTCTTCAAAGAGATGAATGTCACCATCCAACAAAGCCTTGCCACACAGAATCCCTCCTTTCATAGCATAATAAATGCCTAGACCACCTACGGGGTTTACATGCCCAGCAGCGTCCCCGATTAAAGCCCAATTGTTACCTGAACAAGGCAAGTCAAAGAATTGTGCCATCCAGACGGTGGGGATTAAATGGGCAAAAAATTGTCCTTCTATATTTTTTAATCTTGCCCCTGCAGGATGCACTGCGATGAAGGAATCCAAAGCCTGTTTCAGATTAAATCCTGATTCTCTGCTTCCAATGCCAATGTTTATTTTTGTTCTTTTAGGGAAAATCCATATGAACCCGCCTTTTTTTACGTACTTGCGTGAATAGTAGACTTCCACGGTGTTTTTGGCAAAGTTTCTTTCTAAATATTGGCTTGAACAAGGCAAATCGTAGCCCACGGTCATAGTCAGAAAGCTCTGAGGAATGGGTCTGTAGACATACTTTCTTGTAAGTGATGGACAACCATCAGCGCCTATGAGAAGACTAACTTTTACACATTTGCCTCTATTTGTTCTTAACATCCATTTTTCTTTTTCAGCGGTTACTTGAACTACTTTCTCGTTTAAATGTACCACACTATTATTTTTCAACGCTTCTTGGAGCAAGTAGCTGTCAAAATCTTTTCTTGAAACCAAAAACTGAGACTGCTCAAATTGAAAACGGGTTCGCAGTTTAAATCTCTCATTCAGACTCCATTTCACTTCATTTTCCAACAACGCCTCTGGAATTTTGAATTCCTCAACCACCCTATCTTCGATAAAGCCACCGCATGGCTTTTCTCGAGGATGAGAATGATCGAAAATAGCTACTTTAACCCCCGCCTCTCCTAAAACTCGGGCGCATGTGGAACCTGCGACTCCCGCGCCAACGATTCCCACTTCGAATGTGTCACACGAGGGCTTGGTCACCTTTCTATCATCATCTCTGTCTTCTCCTAAAGGAGACATATGGACACGCTTCAATCAGTTCCTTACAGCTTTTTTCTTCTGCTTGTGTTATGTTGTGTTTTGCTATTTGTGATTTTAGGTTACAAGCAAAACTCTTAATAGCTGACGGGTTAATTGAACAGGTTTCATGAGCCAAATGAAGCAAATTGAGGAGAAATGGCGCGCCAAATGGGAAGACGCCCACATATTCGAGGCTGACCCCAACCCGCATAAGCCAAAGCTCATGGTTACGTTTCCTTACCCCTACATGAACGGACCATTACACGTAGGGCACACGTTCACAGCTTCTCGAGTAGACGCGTACGCACGGTTCAAGCGAATGCAGGGCTACAATGTGCTTTGGCCATGGTCTTGGCACTGGACAGGACAGCCTTTGCTAGGCGCCAGCGAACGCGTAGCTAAAGGCGATGAAGTGTACATTCGCGTCTTAAGGGAAATCGACGGCGTGCCAGAAGCGGAACTCAAAAAATTTGTTGACCCATTGTACATGGCTCAGTATTACACTAACGAAGGGCGACTTGCCGCCAAGCGCATCGGCTTCTCAATCGACTGGCGACGGGAATTCAACACCGTTATGCCCACTTACCAAAAATTCATCGAGTGGCAGTACTTGAACCTGAAAGAGAAAGGCTACGTTTCGAAAGGCACGCACCCGGTTGTTTGGTGCCCGCGGGATAAGAGCCCCACAGGCGACCATGACCGCCAAGTAGGCGAAGGCGTCACACCTGAAGAGTACACGCTCATAAAGTACAAGCTGGATGAACACACGTTTTTGCCTGCAGCCACGTTCAGACCCGAAACAATCTACGGCGTAACCAACATGTGGATAAACCCAGACGCCACGTACGTGGAAGCCACAGTTAACGGCGAAAACTGGATAATAAGCCAAGAGGCAGCAGAAAAACTTAAGGAACAAGAACGGACAGTGGAAGTGAAACGCAAGTTCAAGGGCAAAGAAATCATTGGGCGGACATTTGAAAACCCCGTGACCAAAGCCGCGTTTCCAATTTTACCAGGCTGGTTTGTTGACCCGAAACAGGCTACAGGCGTAGTTTACAGCGTACCAGCCCACGCGCCTTACGATTGGCTTGCACTTAGGGATCTGCAGCAGAAACCTGAGGCGCTAAAAGAATTCGGCATAGACCCAGAAACCGTGAAACGCATCAAGCCAATATCGCTGATTAAACTGGAAGGCTATGGTGAATATCCTGCTGTGGAAATTGCCACGCAAATGGGCATAAAAGACCAGTATGACCCGCAAGCAGACGAAGCCACCAAAATCCTATACAAAAAAGAGTTCCATGGAGGTATCCTTAAGTCAAACTGCGGCGCTTACGCGGGAAAAACGGTTCGCGAAGCCAAAGAAACCCTTATTCGCGATTTCAAGCGGGTAGGCGTCGCCGACAGCATGTTCGATTTGCCGCAGCCCGTGGTTTGCCGCTGCATGACGCCGTGCATAGTGAAAGTGCTCTCTGACCAATGGTTCCTCAACTATTCTGACCCAACGTGGAAAGAAAAAGCCAAGGAAGCAGTTGCCCGCATGAAGGTCTACCCTGAAAGCGCTACGCAGTGGTTCATTGCCGTGATTGACTGGTTAAAAGAGTGGGCATGCGCAAGAACCACAGGTTTCGGCACGCCTCTGCCGTGGGGTAAAGGATGGATAATTGAAACCCTCAGCGACTCCACCATTTATATGGCTTTTTACACCATAAACAAGCACATACGTCAATGTAACATTAAGCCAGAGGCGCTCACGCGTGAAGTCTTTGACTACATCTTCTACGGCAAGGGCAAACCATCTGAAGTCGGCGAAAAAGTCCAGATTGACGCGGAAACATTGAAAGCGATGCGTAACGAGTTCCTGTATTGGTACCCGTTTGACCTGCGAATCTCAGCTAAGGAACTTGTGCCTAACCATTTGACTTTCTGCATTTTCCAGCATGCTGCGCTGTTTCCGCCTGAACAGTGGCCCAAAGCCATCGGCGTCAACGGCATGCTCATGATTGAAGGCAAACAAATGCACAAGTCCAAAGGCAACTTCATAACAATGAAGAACGCTGTTGAAAGGTACGGTGCAGATGCAACACGCTGCGCGTTGCTGCTAGGCGCCGAAGGCATGGATGACCCAGACTGGAGAAGCGAAAACGCCGCCGACACAAAAAGCAAACTGGAAGCCCTATACAATTTCGCAGAGAATATCATTAAAACCACGCGGAACAATGAGGAGACGCATCTGGAAAAGTGGTTGCTGAGCAAGCTCCAACAACGAATAGCCGCCGTAACCGCGAGCTTAAACGAACTGAAAACGAGAACAGCCTTGGAAATTGCACTGTTCGAAACATGGAACGATTTCCGCTGGTACACAAACAGGAAAGGAAAAACAAACGCAAAAGCACTAATGGAAGCATTAGACGTGTGGGTCAGATTGCTTGCGCCTTTTGCGCCGCACATGTGCGAGGAGTTGTGGAGCGACATGGGCAAAGCGGGTTTTGTTGCTGTGGCTGAGTGGCCTCGATTCGACGAAAGCAAGATAAATCCGGTGGCTGAAGAACGGGAGAACCTGATAACTGACTTAATTGAAGACACATTGAACGTGTTGAAGGCGACGAAAATCATGCCACAGCGAATATGCTATTATACGGCTGCATCGTGGAAGCGAAAAATATACTGCAATATTCTTGACAAAGCGCTTAGAGGTGAGGTCAAAATCAGCGAAGTGATGAAAGAACTTGCCAAAGATGAAACCCTGCGAATGAACATGAAAGCTGCAGCCGCATTTGTCCCGAGGGTCATAAAATCGCTTAGCAAGTTGTCCAACGAGCGAAAGGCACGAATTGCGCAAGTTGCGTTTGCGGACGAAAAAGAAATATTCGAAGAAGCCGCGGTTTTCTTAAAAGACCGTTTCAACGCTCAGGTTGCAGTCTACAGCGAAGAAGATGAAACGCGATACGACCCTAAGCAGCGGGCTGCCCTAGCTATGCCAAGTCAACCTGCAATCTACATAGAATAATCGCCGCAAAATGCGGGCACCATGAAAAACTGATGCGAAGAAAAGAAAGAGAGGATTTTAGTAAGTATAGGTCGCCGTTATTGCTGCACCGACAGCATCTGACTCTTCAGTGTTGCCAACTCTTAGATCGATTATGCCGGGTAATACGGGGAAAGCCGCTGTGCCCGCTGTGCCAACAACTATGGTATTGTCGTAATTGACTCCGTAGGAAGAGTAAGCTAGGCGCACGTAGGTTGTATTACTTGAAGACTGGACTTGAACGGTGACGTAACCCGCAAACTGCACGACATCATAGTAAATAGAAGTGTTGGTGTTTGCTTCCTGGTAGAATGATTGGTTATACACTAACATCGCTGACACGTTTAAGTTGAGGTAATTGAAAAGGTTGCTAATTTGATAGTTCAATGCAGCTATCTGAGAATCCTTGGAAGATGCAATATTGCTGCTTTGGTTGAGGCTGCTCTGCAGCGAGATTATTGTCGCGTTCATCGACGAAATCAAGTTTTCCTTTTCTTCTAGTTCAGCCGCCAATGTCTCTGAGTTAGACGCCAACGGGGCGTAATACGCGATTGCCCCGACTAAACTGGCGGCAAGCACTATGCAGATCAGCCCCAACGTGAGAGTAACTGTTCGGTTTACAACAATTGTCTTTGTAATGGGTTTGGCAACGACCACTTTTTTTGCTTTTTGCACAGCAACGCTTTTGCGCTCGGCTTCAACTTTTTTCACTGCTGCACTGAAGGCTTCAGAGGATAGCTTGCTCGCTTCCAAGGGGTCGTCTGCGTTTTCGTTGAGGTTTCTTGCAAGGTAATCAAAAGATTCTTTGCATACATTAGCGAAGTTCTGCCAAGCGTCTCTGTTTTGATCTGCTGCTTCGGCGTCCGCTGTGAAACCAAGCGTTTTCAAAACTGGAGGAACTGTTTCTGCCCGTAGTCCTTTGAGGACTCTTTTTGCAAAGGTGCCCAGAGTTACTTTAAGGTTTCCGCGCACAAGCTGTGTTATTGAACTTACCGCTTGGAAGGCAGGCACACCGCTGAACGTTTTTACTCCCCTTTGGAGGAGCAGTTTTCCGCCTTTTTTCGTTTTCTGCAATAATCCCTTAAAAAAGTAATCGCGTTCTATTTCGTTCAGTATTTTGCTGACGGCATTATCCAGTTCGGCGTCGTTTTTGAATTTTTTGGTTGACAGATCCAAGAATTTTTCCGCGTATGGATCTAACTGCCTCTTTGGCGGTGTTTCCTCTGGCATTTCTTCTGCGTATTCTTCTTCGAACTCTGCTTCTTCAGGCAGCAGGCTTGCTTCGGGGCGCTTTTCCTTCTTGAGTTCTGTTTCGAATTCGCGCTCTAAGTCGGATGCATCCTTATTGTCTGTGTCATTTGGCATGGGTACCACTTTACGCTTTATGCTCTTTGTGCGCTAGGAGATAAGCTGCATATAAAAGTTTTTTCCAGAAACCAGCCATAATCAAAAAAGCGATAAACGCTTAGCTATTTGGTCTTGCTTTGCATGTCAGAATGTTTTCTCTTGTAAGCCATACGTGCTATTAACGTTAAAATGACAACCACGGGCATTATGACGAGTATGTAAGAGAACTCCACTGCGCTTGTCGGTTGAGACGTGTCAAAAGTCATCAGTACGTCGCCTAGAAGCGGTTTGGAGTATTCGGATATTATTTCGAAGGTTATCATTTTTGTTGAATCTGCGCGTGTAACTGTGAAGTTTATCGGAGTTACTGTTTTGTCAGGAGCGATGGCGTTCACGTGAAAGCTCGTGTAGTTTATGTCCATGTGTACCGTGAAGTGCGCGGTGGATTTGAGAGATGATGGTGACAGGTAGGGGCTTATGTTAAGGTCGTACAAAAACCCGTAGCTCCCGTTAATCAGCACTACAGGGTGTTCATAGTGGATTTTTAACGTGAAATGCTCTGGAACAGACGCGATTGTGCAGTTTATCATAGTCCAGTTTCCTATAGGCGTAACGTGTAGAGCCTCAGGGTAGATTTCAGTGAAATTGCTCCACTTGAGCGGTGTTTCATCTATACTAATGGAAATGTTTTTTGTGCCAGGTGGAGTAGGGTACAGTAACGGCAGAGAACCTGACCAGAATGGCACATGCAGTGGGTAAACGCCGTCGATTATTGCCCATAGGTTTCCGTCGATGTCGCTAATTGTGTAGTTGATATATTCTTCAGGCATTACAATAAGAGGTGAGCTTTGATTGGGAGCTGATGTTTCCGAATTCGCCACGTGAATCTCAATTGCAGCCAAGAGTAAGAGCAACGAAAGTGCAGCCGTGGCTAGCAATCGACTGTTATGCATTGCCATCGGTAGTCATATTGAGGGGAAAGCGCCTATTAACAATTGCGAAATAACCTGTTTATGATAAGGTTTTGTCAAAACTGGCGCACTTTAACGAGCCATGTATATTTGTGAAAATGTAGCTGAGAATTTGCAGATGGCTGAGAGCAACGTAAACGCAAGGAAATGGCGATGTGGAGAAATAATTATATTTGATTTTTGCGATGTATTCGGTGAACACTTGGAAAACGACATGCCGTGACAAGCAGCAGGGAAGCCTCAAAAACGTTTCCAAGCACCAAAGGAAGTGGACATCGCAGGGTTCCGCTTCGTTCAGGGTAAAACTGACTGGTGAACACTAAAAATGGAGAAACTCAAAAGTGCAGTGTTAGTTTTGCTGCTAGCTGTGGCGTTTTTGGTTGTTTACTATTTTCTCAGCGGCAAAGGCTTCGGTTTAGAAAGCAGCAACTGGTTGCTCGTGGGCTTGAACATTGCTTTCTTCTCCATCTTTTTCTTGTTTATCAATTACAGGCGGCGGTTGACACGACGCTCCTCCAGTGTTTACTTAGCGTTCATTGTGGGCTTATACGCTGAAATGTACGGGGTACCTTTAACAATGTACGTTTTCATGTGGCTGTTTGGTGCAAATAATGTGTACACGTTAGAGTTTCTCTTGCGGGGACTAATGGGCGACGCTTTGTTCAACAACTTTTTTGTATATTTCTTCTTTCCCGCCACGGCAGTAATCATGACCATTGGCATCCTCCTGATTGTTTTCGGCTGGAAGCAAATTCACAGAGCCAAAGGTAAACTGGTAACAACAGGACTTTACGCTTATATGCGCCATCCGCAGTATACGGGCTTTCTGTTGTTAACTTTAGGCATGAATCTTGAGTGGACCACCATTTTCACGTTTTTGCTATGGCCAGTCCTAGTTTTCGTGTACTATCGGCTTGCCAAAACAGAGGACAAAGAAGTTGAAGAGCAATTCGGCGAGGAATTCCGCAAATACAGAGAGGCAGTACCCATGTTCCTGCCGCGCATTCGGAAAAAAGCTTCAACTTCATGATCAAAGCTGCATGAACCAAACTTCCTTTTCACGCGATGCCGATTGCACTTTATTATAGGGCGGCTGATTATTTTTCAATGACTTGAATTGGAAAAATGTGCTTGTTGAGGCTAGTTGCATTCAGGAAACAATGAGGGTATGATTGTAAACGTTACAGAACTGTGGAACGCCAACAAAATCAAAATCTCTACTGATTTCGACGAAAACGGTGTTCCGAGCAAAGTTATACGCGAAGTGACGCCAATAGTAAGCCGAGTAAAGAGGCAACTGCACATAACGACTGACTGGAAGAAATTCACAATCCAAATCGAAGGAATTGATTCACTGCAAGGTGTCGAAGTCTCTATGATGACAACAACCAAAATGATGAACCCATTCAGTTACGGAGGAGATTCTTCGGCAAGCCTCAACGATTTGATGCAAGTGGCAAAATGCTTTAGAGCCATGACGAGATTCGGCAATTACATCCCAGAATTAGACTATAACAAAGACTCAAAGATTGACATAGCTGACCTAACCACAGTAGCAGCTAACATGTAGACTCAAACTACTCTCCTTTTTTCAAGTTTTGCATCTTCAAAAGTTCGATTGTTAGTTTACGAATTATTTTCTGCCTGAACAAGCAAAAACCACCTCAGATTTCACGCTCAATCGCATAACTGGCAAAATTAAGCCTCAATTCGTTTTTCACGCTGCATGCAGTCCATTTTGGGAAAAGTTTTAAATTGCATAACCGCAGATAAAGGTGGAACGAGAAAAAATAGAGGGAAGTTAGTTGAATCAAAAGACATTAGTAATTGCTGTTGTGGCGATCATTGTTGTTGCGGCAGTAGTGGCTGGCGTTTACTTGGCTACACAAGGCGGAGGCGGTGCAACGCCGACGCCCTCTCCGTCTGCAACGCCAACAGTTGCAGACGCGACCAGTCTGCAATTTAGCGTGGAAATCACTGGTGGCGACGCAGCGGGAACATACACGTTCAAGGCAAAGAACATTGGGCAGTCTAGTATGAAGATACGCATAGACATCTCAAGCGGCGGCGTTGACCTTGTTTACATTGTAAATGGCGAAAAAGAAAAAGCGTGGGTGTACATGAGTGGCACATGGACTGAATCCGATTTCGCAACTGACTGGGACGCATGGGGTACAACACTGACGGATTACAAAGAAAGCCTTGCTGACTGGACGGGCACTGGCGACTACACCTACACTGAGAACGGAACAACTGTCAGAATCTACAATATCACTGTGAATCCTTCGCTTGCAGACTCGTTATTTGAGACCAGTTAAATTGTAGCGTCTTCAGAGCTGCAGCGAAATCTCCCTTTTTTTCCCGCCGCCATTATCCGCCTTCCTTGTTTTCCAAAAACTCAGTTGACGACTGCTTTGTTCGACGGCTACGGAAAACTACCTATCCTGATGCGTTGCTCATCAATTTTTGAGTAAACGCTGAATCAAACGACGCTTGGCTATTTCACAGAGCCATGCTTGAACGAAAACGTGTCCGATAAAGCCGGGGCAACTGACTTGAGTCCCAGCGGTCTCAGAGAGAACCAAAAAGTCAATGCAAAGCGCGAAGCCTTTTTAGAACGACAATACCATATCTTTAATTCCAAACAGTGAACGACGATGCCTGAACAAAACCAGAAAGCAAAAGACAGCTTATTGGATTTGCTTAAGGCATCATGGATGCGCTCCTCAATAAAATGGGCGCTACTGTTAACAGCGGCATGTTTAATTGCCATATGGCTCTTGAAGGTTTTCAACGTCGCCGCAGCACCCTTGTTCTCCAGCATGGGATCCTTTTTCGCAGCTTACGGTCTTGCAGGAATTTTCCTCGCAACTGTCATAGCTGGCACCATAATACCTTTAGGCAGCCCAGCGCTTGTCGCGACTGCAGCGCTTTTCGGCGTAAACCCTATACTGCTCATACTCGTAGCTTCAACAGGCTTCACCATAGGCATGACAATAAACTACGCTTTAGCATACCGCTTGGGAAGACCCTTCGTGTCCAAGAGGATATCCAGTGAGCACTTGGAACAAGTAGCATGCGTGTGGAACAAGTGGGGCTGGGTAATCTACACAATATTCGGGTTAATCCCTGTTCTCCCCGTCGAGTTGCTGGCTTTCATCTGTGGACTGCTCAAGGCACGCTTAACCATATTCATTGCGCTAAGCTTTGTGCCGAGGCTCATAGTATTCGCTTTTTTAGCTTATTTTGGGCAGTCTATGGGGGCTTGGCTAGGCGCTGCTTGACATTTCCACGCAGTCTCTGCACTGGTTGCGTTCATGGAAATGCAGAGTTTAATGCGTATGTTTTAATTACCTGAATGCACAAAGAGCAGTGCGGAGAATACGCATCTTGGTTTCCCTAAGAGCTTTAGCTCCATCATTAACTCGAATCACAATTGCTGGGGCAATAGGCGCTGCATTTCACATAGGTCAAGGAAACTGTGACTTGATAGACGCCAAAGCCGTGGAGTTCTCAAGGGCTGCTTTGGCGCAGACGGACATTGAAGGCGAAATCATAGCATGCGAAGGACCCAAAGACCATGCACCAGCGTTTATCCACCGTGAAAAAGTAGGCACGGGGCGAGGACCAAAAGTTGAGTTTGTCGTTGACCCTGTAGACGGCACCACTGCAGCGTCTAAAGGCAGAAAAGACGCAATCTCTGCTTTATCTTGCGCGCCTGCAGGCTGCCTACAAGTTCTTCCTGATGACGGCTACTACTTCAAAATCGCCACCGATCACCATTCCATTGGCAAAATTAGTTTAGACATGTCCGTGGAACAGATTGTGCGCACGGTGGCGCGTGAAAAAGGCTTACCCCTTGGAAACTTGACAGTCATAATGCTGGAACGCGACAGACACTTGGAAATGCTGAATACTCTTAGGAAACTGGGCGTGAGAATCATATTGATTCCAGATGGAGACATCGCAGCCGCTGTTGTCTCGTGTATTCCGCATTCAGGCGTTGACCTTCTATTAGGCGCAGGAGCAGGACCAGAAGCCACGATTGCCGCCACGGCTGTAAAATGTTTAGGCGGAACCATGCTGGTTAAGGTATGGCAAAGTAAGAACGACGATGCTGAACGCTTGGACAGGTTGAAGAGCATTGGCGTCGACGTGAACAAAACTTATTGTGAAGATGAATTGGCGAAGGGCAAAGAGCTGGTGTTTGCGGCTTCAGGCGTCACGAAAGGCGAGCTCTTGGACGGCGTGCGACTAATTCCAGAAGGTGCAGTAGTGCATTCGATTTGCATGCGGCTGCCGAGCGGAACCATAGAACGGTCTGAAACGACTTTGCGGTTCAAAGGGCATCCAGTTTACAAGCAGTTCTTGCCGTGAAAGCTGTTTTCAGGCGCGTTTGCCTAAGAATCCTTTCAAGATTTTCCGTATACTGTTAGCGTGCCGCAGCGTGGGGTGAAATTCAGGCTTGAAGGGGTGCGTTTCGCTTTCCAGCAACTCGTTTAAGCGTGCGTAGTAATCTTCAAACTCTTCGAGGGTGTTGCTTTTGAACTTGAATATGGGAAAACTGTTTTTTGGGGTTTCCCAACGTTTGTCGTAAGCTGAAATCAGGTCATTGTCTCCGAATTTTTCTGCAGCCCTTTTTGCAAGTATGTCTCTGTCTGCGCTGATAACGACTAACAGTGGGTTCACGGGTTTAACGCTGGTTGTTAATAGAAACTGCCGAGTTACATTGAACGGTGCAGTTGAATCAATTATGACGCTGTAGCATAGTTTGAGCAAATCATCACGAATTTCGCCAATCATGGAGTACACTACGAATTCGTCGTGGCAGGGGTAGTTTTCGTTGAAGAACATTTTTCTCAGTTCGTCAACGCCTATCCGCGCGAAACAGGGTTTTTCAGCTAGAAGCCTCTGCGCCAGCATTGTTTTCCCAGAGGCAGGGTAACCGCTCAGCACGACATTCCATAAGCCTTTAATGGCGCGGCTGTCCATTCTCGTGGCTCCTCCAGCAAACCGAAAGGCATTTGGGACCGCTCTACGTTACTATCTTCAGGTAAAGCTTAAAACAGTTATTGCTGGCTCATCTGGTTCGGGTGAAGCGTTTTGAAGCGTTCCGCACTAAAATTCGGCATTGTAAGCGTTCCCTATAATGTAGGCTCAAAAGGACTAAGCATAGAAAAAGGCTCAGAAGCCCTCAGAAAAGCAGGCATAATTGCTGCGCTTCGGCATTTAAGCGAAGTGGAGGACTTCGGCGACTTAAAAGCGTCTCTGCCTGCGCCTGACTGCAGTGACCCGAAGCTTCTGAATTCTAATCAAGTTGAAACGTTGTGCAGAGCAATGGCAGACAAGCTTAAAGAGGTAGTCGCCGCTGGCTGTTTGCCGCTCGTCATCGGCGGCGACTGCAGCTTGGCAATGGGTGTTGTTGAAGGCTTGCGGAGTTCAACTCGTCAAATAGGCATGGTCTACATGGATGCGCATGGAGATTTCAACACTCCTGAAACAACGCCGTCGGGCATCATTGGCGGCATGGATGTAGCGATTGTTGCTGGCAGAGGTCCGAAGAGGTTGGCAGCTATGTTTGGGTATTCGCCTCTGGTTCCAGAAGAAAACATTGTGCTCTATGGGGTTCGTGATTTAGACAGGTTGGAAGCTGAGGCGCTGGCTGCTTCAAAAGTGAGGGTTTACTCGCGGTCACAGATAAGAGCGCAAGGCGCTGAGAACGTTGCTGGAGAGGCTCTGCGTTATTTGGAATCTAAATGTGACGGCGTGTATTTGCATGTGGATTTGGATGTGCTTGATGTGTCGGTGTTTTCGGCTCAGGGGCTTTCAGTGCCTGATGGATTGTCTAAAGAGGAGTTTCAACGCACTGTGAGAGTGTTTGTTGCCAGCGGAAAATTATGCGGGTTAGCGTTTATGGTTTTTGACGCGGCAAAGGATGCTGATGGAAGCCAAGCCGAAAAAATTGTTGGGTTAATCACTGGAGTTTTGAAGCAAAGTGTACAAGAGCAGTAGCCGAGATTGCGCGGTAAAATTTTTTCCCGCTTGTTACGCTATTTGTCTTCATGGGCGACAAAAACAAAGGACGCGAATTGCCATGTCTTTAGCCAACTGGACAGAATGAGAAGGACAAACATTGCGGGGACATAAACCTAAGTTTTCACGATTCTGGCTTTCGAGTAAGGCACAAACTCTCTAACCTGCTCGATTGACGCTTTCTCAAGTTTTTCCCGTTGCTCCCGACGGAGTCTCGTCATTAATTCGTGCAAAATCTGCTTGAAGAGATCTTTGCCCTCAACATCACCCGGCTCAAGGACAACATAGGTCTTCGCTTTGGTTTTCACCGCATCCACAGGACCGCCTGCAAAACGCACTGTGCCATCTTCCACTACGCCTACACTTAATCTAAGCGGCACGTTACGCAGCCAATTTCGTTTTCCGTTCACTGCGAAGGCGCCATGCGGCACGTACTCGCCTGAGGGCCCGCTCTTGCTGAGCTGCTCGGGTTTAACCCAGTAAACGTCGGCGGAACCGAAGCCTTCGCGCCATGCACGGGAAAAAGCAGCGGCAAACTCGCCTGCTTCGCGCAGCGCTTGTTCGCTGGGTTGTTTACCTTCGGTTTTAATCACCACAAACGGGGCACCTGTGATGTCAGCGTGGAAAACCATGTCGCCTTCTGCGGCATGCTTCTTGACGAGGACTTCGTTGCTGACAGCGTCTTTGCCTGCAACTATTAGGAAACCGTCGGATGAGGTGAACCAGCGGAATTTTTCGTACCATTGTTTACTTTCCACTTTACGTTTGATGAGTTCTTTTATGGCTTCAGCTGGCTTAGTCTGCTGCAACGTTTCGGCTTCACGGATACTCTGTTCAATTTCAGCCAGTTTGCTGCATGATTCATCCAGTGCCGCCTGCGCGCCAGAGGCTTTCTGCCTCGCTTTCTTTCCTCGTTCATAAAACTCAGCAGCGTTCTCGAACAGCGTTCTGCGTAGGTTCATGCTGAAGTGCAAGTCGCCGATGCAGATGTTAGCCGCCAAGTTTCGCGCATCAAACGATTCGACAAGTGCCTCAGGCATTCTTCCAGCGCGCTTAGCGGCTAAAACTTCGGCAGCCACGGTGTTCCAGTCTTTTCCCGCCGTTTTCGCAGCTGAAAACCTGTCGAGTATAGCCTGTAACTCGCTGGTGTGGGCGTATATGGCGTCGCCAATATGCTTGTCCTGTTCTGCTTTGTTTTCAGCCTCGTGCAGCGCTTGTTCTTGTTCGGCTATGACTCGTTTGAGTTTTTCTGCTGTCCGCCGTAAACTGTCCACTTCGGTGCTTGCTGCGGCTTTTTCAGCGGTTGTGGTTCTCACGTAAAACTCGTCTAATGCTTCGTTGAAACTGCTGCAAGGTTGAGCGGGGTAGGTTTCGTAACGTTTAAGTTTGAATGGTAGGGCGTCTATGAAGTTGCCGTCTTCTGTTAAAACAATGTGTGGCTCAAATGTGGAACTGGAGAGGGGTGAAAGTAGACTTTGGAGGGCATCAAATATGGTGTTTGTTTCGAAGCTGGTTAGTGTGTTGCAGCGCGTTGTTTTTTCTACATTTGCTCTGAGCAAGATTTCTTCTGCGTAAACTCCGCCTACGCCTAGGAAACGCGCTAGCGCTCTCACCACTTCCACGTCGCCAAGTGTTTTTAACGCGTTCTCTAGCTCGTCTCTTGTGACTTTGAAGGGGTTTTTTCCGCTTGAAGGTGGAAACTTAAAAACTTCATTACGCACGATGTCTCGGTCGCGCATGCGCTTGAAAACCAAGGCTTGCAGAATCTCGCCTTTTTCGCCTGTTAAGACAATGTTGCCTTCGCCGAAGAGCTCAAGAACAAGCTGCAGCATGCTAATTTTAGTTCTGAAATGAAAGAGCACTATTCTTTCAAACCCGTATTGTTCTATGTTGGCGAGCCATGCGTCGCGCAGGTATTTTCGTAGAGCCATGCAGAAGGTGGGCGGTGCATGTGGTTTCTCCAGTGAATACGCAGTTAGGTGTAATCGTTTGCCTGCTTCGAGAACAAGCCGCAGTGGAGGTGCATCGGTTTTATGCAGTTTCAGCAGCAGGGTTTTTGCGTCTAGTTGATAGATATTGTTGACTCTTGACTTTGCCAGTGCATCTTTTAATTCTTGAACTGCGGCGGATGTGTCGAAGCTTGTAAATTCTTTTTTGGGCAAGGAGGGTCACATCATGTCTGGAATCTAATAGGCTGGTGAGTGTATAAATAACATTCTTGTGGTCAATATGCGTCTTGGCTGCGAAACCTTTTAACATGCGTTTCTGCCAGTTATATTCACAGTGAGTTCTTGAGGCAGGGTGAATGAGTCAAGGCGAATGTGTGGTTAAGCTTCATAAGCCTGATGCTGATGAAAAAATGTTCTTTTTCCTTTGCGGGGTAATCACGAGTGTTCCGCTTACCCTTTTCGTTACCCAATTTGCTAATTCTTTCTTAGTTGGCTTCGGCGTGTTCACTGCTACGCTAGTTTCCAGCGCGGTTTTTGCGCCGTTAATTGAGGAGTTTTCGAAAGCGTTTCCCCTTTTCTACAGGCACGGCGAAACGGAGCGGTCAATTTTCACCCTTGCACTGTTTGTCGGCTTGGGATTCGGAATTGTAGAAATGTTAACCTACGTGCTTCTGCTGGGCGCGAACCCAATTGTGAGGTTGCACGGGCTTTTCTTTCATCCCGCAAGCACCGCGATAACTGCTTACGGCATAGCCACCAAGAGACCCTTACCCTTCTATTTGGTTGCCGTAATTCTTCATTTCTCAAATAACTTCTTAGCTTTGACGAATCCTTTCTCAATTCAATTCTCAACAATCATAGTGGCAATTACTGTTTTCACGGCTTGGCGGTTGCATGGCAAAACTCAGGAAAAGTTCATAAACTAAAAAGCAGGTTTAACCCAAAAAAACTCCCGGTTGCAAGAGAACACGGAAACAATTTATATTCAAGCAACTTTCTAATGTAGTTTCAAGCATAGTCTTAAAGGATTGAAGCAGTGTGAAACCACTCATCGTGATATACTGGCTAAGAATGGGGTTAGGCATAATCGCCGCCGCCATAAGCACGGTGTTAACCCTGCTACGTGACGAACCCTCATACACAATATTCATGAATGGCTTAAGCATAGCTTTAATCATTTACCTGATATCCTATTACATGTTGAAAGCTAAATTCAGAGCACAAATAGAGCCGCAGTCCAAAATTATGACGATGGGCATAGGCATATACTTTTTCACGTGGATAGTCTTCTGGATACTAATGTACACTATCCTGAAAGGACCACTGCCAATTACTTCTTAGCAAGTCACTTCTCTTCATTCTTGCGCAGAAAATTCGCAATAGTGGCTTGGC
The DNA here is from genome assembly GCA_026014705.1 of Candidatus Bathyarchaeota archaeon. Taxonomy (GTDB): domain Archaea; phylum Thermoproteota; class Bathyarchaeia; order Bathyarchaeales; family Bathycorpusculaceae; genus JAOZHU01. Next base: position 100,563 of record JAOZHU010000008.1, on the reverse strand, counting down.
TCTTGTCACTCTTCAAAGTCTCCAGTTTTTCCCCTTCAGTAACTTCGCTGCTGCCGTTGCCGTGAGCGGCGGGAACATCAAGCCTTGCAAGAACGCGCATGCAGTCAGCCCATGCTGAAAAGTAGCCGCGGTCAAATTCGCCGTGCAGTCCATTTTTGGTGTGATCTAGAAACTCGCGTCTGTAAGCGTGCACAGCGGCTTTGTCGCTGAAATCCAGCTTCGCAAACAAAGACTGCTCATCACCATTGCTCTTCCGTGAAAGATACATGCCATACAAAGCTCTGAAGTAGCCGCGGTTCCACTCTGTCTTATGCATTTTTTGCTTGAGCCGCTCCAGCTCCCGCTCTGCTTCTGTGAACTGCCTATTGACAAGAAGCTGGAAGTACCGCGTAACCAAAGCTTGAGGCACAGGCATAGTTAACGACCACGAGACCTACTTGCTTTCTCCTCTTCAGAGACATCCTCTATTCCGTTCTCGGTTACTTTAAGTATTTCCTCGCCTTCAGGCAAATACGGACTTGAAACCAGCCTAGCAATGCGCACAGGACCATGCGACGCTCTACGAAGATAAACCCGCGTATGACTCGTATGCCCCACAATGTGCCCACCAATCGGGTGCACGGCATCGCCGAAAAACACGTCGGGCTTAGCCATAACCTGGTTAGTCACAACAGCCACAGCGTTAAACGCACGAGCTAAACCAATAAGCTTATGCATGTGCTTGTTCAGCTTCTGCTGCCGAGGCGCGAGCATTTCTCTGCCAACGTATTCACTTCTGAAATGAGCAGTCAACGAATCTACAATGATGAGTTTCACGTTGTTTGCCTTAATCACTTCATCAGCGTTCTCCAAAAGGAACATTTGGTGATCAGAAGTGTAGGCTTCCGCGTAAATAATGTTCTTAACCACCTGTTCAGGGTCGAGACCCAGATGCTTAGCCATCTGCACGATCCTCTCCAGCCTGAAAGTGTTCTCCGTATCCACATACAAAGCAGCGCCATTGAGACCGCCACGTTCAGGATGCAACTGAACGTTGACGCACAGTTGGTGGCAAATCTGGCTCTTTCCACTGCCGTACTCACCGTAGAATTCTGTGATTGTCTGAGTTTCCAAACCGCCGTCAAGAATTCCATCTAGAGCCTTGCTACCCGATGTCAAACGCAAAACGGTCTGGCGCATCTTATAAAGTTCATCCGCCCGCACAAAAGAAATGCCGATAGCAGAGCGCGCCGCGCCGATAATCGCAAAAGATTTCTTTTCGCTAACACCAACAGGCTCCAGTTCACGCGCGGTCGCCATGGCTAAAGATTCAACAGTGTGATAGCCAAGCTCACGCAACTTCTGAGCCGTGGCTGGACCAACTCCGGGCAAATCCTCTATGAACTCATATTTCTTCTTCGGCGATACAGTCTCCACGGGTTCTGCCTCGTGACTTTCTGCATCTACATCTTCCGACATAAACATCAAACCTGCAAACTTACAGGAGAAACAGTTGCGAAAAGCCATATTTAAAACACACGAAAAAAAGGAACAACGCGCCCGTGGAGAGGTAAGTTAAAGTGAACAGCCACAACAAAAACTCCCTAACAGCCAATTCTTACTATAAATAGGGGGGCTATAGTTTTCCCGAGCAACTGTGGAAGCTATTGCTGGAGCTTGTTCATTTCATTCATTTTCAGGTGAATCGCAGCCACCGTGGCACTAACGTTCTTTTCTTCAACTACTATTATTATCTGGGAAGTATGCGGTGCGAAAATGCCCCGTTTGATGTTGATGCCCTGAATGGCGCTTATGGCGGTTGAAGCTACTCCTGCTGAATCCTTCATCTTGTCGCCGATAAGCGTAACCACCCCCAAACCATAGTCAATCCGCAAATTCTCATCGAACCCTTTCAGTTTTTCCTCGTTCTTCCGCAGAAACTCGGAATCTAAAAACAGAAAATCCCTAATGCGTTCACCAGTCTCCAGCGTTTCAGCGCCCAAGTCCATGAAGTCATTCCGCCGTTCCCAAATCCGCAATGAATCCTCCAAAGACCTGCTCTTCTCATCATTCATCGAAAGAATCGCGCAGCCAGCTTTGCCAGCCAAGCACTTCACAATCTCGCTGCCACAAGTTTCCGACTGAATCAAAGAGTACTTTTCAGGCTCATCAATAGGCACCACACGCAATGGCTGCAAAAACCGCCTAGCCAATGCAATCGCTGGACTCTGCAGAATCTTCATGCCCATCATACTCGCTTTATGCGCCTCATTATAGGTAAGCGCAGCCACATGCGTAGTTCGCTGTCCCTTCACAACTTTCGGGTCAGCACTCTGCACTGGAACATCCTTAAACAGCAACGTTTCAGTCTGGTACCTCGTTTTTAACAAGCACGCAGCAAAAACAGCGGTTAAATCGGAGCCACCTCTCCCCAAAATTGTTTCCAAGCCATCCGCTGTTACGCCGAAAAAACCCGCTAACGAGATGACTTTGCCTTCTTCCAAAGGCTTAACCAACACGTCAAGCCTCTTCTTGCTTAACTCGAAATTCGGCGTAGCATCCTCAAAATTGTCATCTGTGACTACAGGCCACTCAGACACAGCAATAACGCATGAATCAATGCCGTTGCTTTTCATGACAGAATCCATCAAACTTGCCATAGCCAACTCTCCGCCAAGCGTAAGTACCTTCGCCTTCATGTTCCCGCTGAACCGCTTGTTTACGCTCTCAAGCGCTTCCACCGTTCTCGCCCTGTAACCAGCCACCTCTGCTAACGCTCGACCCAAATATTCTCCCTTAACATGGCGTTTAGCAATGTGCTCGTAAATTTTGAACACTGAATCCACAGAAACAGGCATTGACTGCGCGTAGGATTCACCGATTCTTATTAGTTCGTCCGTGCAGCCCATAGGCGCAGAGAACACGGCAACAGGTCCAATGCCCTCATTTTTCCTTAACTCTTTCAGACGTTTCAGAATCTTCGGAACACCGTTTCCTTCAACATCCAACAAGCTACCGCCGAATTTCGCCACTGAAAGCTTTCTGTTGAAAGTCAAACCCTCCACGCGAATATAGAGTTTAGCAGCAAAGTTCTTGCTTTAATAATTTTCTCAATCCCATCAACCTGTTTATCAGCAGAAAAATGGGAAAACGCCTTCCGAAAACCATAAAATTTCCGAAAAAGCTCTTATGCTTCAAACAAGCGAATAAAGCCCTGAGAAAACAGTATGATTAAGCTTCCTGTAGAAAAACGCGAAGCCGCAAGCTTGCTGTTGCTTATCGTAGTTTCGCTTCTGATTCGAATAACACTTTTCCCAATGCCAGGAGCACAAGGCGACTTGTACTATTTTGGCCAATGGTTCAACGCTGCAGCAGACCACGGACCACGCGTTTTCTACAACGTAGTAACGTCGTACAATGTGCTCTTTTGCGATTACCCACCTTTCAACGTCTACCTGTTTTGGATTTTCGGCTCATTAGCCAAGGCGCTTTCCCTTTTCGGAACACCCTCCATAAACTACATCATCAAGCTGCTTCCAACACTGTTTGACGCCGCAACAGTGCTGCTAATTTTCATGTTCGTGAGAAAACGTTTCAACTTCAAAACGTCAATAACGACAGCGGCACTTTACGCGTTTAACCCCGCTGTCATTTTTAATTCGGCAGTATGGGGTCAATTCGACGCGATATACACTTTCTTTCTCTTGCTCTCGCTCATTCTGCTTTTCAACTCGAAGCCGAAGCTTTCAGCAGCAGTGTTCGCTATAGGTCTCTTAACCAAACCACAGGGAATAGCCCTAGCACCCCTGATTATTTTCATAATTTTGAGGAATTATGGCTGGCGAACCTTAGTTACCTCATTGGTAACGGCAACAGCCACAGTCTTCGCAGTCATACTGCCCTTTGAATGGAGCAACCCCGTGACTTTTCTGTGGAACATCTACTTTGGAGCCTACAGCGGTTACGGAGTCACAACAGCAAACGCGTTCAACTTATGGGCAATTGGCGGACTATGGAGAACCGACACACAGGTTACCCTCGCTGCAGGGTGGATAATGTTTGGCGCTGCAACAGCCTTAATCCTGTACATTCTGCACAAACGCCTCGACCCATCAGACGAGTTTACGGTGCTCTTTGCGGCTTTCATGCTCTTCTTTAGCTTTTTCATGCTTCCGACAAGGATACATGAGCGATATCTTTTCCCTGCATTGAGCACGTTGGCTTTAATGCTGCCTTTTTCTAAGAAAATGAGACCTTTCTATGGAGTCTTAACCTTCACTTGTCTTGCCAATATGGCGTTTGTGCTGCAATCCTTCTATACTGCGCAAGCTATTCCACTGATGATAGTTGAAACAATAACAATAATTAACCTATCAGCATACCTGTTCGCCTTAGTGAGAATGCTCATGGACTTGCAGGGAGCAAAATGCGAGGCACGTTTACCTCGCTCAGCGCTTGAACAAACGTCAAATGGAGAGATTAAAACGTAAATGGATATAACTAGACGAGACTTGCTGACGGTTACCGTGCTCTGCGTAGTTTTCTTCACAGTAGCTTCGTGGCAACTTGGCGCAACGGCAATCCCCATAACTACCGCACAGTTTTCTGCTGGTCAAAGCTTCTACGTAGACCTTGAATCATCAACCACTGTAAAATCAGTGATAGTGCTGCTTAAGGATGGCTCGTTTAACCTGACGCTTTCAACTGGTTCTCCCATTAGCTGGCAACCAGTTGCCTCCAACATTGCTTTTCCCTATAATTCCGCCCTGCAGCAATGGTCAAAAGAATACTGCAAATGGTACGAAATCAGCATCCAACAAACCACACGGTACATAAAATTCACAATTAATCCTTCACCCTATTACGCTTTGGTCGCCGAGATCGCAGCAGTCGATGAGAACAATCAGCAGATTCCAATTGCGTCAATCAGCAACATTGACTCTGTTGGTTCCTTGCAAAGCTTGATTGACGAGCAAGATAAAGTTCAGTATCCGCTCACGTATGTGTCGCAAACCTACTTCGACGAGATTTACTTTGTTCAAAGCGCCGAACAATACCTTCACTTACAGGTGCCAATGGAATGGACGCATCCGCCACTTGGAAAACTGATCCAAGCTGCAGGCATAGCAATTTTGGGCTATAATCCGTTTGGCTGGCGAATAATAGGTGTGTTGTTCGCCACGCTGATGATTCCTGTAATGTATTTCTTAGGCAAGAAACTTTTGGGGACATGGATTGGCGCTTTCGCTTCTGCGTTCTTGCTGACTTTTGATTTCATGCATTTCACTATGGGCAGAATAGGCACAGCGGATACTTATTTGGTGTTTTTCTCCTTGCTGTCGCAGTTCTTCTTCTTGAGCTACCTCTTGAACGTTGTTAAGGAAGGTTGGAAAACGCCTGTTCTGCCTTTGTTCTTAGCGGTGCTTTTCTTTGCGTTAGGTTTCTCAACAAAATGGCTTGTGCTCTACGGCTTTGCAGGTCAACTGGCTATTCTCGCAGCAATCAGGTTACGAGAAATCAGACAGTTGAAAGACAGTTTGCGTGCGCGGGTGAGCGCTTTTTTCAATCACCCATTTGCGCAACTGTACTATTTCTTGTTGTTGGCTGTGCTTATCTATTTCGTCACGTTCATTCCCGACATGCTTGCTGGACGCACATTCACCGAAGTTTTCCAGCTGCAGTTCTCAATGTATAATTACCACTCAACACTGAGCGCCACACACGCTTTCTCGTCTCAATGGTGGAGTTGGCCGCTGATTTTGAGACCTGTATGGTTTTTCGTGTCCCATTTGCCAAACGGTGCCGTTTCAACAATTGCGGCTATGGGTAACCCTGCAGTTTGGTGGGTAGGTTTCGCTTTTGTAATTTTCGCCGCGGAAGATGCTGTGAGAAAAAGGAGCCTTGCCTGCATTTTCATATCCACGCTTTTCCTTTTCCAGTGGTTGCCCTACGTGCTTATTTCAAGGGTAACATTTCTCTATCACTTTTACGTTAATGTCCCCATTCTTTGCTTAGCCACAGCGTATTTTCTGAACGCTTATTGGAGCAGCAAGTGGGGTAAAATAGCAGCAATCGCCTATTTCACAAGCGTAGTGATTCTCTTCGGGCTTTTCTATCCCGTTATTTCAGGAGCTCCTGTGTCTGATTCGTGGATTAACAGCCTAAAGTGGCTGGGAAGCTGGGTGTTTTAACCATGAGCAACGCATCAAACCGAGAAAGTGCGGTTGATGTGTCGGTAGTTTTCCCAGCGTATAATGAAGCAGCCAAGCTGGAAACGGCAGTCAAGGAAGCAGCCAAAGCGCTTGAGGCGGTTGCAGGTTCATACGAGATAGTAATTGCGGAGGATGGCAGCACAGATGGAACTGACGAAATCGCGGCAGCGCTGTCGGTGAAGTATCCATTCGTGAAGCGTTTGCACGGAGAAAAACGGTTAGGACGAGGAACAGCCCTGAAGAATGCTTTCAAGCAAAGCAGCGGCAAAATCCTCGTTTATATGGATGTGGATTTAGCCACGAGTATAAAGCAGTTGAAATCGCTTGTCAACGCTGTGAGTCAGGAAGGTTATGATTTTGCTGCAGGTTCAAGGCTGCTTTCGGAAAGCAAAGTTGAAAGAAGCCGAAGACGGCTAGTAGCCTCAAAAACCTACAATTCTTTCATCAGAGCGCTTTTAGGTTCCAAGATTAAGGACCACCAGTGCGGATTCAAAGCTTTCAGGCGAGAAGCAGTGCTGGCTTTGCTGGATGGTGTGCGTGCGCGCCACTGGTTTTGGGACACAGAACTTCTTGTGAGGGCATCACGTAAAGGCTACGCGATTAAGGAGATTCCAGTGGATTGGAAAGCACCGCGTGAAACTAAAGTGCGCCTATTCAAGGATTCTTTCAGCATGGCGTGGCAAGCGGTGAAACTTTGGTGGCGATTGAAGCGGGAGTAGCTTAACAGCAAGGCATCTGTTTGTAAATTCGCTTGCTCACGAAGAGCACTGTTGCTCGGGTTATCATTGATGTACCTAAGGCTATGAGTATTGCAGCCCAGAACGCGAACCATGTTGTCACAGTTGTGGTGCTGTTAAGGAATGTCGCTACGAGGTAGCTCGCTCCGAACCAGTAAACCATGTTGCCGAATGTCTCTGCTGTTTTGCCAAGGGGAGAGCGAAACATGATTCTCAGCAGCAAGATGATGATTTGCAATATGGCTATGCCTAGGCAGAATTGGAATGCAGCGTTATAGACGATTGCGTGCGCTGAAGGCGCTGCTGGTGCTGGCAAGTATATGGTTGTTTCGGGAACTTGTATGGCTGTGAAGGAGCTGAAGAAGTTCACTATTTTTTCTCCGAGTGATGTTGGAAGTGTTGCGACGTAGATTGCGCCTATTAGGATGAACACGGTTCCTACAGTTATTGCGGTGATTATGTTCTCGCCGAAGGTGCGTGTTCGCGTGTGTGCTTTCTTGTTTTTGTTCAAGTGTTTTCCCTTCTGAATTGCTATGTTGTGTTGCAGTGAATATAACGTTTTGCAGCGGGGATGCATGCTTTTAAATACTTATGCTCTGATAACAGAGTAGAATAGGGTGAAGTTGATGGTGTACTGTTCGAAATGCGGCAATCAGGTTGAAGAGAGCATGGCTTTCTGTCCGCGGTGTGGAGCGCCGCTAAAAGCGGAAGCGCCTGTTCACGCTGTGCGGAGAAATGAAAAAGCCGAGAAAAACGAGAAGGGCGAAAAGCAGGAGAAGAATGAACCTGAAAAAAGTGAGAAGCATGAGAAGGGCGAATTTGCCTTTTTGGGCTGGTTAATCGGTGGTTTGATTCTGGTGTTCATGGGTGCGATGGCGTTTCTGAACTTGCAGTATCATTTCGTTAATACGGCTATGGGGTGGGCGCTGTTTCTGCTGGTAATCGGTGTAATAATTATAATTGTTGCCGTTTACTTTGCTACGACAGCGAGAAAGCGCAGTCCAAGTCCAGTTTAGAGCAACCAACCTAGAAACAGCCTGTAAAGTCTATGCTCCAGAAGCGTTAAAGCGGTGCGTCTGCCGAATATACGGAAGTAGTTTTTTCCAGCGGCTTCTATCATGTCGCCGATGTCGTAGCGGGGAAACATGCATGAAGAAATTATGAGTCTGCCCCATTCGCCGCGTTTCAGTTCGTGCAGCATTTTTGCGCCTTTGCCTGTTAGCACTTCGAAGAAGTAGCCATCATAGTTGGGTGTGACGTATGGCAATTCGTCTAGTTGCTGGGCGAACACGCCTTCTGTTGCCGTGTACATTTCCACGATTGGGGCTGGTCCGAAGTATTTCTGGAGAATCGGTTTATATTTGAATTGTATTTTGCGTACGCTTGTACAGAATAGGGCTTGGAGTTTCCATAGCTCTGCAGGTTTCTTTCCGTGTTTGTGTTTTAGGTATTTTGCGAAGGCCAAAATTACGGGTGTTACGCCCATGGTGGCTGTAACGTTTTTGTCTCGTGCATGTTGGTACACGAGTTCGAATCGTTTTTCCCAGTCTGTTCTAGCGATTCCTGAGCCTAGTGCGTCAATTTCTTCTTGTCTTGGCAGTAAGCTGACTCTGTCGAACATTGGGTTTAATCTAGCGTATGTTCCTGAACTGTAGCCGTAGGTGGTTTCGTGCCCATCAGTGGTCATCGTGTGGACGCTTGAGGGAAAATTCAGGTTCAGGATGTTGCCTGTGAAGATTTCGAAGTTCTTGGTTCTTAAGGCGTGATTTATGAGGGCTCTTGCGCCGCATGTGAAAATCTGTTTCAGATGCGACTGCGTGGCGGGCAAAACTTTTGCGGTGCCTGTTGAACCTCGTGTCATTACCCAGCATTCTGGCGGTTCAGGCAAGATAGCCCTGTAATTTCCTTCTTTGGTCTGCGACAGGTAAGGCAACAGCCCTTTGTAGTTGATTATAGGGAAGTTTTTTTGATAGTCAGCTATGCTGGCAATTTGCTGTGCGTCGTGGTCTTTGCCGTAGTCTGTAGTTGCGTATTTCTTGTTTAAATCGTACAATATGCTTTCTTGAGCTTTCTGCGGGTTCTCCAGAGAAAGGTACCATGGACTAATTAGTGGTTGAAGAATGCTGTTGACGGCGTTTTCGTCAGGCAACATGGGACATTCGAGTAACAGTCTGTCAAGTTTGCCTTATATGTTTACGTACACTTCAGCTTTCAGGGAGCGCATAGTGCAGGTAGCTTATGGAAAGCCTCGTTCAATCTCTGAAGCGTTGCCAGAAGTGTGTGCGCTGACGCGCTGGAGCAAACTATAGACCCCCTTATTTATAGTATATATTGCTAGGTTTCTCTGAAAGGCAGTGTTTCAGCGTTGTTTTCACGTGTTTCCACGGGTTTCCTCATATACTCCTGAAGCGCATTAATACTAGTATTTGGTAGAGCACCTTGCACTCAAAATTAATAATCAACAGACTTGCCGCAATAGGAGTCATACTGATTACTGTATCAGCTTTAATGCTTTCTTTCGCGGGTGCCGCGACCACCCGCACGGAGAGCAGCACCGAGTTTCTGTTCTCGCTGATCCAGAACGCCAACGCAACCTTGAACAGCGCTTATTGCCGTCTAAATGTCGAAGGCGTCACCATACCGCAGAAAAGCCTAAGCGCGTATGAACAAGCGTTGTTGCTCGCTGATGAAGCCGCAAGTCAACTACAAGCAGGCAACTTCTCCGAATCAAATAGCAAAGCGATTCAGGCACTTCAACAGTTTAAGGAAGCCTTGCGGATTGTTTACGCGGCTTTTCCTGAACAGCCAACCGAAGCAGAAATCACATTTGAGAAAATTGCCACGCTACAAAGCGGTATCAGCCGCTCCTATGTGCAGTTGCAGCGACTGGAAAATTTGACAGCAATCGCCTCAGAAGCAGGATTCAACATCACGTTACTTAAAGCGAAAATCGAAGATGTTAAGGCATTATTAGCGAACGCATCGCGTAGTCTGAACCAACGAGACTTTGAAGCCGCATTGAGTAGCGCTGCACAGGCAAAGGCGCTCATTAACAACCTGTTGAGCCACGTTGAAGGCATTGCTGCTGACTTGAAAATTCAGCGGTTAGCAGCGTACGTGGAGCAAACGGAAGCACGGTTAGCAGCGTTAAGAACCGAAGCGTCCACAGCGCAGAACGCGGCTTCGCTTGCTGCCTTGAACAGCGCTGAGGATAGCCTTGCCAACGCAAAGAAGTACTTGGAAAAACAACAGATAAGCGAAACGCTTACGGCACTTGCGAGTTCTAAAGCCAGCGAAGAGCAAGCCGCGGATTACCTTAAGCCGTCATCGGATACCGCGTCAACTTCGTCAACCACGGCTTCGCCCACCCCATCGCCTTCTGCGTCAACCAAGAGTCCAGCCGCGACACCTAACACTTCAGCGGCAACCAGATGAGCATTAGAAGTGCAAAGGCTAAAAACTCTGAGGCACAGTAAATAACTCAAGAAGTGGATGTTCACGGAAAGATGAAACGCTTGAGCAAAATGGCAGCAAAAGTGATAGGCACTCTGCTCTTGTTATTTGCAGCAGCACATTTCTTGACCGCAGTACCCACAGTAAACGCTCAAGCAAACGTCGAGGCGCTTTCACTTGCGGTGTATCTTGATGGGTTCGTGATGGTTAATTACCAGTTAAAGCTTAACCAGACTTACCCTGCAATCAGCGTTAGACTAATAGGCGAAACATATGAGGAAATGCTTGTTGTCGATGAACAAAACCTCCCGCTAGACTACACTATAACAAATAACGAAGCACTCATCTACAGTCTAGACACTACGGAGATCGCCGTTTCCTATTTCACTCAAGACTTGACCGCGAAAACAGGCAAATACTGGACATTAACCGCGAACACGCCTACAAACGCCACTGTCACACTGCCAGCAACGGCTTCAATCATAAGCATCAACAACGTGCCCGAGCTAATCCAAACCGTTGATAGCCAAGTGGTTCTCGTGATGCCTGCCGGCGTAGTAGAAATTACCTACTTTACCGAGCACAGTCTTGAACCGCAAACTGAAAAAACCGACACGATGTCGCTTATAATAACTGCATTACTTTTGTCCACAGCGCTTCCAATAGCTGCATCCGTCATATGGCTGCTGAAACGGCGCAAACCACCACTTGTACCCACAGAAACAAAAAGCGAGGTAGACACCAAAAAACTGTTCGAGAAACATAAGGATCTGAGGCAGGAAGAAATCCAAGTCATCAGTTTTCTCGCTGAAAGACACGGCACAGCGTTTGAAGCCGAACTCTACGAGCAACTTAACTTGCCCAGAACAACTACATGGCGATTGCTCAAAAGGCTGCAGGCGATGGGCATAGTCGACATAACCAAGACACGCCGGCAAAACTCAGTTACAATCAGGAAGAAATTTCTCAAAAAATAGACACTACAAGCCTAATTCGGGCTTGTTCCCACTTTTGGAAAGTTTTTTCCACCCTTTTCCACAGATTCCCTAAAGTGAAGCCTTAGCCCATTACACTGCGAGGCAATAAAAATGTTGAACAAAAAGCAAACAACCATAGCCGCGCTCGCCATAATGCTTGTAGGACTATTAGTAGTGAACATAGCCATGGCTGCGACACCAGCCGCAGTGTCAGCGCAGCAGCCGCCAGCAGATGTAGAAAAGCTGATGCCGCAAATTCCGAAGACAATTGAAGAAGCAGAAACCGCAGTCTACCCTGTAAGAGGAAGGTTCTTAATGTGGACGCATGACGGCGTGCACGTCATATGGGGGAGATACGGAAACGGCATATTCGTAGGTACAGACAACCTTGGCAAACGCTGCTGGGGAATCTACGGTAACGGCATATTTGCAGGTTTCTACGACGGCGAATTCTTCTGGGGCAAATACCAAGCTGGCTCATGGAAAGCCATAGGACTCTTCGGCTTACGATACTCCTATGGGAGATATGTGCTGTTCCCAAGTCCAGTGCTCACAGCGGCACAGCCGTAGCTGAAAAATCGCTCGGCAACTTCCGCTCTCTTTTTTTCCATCACTCAAAAAAAGTAATGTTTCACAGACATGCTTTTGAAACATTGTCACGAATAAAGCATTGTTTATATCTTCCACCGCCATCTCATATCTTCCGTGACGGCTTAATGCATTATTGGGAAATGGAGAACGCTGCCGCCCTCAGCGTCACGTTAAAAGAAGCAGGATTCCAAGTTTCCCAACTCTGCTGCTCACGCCCAAGCTGCTTCAACTTCGCAGCACGAAAAAACGACAAAACAGTTTTGATAAAAGCCCATGCTGACGTGGACACTTTCTCTCACCAAGATGCTGCTGAACTAAAAACCATAGCCAGCCACGCCTCTGCGGCTTCACTGATAATCAGCCAAAAAACACATGACAAACCCTTGGAAGACGACACTGTCTATTCGCGGCACGCCATATCTGTGGTAACCGAAAAAACCATAAAAAACATCGCATTCCAAACAGCAAACCCGCTGGTTTACGCTGGACCAGGCGGTTATTTCGTTGAAATCAACGGCGCACAAGTGGAAAAAAGACGGAAAGAACTTGGCATGTCCATAGGTAAACTCGCAGACATGGTAGGCGTTTCCCGCAGAACACTTTATGGTTACGAAAGAGGCATGGCGAAAGCCTCAGTGACTACAGCGTATAACTTGGCTAAAACCTTAGGCATCCCAGTGGCGAAACCAATAAATATCCTTGAGAAAACCCGCAAGCAACATCAGTGTCTACTGACGAAAGCCACGCGCGCCCTCACCGCGCACGCCTTGCTTTTCAAGGTTTTTAAGAAATTCGCTTTCTGCAACATTTCGCCCATCCGCAAGGCGCCTTTTGATTTCATCATGAACATTCCTGACGAAAAACACGCCATCGTAGGCAGCATAGCCGCAAGCACAGAAAAGCACCTGAGCAAACGCATCGAAGAAACCTTAAGCATATGCCGAGTAATCACTGCGCACCCAGTTCTAATCACGGAAAAGCCTCAGCAACTCAACGAAAACATAGCCTGCGTATGCGCAAACGAACTGTCAACCATGCGCACGCCTAAAGACTTAATCGCGAACGTTTAGAAAAGCCGCCTCTGAGCTTTGTCATGCTCCTCTTTTGCACGTTTTGCAGGCTTCCAAGATTTGCGCACGCATTCGGGATACTCGCCGTGAACAAGTAGCCACTGATTCAAAAAACGCGTGGTCTGTGGATCCGCCAAATAGCCACTCCCGAAATCGCCGAACTCGCCTGCCAACGCTGCAACTGCACGGTCGCGCTCCACTTTTGCTATTATGGATGCCGCGGAAACCACGGGATAACACAAATCAGCCTTATGCTCGGCAACAATCTTCGCCTTGAAAGACAAGCCTTCCTGAATATGCCGCCCAAAACGCTCTTCCACCACGTCAGCAGCGTCCACAAACGCCACGTCAGGCTTCAACACCTCAATCACTTTAGCCATAGCTTGCGCCTCAAGCCGGTTCAACTTGTGCAACTTGCGTTTGCTTTCCACAGCGCAGTCGATTTCTGCGGGCGCTAACTTCACAATGACGTGCTTTTCCGCTACACGTGCAATTTCAGCAGCTAACGCCTCGCGTTTCTTCGCCGACAGAAGCTTTGAGTCCTTCACGCCTAAATCCGTTAGAACAGGCAGCTTGTCTTCGCTTACCAAGACACCGGCAACAACTAATGGGCCGATGACGCAGCCACGCCCTGCTTCATCTACACCTGCAACCAGCACGCGCAAACACACCTTGTCTATAAAATCGCTAATTCGCTTTCTAAGCTATAACGCTTTCATATTTTAGCAGGACATAGCTGGGTTAAAATGGCATATGTGATGTGGATTGACGCCTTTGGATTCTGCTCTCGGCATACCCAGACGCTTTTCAGTAAGGAACGCGTATACGTACTGCTGCATGTAGGCAGTATTGTGGTTGAAGTTGGAAAACGAAGCGGTAGTAACAAGGAAGGGACAAACAACAATTCCCATCAAGCTTCGTGTTAAATACAAGATTGAAAAGGGAACGCGACCTGAGGTTGTGGACACGTCAGAGGGCATTCTTTTCAAGCCTAAGAAATCGCTGATGAACCTAGCTGGCTCAGGCGCTAAATACGCTACGCCTGAGGAAATGAATAGACTTCTAGATAAGCTCAGGAAAGAAGATGCCTAGAACAGTCTATGACACGAGGTTTTTCGGAGTTTTTCTATTCCCAAGCCGAAGTTGTTTTGAAGAAAATTAGAGAAGCTATTAGAAAAGCCGAGAAACGGTTTATTTCAACAATTATGATACATGAGTTTTATCAGCTTACACTGCAATGCGAAGGTCAAGAAACAGCGATTCTGAGAACCCATCTTCTTGAAAAGGAATTCAAAGTGGCAACTGTAAACGCTGAAATTGCCAAGAGCGGATCCGAGTTAAGACATAAGTACAGGCTTTCTATGGCTGACAGCATAATCGCCGCCACCGCTTTACTTTTGAACGCAACATGCATTTCTAATGACCCACATTTTAAATCCACAAAAGAAATAAAAACCACGGATCTAAGAAAGCTCAGCACATATCCGCATTTAGGTTTGTTTCACAATTTTTAGGGCTTTCTCAACTATCGCTTCAGACAGTTTTTCTCTGTTCTCATACGTAACCGTGATTAACTCTGCGTCTTCTCTCTTTCGCGCTTCACTTATTAGCGTATCATGTGCTTTCCAGTGGACAACAGCAATAACCAACTTGTCACTTGCCAACGCTTTACGCGTAGCTTCCCTGAACCCTTCAGAAAACAACTCCATCGGCCCAATCTCATCTATAGCGACAACATCGCAGCCATCCAAAGCGGCAAGCACGGCGTGGACTCCGACGGCGTTGAAGTCTTGCAGGTTAACGCGGTATTTGCCAACTTGCGGGCCACTCTTCTGGCTGACATGTGCAAGCCACCCGCATCTGCCACTTGCAAGGTCTTGAATTTCGAAGCCTACGCGTACGCCGTTTTCGCGCACCTCGCGGCTAACCATTCCGCCGACACTAGCCCCTGCAGTCTTCAGCGCCTCCGCCGCTTTAAGGAGCACGGTTGTTTTTCCAACGCCGGGTACACCAGTTATAAGCAGAAGCCTTTTTGACAACTAAATCATCTTAATACGCCAAAAGCACCTATGGCGATAAAAAATTTGTGCGTATTTTAGTTTCTAGTAGCTTTGTGTTTTCTGACCATCACGAACGCACAAACGTCCAGTAATGCGGTGGCAAAAACGACGATGACTACAGTTAACGTTGAGAACTCTGAGTTGGCTGTTAGCGGCAGCGTAGTGGATTGAGGTGTCGCATTGGGGTCTACTATGCCGATTGAGGTTCCGTGTTCTCCGTACCAAATACCCGACGCCCAATCCTCCGCTAACGCTTGATCGTCAACGTAGATTGCGAAGGGGAACTCGGGGTTCATGTAGAAACCGTCAGACGTACTCGTTGGTGTGAACGCTGCGCTTATGGTACCATTTTTATGCACCAAACTTAACTGCGTTTGATTCACCATAGTTTCTGCGGGAATCGTTGGCGTTAATGTTTCAAGCAGCGGCCAAGAGAAGAGAATGTAGAAGTTGCTGCCGTTCAGAAACTCCGAATTCACGTAGTCAAGTCGCAGAGTCCAATTCACAATGTAGGTTTTGTTCGGGAGCCAGCCGCCTTTCGATTCAGCCTCAAAGCTTATAATTGCGCTACAGGCAAAAACTGCTCTCCCACCAGCAGCGGTAAGGTGCGCTTTATCGCCGTGGTTGTATGTATAAACTTCTGTTTGCGCATAAACAGTAAAAGTGGCTACGGAAATTACTGAGAAAACAATTGCGAATGCAGTCAATATTCGAACGGGCTTCATAACTGCATATGTTGCTGGGTTAGGGCTTTATTGTTGTGGTTGTCGCTTATTTTACATGCACTTTAAAACGGGTTAATCGAACGTTTTTAAGCAATAGCGTTCAAATCATAGTTTGTCACTGAGGCACAAGTATGGACGAAACAGGTTATGCCGCTGATTTTCCCAGCGAAATCATTAATGAAGGCAAAGTCCGCGTGCTAGTGCCCGACCTCAAAGCTTACGGCGTGGTGCCCAGCGACTACGCACCTTCCAAAGCACCTGTTTTTTATAATCCCGTCATGGAGTTAAACCGCGACATAGCCATTTTAGCAGTGCAGGCGTACCAGCGCGCTGCAAACAGAGAAATCTCCATATGTGAACCTTTGACGAGCACGGGTATAAGAGGCGTGCGCTTCGCAACCGAAATCCACGGCGTCAAAAACGTGTTAATCAGCGACATCAACGAGCGTGCCTTCAACCTCGCAAAACACAACGTACACCTTAACAGCCTCACAGAACGCGTAACTGTGAAGCACAAAGACGCCAATTGCCTTCTAAGCTGCCACGGCGCACCACATAAGCGCTTTGACGTTGTAGACATCGACCCGTTCGGTTCACCTGTGCCCTACTTGGACTCAGCCATAAGAGCACTGCGCAACAAGGGACTCTTGGCTGCAACCGCAACGGATATGGCTCCGTTGTGCGGAGTCCACGCCAAAGCCTGCATCAGGAAATACGGCGGAAAACCCCTGCGCACTGAATACTGCCAAGAACTCGCGGTGCGGCTTCTAGCAGGCGGCGTAGCCACGTTAGCCGCGAAACATGACATCGGCGTCCGCTTGCTCTTTACTCACTGCAGCGACCATTATGTGAGAGTTTATGCGGAAATAGGCTATGGGGCAAAAAAAGCCGACGAGAGCATCAGCCACATGGGCTACGTGCTGCACTGTTTTAATTGTTTGCACAGGGAAACCGCAAAAAACCTCTCCGCTAAACGCCTTGAACAGTGCCCCGAATGCGGCGCAAAAATGGATTATGCTGGACCGCTATGGCTGGATAAGATATTCGACAGGCAATTCTGCGAGTTAATGACCAAGGAAAACACTCTCAAAGCGTTTAGGAACAGTGGAAAAATCGCAAAACTCCTTCCGACAGCCACAGTTGAAGCCGATGCGCCAATAACTTACTATGTTGTGGACAAAATCAGCAACAAGCTGTCAGTTCCCGTGCCCGCAGTTGACACGCTGCTTCAAGCTCTGCACAGTAACGGTTTCCGAGCGGTTCCGACGCATTTCAACTCTCGAGGCATCAGAACAGACGCGCCCGCGTTGGCGGTGCAGGAAGCCCTGAAAGAAATCGTGACAGCCACATAGGCATCACACTTTTACTTGAGGAGGCAACAAAAGTTTAAGAGCAGAAACCAAGTAGTTAAAAAGAAAGGTGACTACATGACAGACGGAATCGCAGTGATAGGCGCTGGAATGATGGGCGGCGCCATAGTGAAAAGCCTGCTGAAAAGCGGGTACAAAGGAAAAATTACGGCAACTGATTTTCAACTGGAAAGAATAAAAGAAATGGAAAAACTAGGCGTGAATGCAATTTCGGACAACCGTAAAGCCGCAGCTGAATCAGACATAGTCTTCATAGTTGTGAAGCCTGCTGACGTGGAAAAGGTTCTCAAAGAGATACGCAAGGAAATTGCAGGCAAACTGGTAATCTCGGTAGCTGCAACCGTGCCCTTGAAATTCCTGAAAAAAGTCATCCCTGAAGCCCGCTTCGTCAGAATAATGCCGAACGTCGCCGCGCTGGTTCAAGCGTCATACACAGCCTACTCATGCGACGCAGACGTTACTGAAAAAGATAAAAACAAAGTCAAAGCTTTGCTGAACATGATGGGCATATGTGCTGAAGTCAACGAGAAATACATGGACGCCATAACCGCTCTCAGCGGCAGCGGACCGGGCTACCTCTCCATAATCATCGAAGCCCTGATGTACGCGGGCTTGCGCGTGGGGTTACCCAGAGACATAGCGTTATCCAGTGCTGCGCAAACCGTGCTGGGAACAGGCAAACTCATCATAGAACTGCAGGAACACCCTGCCAAAATCAAGGACATGGTGACAACTCCGGGTGGAACCACAATCGACGCCATATACGAGCTGGAAGGAAGCCAAATCAGGCAAGCACTGATGCGCGCGGTTGAGGAAGCCGCCAAGAAAAGCAATATAATCCGCGATAAATTGGGCTTAAACTCGCAGTAGCCGATAGGCTGCATAGTGCTTCGAAATGTTTGACGCTGTGATTTTTGACTGGGATGGAACTTTAGCTGACACGAGACAAGCGGTTGTTGCTTCCTTCCAGAAAGCCCTTAAAGAAAAACGCTGCACTATAAGCGACGCGTTCATCGAACGACGCATCGGGACAGGTGCCGCAGAAACCTTCCGCGAAATACTACGTACATCAAAGGTACACTTTGACGAAGCATTAATTAAAAGTCTCGTATCCAAAAAAATTCAGGCTGAAATCAAACTAAGCAGCAGCGTGCCTCTTTTCAAAGGAGCCGTGGAGTTGCTGGCATCTCTGCAGGGCAAAGTACGGCTGGCTTTGGCGTCGATGAATAACCGTGCTGTCATTGACCACATGATTAAAGTGCTGAATGTGCAGAGATTTTTTGATGTTGTCCTCACCATGGATGAAGTGCATAACTCGAAGCCTGACCCTGAAATTTTCTTGAAAAGCGCCCTGCAACTGAACGTGCGCCCAGATAGATGCGTGGTTGTGGAAGACTCGGTTTTCGGCGTCCAAGCAGCCAAAACAGCGAATATGGGATGCATCGCAGTGTTGACAGGCGTATATTCCAGAGAAGAACTGGAGAGAGTGAATCCTGACTTAGTTGTGGACTCGTTAACGGAAAAGGATGAGATTTTAAAGTTTATTCTCCGATAATGGGAAAGTGCCCCTTTCAGCGGTTTTTGGAAAGTGGCGTATCTTGCATTTCTCTAACAACTGGTTAGTAGTGTGCAGATGCGTGCACGCTGAATAGAAGATTCTTCCACAAAAGTTATTTGCGCAGCCGTACAAAGGCGGTTATGGGAAAGGGGAATGGACGAGAGGCAAATAATTGCGGTTAACCAAGCTACGTGTAACCACGCGAAACAGAGCCAGTACACGCGGCGCCACTTTGACCTACTGAATGGTTTTGAGCTTGTTGTGACAAGATGTGTCAACTGCCATAAACCGCTCGTTATGGAGATCAAGAAACTTAGATGATTCTGACTCTTGTTTTCTTGGTAATTCGAGTTCCCTGAAAACTCGAGCGCCATTAAGGGGGCATAATCATCTTGATTTGCCTTAGGTTTAGAGAGAACTAGAGAAAAAGATGGTAGAGGTTGTGGACAGCGACGAAAGCGTACCACAACGTTAAGCCTGCTGTTGCCACGTAGACAAGGCGGATGGACACTTGCGAGTTGGCAGCGACTGCTCGCTTATAGGCGAACCAAATCAGCCACGCTGTTACAACGGTTGCGAATGCCTTTAATGCTACATGAGCGAGGTTTGTTGGCTGAACCAGCGGGTTGAGCTCCGACAGCAATCCTGCGTTGACTCCGTAGACTGTGATTGCTGCGTCTAGGAATTGCAGCAACACATACAGGGCGAGAAGCCACACAGTCGTCACCTCTTCCGCCGAATGTTAGTGGTTTTTACGATGTTTGGACATTGGTTTCAGTGCAGTAGACTGCTTGAGTTGTAGCGAGTGTTATGCGCACGGGTGTACCCAAGTCGTAAACCATTATGCATTCAGGTATGACGATGTAGAACATGATTGTCCAGCCTGATTTAAGCGTCAATCCTTCGCTTGTAGCGGTGAAAGTGTAGGTGGAGTTCGATATGGCTATGACGTTGTCTTCTCGGGTTAGGTTTGCAACGAAAGGCAGGTCGCCGGGTGAATTCTGTTCTTTGCAGTAGACGACGAAATTTGTTTCGCCGTTCCAAGCGCATTGCATTCCTTTAATGACGAGTCTTGTTAGCACAATGTCGGTTGGTCCGGTGTTGGTGGCGGCTATTGCGCCGATGCTGTAGGTGCTGTTGACGTACCATATGTGGCTGCTTGCAATGTACATGCTTTCTTTCTGCACTTGACTTGCGGTGATGTTCATGGCAAAAGTTGTCACGGTGAGAGACAGTAGCACAGTGGCTGTTATGACGATGAGGTTGGCTACTGACGTGCCTAAAGCTCGCTTATTCCTTAAGAAGTTTTTCATGGTGCAGCACCTCCCTGTGTTTCAGTTTCAAGCTGTTGTCCGATGTGGGCAGCTTGAATTTTGACGCCGTTGTCTCTGGCTATGCGGAGGTAGGTGAGGGATTTGCATTGGTATATTACTTGGGATTTGTTGCGGTTTTTGAGGTATTTGAGAAGGTTTAGGTATTGTTTTTCTGTGCCCTTTACTACTAAGGCTATGTAGTAGTAGGGTTCGGTGGCGTTTGTTTCTTTTTTCATGTTGGTTCCTTCTTTCAGTCGATTCATTGCCACTTGGTTGTGGCAACGCAAACTGTATATTAAATCTTAATTCTTAATAAACATTACTTATTCAGATTCGTAATCCGAATCAAAATAAAAACACACCAAACAAAAAAAGAAAAAAGCACCCACCCCAAGAACTTCAGAAATAGTGGACCGGGCGGGATTTGAACCCGCGGCTTCTTGATTGCGAAGCGAAAACCCGCGGTTCTCGCGACTCCCTCGGTTGGGAGTTCTGGGTTAAGTTTGAAGAGTGGTTGTTGAGTGAGGGGAAGCATAAGCCGCATGTTGCGCGGTACATGGCGAATTACGCTCGGAGTTTTCAGGATTGCTTTTTAGGGCGTGATTTGTCGGCGTTGCTTGGGTTTAGTGCTGGGAAGCGGCGGTTGGTTATGGCTTCGCTTAGTGCGTTGGCCAAGTTTCGTGGTGAGTATGATGATTGGCGGCGGTTGGCATCCCAGTATAATTTGAAGTGGGCAGGTAAAAGCAAGGATGATGTGTTTATTGAGCGACTAAATAAAATACAGAACCCTGAGGAAATTTGGCAGTGGATCCGTGATTTGAAGCGGTTGCGTCCTGAGTTTGCTGTATTCGTGGACTTTTTAGCGGTGACGGGTTTGCGGCTTGTTGAAGCTGTTTCGGCTTACAATTTGGTTATTAAGTTGGCGGCGGAGCGAAAGCTCGCTGATTACTACGTGCATGACAAGGCGGTGCTGGAGCATTACAAGTTTAAAGAGCTCTTTCTGCGGAATACGAAAAAGGCATTTGTGTCATTTGTGCCACAAGACTTGGTGTATCACGTAGCGGAAAGTAAGCAGCTTAACAAGTTCACGATTCAAACGAGCACGAAGCGGGTTTTACCTTTGCGGTTCAGCGACGTGCGTGAGGCACATGCCACGTTTATGACAAAGTATCTCAAGCAGCAAGAGATTGATTTTCTGCATGGCAGGGTAACGGGAAGCGTGTTCATGCAGCACTACTTCAATCCTGCGTTGATTGTAGACTTGAGGACTCGTGTGTTTCAGGGTATAAGCGAGATACAAGAGAAGGTGAAAGTTTGAGGCTTGGCATATCTTTAAGAAAAGAGTGTAGCCTTGGCGACTTCACATATGCTCACTTATTTGCTGTTCATGGAAAATTAGCATCTATTTGTGAATTTGAAAGAATTTAGTGGAGGAAATTGCTTGATTGGTGTCATGGAAAAACAACATGTACAAGTAAAAAATCGTGTTTCAGCATGCAAAGTCCATCAAGAACACGATGCTCTTGAGAAATATATAATTTCAGACGAGCGAGACCTTCCAATGCGGCATGATGGCGCTGACATTAGCCGACCGCTTAATGCCATGCGCCTCGCAGAGTATCACAAATGCAAAGATTGCCAAATGAATCCGCTTCTTTATGTGCAGTACAAGACGGCGAAAGGCGACAAACGAAGGGTGGGTTTATGTGAGCGCCACTGGGAGCGGTTGGCGGGTACGGTTATCGGATGGAACGGGGAATGAACTGCTGCGTATGCGGGTTCCACAGCGACCACGGCATAGTAATCGGCTTGACTAGCGTCAGCGGATACGTCAAAGCTTTCGCTTGTGAGAGATGCGTCGCTGACCCAAACATATACCTTGAGACAAAAAGAATTCTTCCGCATTGGACATTAGCGATTAAGACTCAAACTCGGAAGAACAACTTTGCAAAGAGTTATAGTCTATCCCAGGGAACTGCAATTACGCGAGCTGCTCTGACTAAGAAGACCAAGATGCAAATTAAGATGTCTGAAAATCTTTATTGCGGTCAACAGCAACTCCCCAAATTCTCACATGAAAAACGTCCTTTGTTACGTAGCGAACTTTAGATTATTAGTCTAAAGCATGGAGAAACCACGCCTAAACCCGAAAACTTAACAAAACTTGAGATGGTACCTCAACACTACGCACTGCGTTAATTAACGGGTTTTTTAATTTTCAGGCGATTCATGTGCTCGCAGGGTTTGCCGTATGTACTGCTGAAGCGCACGCTTCACTTGCATAGGCTTCCACTCTTGCCCAGTATCCTGCTTCAACTGCTTACAAATAACGCTAAAATTCCCAGTCGCCGCATAGAGGTACGCGACTTTATTCGGCGTGCCCTTCAGCTCCAGTTCTTCGTCTGTGAGTTGCCGTTCGAGAGTGAATGGTGCAATATCCAACGTGTCAAATGGCAATGTGGCTTTCGGGAAGTCACGGACAGTTATGAGGTCCTCGTTCCACTTGCACTTGATCTTTGCAACAAACTCGTTGCCGAACACTTGCTTCTTGACGATCATGCCTGTGAGCTCGCTGTCTTTCCAAGTATCCAAGTCCTTGATATCCTGCAGAATGAAGATCCAATGACCAAAGAACTTGCGGGTCACAAAGACGCTGTGGCGTATCTTGCGGGTTAATCCGCTAAGCGGCGAGCGCGTATCATCATGGATTCCAGCTTCATCAAGAATAAACAGTTTCTTTCCGACTTGATGAGCAAACCAGTAGTTGACATCCTGTAACGAAGTAATTTTCTCGCCATGACCATAAGTACTCATATTCGACGCAAAGTAGTCTATGCATTTCTCGTTGAGTGCGATTTCGGCGAATAGGCAGGCGGTGTCGCTTTTTCCTGTGTCGGGGTTGCCATAGATGACGCAGACGGGATACTTGTACTGTTTAAAAAACTGTGAAACTATGTCAGCTAACGCTTCACTATACTGGGGCGTCTGGACCATTGCTGCGTTTTCCACTGATCTCCCTCATTCCAGTCTTTCCAACTTTCAAACCAAGGTTTGTGAGCACGTCTGCGTGCATGATCCACAAGGCTTCGCCTTGGAGCTTAAGTTGCTCGCGCATGCCTTTCAACCAGTCGGTAAATTCAGGACCCTCTTTTTCATAGGCTTTGATGTACAAGTCGAGTATTGCGAGTTTGTCAGCGTTAAGATTGCAAGCGTAGTCGGCAAGGTCGTTCCGTTTCGCTGCGAGTTTCTGGCTAAGCGTTTGGAGTGTTTGCATCTCGATATCATATTTCTTTTTAGGTTGAAAACTCATTTTTAATCACCCTTGGAAATGGGATGCAATGAGATTCCAATAACGAATCCAACAACAAAGCCAATCAAGAAATGCACCAGTAGCTCTATCATTCGAATTCCTCTACTTGCCATTTGCTGCCTTTCTCGCCACGATGGAATATCCTGTCTCTGAGGCTTCGGCGGATCTCCTTCATTTTCTCTGTTGCTACCGTGACTATTTGGTTGGCTTTCCACCCGCTCACGCTCATGCGAAGCTCGAGTCTTTCGTCTACGGTTTGGCGTAGCCATGGCAGCTTGTATCTGTCTGCTATGACGCTGAGCGTGGCGAATGAAGCATCCTCGCCTTGAAGCAGGTTTGTCATCATTTTTAGTTTGTCTTTGTCGGTTAGTTCGGTGACTGATTTGGCTATGGCTTCTTCTTTGGTGCTTAGTCCTAAGCGCTGCATGAGTTCTTTCTTGAGTCGCGCTTTCTCGCTGTCATCCATGCTTTAGTGCGCTCCGAAGATTGGCAGGATTATGTCGCGGATGAGGTAGAATAGTCCGCCGCCTGCGGTGAGCAGGATCAGGATTGTGCTTATGGAGAGTTTGCCTTTTTTGATTAAGCTGTCCCAGTAGCTTCTTTCGGTGAAGTAGTCAAGCATGTTTTTGAGTTCTTGGTATAGTGTTTTCAGGTCGTGCAGGTCAATTTTGAAGCTTTTGTCTGGCACATCTGGCGGTTTATGTTCCGTGGCTATTTTCTGCTCGTCAGACATGGATTTCCAATCTGGGTTCGGCGCTATGCGAATGCTATGGCGGGTTTCTACGCTGACATCGGCTTTCAACTCGATCCGTCCACGTGTTGTAATATGTTTTACTATGTCGTCTGGGGAGACTACGTATTTGGTGGGGAATTGCTGTCGGAACTTGCGCTGTGCGATTGCCAGATGCGTGTCTGGGTCGTATGTGGCTTTGGTGGTGAATGTTTGGTCTTTGTCTCGGATTTCAAGTTTCATTTTCACTTGTGGCATGTTTTCACGTCCAGAAAGTTATCGCATCCCAGATGAGTTGGCCAATACGCACGAGCACGAACCATACCTTGAGCAGGAATTCCCAGATCATCAGGGCGAATTTGCCGATTGGTTGTACGCTGCCGACTTGGACGCTTGTCACTATTACATCTAAAGCGTAAAACAGGAATATCCATGGCAAAATTGGCAAAAACGCGCCTGCAAAGGCGCCTATCATGGTAGCCAAACCCCAAATAAAATTGAAACCGTCGATTAGCCATTGGAACGGGTTAGGGTTAAGTTGCGTTGGTGTTTGATCTTCAAAACCTGTTATGGTGCCTACGTACACATCGCCAAAAACGCACTCAAAGGTGCCACTGCCGTCATGACCAGCGTACAAGTTAAGCACTGGATTATCCCAAACTGACGAATCCACTGTAAGCGTTTCGTTAAAGGTTTTTATGCTGCCTTCAGTAATTTCCAAGTCGTTGCCAAACACGTTAGTGGCATATACAACTTTAGCCGTAGTGGCGTTGACACGGATTACTTGTATATAGTACACGGCGCCTGTTGTGTCAACTGTTTCGCCAACCTGCAAGCTCGGCCATGGCTTGCCAATATTGTATTGCTGTTGTGTGCCAACTTTTGCTTCGCTGCTGCTCCAAGCAAACCCTTGTTCATGCGCAATGTAGAACAACGTATATGCTGCGTCATTAGTACCGTGAATCCCAAGGCTAAAGTAGAATCGTTTGGTGCCTTCAATCCACCACCACTCACGACGGTTGCCTTGAATGCTGACGGTGAAGTTGATTTGGAAGCCTTCCCCATCAGCAAAGGTCTTGTTCAGGTTTCCGTGGGTGAAGTTGGCGAAAGCGGGGGAAGCGTTCCATCCTTCCCCCGCGAGCAGAAGTGGATCCGTAGAGTAGCTCCAGTTACCGCTTACCCCCGTTAATGTCCATTGCCCGCCTGAAGCGGATGGAGGCGTGCTTTGTTGTGGAATGTACTCTATGATAAGCCTCGGAGAGTATTGACTGTCTTCGCGGCTAAAGAAATAGGCTACCGCGTTTGCCACTGCCGTTTGGTTAGTAAATACAACACTCCAGACTTTATCATATTCTGTTTTTACGAAGGATGTAACGTTTAACTCGTACCATATGCCAGTGTCGCCAATCCAGCAATCGCCAACTTTGCTTTGTTGGAACGGTGCATTATTCCAACAAATTGTAGGTTCCTGCCAGTAATCTTCGCATTCGTGTATGTCCATCGCGAAGGAGCTTGACGTTTGAAATGGCAAAAACCTTAGCTTTGCACTAATTATGTTTGATAGGTTGAAGCTTGACAAGTCAAATTTAGCGTAATATTTTCTTATGCTCGTATCTGCTTGGACGCCAACGGTAAAAGTGCTCGCATACCCGAAATTCTCGTCAGGTTTAAAGCTGTCACACATGGCGTCAGCAACAGGAAAAACGGTTACCGTTTGTGACTCTATTGCTTTCGCAAAATTAGGAGCTGTTGCTGTTAAAAGCAGAAGTGCAAAAATCAGGACGCTACTGATTTTAATCAAGTTTATTCGCATGGGTACTCCCTCTCTATGACTCCCCATTCAACCGTTACGCCGCCGAGCGCTTTCGACAAAGCTTTGAGAGCTTTGACGTCGTCAGCGCACACCTTCACAAGCTTGTTTTCTTTTTTGGCGTACTTGGCGATTTTGCCCATGAATTTGGCTATGGCTATGGAGTCGTGTTCGCTTATTGACTCAACTATTTTCCGTGCGCCGTCTGGGAACTGGATTAATGCACCGATATACATGGTGCTGTCTCCTTCTCTTTTTTATGGTCTTCAAGAACAACGGTAACGTAGTTGTTGAGGCTTCGATGGTTGCTTTCTGCTTGTTTTGTTAGCCAAGCAATGAGGGTTTTTGGAAGGTAGAGGTTAAGTCTGCCGCACTCGTTCTTTTCCATGTACCAAATATAACAAAACACTTAAATTTAAACATTGTTAACCATTTTGTTTAACAAATGTTTTATTTGGGACATGAGAGTATCTTTTGGAGGATAAAGCGAATGAGCTCAGACATAACATCCACTGTGCTCGAATGGATGCCCCTAATCATCACCTTCGCCATGCTTGGAATGGTCCTTGGCTTGCTGAAGAAATTTGGCAAGTTCTAAGGGAGGCGGATCCGCAAATGCACCGGCGGAACGCACTTCTGACTCTTGCAGTATTGGCAGTGCTGTGCATCGCTATAGCAACTCCTGTCTATGCTGCGACAACAAATGAAGTATACACATTCAACGAAGACCAAATATACACAGAGTACTGGGATACGCTGGATAACTCATATAGCAATTTCACTGTAACTGTGGATTTCTCAAATTTGCATGAAGTTTCTGCGCCAACCAATGACACAGCATGGTTTTTAGTGCAAATCGCAAATCCAGATCATGACGGATGGGGAATAAGCTGGGAGCACGACACCGTAGCTGAAGGCGGCCAACTGACCGAATACTTGTACAAATACACTAACTGGACAAAGACAGGAACAGTGTACCAAAAAACCGTTTCCTCATACTCCAAAACTGTGACTTTTCAATACGACGGCACATATTTGACAGTGTACAGTGGCTCAAGTCAGATCTACAAAACAGCGCATTCAGGTTTCACGTTGACTGACATTAACGTTGCTGGGCACCCGCAAAACAGTCAAATAGCGGGTTATATTGTGGTGACCATAGCTAACTATTCGCGGACTGCCCCGGTAACGACGGCAATGTATGGTCTGATGGGCGTTGTGGTTGCCTTGGCGGCGGTGGGTATCTGTGTCGGGTACATCAAAAAGTTCTAATCCCACAACCTTTTTTTCTATTCTTAAGGCACAAAAAATGAAAAAAACAGTGGCCACAAACATCATCATTGTTTCATTCTTAGTTTTGATTACTTTAGCTTATGCTTCACCAAATTATGAAGTAAACGTGTGTTTGCACCCAGAAGATTATCGTAGTTCCACGCTTGATCGCCTCTCAGAGCTGAAAGTTAGGTGGGTTAGAATGGATTATCAATACAACGAAAGCGACGTCGCTATGTCTGCCCTGAAAGCTCACAACATAAAAATTTTGGCAATAATCGACAACAGAACCGTAAACGCTGCGGATTTGACCCCTGAACTTTGGAACAACACGCTCTACGACATTCTCGATAACCCCATAGCACAGGAAATAGACGCATGGGAGATTTGGAACGAACCGAACGGAGCTGCCTATATTCCACCTGAAAACTACACTGAGATGCTGAAAAGCGCCTATCAAATAATCAAGAACGAAACAGGCGCGTTGGTAATTTCTGGGGCGTTAGCTCCAATAGAAAATTGGATGGATTACTTCAATGCCGTCTACAACAACACAGAAATAAGATTCTACTATGACTATCTGGGAGTGCACCTTTATGATGAGTTATCCGCAAACGTTGCGACAATAGACACTTTAAAAGGAATAACTAACAAGAACGTCTGGGTAACTGAAATCGGAAGACCCTCAGCGACAGAGGGCTACACAGAAACCGGTCAAGCAGAGTATCTTGTCGATAACATTGTTGGATTAACCCCTGAAGTCGATAAAATCTTCATTTACGAAATGTACGACAACACGGGTTTAGTGCCTGAAAAGGAAAATTATTTCGGTCTCCTAACTATAGACGATGAGGAAAAAGAAGTCTATATGTCGCTTTTAGAGTTACTGGGTATTTCTCCTGATCCAACGCCGACAGAGTCTTCGCAGAGTGACTTATGGTACAATAACCCGTATGTTTTTGCAGTAACCATCGGTGTTTTGGTTTTTGCGGTTTTCATAGCCATTGAAATATACAAGCATAGTTAGGTTTCATCTGGCAGATCGATTTTCCATCCTTCTTTCTGTTTCTTCTTCACGATTTGTTGTAGTCTATTAGTAATAGAGGGGTAATAGAATGAACGACTACACCACGATAAAACTCCCCAACGAAATGGTTGATGAAATCGATAAACTCGTTGGTAAGCATGGATTCAGAAGCCGCGGGGAAATCGTCAAAGAGGCCATACGCAACTTTCTGATGCGATATCCCGAAACGAATGTTACCGTTGGGCAGGAGGCTTAGTTACGCCGTTGAAAACAGGGAGAAAAATAACACTTGAATTTTACTGTGCCCTACCTCATTGCGAGTATGGTGACCGCCGCTGCATAACAAGCGAAACCGCTGATGGCGAAACTCACGTTTGCTCTAACCTCACCGCTTACATTCCCTCAGTTAAACCGAAAACATGCGCGCAATTGGCACGGGAGGCGTATGCGAAGTTGGAGGCAAAAACATGTGCAAAATGAAAAGCTACGTTATTGCGTGGCGCAATGGCAAAGCCGAAGTCTTAGGTTCATTTAAAACAAATAGCCATGCAAAAATAGAAGAGGAATTTGGTCTAAAACCCTTAGACGATTGTGACGCTATTAAAGTCAGAGATCGAGTTTTTGTCGAAGTTACCCCTCCTGACCCGCGGCAGATGATGCCTATTTCCAAATGGACGTATACAGAGGATGAACAGGATACCTTGCCTGAGTGGTATTTACAGCGTAAAAGTGCGATTGAAGAAGCTGTTTTTATGCAGTTGGTTAATGATGTTAAAGTGCAGGTTGCTTTTGAAGGCGAAGAAAAAGTGTTCAAAGATGTTGTAGGTTTTGCAGTTAATCCTAAGAAAATCTGTGTTTATGGTTCCAGCACTGTAGAAATCATCACTTTTGGTTCCAGCACTGCAGAAGTCAACATAAAGTCGCCGCAGTCAATTGTACGCAAAAACGGCAAAATCTGTGTCAACACCAAAGCCGCAGTCATCACTAAAAATACATTCACCGAAAAAAAGGAGTAAAATGGAATGCGGCAACTTCACAAAATTGAGAAACCTGCGTATGCGAAGTTGGAGGCGATATCAAAATGAAACTTTATTGTTACGATAACTGTGGCAAAGAAATCGAGAATCAAAACGACTTAAATTGGGTAGTTTTCGGCTCAAACGTAGACGATGATGGCGACGATTTTCAACGCGATTTATGCCCTGAATGTACTGAGAAGCTGAAGAAAATCATCAAGGAAGGATTCCAATGACGCGGTACCGCAGCAGCTTTGAATGCACCGTATGCCACGAGCACATGGTCTGGGACAGCGACACAAAAACGCTGAGTTGCGCCTGCGGAAGATTCCACTGCGAATTCGTCAACCTCCGCGAGTACCACCCGATACCCTGCGATACACTGCAACGTACCCTACCAAGCAGGGGTTAGGCTTCTTGGGGAAAAGAAACATGGCGCCTGCGCTCTCTCACCGCAACCTTGCCGATTCATCACCCAAACCAAGTTCAAATCTCGGAGAGTCCCCTGAAGGCAGCAGCAGGGGCTTGGAAGCGACCGGCGCCGTTGAGCATGCTCTCCCTTCTTCCAAACAAGAAGCCAACCCAAAATGCCCAAAATGCACACATAAAAGCCCATTATTCTGCACAGAAACATGCCCATGCGACTTCGGATGCGGAGACTGCGTCTTCTACCGTTATTGCAGTAAACATTTTGATTGGGAGGTTTCGCTGTGCAAAGTTTGAAGCGCATACCCAACGGCACAATATACGGCGAAATCCCCTTGGAAGCCGCCAAAGCATACCCAACACGAATCTTCGCAGGCACAGGCATCCCGCCACGCATAGCCTACGCCGACCAAAACACACACCACGAGCGCAACGTACTTTCGGTGAAGCTGCTGCCTGACGGCGGAAAAACCGCCCCCCACCCGCAAATCGTCCTATTCGTAAACGGCGCATACCACGTGGAGACGCTGGGGTATGCACGTAGTAACGCTTGGGACTGGACAACATGGTTCGAAGCGCACATTGACGCTCGCTACTTAGACCGCACCATTGACGGTTTGATTAGGGCAAAGTTGGCGCTGGAGGGAATCAAAGCATGAGCAAGACCGCTGAACACTGCAAATCAGCAGTAAGTCGAAAAGGTAAACAAGGCATACGATGTAGTGCGCCAGATATACATCCCGCACTTCGAGAGAACCTTTGTGGGAGAAAGCGCGTTACTTCAGGTTTTCCCTGTTGTGTTTGTGAATGCTTTGAGAAGGAGGTCAAAGCGTGAAGTGGTTGAATCGCCTTCTGCTACTGATCTACTGGCCGCTGATTACCGCTACGTGGCTACTCGGGTGGATGCTCTATTGGGTAGGCGACAAATGTCAGCGACCGCGCTTGCAAGAAACAGGAGATGCCTGCATAAGAAAACTCAGGGGAGCGGATAAAGGGTATGCTTGACGTCATACTCGATTTCTTTGAAGAAATCCTGAGCAACAAACGACTTCTCAAAGTCGCCGCCATCCTAATCAGCATCATCATAGCCTACGCCGTGCCTCTGTTGGCATTACCCATCGGCATAGCATTAGGCTACACTCTCAAACCGCAAATCGACAAACTCCTCAAAAAACTGACCGAGAACAGCAAAGACAAACGAATCAAAGAACTCGAGGCAAAGATTGCCGAATTAACCAAGAAATTGAATCAAACTGACTGAATAACACAAAGGAATAACACACAAAAAACGCCTGAAAGAATATCAAATGATGGCGTTTACGTTAGCGGAGACTATCACGTGTAGTCGTGTCGTGTGTGTTATTCACGTGTGTTATTCACTCATAAAAGAAGTGAATAGTATGACTGAGTCAAACGAGAAAACCCGCACCAACATCTACATAGACAAGGCAACATTGCAAACATTTCAGGAAATCTGTAAACGTGAAGGCGACAAAGTCAGCAGAAAAATAGAGGCATTCATGCAGCAGCATAATCAAGCGCATAGCCTTGGGAATCCACAGCTTAAAATTAGTGTGTACGCGAGGCCTGAAGAACCGCAACCCATGCGTGTGCTCTGCCTATTCTTGGATGGCGCCGTATCCGACGGCAAAGTTCACTGCAAACGTGCGGGCATGTGGATCCCCGGCGTACGCTGCTACAGCTGCGACAAAAATCAATTAAGGAAGAAACCATGACGAAAGTTCAGAAAGCCTTAATCGTGAAACCACAAAACCGCCCCGACTGGGACATGGGCGATGTCCTCGCCGTAGCCAGAGCTCTCGGCAAGAAACTCTTCAAAACGGACAAGAATGTTCGCGTCGTCTGGGCGTGTGAGTCACCTTACGGTCATGTTGTCATAGTTGAAGGTTGTATCCAACCATCTGGTTGTAAGATGGAGGAAACTGAAAATGAATGAACAAAAAATCGCTATGGATCGTTGTATCGTTGTCTTTGCTACTACTGGTGACACTTGGCCCACAAAATGTTGCCTTCGCAACAGATAGGACAAGTAATTTCGGCATACTCATTTCAGCTTGGACATGCGACGAAAACAATATCACTCCAGCTACAGTCAAAGCTATGCTTGACGAAGCATACACTCGTAAAGGAATAGTCTTTCAAGCGGTGAAGATTACTTATGGTTATGACCCTGATTTATACAGTGGCTCTTACGTTGCGGGCAGAATTCATACGTGGGTAGATTACTTTGATGACTACTATGACGTTATCTATGTAGCGACAAGAACGACCTTTCACACAGGAGAAAAATTGACGTATAGTGAAGCAAGTAATTTCTATTACTATTTGGCGAATTATCTTGCGGATCACAGTGATGTCAAAGTTTTCATAGGTGAGGAGGAGGTCGAAGCTAACCAAACATGCCCTCACTGCGGTGACCCAACAGGCAATAACTTGGCTTACGACAGCTTTGAGGATATGGCAGATTACATAGACATGTTATACGATTTGTGGAACAGTTATAGCACTATTCCGTTTACCTTTGAGAGCATTCCAATGGGAAATGTAATTAACAATGCTTCAGGAACTTTCTATATTAATCGTGACTGTTGGTTCTTTGACAGCGTTAAATACTCTGACTATTGGGATTTCATAGACACACATCAAGAAGTTTTCGCGATCAATGAATGGCGACATCATTACGGTACTACCCAATGGGCCAGTCATTGTCATTCCTATAACTACTTGAATGAACCAGATAAGCAAATATTCATTGGCGAAACATTCAACTTGGATTACACTGAAACTGAGTATTTGATTGATGAAATGGAATCGTTCTATTCTGACTTAAGTTATTTCTTCTGGTGGCAAACACTTGCAGTAGAACCCATTTATAGCCAATGCGACGAAGTATCAGATTACTTCTACTTTGAAGGCGGATGGGAAGGCCATTCATGGGCTATGCTACAAAAGAAAATTTGGGGCAACATGTGGGGTTCCTATCTTGGATCATTCTGCACCTACTCAGAAAGCACAAGCGATAAAGCATACACACAAAAGACCGTTAGTTTCACTTGGGATAGAGAAAGTGACTGCAAACTCGGAACACTCTTCAACATCGACATGTTCACAAATGGAGACGCGGGAGGAGGTAATTACGCGGTTCTGGCCTGTGCGAGAAACACAAATGACTGGTCTAAATGGCACGACATAGTAGCGGTCTACGATGATGATGGCGAAATATATTTGGGCATACGGTACGTCAAAAACAATGCCATGACCACGTGGATATGTGCAACACCAATCTATGAAAATATTTGGTACTACGCTGAAATGCGGCGCTACTACGACAACCTCTGGTTCAATGTCTACTACTATTTGCCATCCGGCCAATCTGGTGGAACTTGCATATACTACGACGGTTCAGCTTACAATTCAGATAGGAGCATAAACAACGTATTCACTGGAGCAGACGGAGGACAATTAGTCAAATATTATAACGGCAATTGGAGCTTTACCGATGATGGCGTAGCACTCTTTAGCGAAACATGGGAAAGCGGATCAATGTCTGGTTGGTCCAACACCTACACTGAACCATCCTACGTTCACGTGGATAACTACTTGAGATACGAAAACGGTCCTCATTGGATACTTGATCAAATAAAATCTTAAGGAATCAAAAGTGCACAACAATATTTCCCTCTTTTCTTTCAAATCACAATAAAGTTCAACTCCCAACGGCATATATACGCATGTATGCGTATAGGTACGGATGGGGAGAGCGAAAGTAGGATGCGAAAAAAAGTGAGCGTAACAATAGACCAAAAAATCTACGAAAAGGGCAAAGAATTAGGATTAAACATCTCTAAAATCAGCGAAAACGCCATAAAAGCCTGCATAGAAGCCATAGAATCCATCAATCAACCAAAACAACCCATTTCCGTCCACGCTTTCCCGCAGGAAAGGGTGGAGTGGACCGGGCGGGATTTGAACCCGCGGCTTCTTGATTGCGAATCAAGCGTTCATACCAGACTGAACTACCGGCCCAACGCTTGCCATTCTACAGAGAGCATGCAACATGAGAATTTAGCGTTTTCGGCGCCTTCCTGCAATAGCACAATGAACATAATCACAAAAAGCCATTACCGCACCGTTCAATTTGAAGGAAATAAAGAAAAATGGCGGAGAGTGATGCCCAAAACGAGGCTACACGTATTTTTGGCATTTATAGCAATACCATCTCTGGTACTGCTGAATATAGCTCAGCGGACCACGGCATGTTGGGCATGTCGGCTGTGCTGCCTGGGCTGGTTGAGCCGCCTGTGCCGCTTGTACTGGTTGCGCGACGGCTGCTGGTTCTGCCGCGGCGGGCTTCAGGATGACGAAGTCTCCTGCTCCTTGGATGTTGTCCCATGAAACGCTTCGGATTTCGCCGTCTTTGTCTTCGACGCTTAGGGAAATTCCAGCTTTCCCAATAGTGAAGCCTACATCTTTAACTGTTCCTACGATGTTTCCTTCTGAGTCGATAACTGTCATGCCGATGAGTCTGTCTTTGGTTACGCTTTTCTCTTTTTGCAGTTTGGCCAATGTGACACCTCAGAGATACTATTTAGCATCGCTGGGTTTTATAAGCTTAACCCACTTCGCGCGGGGCGATTGAACAGTGAAACCGCCCGAAAAACAGGGGCAACACGGTCTGTGGCGCGTTTGTTTCCGTGATAGAAAATGATAATAACACCTTGTTACGAAATAGCATGGGAGTTGATAAAACATGACAACAGGGAGCAGTTCAGAACTTGACTTGAATCATTGGCTCTTTCGATTTCTCGCACTCGTCATTGACAGCATAATAATCGGCATTCCGGCGTACATCATATTCTGGCTACTTTCAGGGATACTCTGGCCTTCTTACACGGTTTGGGGTGTCACAGTTTCCTATGCGCCGTGGTGGAGCTGGTTCCTGATGCTCTTTATCTTAGGTCTACTCCAAGTGCTCTATTTCGCGTTCATGGAAGTTAACTCTGGCGCTACAATAGGCAAAAAAGTCCTAGGGTTCAAAGTGCAGATGGTAAACGGCAGCAAACTAATGTTCAACGCAGCATTTATCCGCAACATAAGCAAAATATATGGCTTTTTCCTGCTGTTAGACTGGATAATCGGAATTGCAACGCCAGGACCTGACAGACGACAGAAATATACTGATCGAATGGCTGGAACCACGGTTGTCCAAGTGAAGCAAGCGTTCGCTTCTGCTTCGCCGCCTCCGCCGCCACCGCCAAGCTGAAGACTGCTTGTTTGGTGCTTCAAAGAGAGCCAAACTCCCTTTTTTTGCTTTTTCGCAGGAAAGCGTCGATTAGGTTTACATTAGTTTAAGTTTCAGAACCGCGCCGGCATGTGATTGACAATATGTACCAGTAATAGGTTCATTTCGGTAAGAAGTCTTATAAGCTAACCGAATAACATGAATGCGAGGAGAATGACCCTTTGAAACTGAATATTATCGGCGTTATTGGAGGCATACTGGCGTTCGTCAGCTTAGCGTTACCATGGTGGGCACTGTCGATTTCTAGTTCGATAATGGGCATGGGCTTCTCAATGGACTTCTCAGTGTATCCGTACCAAGCAACTGTATCAGGGTTAGGGATGTCAGAAGCCGCAGACTTAGGAATCTGGTATGGCTATGTCGCCCTTGCACTAGTGCTGACTGCTGGAGTGATATGCATCATAGCCAGCGTGAAAATCAATAAGGCGAAACTAGTTGCCATCGGCGGAGTGCTTGCGTTACTCGCAATCATAATTTTCGCGGTGGGACTGCAGCTTGAACTTTCAAGTTCACCGCCAGCAGAGGACTTGCCAGCAGTAGGACTGTTCGGCGGTGGTTCCATGGACTACGAGGGAACAACTGTGAATTACTCGGCGTATCTGTCGTTTGGTTTCTGGATTGCCTTGGTTGCGGCAATACTGATGTTTGTTGCATCGATGAAGAAGCCGGCAGAAGCCGCAGCTTATCCGCCTCCGCCTCCCCCGCCAACTGCGTATTAGTAAACCGAAAATTCTCCCATTTTTTTATTCTTCAGTCGCCTATGGTGAATGCCGAATATCTTCGTGCCGCTGATGCGTCAGTGGATTGTTATGTAGATTTTCTTGTCGTCCACTTGGTACTCGCACCAGTCGGCTTCAACTTCGCTGCGGCTCGAGTGCAAGTACACTTTTTTGGCGCGAACTAGCTCCGCCATCTCCTTCAAGTATGGCTCCAGTAGCCCTGTGCTTTCCCCGTCAAGCTCGGCAATGTGGACGGCATCTAGAATGTCTGTGGGCACGTAGCCGCGTTCCTTTCGCAATGCTTGAACTCGGCGTGCTAGGTCCCGCATGAGACCCTCGCCTAACAGTTTTTCGTCGCGGTGTCCACTTACGAACACATGTATTTCGTTTTCTGAGGCGGATGCCCAGTTTTCTCCTGCGACGTAATCTGGAACTTGCGGGGCGTATTCTGCGGCTTTAACGTTTGTTAGCTCCAAGAATAACGATTCCACGTTTTTTAGGGCGTTAACGACGTTTGCTGGCGCGGCGACAATTATTTTGCTGAGTGGCCATCTTCGCTTGAGTTTTGCTTGTTGCCTGGCGGCGTAAGCTAAGGAAACGCATTTGAACAAGGTGTCGAATTGCTGCTCCACGGTTTCGTTTCGCATTTTTTCTTCTGGTTCAGGCCACTGTTCGAAGTTCACGGATTCAGGCAGCGTTGGGTCGAGTTTTCTGTAGACCTTCTGGTGAAGTGCTTCGCTCAGGTAAGGCGTAACAGGGTTGAAAAGCAGAGTAATCGTCTTCAACGTGTAATGCAGTATGGCGTATATTGCAAGTCGTCTTTCTCGGGTTTCAGGGTCGTCAGTCCAGAGTTCTTTCCGTATCATCGGCACGTAGAGCCGGCTTAGTGTGTCTATGACGAAATCCTCCAAGATTGCGAGGGCAGCGTTGAACTGGCAAATTTCCAGCTTAGCAGTGTATTCTTTGATAGCTGATTGCAGTTTCGAGAGCAGCCACTGGTCTGGAGGCTGCAACGTGTCCAGCGTTCTGCCTGTAAACCGCTGTTTTCTTGATGGCTTAAATCCGTCGAACTCGGCGTTCTGCAGGAAGAACCTGCTCAGATGATACAGTGTAGACAACACTTGGTAAGAACGGCGGTTAAGCTCCTGCAGGTCAAAGTTCATGAAGTCTATCGGCGCGCACTTCCGCATCATGTAGAACCTGCACAAGTCCGCTGAGTACTTATCCAGAAGCTTGTTTGTCTCTACTACATTACCTAAGCTTTTGCTCATTTTTCTGCCTTTCGCGTCCTGTGTTAACCCTTGGAACAGGAAAGCGCGGTAAGGACTCTCGGGCTTGCCCGTTAATATCACGTGCTCCAGCAACAACGAGTTAGCCCACCCGCGAGTCTGGTCTATACCTTCGGTTAAGAAGTCGGTGGGCACGAATCTTGCCACTTCCTCATCTGTAAACCTTGCGTACGGCGAGGCGCCGCTGTTGTGCCACGTGTCCAAAACATAATCTTCACGGTGCATTGTGCCGCTGCATTTGGTGCACTTTAGCGTTACGCGGTCAACCCACGGCTTATGCAACTCGAAGTTCGCAGGCACTTGCTCCAGCGCGTCGGCTGCGAGTTCTTTTTGGCTGGCTACAACCCGTTTTTGCCCACAATTGTCGCATGCCCAAATGGGCAAAGGCGTACCCCAAACGCGTTCGCGTGAGATGCACCATGGTTTGCCTTCTTTCAGGAAAGCCACGAAACGGTTTTTGGGCTCGTCAAAGTAGTAGGTGGTTTTCTCGGCGGCTTCAAGCACCTTGCTGTTTATCCTGTCGGTTCGCAGGAAATACTCTTTTCTTGCCAACCAAACCAGTTTGTGATGCGACCGCCAGCACGTGGGGTACTCGTGTTTGACTTTGCTAACTTTCACGAAGGCGTTTCTGCTGCGCAGTTCCTCAACCACCAGCATGTCCGCGTCTCTTGCGAAGACGCCGTTAAATATGCCTCCGTCTTTGGTGAATTTGACCTCATCGTCAAAAGGCGCGAAGATTGGCACGCCGCGTTTATGTGCAGCCCAGAAGTCTTCTTCACCGTTGCCGGGCGACAGATGCACAACGCCTGTGGCAGTGTTCAGGTCCACGAAGTCTTCGCCTATGACCCTGTGCACAAGCGCATGTTTTCCTTCAAGCTCAACCTGCTTCGGGATTATGTCTTTAAGCGGGTAATCGTATTTTGCGCCTTCGAGGCTTTTGCCCGTTACTACCGCGGCGATTTCGTATTTTGCGATGCCGAGTTCCTGCATGACGGGTTCCACGCGTTGCCGCGCCATAATCCAAGTTTCGTCGCCAACTCGCACTTTAGCGTACTCCGCTTCAGGATGCACGGCAAGCATGGTGTCGGTTATAATCGTGAACGGCATGGTGGTCCACACGAGGAAAAACTCGTTCGGCTCATCTGCCACTCTAAACTTAAAGTAAAGTGAGGGGTCTTCCACTTCCTTATAGGAGCCTTCGTATCCCACTTCAGCGCTACTCAAGGATGTTTGGCATCCGGGGCAGTACGCCACCACGTAGTAGCCTTCTTCCAGCAGGTTCTGTTCCCAAGCGCGCTTGAGTATTTGCCATTCGCGTTCTATGTACTCGTCACGGTAGGTCCAGTACGCTTTTTCTTGGTTTATCGCTATGCCCAATCGCTTGTCGGCTTCCACCCATTCGCGGTGGTAGCGCATGATGACTTTTTTGCATTCTTCAATGAAGCGTTCTTCTCCTACGCGCTCCACGAGTTCCCGCTTGTTCTTCACGCCCAGAAGCTTTTCCACTTCCAACTCCACGGGTAAGCCTTGGCAGTCCCAGCCTGCCCAGAAAGGCACGTAGTAACCCTGCATGGTCTTCCAGCGGTAGCGGATGTCTTTCATCACGCGTCCTCTGGCGTGACCGATATGTGGAATGCCGTTCAGGGTAGGCGGTCCTTCCACGTAGCCCAAGATGCCCTTGCAGTTTTTTTCTTTGAGTTCCAGTTTCTCGCGGATTCGGCTGGTTTCCCAGAACTCGCGAATTTCCTTTTCCAGCTCAAGCGGACGGTAATCTGGCGTAAGGCTTAAACTTGAATCAGCGTTCGGTTTGGCAGTCACCTTGCATCCCAGTATATCCGCAATTACAAGACGATAGTATATAAAAGCATTAGCGTCTCTAGAAGATAACCAAAGAGCAGTGCGTCTATGGGAAAGTTTCGTTTAGCCGTGTTCAACACGCAGCCGCCGCACTTGTACTTTGGAGGCGTAGAGCGGCGCATAACCGAAATCACGAAGCGACTTAGCCAGCAAGCAGACATCACAGTTTACAGCGGCACCAAAGCAGGCTTCAAACAGCCAACAGTAATCAACGGAGTAAACTATGTTCCATGCCGTTCAACAGATAAACTCTTCCCTTTAGACAATTGGTCTTTTAACAGAAGCCTCTCCAAGAAAACCAGCGAGCTACACGCAGATGTCTATGAAGCGCACCTTTCAAGCGGCTACGGATTCCTAAAGGCGCTAAAGAAACAGGGCAGCAACAAGCCGTTCGTACATGTGGTTCACGGCGTCCTCGCTGATGAATACGAACAAGCTAAAAAGAACAGACAACAAACATTGAGGGACAACCTTGCCAACCGCTTTATGCGTAGGCTTGCCAAACTGGAAGAGGAAACAGCCAAAAACGCGACGCTCGTAGCCACAATAAGCAAGCATTCACTGGAGAAAATACAGAAACACTACCAAGTTGACACAGCGAAAGTGCGCATCATCCCAAACGGAGTTGACCCAGAAAAATTCAAACCCACCCACGACCCAGCAGCGGCGAAACGACAGTTCAAGTTAGACAACAAGCCCGTCGTGCTCTTCGTAGGCAGCTTAATCCCGCGCAAAGGCTTACCATTCCTCATCAAAGCTGCGAAAAAAATAGTCAAACAAGAAGCAAGCACGCACTTTGTAATTGTCGGCTCTGGACCACTGAAAAGTCAGTTAACAACAAGCCTAAATGAAGCCAGCCTCTTAGGCAACTTCACGTTTTTGAGCGGGTTAACTGAAGAAGCGCTTACAGCGGTTTATAACTGCGCCGACGTGTTTGCTTTGCCGTCCATTCAGGAAGGACAGGGCATCGTGCTGCTGGAGGCGCAGGCAACAGCGAAGCCAGTTGTTGCCTTTGATGTGGGCGGCGTAAACGAAGCCATGGTTAACGGCGAAACAGGGTTGCTTGTTAAACGCGGCAGCAGCGACGAGTTAGCTGATGCTTTGCTGCGGTTGCTGCAGGATGGACGGCTGCGTGAAAAGATGGGCGCTAATGGGCGCAGGTTCGTCATGGATAATTTCACGTGGAACGTGTGCGCTGAGAGGATGCTGGCGGTTTACCGTGAAGCGCTGGAGTTAACAGCATGAAACATTGACTGCTTTCGCCAGCCGTTTGAAATCGCGTTCGCTCATCCACTCAGTTTTCAAATACTCACAGATTCTCTCGTCACTTAGTCCGAGCCGCCGCGCTTCCTGCACCGTGTAGCTGTAAGCCTCAATTTCAGTTGGTCTATCCACGTATTCAAAGCGGTTGTCAAAAAGTTCCTTGCCTTCCATGAACTGTTTGATATGATAAAGCTCGTGGATAATGTCCAAGTAAATGTCCACTCTGTCGCCGCTTTTCAGGTAACGTGGATTAACCAGCAAGTGCCCCGTCACATCGTCAACGCCCATGTAACCGCCAAACGCTATGAACTCAACTTTGAGGTTGCGGAGAACCTTCTCGGTTTCTTCGCCGAAAATGCGTTTCACTGCTTCAACTTTTTCGAACCCCTTGAAGACATCAGTGAACCTGCGGGTTGAAGCCCCCAGCCGTAGTAGTCCTCGCAACCGTAGCCGCCTCAACAAGCGGTAAACACTGAAAACAATATCCTCCAGCCACTCCATGTCTCACACCCGCTCCTAACTGAAGGCTGAGAGATACTCGAGTTTCATGCCCATCCGCGCTAAATCAGCAAGATTCTCCACGCAGCCTATGCTCGCATCTATGTTGCGGTGCACAGGGTGAACCCACATGCACTCGGGCGCAAGATTAAACTGTAACGGCACCTCGGTGCTTACGCCAAATCGCTCAGTTAAATCCCTGACCAGTTCGCCTCTGCTGCAAGCAGCGCGCGCGGCTGCATAACTCTGCAGAAGCTGCAGCGAACCAAAAGCACCGATACCGTGCCACAGCGCAGCGTTTTCAGGCGAAGCCAGCGAGTAAAGGAAAAACTGCGGCGACGACGGCGTCTCAGCGAAGCGGTAGTCAGCAAGCGCTTCGCCTCTTACTGTGAAGTTGTCTTTGGCTTGGGCAACGCTAATGTCTTCTGGGTCGATATCGTTCGGGTAAAGCCGAGTTGTCTGATACGTAACGCTTACGCTTGTCAACTTGTTTCCGTCAAAGTGAATCCTGCCTCGTGCTGCGCGTTTGGAGCCGTAGCCTTTCGGCGAGTGCGGCACAGTCAACAGCGTTGTCCGCTTAGTCATGCTTCTGCCCATGCAGTCGTACGCTTGCTTAACTGCGTCGTAGTTTCTATGCGCTTCGCTGATAACGTGGTGAAGCAAGCCATCGTGTGTCTCGGATTGCAGCGTTGCTAAGGGCAGGCGCAACGCGTGAAGCGTCAAGTCCATGCTGAACACTTCGGAAAGCTGCGTAAGCTGCGCGTATTTCACGGCGTCCACAAAATCCACGTACGAGCCCGCAGCGTTTTCCAAGCAGCGGCTCACGAGTTCAGCTTCGTTTCTGGTTACCAGTTTGCCCTCGTACCTTGCCACAAACTGCGAATCCAATGCGAGACTGTCGGTTTTGACGTAGGCTGCTGGGAAAGCGCCTTGGCCGCTGGTTGCGATGGACGATTTCAGCGGGTTCATTGAATAACGGTCGGGCTCCACGTCATCCGTGTTCAGCAGGAACGGCACGATTCGCCCTTCGGGCG
This sequence comes from Candidatus Bathyarchaeota archaeon, assembly GCA_026014705.1. Classification (GTDB taxonomy): domain Archaea; phylum Thermoproteota; class Bathyarchaeia; order Bathyarchaeales; family Bathycorpusculaceae; genus JAOZHU01. Next base: position 58,944 of record JAOZHU010000008.1, on the reverse strand, counting down.
GTTTTTGCAGTGCTTCGCATATTTGGGCGATGTCGTTGGCTTCTGGTTTGTGCAAGCCGTAAACGCTGAAGTAGTTGCCGCAGGTTGCCAGCAGTCGGGTGCCGATGACTCCTTGGGCTTCTTCCACTGTTAACTGCGGGTTTGAGTATTCAACTGAGCCTCTGAGGAAGAAGTGGTTTCCGTTGAAGGTTGAGTCAACGCGCTTGCCGTTTTTGAACTGGAACAGTGTGACTCTTGGTCGGTTTTCTTCCGCTTTGAATACGGCAAGCTTAGCCACTAATGCTTCTACGCAGGGCCATGAGCTTTCAAGGAAGCCCTCCACAAGCAAGCGGCACAAGTCATCAGCCACTACGCATCATCCTCTTTCCAGAGACTCCGCCATGTATGTGCAGCCCTTAGCAACAGCGGGTCCTAAAAACATTCTTGTCACGCGGAAGTCTTCCTGCAATCCCATCTGGATCAAGGTTTCGAGAAGGATGGTTTCTTCGGCAGGGGCGCAAGCGAAAACGGGGCGGTTAGGCAACTTGCTGAGGACGCTTCTGAGAAGAGCGATGGTGGTTTCAACACGGTTTTTAGGGCACATTAAGGGTCCAACTTCAACTGTTTCCTCATAAGCTTTTGCTGCGCAGTACCCCGTGATTTCATGGTCGCTGATTGCTATATAGCACAGGTTGCCTTCGCCAGACAGCAGAGGTTCCAGCAGTTTTTTCCGCTGTGCGCCGAAGCATTGCGCGTCAAAGGCGATTACTGCAGGGAAATCTTGTTTTGTTGCTTTTCGCGGTTGCAGCGTTCCAGCTGTTGCGGGTGAGGCAGTTTTGCCTTTGAGAACCAGAAAATCCATGTCAGGTTTGAAGCCGAACTGCTCGTAGAAGCCTGCTAAAGGCGGGAAGGCGTAGAGTCCAACAGTCTCCACGCATGCACGTTTCAGGTAGTTAAGTGCATGGTTGACTAAGAGGGTTCCTGCGCCTTGTCCTCGGTAAGCGTCTTTGACTATGAGGTTGCCGAACCAGCCTGCTTTGTCGAAGCTGATGCAGGTGGCGATGCCTACGGGTTCGGAGCCGTAAAAAAGAGTGAAACAGCCTTCAGGCTCAAGGTTTTTCATGAACTTGAAGTCTTCTGTTGTCATGTTCCACTGCATTGTATTTGCCAGTTGAACTGCGAATTGGAAGTCGCTTCTTTTCATTTTTTCCACATGGAACATGTGATTGCGTTCTCCGCCTGAAACATAGCGCTGTGCTGCGTCCGCTGTTGTGATGCGGCTACAGCCAGTTTCGTGATTTCACCACTGTTTTTCCCGCGGCTTTTAAGCTTAATGCGTCTTCGTAGGGGCACATTTCAACGCAGCGCAAGCACAGCAGACAATGCGATGTGGTTACGTCTCCGCCTTTTTGCTCGTAGACTTCGGTCACCTGTGTGGGGCAGACTCTTTTGCAGACGCCGCATTTGGTGCATTTCTCCTCGTTCTTTTCCAGACGGAGCACTGATATCCATTTGAAGGGTGGAAAACGGTTGAACAAGGCAATTAAGGCGCCGAGGGGGCATATTCTGCACCATACTCGCCTGTAGAAGAAGGCGGCTACGGTGACTAAGCCGAGGATGAAGAGGTTCAGCGAAGTAATGTAATAGCCCAACTCGAAAAACGTGCCTGCGGTGTTTTCCACTATCCATTCTGGGCGCATCAGCCCCACGGAAGTCTGCAGCAATATGCACAGGGGCTTCATGGGACAAACTTGGCAGAACGGCGCTGAAAAATAATTGTAGACAAAGCCGCCTTGTTCGGTTCCCGGAACCAGTTGGGCGCCTACGATTGCTTGCGAGCCGAAGATGACGCTTAAGATTATGAGGAGAGCCAAAATCACGTAGCCGAGTTGATGGAATTTGGCGTTAAAGCCATCGGAGAAAAGTTTATGCTTGATTTTGAAAGCTTTCCTTAAGCGAGTGATTAAATCCATATACAAGCCAAAGGGGCAAATCCAACCGCAGAAAAACTTTCCCAGAAGGATTGATAGTAGGATTACGCCGCCGAACACTATGGCTAAGCGTTCCAAACCTGAAATGGCGTAGTTCACACCCCACCCTCGACCAGCATCCGCGAATGGGTAAATGTACGTTTGTATCGGCCAAAGTGGACAGAGAAAAGTTCTGCCGCATGGGTAGTAGCACGCGAAAACTGGAAGCGGCAGACCATCTGGCATGGCTTCGCCGAACTCGGTTGCACCGACGAGTAACTCGTGGGGTGCGATTTGTTCAGCGGGCACGGGCAGATTGAAGTGGTCGATGAATACGCCTGCGAAGAGGATGAAGACGAAGGCTATTTGCACGAGCAGCCTGAAGGAGCTGATTTTGCGGGTTTTGTTTTTTGTCCCCGTTGTGGCAGCTACTACGCCGACGCTTAGGGCGATGGCAGCTACGGTTATGAGTGAAAAGTTGGGTTTGTAGGGTGGCAGCTTGACCATGGGCGATGACGCCGAAGGCTCTGCGGGGTCAACCACGGTTGCGTGCAGTCTGTCGCATATGTGCCCGTAAATCGGGAATATGTTCCAGTAGCCGACCATGTCGAGTTTTTGAGTGACGTTAAATCTGCCTTGGCTGTCGGTTTGCACAATGTGGTCTATCCATGTGTAGTCTGGTCTGGTGAACGTTATGCGCACGGTGATGTTGGCTTCTGCGGGGCAGATTTCGCCTGTTACTGTAGCGTTCTCGTTTAGGGTGAATTCCGTTTTGTTTATTTCTCCAGTTATGTGCGGACCATAGCAGCCTGTTGCTTGCTGGACATTATAAACACTGAGAATACAGAGTAAAAGTGCAATTGCGATGGTGAAGCAGAGAGCAGTTTTTTGGTTCATAGCTGCGCTCAGCAGTTATTTGTTCTCTGGTGCTCATATAAGTTTTGTAAAATTCACTCAATGCGAGTCCCGCTGAAAAGCTATCATTCGATGGTTATTGTGTTTCCTGAAATAAAGCAGTAAACCGGCGATAGCAACAGCTGTTGAGACTATTGCTGCCAGAGAAAAAGCGCCGTGCGTTTCAGCGTTTGCAGCGGGAGAAATTACTGGGCATTCCATGAGTGGGTAACGGTCTTGGTTCTTAAGGTCAATTACGTAAGGCTCGTCACCTATGCCGTCTCCGTCCTCATCGGTTCCTTCATAGTCGCTCCAGTAGTTGCCTTCGCTGCCGTTGTCCCAAATGTTCGTGGAGTACGTTGTGCAGTTCTCAACACTGTCAGTGCATTGGCAGCCGTTAACCTGTTTAGTGTTGTTTACGAAGCTGTTGTGGTAACTGGTCATGTTCTCAGCGAAGCAACCAGCGCTGTTTACAGCCAAGAAAAGGCCTTCATCATTGTTCGCTATGTAATTTCCGATGAAGCTGTTGGAGGATTCGGATACCATTATGCCGACGATGTTGTCAACTACGATGTTGTCTACTATTGTATTGTTTGAGGTCCAGATGAACATGCCGATGCTGAAGTTTTTAACCGTCAAATTCCTGATGGTCAAGTTTCCCAAGCTTATGTCGGCTATGTCTATGCCCACAGTCCACGGTGGGGCGCCTGTGCCGTTGTACGGTCCCTGGCCTACTGTCCAGTCAACGTCTTTGGTTCCATTGTAGGTGCCGTGGAGAGTGTAGCCTGCACCGTCGATTACTATGTTGTCTTTTTCCACTACGAAAGCCGACTGCACATTGGGCGAGGAGTAAATATCGCTTGTTAGGTAGTACGTGTTTCCGTCGCGCTTGACTGGTACTGTTGGCGGGTCTATCGAGCCGTCTGGTCTAATGCAGATTGTTTGAAATCTCGCTTGGGTAGGATTAAAAATCACAGCCAACGCTGCGGAAAAAAATATCAAGGCGATAATCAACGCGGCAGTGAGGATAACGATTTTTCTCATGGCTCACTCGAAAAGTATTGTGGGGATTTTCTATTTAGATGTTCTGTTTACACGCGTTTTCAAGCGGGATTCGGAGTCAACGTGTTAATCAGCTGGTCTACTTTTGACTGGGCAGCTAGCTCCTGCTGTGTCAAGAAGTCCAATGCGTCCCAGTAGTAGAGTATATCGTCATAACTGTGTTGCCGCATGAATTTGAGCGCCATCTCAATTGTTTCTATGGCTGACTCGTTATAGCGCGTCACGGCGTTCTTGACTGCTTCTGCATACTCGGATAGCCTATATTTTTCTGGATAAAACTTCTTTATAACTTCGATATCAAACAATAACATGCGCAGTTGGTTCACGAGCGCAGATTCCCCGAAAATTGCTTCATGGAACGTTTTCACCAAAAATGCCTCCATCAAATTTAGCCGCGGATCCAAATAGCGGTAAGTGGGATAGTCTAATGTGCCTTCAAGCCGCCCCGCGTCCTTCAATTGCTGCTCAATAGCTGTGCCAGCGTAAGGCAGCATCTTCGTGAAGTGAACGATGGCGCGACCGTTCGCCGTGAGGTTTTTGAGAAATTCAAGGTCTTCCTCAATTGACTCGAACGTGGTTCCAGGCGTAAGCATCATGAAGCCATAGTCAAAACGCACAGCAGCTTCGGCGAGTATTTCCAGCGCGTTGTAAATGTCTTTAACTGAATAATGCTTGTTGCAGATTCTAAGCCCCTGATTGCTTCCTGATTCAATGCCCATGTACACGAAGGCAAGACCAACCTCCTCAAGCATCCGCAAGCATTCAAGGTCTAATTCGTCCACGCGGTTGGATATGCGCCAGAGGATTTTGTCGCCTATTCCCCGCGTTCTGAGCTCGGAAGCGAAGTTGCTGATCCAGTCTTTCTGAACCTGCGTTTTCATGCCCAAGTCGTCGTCTACAAACTTGAAGATTCTCATGCCTTTTTTGAAGAGCTGCTGCATTTCCTCGGCGACATTGGAAGGAGAACGAGCCCTCCGCTTTGAGCCTGGCGCCGTGCCGTAGAACTGGCGGACGCTGCAGAAACTGCAGTTGTAGTAGCAGCCGCGGCTGGCTAGAATTGAACAGGCAGAGACGCCGCGGTACTTCTGCACTTTACAACGTCTCACAGGGAATGGAAGCGAATCAAGGTCTTCGATGAGCGGTCGAGGAGAAGTAAGGCAGATTTTGCCATTTTTTCTGAAAGCAATGCCTTTAATTTCAATCCACTTGTCAGCGTTATCTAAGTTCCTGAAGAGATCTAGCAAGGTAACTTCGCCTTCGTGACGTACCACCGTGTCAAGTTCAGGAATAAGCTCCAGCGTCTTCTCGCATTGTATAGTGGGGAAATGACCGCCCATGGTGAAATGGGCGGTTACGCCGTTGAGCCGAAGATATTTCAGGAGCGCGGCGAATTCCATGAACATGGGTTGAAAAATTAGGGAGAAACCAACCAGCCTAGGCTTCGATTCGCGAATATGCTTCAGGGTTTGCGCGCTTGCCTTTTTCTTGTATGCTTCAATGCTGACTTTGACATTGTGCTTGTCGAGGTAGGCGGCGATTGAGCGTAGACCAAGGTTTTCCTCATCGTCATAGCCTATTAGAGTCACGTCACATCTTTGAACGGACGCTTCGCTTGTTGAGGCTATTGGCTATTTCCCCTTGGTTTTCATCATGGATTTCACGGTTTCCAACTTGTCGAGTTCTGCTTTCAGGCTCTGCATCTGGAACTTCACCACGCTGATGCGCTGGTCTATTTCTTTCTCAATCAAAACGCGACGTTGGTCTGCCGTTAACTCTTTTATCCATGGTCCCCAAATTTCTGGACCGGGATCAGCTACAGGACCTAAAAGCTTCTCTGGGTCAATCCTTATCACACTTATCACCTCAAACCGCATTTGATAACAAGATGTATTTAAAACTGTGCATGCTATTGTACAACACATATACACTTCACAATAATACAATTCATAATTAATGCTATAATGCAGTTTTTACAACAAATCTAAATGCCCGAAAACAGCAAAATCCAAGCCAATGAACAAAACAAAGGCGGCAACCAAAAAGTATGCAAAAGCACACCCAGCACTTCACAGCAACACACAGCAACCCTGAAGACCCAATTTACAAAAAACAAACGATAATGGGGCTGCCCGGATTTGAACCGGGGTCTATAGCGCCCGAGGCTACAAGCCTAGACCAAACTAGCCGACAGCCCCCTGCAACAGCACTTCCTCGGCATTCAACCGCTGAAGGCAATAAAATACTGCCTTTTAAGCTTTAAACCTTAGCATCCAACAACCCACATTGCACCGTAGCTATACTCCACAAAAAAACCACTAAACGCCAGTCTCAGCCTGAGGCGCAGCAGGTTGAGAAACAACAGGCGCAACATCAAGCCTCGGCACGACAGCAAAACGCCTATGATAGACTCTCGCAGCAACACACAACACCGCCGCGGCAACAGCCAACCAAAAAGGCCACAGAAACTCCGCAGAAATAACAACGCTTGCAGTCGTGTTCTGAACAAAAGGCACCCGCAAAACACTGTTCACCGAGCCCACAAACGGAACATCAAACCGCACCACAACCTGCGCAACCAAAGTAAACACAAAAAGCACAATAACGAACATCACCAGCATATACAGCGGCTTCCTATAAGCAAAATCAAGCAGCTGCTTCGAGTAAGACTTAGCTGGAAAAACCGAGTAAACAATCATCACAACGCCCACCATCAGAAACGTAAGCATACTCGTCAAATTTATCGCCCAAACCAGCGGCACCGCAAACGCCGTACCCAACACACTGAAATTAGTATTCAAAGGCGAAACGTTCGCCGTCAACAAGCCTTCGCCGACCCTCAGCTGCCACCACGGATAAAACAACGTCACAGCAACCATAACAATTGTGGCGATGCCGCCAGCAAGACCCAACCAGTTAAACCTCAACCGCACCGTTTTCCACTCCTACCTCAACCCACCGGGAAACTGGGAATCCGCACATGCTCAGCACTATCAATGGTTACACCGTTAACATTCGCACTGAAACCAGCCAACTCAACATCAATACTCTCCGAGCCCGCATGTGCAGTATCAAAATGATTCACCGCCGCTTCAGTCCAAGCCGCAACAATAACAACCCTCGTAGTTGCGCCCGCCCCAATGTCAACCGGGTTAGCAAGCGTCACGTGCCCCATGGGAAAACCATGCGCGGCGCATTGGACATCAGCGGAGAACGAACTGATCGACAAATCAAAATCCAAAGGATTCGTAACCTCAAACGTAAGCGTAACCGTCCGCGCCGCAGCATCATACTGCGAATCCACCAAAGTGAAGTTCCCCAGAGGGTTTTCAGGGATTACGCCGTCATCGATGATATCGCTTACCTCTGCTGGAAACACCAAACCCAGCAAGTTATCATGATAAATAATCAACACACCAGTGATGGGTAACACGTTAATAGCTATAGTAAACGCGGTAAGAATCAAACGTACCTTGTCCAACGTTATCGCTCCTTTTACATATTGTATTGCACCAACCGTTTTTTATGGTTTGTGACTACCTAAACTCAAGGCGCCACATAGAAATACCAAATGCAGTACAATTTCACAGATGCAAATTGAAAGGCTGGAAAACCCATTCGAAACTATTCTCTGAAAGGCGTATTCAACACTTCTTTAACCCTATTGCTAATCACCGGACCCAAACCATGAACCGTCTTCGCCCAATCATCCACACTAATCAAAGCATTCAAAGGCGTCTGATACGACTTAAGCACAGCCAGCGCCTTCTCCCTCCCAATATTGGGTAAACTGGCAACAAAATACACCTGCGCATCAGCCAGCGTGTCCATCTTCTTAAAAGCATGAACCGTCGGCGCCCTCTTCTCAACAATCTGCTCCTGCTTAGCGGCAACATGCAAAAAGTCAATAGTCTCCTTATAAGACGTCGTGTTCACCAGCGCGATACCGTTCTTGGCTAAGTTAAACATTGCACCCCAAATCGCAACGGGTTGAATGTGACTGAACTTATAAATTATCGGCAAATAACCCTCCAGAAGTATCAGCGACTTCGGATAAGCCTCCTTCAACCTGAACAACTGCTCAAAAAGATACCGCCGCGTAAGCGTATACACAAAATCCTGCACAGTCTTCCTCTCCACTGCACACTGGTCAGACAAAATGTAATCGCCTTTTTCCAAAGTTTCAGTCCTAACGTTAACGCCGCGCTCAACAAGACCCTTTACAATCTTCGCCGCACTGCTCGCCTCACGACTATCCACAATTATAGTCGGCTCCTCAACATCAGCCTTCTTTTTATCCTTCAAGTAAGGCAGAAGCGTTTCAGCCCCAGACACAAACTCCACTCCGCTAAAATAAGCGCAACCCTCCTGTTTATTTCACTTCCGTTTCCAACCTGACCAAGCACCCTCCGCGAGAATACAGCACCAAAGCAAACTCAGACCCATCCACACTAACCTCCGCAACGGCAGCCTAAACAGTTGAAAACCCAAAACAGCTATATCCTAAACAAAAGCATACACTAACAGCCCTTGCCAAAGGACGCAACTAAATGAAAAACAAATCACTGATAGCCACTTTTCTTCTCGCGTTTCTCTTACTTGTCGTCTTCTCACTCGCCCTACGAGAATATTCCCAGCCAAACGCGCTCATAATGGAAGTAGAACAACACTGGGACACCTACTGCGTCGGAGGCACATGCATACCAGGCACCCACAACATTGCCGTAGCAGACGCAGACGGCGACGAACAAGACGAAATAATCACAGGCGGTCTCGCCTACAGCATAATAAACGAAACCAGAACAAGCCTCGGCGCGCCGCTTCGGATCTGGAACTGGAACGGACAAAACCTCACTCTTGAAAAAAGCGAAAACTGGCCAGGCAACATCGGCTGTATCTACGCTGGAGACGCAGACGGCGACGGCGAAACTGAGATACTAACCGCGGGCGGACTAATCAACAACACAAGCACCGCTTTTTCACTTCGAATATGGAATTGGAACGGACAAAACTTAACTCTTCGAGGAAACTACCCCGAAGTGTATGCAAACGCAATTTTCGTCGCCGACGTCGACAACGACAACAAGCCAGAGATACTCACAGTCGGAAGAGCCTACAACACCAGCCAGCCTAACGCGCAGCTCAGCGTCTGGCAATGGAACGGAAACAGCCTTTCACTCAAGGCTAAAGCTGAATGGACAGCCCCAAACGACATCGCACGCGCAAACTCGGTCAACGCAGCTGACCTAGACAACGATGGCACAGTTGAAATCGCCACTTGCGGCTACATCAACAGCCCAAAAAACAGCAGCGGACAACTACGCGTTTGGCAGTTGAACGACGCAGAACTGAGTTTGAGATGTAGTGCAGAATGGCGCAAGGCAGATGGCTACGCGCTGGATGTCGCGGGAAATGTAATGGGCAACACAATGGCATATAACATCAAAATAAGCGATGTTGACGACGATGGCTTCGCCGAAATTATCACAGGAGGCGTCACTTATAACGGAGACAAAATCGAAGGACAACTCAGAATATGGAACTGGACAGGAAACAACTTGAATCTTGAAACGAGCCGAGAATGGACAAACTTGGATCTGACTGAGCTTAAGGCGATATCCATTAACGACGTGGACGCAGACGGAAAAAAGGAAATTGTCACCAGCGGTGTAACCACCAAATATGGCCATTGGACAAACGAAACCAACAAAGAAAAAGCCGAACTTAAAGTGTGGAACTGGAATGAAAACACACTAACGCTAAAACAAAGCACAGAATGGATAGTCGGCGAAGGCGTTTGCGCCTGGAATGTTGCCACGGGCAATTTGACAGGTGATGGAAAAATGCGAATAGTAACCGTGGGATGCATGTATGTTGCCACACTATGCGACCCAGACATGAGAATCTGGACAATCACCAACAACGCCTCCACAGAGTTGGTAATAGCTGCAGGAGCCATCGTCGCACTAATAGCCTTGGCAAGCATTTACATTCTTGTGAAAAGGTTCAGAGGATAACCTGCGCAGTTCACTCCAGTCCTGCGAAGCGTTTAGAAGCAGTCATTCATAGCGTATCAAGTATAACGGTTTTTGTGCTTCTCTTCGTCTTTCTTCGAGAGGCACATCCTTCAGTGAAGCCTTCTCCAGCAGTTCGCTTAAGCGTTCCTCGTCAACTTTTACCTCTAAGCTGGAGTGAAACTCCTCTTCCCGTAGAGGCTTTTTTGATTTCATAACACGAGAATTCACTAAAACGCAACTCCTGCTTAAGCAAGCTAATAGTAATAATAGCCTAAACAAAATAATAAATGTTGTGCGCAACGTTTCAGCAGTCAAAGAAGACTTGAAAAGAGAGGAGGCTTTAAACAAAAAAAGGGAGAGTTTAGGGTCCCTTCTTGGTTATTTCCTTCACGACGCCAGCAGCCACAGTTGTGCCCATGTCTCGGATAGCAAATCGACCGAGCTCGGGAAATTCCTGATACGTCTCCAATGCTATAGGATGCAACGGTTCCATTCGCACCCAAGCAGCGTCGCCTGTCTTCAGAAAGCTGGGTTTCTCCTCGGTTACTTGCCCAGAGCGAGGGTCAATTTTCTTCAGCAGTTCAGTGAACCTGCACGCTATCTGCCCCGTGTGGTAATGGAGAACTGGAGTGTAGCCAGCAGCAATGGCGGTTGGATGGTAAATCACGATTATTTGCCCGATGAACTCTTTGGCTACGGTGGGCGGGTTGTCTACTGGTCCTGCAACGTCTCCGCGGTGAACATCCGTCTTAGCTATGCCTCTCACGTTCATGCCGATGTTGTCGCCTGGTTCCGCTATGGGTATGCGCGCGTGGTGCATCTCGATGGATTTTACTTCCGCAGTCTTGTTAGACGGCATGAAAATTAGGGTGGCGCCTTCCTTCAGTATGCCTGTTTCAACTCTGCCAACTGGAACTGTGCCAATGCCTGTAATGCTGTAAATGTCTTGGACTGGAATGCGCAGCGGCTTGTTGGTTGGTTTAGGTGGCACTTCCAAAAGGTCTAAAGCTTCAATCAAAGTTGGTCCTGTGTACCAGGGCATGTTAGTGCTTTTAGTTATCAAGTTGTCGCCTGTCCATCCTGAAACTGGCACAAAGTTGATTTTTTCAACTTTAAAGCCGACCATTTTGAGCATTCTTGAAACTTCGTTTTTGATTTCTTCGTATCGCTCTTTGCTCCAGTTAACTGATATGTCGTCCATCTTGTTAACTGCAACTATGACTTGCCGAACGCCCAACGTGAAGGCTAGAAATGCGTGTTCTCGTGTTTGCCCGCCTGGACCGATGCCTGCTTCAAACTCGCCTTTCTTGGCTGAGCAGAAGAGCACAGCAGCATCAGCTTGGCTTGCGCCGGTAATCATGTTTTTCACGAAGTCTCTGTGTCCTGGCGCGTCTATGACTGTGTAGAAGAATTTCTTGGTCTCGAACTTTAGGAATCGAAGGTCAATGGTTACGCCTCTTTCGCGTTCTTCCTTGAGGTTGTCGAGAACCCACGCGTACTTGAATGTGCCTTTGCCCATTTTCTCGGCTTCTTCTTCGAAAGCCTTGATGGTTCTTTCATCAATTGCTCCGGCTTTGTACAGCAAGTGCCCTGTGGTTGTGGATTTTCCGTGGTCAACGTGCCCCATAATGACGAGGTTTAAGTGTGGCTTCGTACTTTTGCTCATTTTTCATTCCTCTTTTTTTCTATTTTTCCCTATTTTTTAGTGAATTCGTTAACACAACTGTCCTTTCAATTATTTTAAGCTTATCATTGAACTTCCGCGTTTATCCTCTACATTTGCAGACTGCTTGTGGCGCCTGAACAACATGTTTCCTTTAAATAAATGGTGCATCAAAGCCAAACGTTAGGTTTTCTCCTGTTTCGCACCATTAACGTTTTATTGTTTGGGTTGCCTAAAATTTACTGGAGAACAACCGCAGTTTCTTTCCTCACTTTGAAATCTTGTTGTGTTCAGCTTAGCCATCAGAATATCGCGTCGTGTGGAGGGCGCCATCTGTGAAATCGCATTTGATTATTTTAACATTTGAATTAAGCCACCATTGTAAGCGCAGCTAATAAAATAAATATGATGCGCACAACACATTTTTTGTACTCAACGCAGCATCCGCCAGCTAAAACAGAACAATAGAAGAAAATCAATGAAGCGAAAAGTAATTCTCAACAAGCATTCTACAAGAGTATTTAAGATAAGAGTTAGCCTGTTTAGCGATAAGGGGTTACTTCAACGTGCCGCGCGAAGCCACTGAAGTAGAAATGATATTAAACTTGTTTTTGTGAGTATTTAGAGTTGAAGCTGTATGCCAACGAATTTGCCTCCTGAAGCAAAGGACAAGTGGGCTGAGGTTGAAGCAGCCCGCCATCCCAAAGAGAAACTGCAGAAAATGCAGGAGTTCCTCAGCTGCGTTCCGCAGCACAAAGGAACATTGAAGCTTCGCGGGCAGATAAAGAAAAAAATGGCTGTTTTGCGCAAAGAGATGGAAGAGAAGAAACAAAAACGCGCGGCGCGGGGGGGACCGAAATTTTTCATCGAGAAAGAAGGCGCTGCGCAGGTAGCACTGCTCGGCGTAACTAAAGCAGGAAAAAGCTGCCTCCTATCTGCGGTTACGAACGCGAACGTTTTGGTTTCCACGGCACCTTACGCAACGCGTGAGCCTGTGCCTGCAGTGATGAACTTCGAGGATGTACAGTTCCAGATTGTTGAAGCACCTGCGCTGATGGAAGGCTCAGCTGATGGACGCGCGTGGGGATTGCAGACGCTTGCAGTTGCGAGAAACGCAGATGGCTTAATTTTGATGGTAGACTTATCTGAAAACCCTATTGCACAGTTGGAACTAATTTTAAGCGAGCTGGAGAAGGCACGTGTCCTAGTTAGCAAGCCTAAAGGACGCGTGGACATTGACCGACGATACGCTGGCGCAAGCCTGCGAATAATTTTGGTCGGGAAACTCGTTGACTGCACGATGCGAGAAGTTGAAGCGCTGTTGAGGAGTTACCGAATCACTGATGCAATCGTCAAGATTTCAGGTGAAGTAACTTTGGATGACGTCGAAGACGCAATTTTCGAAAGCACCACTTACAGACCAGCAGTGATTGTGGCGAATAAACTAGATTTGACATGTGCAGACGCGAATTTGCGGTTGCTAGAGACTTATGTCGACGGGAAAATTCCAATTGTCGCTGTCTCTTGCGAGAAAAAGCTCGGTTTAGAAAAACTCGGCAGCAGCCTGTTCAAGGCGTTAGGCATAATCCGCGTGTACACTAAGGAACCCAGCGCCAGAGACTTTTCAAAGAAACCATTTACTTTGAAGAAGAACGCAACGCTGCATGATTTAGCGAAAAGCATCCACACTGATTTTGAGCGAGACTTTGCGTTTGCAAAAGTTTGGTCTAAGCGCTTAGCTTTTAGCCCGCAGAAAGTGGGTTTAGGATTCGTGTTGGAAGACGGCGACGTAGTGGAGATTCACGTACGATAGCGATTACCGCGAGGACTGCGCAACACGTTCTATTTCGTTGCGCTTGGCTACGGCGGAACTCTTAATGTCGTTGTTCGCTGCCAGAATCAATTCGTCAGCTATGCATTCTTCTATTGAACGTGGCGTGTTAAGCGAAGCAGCACGTGCACCTTCGCTAATATGCCTAATAGCTAAGTCTATGCGCCTTTGCGGGGCAACATCCACTGACAGATGGTAGACTACGCCTCCGTAGCTGATACGCGTGGTGTCTTCGCATGGCGCCGAGTTTTCCACTGCCCTAACTAAGACTTCTACAGGGTTTTTTCCTGTACGCAAGTTTATTATTTCGAAGGCTTGTTTGACGATATTAGTCGTTTTGGCTTTTTTGCCTGCGTTTTTGCCGGGGCGCATAAGGTTATTAATCAAACGCTCAACAATGTTCACGTTTGCTTTGCGGAACCTCTGATGCTCATGCCTGCCCATGCTGTGCGGCGCCACCATTGGCGTCAAATTCAAGTAACGCTGCAACCCTAAATCGTTAACCTTAATGTCTTTGAAGCTCCATTTCTGGAAAAGCTTAATTTCTGTTTGCGTTGTCGTGCTCATGCATGTCACCGTGCAGGCTTCTGCTTTCTTCCATAAACCAGCTCGTTCAAAGATACACCGTTGACCATTATAACCTTCCAGCGAACACCAGGAATGTCACCCATGGCTCCGCCACGAGTGCCGCCTATACCTTCAACGGTTACCTCATCGTGTTCGTCAACCAGATTGAGTGCGCCGTCGCCTGGCAAAAATGCTGTGATCACACGCCCGTTCTTGATTAGTTGGGTGCGAACGCATTTGCGGATGGCGCTGTTAGGCTGCTTAGATTCAACACCTACTTTTTCGAGAACTATGCCTCTGCTCATGGGTGCGCCTTCCATAGGGTCGACTTTTTGGTCAAGCATGAGCATGCGGCGGTTATAGTAACGATCTGACCAACGGAAGTTTTTCCGCTTCTTCTTTAATTGCCGTGCGGCAAATTCGCCGCGTGGAGACTTGGAACCCATTCTAATTTATCCTCTTGCACAGCATAAACACCAACACTAATATTTAAACAAAACGAAGGGAAAAACACAACAAGCAATGCTCATGCACTTTAACGTGGAATGCGCCTTGAAACTTGTGAACACAAAAATTCAGGTAAATCTTCACCCAAATGTAAGTTATCGTTCTCCTACCTAGATAACTCCAATCCCTTTTAGAACCCAACAACAGGAGCACGCATACTTGAAGCAGATTAACAGCTTAATAGATAAACTTACATGTTTATGCATACAACTGATAATGGCTTCAAATATTTCGCGTCAATTTATTGTCTATTGAGTGCCATAAAGCAATGTTGCTTTTTTGGGCTGAACAAATCATTGATTCTTGTTGGCAAACCTGCTGTGCGAATCGAAATGCTAAAAAACCTCTTTTGTTTTCCCTATGAACGACAACGCGAGTCAGAGGGCTCGTAGCTCAGTCAGGCTAGAGCACCGGACTTTTAATCCGGGGGTCGCGGGTTCAATTCCCGTCGAGCCCGCCACACTTTTCTTAAAAAAATGAGTTTTCACGATGTGTCTATCCGCCGAAGCTGGAAAGTAAACTTATATGCAAGCGCAGCGAGAGGTTGTAAACCAAGGTGAAACAAATGACTAAACGTTTATTCAAACTAGCTTATCCGCCTCCTCCACCTCCGCCACCAACCAAGACAGGTAGCAAAAGAAAAACAGGCATAATTTCCGCAGCCGTCGTCGCAGCAGCCGTCATCATCATAGTGATGCTTCTCGTCTTCAACATCATTCCGTGGCGCCCTGGCACGATTAATCCGACGCCAACACCGTCACCTACGCCTACGCCCACTGGAGGAACGAGCATCGTAACCTACGGCGTGCTGATAGGCACAGTAGTTGACACCTCAGGCTCCGCTCTCTCCGATGTCACAGTCAGCATAAGCGGAAAGACAAGCTCAACAAACGACCAAGGATGGTTCAGCGTAGCAAACGTCCTGCCAGGAAGCAAACAAGTCGTCAAATTCACCAAAAACGGCTATGCCACCACCTACAAAGTGACCAACATTTACTCTGGAGAAAGCAACTTCGTGGAAGTCACACTAAGCCCTGCCGACACAACCGTCACCTTCGACGCCGCCCAAGGCATCACGATAACAACCGTGGACAACGCTAGACTCGTAATCGCGGCAAACTCGCTGAGAACACTGCAAAACACGCTATACACGGGAATGGCAGAAGCCACCGTAACATCCTTCGACCCAAGCAACGAAATGGAAGCCAACGCCTTCCCAGGCGAATACCTCGGAAAATCCGCAGCAGACCAGACAATCTCGCCCATTAAATCCTTCGGCTTCATGGAAGTATCCATAACAAGCCAAAGCGGCGAACAACTGCAGTTGGCAAGCGGCCAAAACGCCACAATCCAGATTAAAGTCCCATACAGCATGCAAAGCGAAGCAGCAGCCTTAGGCACGTGCCCAATGTGGTACTTCGACCCAGCCACAGGCGTCTGGCAAGAAGAAGGACAAGGCACATACGACGCAGCCTCAGGAAGCTTCACAGGCACAGTGAGCCACTTCTCAACTTGGAACTTTGACATCCGCTACCCCGCAGCATACGTAAGCGGACGCGTCGTAGACTCCAACGGCAACCCAGTTCAAGGCGCCCAAGTCAAATGCTGGGGAACAGGATGGTACCAGCAGAGATGGGCAAGCGGCGAAACCGAAACCAAAGCAGACGGCACCTTCACGCGAATCCCAGTAGAAGTTGGCGTAACATTCAAGTACCAAGCATCCAAAGGTGGCCATAAAAGCACAGTCTTCCAAGCAGGTCCCTTAGTACAAAATGAAGAATACAACGTCGGCGACATAGTAATAGACGCACCAGTGATACAGATTACGTTAACATGGGGCTTGACCCCAGAAGACTTAGATAGCCACCTCGCAGCTAAATTGGACGGTGGCGGAACATTCCATGTCTACTATTGGGAAGAAGGCTCGTTAACTTCGACGCCTTTCGCGAACTTAGATACTGACGACACAGACAGCTATGGACCCGAAGTTATATCTATCTCAAAACTGCGTCCGGGAACCTATCAATACTCAGTGAGACACTTCGACGGAGAAGGCAAAATAGCCACGTCAAACGCAGAAGTCAACCTAGTAATCCCAAATAAAGGCATTTATCGCTTTACACCACCTTCAAACCAGCCTTCAGGCACCGACATATGGATAGTTTTCAGCATGGTCATCGATTCAACAGGCAAAGTCACGACAGTCAACACGATAAACAGCTACGTTACTGGCGGTGACGACTCAACTCTGCTTTATCCACCATAAAACCACGTACACTAAAGAATAATCCCCACCCTTTTTTTGCTTTCAAACCGAACTTAACAATAAACGTTGCCAGTCTTCGAAGAAACTAATCGAAACCTATGCTAGAACTCACCTTTTCGGCGCACGCAAAATTTTTTACCCTGCAGAGCAGACAAAAAATCGGGGGAATTGAAATAAAAAAGAGAAAAGTAATTATTCTATCGTTGGTTTTCTCAGCGACGGCTACGCTTGCGCTACTGAATCTTTTGACGCTACGCCCACAGCTGTCACCTGAAAAAGCGAATTTGCCGTTATATGAGGAAATAACAGCCATCAAAAACCGCCTAACCGTAAACATCACAGAAACAAATTTCACCAATCCCATCCGCGTTTGCGATTTCTATGAGCTACGAGAAGAAGACAGCGAAGACTACTTTCAAACAACCGTCAACTATTGGGTGTTCCAACATGGACAACAAGAACACGGAGACATCGAAGCCTTCGTGGAGATATACAACATCCCCAACTACACAGACCGCTTTATCGTTGAAGTAGCAAGAAACTGCTGGCACGAATTAACCGTAAGTCTAGACGGTTCTCCTGTCATAGTCTTTCCAACGATGACAAGCAACACACTAAGTCTGGGTTACATGACCTTTGAAGTCAATCCAAAAGAATAACCATCACACGTATGCTTTTTTCCACCACATCAAAAGGCTAATGCACACATTGAGCAAAAATAGCCAAAAAAGCAAAAACCAACAACAAACCCCAGCAATCCACTAAGATTTATTATCAACATGCCATCTAAATCACCAGCGCAAACCAACTGAAAAAACGGGATGAGAACGCATGAAACAGTACGTTATTACACCCGCTGCGGGAAAACGACTAATCGCCAAAGCACTAGCAACGCATCCCACAGTGCAAAATGCCTTAAAACAGGGAACCATCGTTATCCTTGCAGGCACAACCAACGGCTACGTAACCGAAGAAATCTTCAAAACACACGGCATAACTGGCGATTTCTCCAGAAAACACTTCTTCCGCGGCATAATCTTGCCACCCGCGAAAACAGTAACCGCTGAAGGACGCTTGACTGACGAAAGCAAATTTCCAGGCGACGTAATAATAACGCGGGGCATGTGGCAGAAAGGCAAAACAATAGCCAACGTAGTTGACGACCTCAAAGAAGGCGACGTTATCCTAAAAGGCGCGAACGCTTTGGATTTGCAGAAGAAACAAGCAGCCATCTTAATAGGACACACTAAAGCTGGAACAATAGCCGTGGCTCTGCAAGCCGTGCTGGGACGGCGCGTCAGCCTAATCATACCTGTAGGCTTAGAAAAACGCCTATGCGGAGATTTACACACAATAGCCGCAAAAATAAACATGCCTAGCGCAAAAGGGTACCGCCTGTTTCCAGTCCCTGGCCAAGTGTTCACAGAGTTAGATGCAATAACCCTCTTAACAAGCGCCACCGCCGAGTTGATTGCAGCCGGCGGTGTCTGTGGGGCAGAAGGCAGCTGCTTACTCGCGGTCAGCGGCACAGAAAAGCAGGAAGAGGCAGCAGAAAAACTGCTATCTTCAGTTGCTTCTGAACCAAGATTCGAGTTCTAAAAAATGAAAGACAATCAGTAAGTGGTTTCGAGCAGTATCCGCTTTAAGATGGTTGAACCATGTTTCAGTTTCAGTTTTTTCTCGCCCAACCGCTTCCGATAGATAATTGGCACTTCAACAATTTCAAAGCCTTTCCGCTCCACCCAGCGGTTCAGTTCAACCTCAATATCGAAACCCTTAGATTTCAAAGATACATCGCGAAGTATTTCAGCGCGTATAACGCGCAAACCAGTCAACGGATCACGCATGTCCACGCCGTTAAAGAGGTTATGTGCAAAAGCCAGCAGCCTGTTTCCCAAATAGAATGACCCCCGCAAAGTTTCCGAATCAACGCGTTGACTGAACCTGTTCCCGCAAACCATACCCACGCGAGGGTTCCGCTCCAGTATCTCAATCATTTTAGGAACATACTCCGCCGGATACGTGAAGTCGGCATCAGTAAGCACAATGTATTTAACGTCAGAATCAGTGTATCCAAGCGCCTTCGCTATTGCGTCGCCTTTGCCGACGCCATCTTGAAAAACGATTTCTGCGCCACAGTTTTTGGCGATTTCCACGGTTCTATCATGGCTATTGCCGTCAACGACTAAGACACGAGTTGTGTTCAAGTTTTCTGTAAGCTCCGTTATTGTTTGCCCAATGCCTGGTTCCTCGTTTAAAGCCGCGATTATTATCTGCGTTTCGAAATCGCGGTTATTTTCATGGTTTGTTGTAGGTATGATTTTTGGTTTCCTCCTTAAGCCGTGTTACAGTGTCTCATAAGTTACGAAAGCCGATATAAGCCAGATTTCTCAGAAGGCAATAAGTCCAATTTGGCAATATTACGAGCCGAAAATAGCTTATCCATCCAGTATAACACACAGCCGTTCTCACAGACCTGCTGGAACTGCCTTAAAAACATCTCGTAGGCAACAATTGGCTTTATACAACTAACTATTAAGTTAATGTTTCAGCGCTTGCCACAGTTTTTCAGCAAGCGACCTTCGCGGTCCATCTCGCCCTTGCGGATTCTTGTGGTAGAAATGGGTGCACAGTTTTCAGAAGGCACCATGAGCACGGTGACTATTTCCAGCGGCGGCAGACCTACCTCTCGCCTTTTATCGTTAATCCGAACAGCAATCGGTTTAGTCTCTTCACTCACAACTAACGCTTCAATGCAACCTCCGCTCAAGGTTGTGCCAAACTGGTCATTCAAAGGAACAACCTCAGCCCTTTCAACCACGCCTAAATCGCCCAGAAAAGCCTTCAACTCTTTCAATCGCTCTTCGTAAGAAGCCGTCACATGCGGCTTGCCTAACTTCTTCACGAACTCGTCGGAACACAAGCCAACAGCAACACGTTCGCCAATCTTAAAAGCTTTCGCAAGCAAAACGCGGTGGCCTCTGTGAAGTTCATCGAATGTTCCGCCAACTCCTACTTTCCTAAACTTTTTCATGCTCCACCAGCCTAGCTCCCTGCATATCAATTCTAGACGTAACAATGTTCTCGTTTGGTAACAACTGCTTAAAAGCTTCTGCTATATCCGCAGCGTTTCCCTCATGGGTCACTGCATGAACCGCTTCCCCGACCATGTTCTGCGCTGCGCCAACAGCACCAGCCTTCTCCGCTAACCGCACTAGCTGCCGAACACGTTCCGTAGCGAAACCTGCATTCTCAGCGAAGTCCCAGCAACATGCCAAAAAATTCTCCAACGTTGGCTTAGCCAAAATAGCGTCCAAAGTTTTTCTTCCGTAACTGTTAACCTTGCGCCTCTGCTCCTCAGAGGAAAGCACTTGCCGAGTGGGCGTGGATCCGAAAACGCCAGCAACAACAGCGTAATCTGAATCCAACGGGATGCGGTCGATGACGCTAAAGCCAGGCGCGCCTGGCTGAACCGTGAGAATGCATCCGCCAATCATCAATGGGCCAACAGTGCCTAAACCAGTCTTGCATTTAACTTCAGCAACATGCGCGATTCTGCCAATCTGATTGAACGTTAACGGCAACTCTAACGCTCTTGAAAGCGCCAACGCCGCGGTTAAAGCTCCGCCTGCACTTGTGCCGAACCCAGCGCCGATTGGAACTGAAACTTCATGCTCGACAACGACAGCGTAAGCACAGCGAGCGTTGCTCAGCAGCATCTGGACGGCGGTACTTGTGGTCTCTGCTTCCGGCGCAAGTTTTCCATTTATGTAAACGCGAACGCCCGAGTTTGCTGCTTCTGACGCTGAAACCGAGGTTGAGACACCTTTCTGAAGTGCGAAACCGCCGCCTCTGGCACCAACATGCTCTAAGTCCGCGGTAGGCTTGCCGTCGGCTGTTCTGTCGCAGATTTCAAAGAAACTTGAAATTCCAGCGGGTGAGAAAGCTTTGGCTGTTCGTTTGGTCATTATGTCGCCTTTTTCTCCGTTTTTTGTGTGAGCCTAAGTGCTGGGAAAGCCCTGTAAGCTGCTTTGATTATGGGCGGGCCGAGAACTAGCACGAAAGGGATTTCTGTGGCTACTGTCCACACAAACACTAGCGGGACAAATGAAGACGGCAACGGCGATTTGAAGTAGCCGCCTGGAGAAAAAAATAAGTTACTGTACAACCACACGACAATCGCCACGATGGTCGCGCCTACGCCTTGCCCAATCAAAGCACCTGAACTGAAATTTCTCCACTCTTTCTTGAACGCAAACAACACCGCAACTGCAAGGACACTTGCGGCAACAACTGCTGCTAGCAGAGCGATTATCTCGGAGTTTCTCAACCCTGTGAAAAGCGCCGATTCAGCGGGCAACAGCAAGGTCGGCAGCAATATGCCGGCAATGATTACGGAGCCGCTGACTATTACGCTGATGCCGAGTTTTTTGCGGCTAAGGCTGGTGCGCGAGATGTATCCTATTAGGAAGCACATGGCGAAGTTGCCTGTGACTCCGGCAGACAAGCTAAGTAAGGGGTCGCCATGGTAGATTACGTCTCTTATGAATATTCCTATGGCTGCTCCTGTTCCGCCTACCCAAGGACCAAACAAGACGGCGAATACTGAAGGAATTACCACTGCAGGCCAAAAGGCTACGCCGCCTAAGCTGAGACCGAAACTAGTTAAGAGCCCTATTACCGCATACAAAGCGGCGCAGATTCCTATCATCGCAATTTCTGATGACCGCATTTTTGACTACTCCATTTATTTGCGTTAAGCGTCTTTTCAACGTAGCTTCTGTAAATAAAAGTTCCCTTTAAACTGTTTAAACACGTCTAAACTGTTCATGCTTCCTAGTGAATGGTTAAGTTTTTGTCTTCGGATAAAAAAGATTCTGAAAGCTATTCCAGTGTTAGCGTTATTTTTTGTGTCTTCGGATGCGTTCTTCTCTTTGGGATTTCATGCGCCAATCTCGTTTTCTCTGAGTTTCTATGGAAAAACGTTCCTGATGCGGCGTCGGAGACAACCTTCGGTAACGCGCAATGTTCCTGTAAAAGGTTTCACAGTCTATTTTGCCTTGTTTGAGGGCTTCAATGTTCATGTTCAAATCAGCTTTAGCTTCGTTGCTGGTTGCCGTGTCAAATGCTTCTGAATAAACCATGTAAGCAGCGTGGAACGGAAAGTTCGTGGGGTCGTCAACCAGAAGTTTCTCCACAGGTGGGCTTTCACTCTTATTAGGTTCTTCAGTCATGTTTTTCCCGCTTTAATGCATTAAGCAAATAGTTTTCTCTCTCTTTTATACGTGTGCCTAAGCAAACACCTTTTGTGCATTACAGCTATAACTTTAATAGATTTCAACAAGAAATATAGCGTCATGAACGCGTTAATTGACGACATAGGAAGTTTTCCACTGCCTCCGAACGTTGGCAGGGAAACATTCGATAAAGCCTATTGCCTCGCAAGGGAGGCAATCATAAACGGAGAAGACCCAAGTGCAAACGATTTTGTGCAGCGAAATTTCTGCACAGTCACACTTGACGCGTTCAAGAAAAAATGTCTCACAGGACTGGATGTCGTTAACTACCCACAGCAGTACAGCGGCATGCGGCAAGTAGGTGACCTCATCCACAGGGCAATGGAAAAGGGCACGTTTGTGGTGGATGAGTCACATGCGGTTCTGCCTGAAGTGCACTTAATTAAAAGCGAAGCCAAACGCCTCAGCGAAGAGTTTGGAAAAAAGATTCAGCTGCGTGTGTCGCTGTTCGGTCCCATGGAACAGTATCTGAAAGAGATTGGCTCTGTGGCTTACGTGGATGTGCTTGAAGGCTTTGCGGAGACAATTCGACGTTTCGCGCGAAAAGCATTGTTAGACTCGAAGCACGTCAAAACAGCAGTAGTGTCCATTGACGAGCCAAGCTTCGGGTTTGCCGATGTAACCGCTGATAGCGATGTTTTGTGCAACGTTTTGGAGCGGGCTTTTGATTTTCAAGGCGCAGTAAGGCAAGTTCACCTTCACTCGGCGTTGCGGTTGCCTGACCTGCTAAGCGTTAAGAACATTGATGTCGTATCGTTTGAGTATGCTGCGTCACCGAAGAACATCGAAAGCGTCTCGCGACGCATGCTGGAAGCAGCGGACAAGCAGATACGGGTGGGCGTGGCGAGAACAGACATAGACGCGATTTTGGCCGAGTTACATGATAAAGGAGCGGCGAAGCCCACGGCAGAGCAACTGGTTGAGGAAGCATCAGTTATACAAAAACGGTTCCTTGCCGTTAAAGCCAAGTACGAGGATAGGCTGGCGTTTACAGGTCCTGACTGTGGACTCGGAGGTTGGCCTTCACAAGAAGCAGCGCAGCTCTTGCTGGAGCGGACAGTGAATGCTGTGAAAAGTGCTCAACAACAAGCATAACTCGGCAGCCTGCGATGATTATCTGGAAAGCGTAATTTTAAAATATTAAATAGTTTAACAGCACTACAACAATGCGCATGGACAAGGCGGTGAGTTAAGGCTGTTCTTCAAAAAATTCACGAACAAATTTACTGCGCCTAACGCGACTGTGCAGTTGAAGCTTGGACAGTACAGTGTTGCTTTAGGCGAAAATTTGGAAGGCACCCTGACGGTTTCTTCAAATGAAGATTTTGATGCTACGGAAGTGCGGTGCGAAATCTCCTGTGTAGAGCGCGCCGTGGTCATACGGCAGGAGTATGATCCGCAATTGAGGCGCATGTTGCCGCGTCAAGTGCAGGAATCTTCGGTGCTTTTTGCTGCGAAGCCTGTTCTTAGTGGTCCGCTGCATTTGGCTAATGGTGAGACGCGCGATTTTCCATTGAGCATAAACATTCCTGCGGGTGGACGCGCGACTCTTCAGGGTATGGACAGAAGCGTTACGTGGTCGATTAAAGGTGTTGTGGCTGTGGATGGACGCCCTGACGTGACCTCAAGTGTTGCTGGTCTGCAGGTTGTGCAGCCGTCAGCGCAGCCTGTGATTAAAGAAAAAGAGGTTGTTCGCCAAGTGGTTATGATTCCATGCAAGTACTGTGGAATGCTGATGGATCAGCTTGTGACTGTGTGCCCGAACTGCGGTGCGAAGCGAACAGGCTGAAACATGGCGTGTTGAGCGCGGTTGGTTAGTTCCAGTTTTTCAGCAGGGTAAGCTTGTTGGATAGCGTTGCGGCTGTTTCTGTGCGAAATCGCGGCAGGGGAGACGGTATGGGGCGATACGGTGTGGGTCTTGGAAGCGGATTCGGCGGTTCTAATTCAAGTGGGAAGGTTGTGGGGGTTTGTTTATTCATTGTGTTCTTCCTCTGCTATTGTTGGTGTGATGGTTAGGGTTACGAGTTTTTCGCCTCGGAGAATTGTGATTTTGGTTTCTTTGTTTACTACGTCGTCTGATAGCAAGCGGGGTAAGTCGTAGAAGTCTGCGACGGTTTTTCCGTTGAATTTCACGATGACGTCACCCATTGTTAATCCTGCTTTCTTTGCTGGTGAGCCGTGTTCAACTTGGAATATCATTACGCCCGTGTTTTGGTCGATGCCTATTTCTTCGACGATTTCCTGTGGTATCATGACGGTGTTGGATACTATGCCTAAGTAGCCACGTTTTATCGCTGTGCCGTGTATGAGTCTGTCTGTGATGGTTTTGATTTTGTTTATGGGTATGGCGATGCCTCGTGACCACACGTATGCTGCGTTCATGCCGATTACTCTGCCAGCGGCGTCTGCCAGTGGTCCGCCTGAGAAGCCCGGGTTTAGTTTGGCGTCGGTGGCTATTGCGTTTTCCATGGCTGTTCCGTGCGTGTGTTTGAGTGTGGTGTTGGGGTTTGTGATTATGCCTGTTGTGGCGGTGGGCATTTGCTTGTTGAATGGGTTGGCTAATGCTATGATGAATTGTCCTGTGTTTAGTTTGTTGGAGTCGGCAAGGTCTGCTGGTTTGAAGTGTCCTGATTCGGTTTTGAGTAGGGCTATGTCGTTGTAGGGGTCTGTGCCGATTACTGTGGCGTTGTAGGTTTTTTCGCTTTGTCCGATTTTCACGGTGTTGCATCCGCTGAGTACGTGGTTGCAGGTGACTATGTAGCCTTCTCGGTTTAGGACTATGCCTGTGCCGTGTGTCATATGCGATTTTACGCTGACGACTGAAGGCGCTAGTTTTTGAACGAGCGCAGTTGTGGCGTTTGATATGGTTTGTAACACTTCTAAGGGGTTGACTAGTTGTGCCATTTTGGGTATACACCTCTGAAAAAACAGTATATGCAATAGGGTATTTGTTGACTGAGAGATGCGTGAAGTCAGTCACATTGGGTTAGGCGGACATCAAGCGTAAGGTGGAATCGTTGAAGTAGGCTACGTGTCTTGCCATAGGTGTGCGTGCGCAGAGCTTGCCAATGTGCGCCATTAGCTGGTAGGCGGCTTTTAATGCGCGGTTGAGGTTGGCGTGGTGCAGGAATTTGGCTTCGATTGCGAGTTGGGATTCGGTGATTTTCGCGTCGATTTGGATGTCGCCGTCTTCGGTTATCCATTTTAGTGTGATGGTTTCGCGGGTTTCGGCTGTGCCGAGCCATCGAAGTAGTCCGAACCATTTTCCTCGGAGGTTCGAAACGAGTTGCGGGATGGAGATGTCTGAGGGCAGGTAGG
Organism: Candidatus Bathyarchaeota archaeon; assembly: GCA_026014705.1. Lineage (GTDB taxonomy): Archaea > Thermoproteota > Bathyarchaeia > Bathyarchaeales > Bathycorpusculaceae > JAOZHU01. The sequence goes on along the minus strand of JAOZHU010000008.1, from coordinate 33,576 downwards.
TTTGCAACAGGGATAAGTTTGATTCGCTGGTGTAAGGGGCGTGAAGTTTGAGGTGGTGGGCGATTTCTTGTGTGACGGTGTAGCCTTCGCTGGTTTTTTTGATTATGCCTTCTTGTTCTAAGCGGTTTAGTATGCGGGATAGTGTTTCGGGGTGTAGTCCTAATCGCCGTTTGAGCCCTTCGAAAGTGAAGAAGGTGAATTCTTCTTGGCTTAAGAAAGCCAGAATGTCGCTGTCTCTGTCGCCTATGGAATTTACTGGAAAACTGCTGTAGCCAACGTTGAGCAGCGGAATCATTACTCTTAGGCATGTCACGTGTGCCTATTGAATATTGCTCCTGAACAGTAGCAGAAGTTCATGATGAATCATAGTGTTGTTCAGCAAAGGGTTCCTGCGAGGTACGTGGTAAATGCCTCTGTGATTTGCACGTTTACGGTTTTTCCGAGCATGTTCGATGAAGTGTGGACTACTATGGGTTTGTAGGTGAAGTTGCGGGCTATCCACGAGTTAGGCGTTTTTCCCTTTTCGTCTACCAATGCTTTGCCTTTCCAGCCTATCCAGCGTTTGTTGCGTTCCAGCGATATGCTTTTTGCCAGTTGAGCCAGCACAGTGCTGCGTTGCTTTATTTCTGCTATGTCTATGAATTTGCTGCGCATTTCTGCTGCTGCCGTGTGTGGTCGGGGGAAAAACTTGGATATGTTTATGATGTCGGGTTTTGTTGCTTTGATGAGCGCAAGCGTGTTTCGAAATGCGCTTTCGGTTTCGCCGGGAAACCCGCAGATTACGTCGGTGGCTATGGTGATTTCTGGGAATGCTGTTCGGAACGCCTTTACGGTGGCTTTGAACTGCTCAACAGTGTAGCACCGCTGCATGCGTTTTAGCACTTCGTCATCGCCGCTTTGCACGGGCAGATGCACAAACTTGAATATGCGTGGGTTACTGAAAGCCTCAATCAGTTCAGCCAAGAATGGCGTTGCGATGTTAGGGGTCATCATGCCGATGCGCATTGTGAAGTCCGCTTTCACGGTGGCTAAAGCATTAAGCAACGCTGCGAGGTTTGTGCCGATGTCTTTGCCGTAGCAGGCTGTATCCTGTGAGGTGAGCCAGATTTCTTTTGTGCCTGTGGCTAAGTCGCTGGTTATTCGTTGGGTGATTTCGGTGATGCTGTAGCTGCGCAGGTTTCCGCGTGCGAAGGTTACGCAGCAGTAAGCGCATTTGCCGAGGCAACCGTAGTTTATGGGGATTACGCTGATTATGGGGTTTGCTTTTTGGCGTGGGATGTTCAAGGGCGGCTTAGCGGTTAATGCATGTTCTAGTGCGATTATGTTTTCGCCTTTTAGGACGCGTTTGGTGATTTCGGCGATTTGCTGCGCTGCGGCTGGTCCAACTGCAGCGTTGAAGCGTGTTTCGCGGCGTAAGCGTTCCAAGTTGATGAGCGGTAAGCAGCCTGCAATGATTACTTTTTTGCTTTTTGGAGTGCGTTTTATGGTGTTGATTACGCGGTTTTCTGTTGGTCCTTTTACGGCGCATGTGTTGTAAATTATTATGTTTGCGGTCGCGGCGGAACGGGTTAGCGTGAAGCCTGCTTGCTTTAGGCTTCCTGCTATGGCTTCGCTGTCAGCTAAGTTTGTTGAGCATCCGAAGGTTTTCACGTGAACATACATTGTGTGTCATCGTATCGTGTTTAATGAGGTAATGGGGAATGAAAAAATAAAGGTTGTTGGCGCCTGAATTTACAGGAATGTGCAACATCGTTTTTGTAATATTTATAAATGGTGGCACGAACATGTTTAATGCATATTTGCCTCATAACATATAGAAGTATAACATACATGCATGCTTTTAACAGTTTGTTGAGGGAGAGAACACTTGAAGTTAATCACTCTGTATTTGCCTGAAACGTATATAAAAGCTTTGGATCAGTTGGTAACTGAATGTTTTTATCCGAATAGGGCTGAGGCGATTCGCGTGGCTATTCGTGATTTAATCAGTGCTGAAGTGTGGAGGCGGAAGGGCGTTGACTAAGCAAGCAGACGAAATCGCGTTGAAGGCGCATTTGAGTTTGGATGAGGCGAACAAGGTCGTTGAGAGCACGGTTGAGTTGGTTTGCGACGAAGCGCTTGTAGGCTGCGGTGCAGTTGTCGAGCCTGTGGAGATTGCGCCTCTTAAAGTGAAGGTGAACGCTGTGCGAAATAAAAGGTGCAAAGTCATGCCTGAATTGTACGATTTGGAGCAAGGCAGTGAAGCAGAGAAGCCGCTGAACGTGGATTTGGATCTTTACCAGATGGAAAATTATTAGGCAGATTCTTTCCTTTCTATTTTTTGTTTTCCATGGCGCTAATAGGTTAGCGATAGGTTTCTGCACACTGTTTCTAGCAGGCTCTGGATATGTGGGGCTTCCATTTTTATGCGTGGAAAAAACTATAGCCCCCCTATTTAAAGTATTAAATGGGTTGGCGAAGAGCGTAGGTTATTGTTAGGAGAGTGTTAGGGGCACAGGCGGATATGGTGTGCGTGCGGATGAGGTGCGGTGCTTCTGCGTTTATCAGGCTTTGTGCTTATCCATGGTTTTATGCCAAAGGTGGTGATTGCTTTAGGCTTATGCTTCTGTATGTCAAGCGGCGCCCAAGTTTTTCTCAGTAAATAAAAACCTTTGTTCATTTAAGAGTACTTGTAATCTTCCTCTTGAAAAATGTGTAGTGCTTCTTAAGCTTCAAGCCTAACGGCACTTGCTTGCCAAAAGGCTCACAACGGCCAGCAACTATTGCTTTCACAATTGCTTCGGCGTCAGGCGCAGCATCGACAGCCGTGTAAGCGTAGCCGATGGCAGGCGCGTAATGCGCGTCGGTGCCAGCAACCCGTGGAAGCTTGAGGTTTGCTGCAATTGCTTCAGCTTTTTTTACGCTTCGTTTAAAGGGTGAAGCAGAAGCGTTAATGGTTTCAACTGCATCAAACTTGCCGTTGGCATGCTTGCCTAAACTGCCTTTGAACAGCGCAAAGGGATGGCACGCAACTGCTATGCCGCTTGCCGCGTGAATTTGCTCAACAGTTTCTTCTGCGCTTAAGCCTCTTGGAAAAGTTTCATGCACGTTAAGAGCAACGATGTGCCCATCTCTACTGCTGACTTCAGTGCCCGGGATAATCAAGAAATCCGTTTCCTTAGCAAATTTCAATGCGCCCTCAACTTGGTTGTGGTCAGTAACCGCCACCGCGTCCAACCCCCGCTGTTTAGCCCAAAAAACAAGCTCCTTTAGCCTAATCAGTGAATCGGGAGAATAAACTGTGTGAACATGCAAGTCAATTTTAAGCATTTGCCATTTTCTCTCTGACTTTAGCCAACAACTCGTCAAGCTGCTCCGCAGTAGAGTCTATTTTGCGGAAGAGCGGCGACGCCTTCGCAATTTTGTGCCCCTCCTCCAACGGCTCAAGCGCGTCACTCCACCGGCACCAGTGAACGCTGCCAGCTAAACCAAGCGTCTGCCACATCTGCTCCGCCGTCCCGGGCATTATCGGAGCCGAAGCCACGGCAAGCGCCTTCACAACTTGCGCTGCCACGTACAAAACAGCCGCTGCGCGTGCTCTGTCCGTCTTAAGCAGGTTCCAAGGCTCCTTCTCGTTCAAGTATTGGTTCCCTAAACGGCTTAGGCTAATCAGTGTGTTCGCCGCGGACTGCAATTTAGCTGCTTCGAGCTCTTCAGCCATGGTTTCTACTTTTTCGCGTATGCCCTGAAGAACTGCTTCGTCTTCCATGGTTAACTGCTCGGCTTGTGGCACGGCGCCATCAAAACGCGAGTTAATAAACGTCAAAGTCCTGTGCACGAAGTTGCCGAATGTGTCATTCAAGTCTGCGTTAATCTTGTCCGCGAAGAATTCCCATGAGAAATTCGCATCCTTAGCCTCGGGTCGCGTAGCCACCAAAAAGAACCGCCAATAATCAACAGGAAACAGCTCCAACGCTTCGTCTATCCAGATGCCAATCCGCCGGCTCTTAGAGGCTTTTTCGCCTTTGAACTGGAGAAACTCGGTGGCTGAAACGTTCCACGGCAAATTGTAGCCCTCACCAGAAGCCAAAAGCAGCGCAGGCAGCAAAATCGTGTGGAAAGGAATGTTATCTTTTCCTACAAAAAACAGTGAACGCGCATCCTTGCCGAACCAGAATTCCCGCCACAACTCAGGCTTGCCCACGCGGCGGCAATACTCGATGGTGGCTGAGACGTAACCTAAAACCGCCTCAACCCACACGTAAACCGTCTTGCCCTCGGCTCCTGGAAACGGCGCAGGAATTCCCCATTCCACATCGCGAGTGACAGCCCGAGCCTTCAAGCCTTCCTGAATCCAGTTCAAGCTGAAGTTCTTGGCGTTAGCAGGCAACTGCCGATTAGCCTTGATATACTCGCTGAGCGGCTCAGCTAACTGCGACAAATCGATATACCAATGCTTAGTAGCTTTAACCACAGGCAAGTTCCCGCAGATTACGCAGTGCGGCTCCACAAGAAACGTCGTCTCCAGCAACCTTCCGCAGCGGTCACACTGGTCTCCACGAGCATGCTCATACCCGCAGTATGGACATTTACCCTCAACGAAGCGGTCAGGCAGAAAACGCTGATCACGCTCGCAATACAGCATCCGTGATTCTTCAGCGAAAATGTAGCCATTTCGATAAATTTTCATCAGAAACTCCTGCACAAACTCCTTGTGCACAGGGTTCTCAGTCCGCGTGTAATTATCAAAAGACGCGCCCCACCGCTTGAACAACTCGGCCACGTATGCGTGGTTTCGGTCAGTTAAAGCCTTAGGCGTTATTCCCTGCTTTAGGGCTTCAACTTCGATGGGTGTGCCGTGCTCATCCGAACCGCTAACCATTAAAACCTCTTCGCCGCGGAGCCTATAAAACCGCGCAGCGACATCCGCAGACAACACTGAACCAACGAGGTTGCCTAGATGCGGAGTCACGTTAATGTAAGGCCAAGCTGACGTAACCAACACTTTACCCGACTAAACGCACCCTCCAACACGCGCAGTTTGAACGTGATAGAGATATAAATGCTATTACTTAATCATGCCGATACCGCCAAACAGAAGGCACGCTTGCAACAGACGCCTATGGCAAGGGCAAAGTGCTAGAAAACGTCAACCAGAAAAACGAAAAAAAGACAAAATACGCATTAAAACACCCGCAAGAAAGCATTTTCAGGATGCAGCACACTCACAAAAGGGCAAGTTTGCAAAAACTTATAAGACAAAATACCATAAAAACCAAACCATGTTCCTGCGCAAACACGCAGGAATAAAAAGGAAGGAAAGAGAAAAATGAAAATCGCAAAAAACAGAGCAACAGCTACTTTAATCGCACTGTCGCTGGCGTTAACAATCGCTGCTTCATTAGCGTTACCAATCGCAAACGCGCACACTCCAGCATGGCAGATACCAACCCACTGCTACGCAGTCTGCACCGTCAACCCCGTAGGAGTCAACCAAGAAACAGGAATAACATTCTGGCTCAACGCCGTACCGCCAACAGCATTCGGCGCATACGGCGACCGCTGGAAATTCACAATAGAAATCACCAAACCCGACGGCACCAAAGAAACACTGGGACCATTAACGTCCGACCCAGTTGGAGGAGGCTTCACTAAATACACACCTACCCAAGTGGGCACGTACACAATTGTGGCTAAATTCCCAGACACCAAAATCACGGGTCAACCTGTACCGCCAGGAGGAATCTACTTCTTCGGCGGAGACGCATACATCAACGACACATACTTAGCCAGCCAAAGCAACCCAATAACACTCGTTGCACAAGAAGAGCAAGTACAACCATGGCCCGACGCGCCGCTACCCACACAGTTCTGGACACGACCGATAAACAGCCTCAACAGAAACTGGGCATGCCTCGCAGCTAACTGGCTCGCAGGTGCTGCACAGAACTACCCGTTGGGCGCTGCTGGCGGCTGCACTACAAGCTACAGCTACGGACCAGGACCTGAAAGCTCGCACGTGATGTGGTCTCAGCCAATGTGGGCGGGAGGCATCATGGATGCACGCTTCGGCGACATCGGCTACTACAACTACCACTACGAGGGTCTCGGTTTTCAACCGCCAATAATTCTCAACGGCAAACTCTACTACAACGTAATGTCGCTTCCAAGAATCGGCTGGTACTGCCTTGACCTGTACACTGGTGAAGTCGAGTACTTCCAGAACACGACGGGTCCAGTTACAGGAGTTGGCGGCGGCTTCGACGCTTCAGGAGCAATCCAAGGCGGAAAGCTGGCTTTCGGCCAAATCTACGACTACGAGTCGCCTAACCAGCACGGAGGCATACCCTACCTATGGAGCACCACGGACGATAACGGCGGGCTAACCACATGGAGGATGTACGACGCCTTCACTGGAAAATACATATGCAGCATAAAAAATGTACCCACTAGCGCTGGTTTCTTCGGAGCCACCACTTGGGGCACACAGGTCTACGGCAAAGACGGAAGCATAACGCACTACAACACCGTGGGCTCAGGCGCCAACATGCGCTTGCAGATTTGGAACACCAGCCGAGCCATATGGTACGAACCAGTCTACACCAGCAACAACTATTGGATGTGGCGACCAACGTACAACATGACTTTTGACGGCAACAACGGCTACTCACTGAACGTATCCATACCCGCAGTGCAGGGCACCATACGCGCAATCCGCGAAGGCGAAATAATAATCGGCGGAGTAGGCGGAAAGAACAACGGCACTTACGTTCAACAGGGACACCTGTGGGCGCTAAGCCTTAAACCAGGCCAAGAAGGCACGCTACTGTGGAACATAACCTTCACGCCTCCTCAGCAAGCAACTGACGCGGAACTTCTTGCTGGCGGCTTGTTCGGAACAGGCACCATGCAGGGACCAACTGTAAGCGTTGAAAACGGCGTCTTCCTCTTCAACGAAGTGCTTGGACTAAGGTGGTGGGGCTACAGCCTCTCAACTGGACAGCAACTCTGGGGACCAACTCCAAGCGAACCATCCCTGAACTTCTACGGCATGCAATACAACATATACGACGGCAAACTGCTCACCTGCGGCTACGGCGGAGTACTAATCGCCTACGACATTAAAACTGGCAAACAACTGTGGAACTACACCGCTGCAAACGTCGGCTTCGAATCACCCTACGGCAACTACCCAATGGGCATAGGCGCCATCGCAGACGGAAAAATCTACATCGGCGCTGGCGAACACTCAATTACGCAGCCGCCATGGCGCGGTCCAACCCTACGCTGCATCAACGCATCAAACGGCGCTGAACTGTGGAAGTTCCCGCTTCTCGGCGTCTCAATGTCTTCAGGAAACGCGGGAGACAACTTCGCTATAGCAGACGGCTACCTCGTGGCACTCAACGGCTATGACAACCAAATCTACTGCTTCGGCAAAGGACCAAGCGCAACCACGGTGACAGCGTCGCCTAAAGTTTCAGTGCACGGCAACAGCGTCGTAATAGAAGGAACAGTAACTGACCAGACACCCTCCACCGAGGCAAAAGGAACCCCAGCGATTTCCGACGAATACATGGATGACTGGATGGCGTACCTGTACATGCAGCAAGGAATCCCCGCAAACGCGAAGGGCGTTGACGTAAGCTTGGATGCTCTTGATCCTAACGGCAACTTTGTGCACATCGGCACGGCTACCAGTGACATGAGCGGAAACTACGGTCTCGCTTTTGTCCCCGAAGTGCCAGGATTCTACACGATCATGGCAACGTTCGCAGGCTCCAAATCGTACTATCCGTCGTACGCAGAGACTTTCATAAACGTTGACGAGGCACCACCAGCAACCGCACCGCCAGTGTATCCGCAGCCTTATGACTATACGTGGCATTTCATTGGCACGGCAATAGCAATCATCATTGCAGTTGCAGTAGCAGTTATTGTGCTGATTAAGAAAAAGTAGCTTTGCGAGAAAAAATACACAATTTCCCTCTATTTTTTTGTTTGGAACGTGGCTAAATGAGAGAATTGTTTGGGAGAACAAGCAGCATTCCAAAATGAGGCTATTCTCAAGCGCGCACATTAATTTCTTGATTAGCAAACGTATTCAGCTAAAGCTACTGCCTGTTGCGGATGGCGGTTGCGCGCTGGTTTCCTAAATGTTTAAAACCGCCTTCGCTTCTTAACAGTTGAATGGGAAGGTGATGTTTTGGCTGAAGCTAAAAAATTCACACTTGAGGAATTAGCTGAATACGACGGGAAAAACGGGAAACCAGCTTACGTAGCGTATAAAGGCAAAGTTTACGATGTGTCCACAAGCTCTTTCTGGCTGGACGGCGACCACTTCGGCGCTCATCAAGCGGGTAAAGACCTCACTGAAGAATTAGAAATGGCGCCTCACGGAGGCGAAGTTCTCGAGAGAACCAAACTCGTAGGCACAGTAGCCTAAGCGTTCACGGTTTCGCCGTGATAATGTAAAAGTTCCGCCCAGCAGACGCTACGCTTTCAATGGTGAAGCCAGCAGCCTTAATGAGATCTGCAGCCTGCTCTTCACTAAAACGAATGCGCACTGGAGGACCGAACATTGTGGGTTTCTTCTTCCAGTCCAAATTCACCAGTCGCCCAGTAGGCTTGAGCATTTGCTTGGCGTTTCGTAAAACTCTCGCTGGGTCCTTGAAGTCGTGTAGCACTCGACTGTAGAAGACTATGTCGGCGCATACTTCACAAAACACTGTTTCCTCTGCCAACCCAAGCTTAGCGGTTATGTTCGTTAAGCCTTTTTCTGCAGCTTTGTCTCTCAGCTTTTCCACGGCAGCCGCATCGGCATCCACAGCGTAAACTCTGCCTGCTTCGCCTACAAGTTGCGCAGCGGGAATGGTGAAGAAGCCGTCTCCGCAGCCTATGTCCATGAACACCATGCCTGAACGTAAACCGATGGCGCTTAAGGTGACTTCTGGCTTGCGCCCCATCCGCCTCAATTTTCCTGCGCCGGGATACTTGTGATTAGGCATCTTTGCAAGTCAACTTCTTTCGTGTTGAAAGGCTTTTCAGTAGGCAGTTTATGTGGTAACGTATAAAACGTTTCTGCAAATCATTAATAATAACCACCGTAACGCCTACCCAGCAAGTTGTACACGAAAAATGAGTGGAACGTGGAAACGGTGTTCTGCATTAGTGTTTTTCTTCGCGTCTGTGCTTCACAAGTTCAGGCAACGCTGAGGACATCTGCGTCATAGCTTGCTTCATGGCGTCCATGAGCGGCTCGTTGACTTCCACTTCAATTGTTATTTTCACGTGTCCTTTTTTCTCTTCAGGCATTACTTCACCTCCCTACTCTTTTTTAGTTTGCGAGCCAAGTCATCAAGAACGCGGGCGGCTTGTTCACCGTTCATGTCCATGTCAATCTGTGTTTTATAGTGGAATTTGCCAAGCCGCTTGGTTCGCGTTTTGAAACCAAGAATCAGCTCTTGCCGCTTCCACTTATCCAGCCGCTGCGCCACGTAGTATGAGATAAGCCGCGGCGACAAAGGTTCAAAAACAAAGGCAACTCTAAAGAGCAAACGTGAAAACCTTCTGCCAAATTCTGCGGCTAAACTCTTTTCCTCCTGTCAAATCGCCTTTCTGAAACCGCGCTTTCCCCCAGAAAACAATAAACACTGTAACTATTAGGCTGAACTGTTTCTTTAAGTTTATGTGTGGCTACCGCAACGTAAACTGCCCACTGCGGCTATAACGGAGCAACTACGGCAACAGAAAAAGAAAGGAGATTGCAGAAAGCTTTCGCTACCATTTTTGAGCGTATCGCCACCCGCCCTCAAAGCTGCCAGCCATGCATTTTACGCATTTGCCGTACTCTATTGTAGAAACACCAAGCATAATATCGTTTACCCATGCAATATTGAAAATAGTGCTCGCGAAGCTTATTGAGCCCGAGTTGGCTTCCTGCCCGCGATAGTCAACGTAAATCCGCGCCTTAGTTGTCGCTGTCGGCGCGAGTTGCTTCAGGTCTTCGGCGGGTTTCTCGCCCATAGGCAAAATTATCATCAAGTCCTTGTCTTTCAGCAGCGGTTTCAGTTCTTCCAGCAAGCGCATGGGGATGTTGCTGATTCTGATTCTCCGCGACTTCTGAACCATGCGCTTTATTTCCGCTACGCCTTCCTCTGCCGTGGCGAATGTTGTGCCAATCTTCGCTTCGTATTTTCCATCAACAATGGGCATTTTTAATCACGTCCTCAGGGTTATGTGGCTGAGCCCCAGCTTAGGCTGCTCCATCCCGCGAAGCAGTGGGCGCATTCGTCATACAGCATCTCATCCACGATGTATTTGTGGTCGACTGGGTCTTGGAAAGCCGTGAATGTTCTGCCTTCGTCGAGGATTATGGACATTGATGGAACTTCCTTGTTACGCATTATGGTTATGATGGCTATTTCAGCCTGTTTGAACTGCACGTTCGGCATGTTGCTGGGCTTTGCCTCGCCGGGGAACAGGAGCACTTTCACCATGGCGTCTTGCTTGAAGGCGCTGCTTACCTTTTTCACGAAGTCGGCTGTGGCATTGTTGATTTCCACGGTTTTGGCTTTTCTAATTGCCTCTTTCAACCCTTCTAAGCCTACGTCGAATCTTTTTATCACGAATTTTTCTTTCATGTCATTCACTTCTTCCTTAAGCGTCGTCTGAACGGACGCCAAGAACTCAGCATAGTCTTCCTTAGCCTTCTCGAACACTCTCAATGGTTCAACTGCTTTGAACAGCAAGGGCACGCCTGAGTACACGCGCACCCAACCCTTATCCCGCAGAGACTCCAGAACCACATAAATCTTGGTGCGGGGAACACCTGACCTCTCGGAAACCCGTGTAGCCGTACTCAGATGCGTATTCAACAGCGCCAAGTACGCTTTAGCTTCGTACTCGGCAAGTCCGATTTGCCTGAGTTTCTCGACGACGCTCTCCATAAGGCATCCACTGCTAATAGTGCCGCGGAAAAAATAAATAGTTGCTGTAACCCGCCAAAGTTACGCACTCTTAGTGCCGCCTTCTCTATCAGCAATCGCAGTGTTAGCCGTGTAACCCCGCACAGTTACACTATGTATTAACGCCCAAATTAGGTTAGTTTAAGACTGGTTAGTGGAGAAACATGAAAAAGCTCATAACGTTACCGCATAGAGTCTGCGAGTCCACATGCTTCTGGAATGGGTTGGAAGACATGTTCGCTTGGAAAGGCGTAAACTACCCTGACTTTTTGCTGTCATCCGTCGGCGGAATGCCCGGCTTTGCCTTCATCAATTCTAAAAGAGCAAATCCACCGCATCAAGTATACTGGGGAGCATGTCCGAAATACCTGATAAGAGACCTTGCCCAAATCACTGGGTTCAGCGAAACCGTGATCGAAGGAAAAGCTTTCAAATCCATGTTAACGAAACTCAAAAGATTCATCGACGATGGACTGCCAGTGATGGCTGGCGCACTTGACATGTACTACTTGCATTATTTTCCCTACCTTTACAAGAAAATTCATGTTCCAATCCATTACGTTCTTGTAGTTGGATACGACGATGAGGAAAAGACGGTTTTTGTGCATGACTGTTGCTGCAAACAGGCACAGAGAATATCGTATGAAGAGTTTGAAAAATCCTTGGACGTTAGCACGCCAGGGATGAGCAAGAAGAACACGTTCAGAGCGTTTGCCCTCCCTGAGAAAATTCCATCCGAGTTTGAAGTCGCAGCGAAAGGTTTCCGCTTCAAGGCAGAGAAGCAGCTGAAACCGCCAGTAAACCTCTTCGGCATTCCTGCAATGCAAAAGGCCACGGAGCAAATCCCCGAGTGGAATGACAAGAAATGCTTCGAGCAAATGGTCGCTTACGCAACTACGCCGCCGATGCTACCAATAACTTACGAGAACAGCGATGGAATGCGGTTCAGGCAAGCAACTGTCTTGAAAGCGCTGGGAAACAAGTACAAAGTAGAATGCTGGAACGAAGCTTCCGCACTTTTCCAAAAATCAGGAGCGGTAATTATTGAACTTTGCAGAGCAGCCATGCAACAGAATGGAAAGCAAGTCTCAGCCCGCTTGTTGGAAGTAGCTGAAATCGAGGAAGAAGCATACAGACTGCTGCTTAAGCCCATTTGAGACCCACTTTAGCTCTTGCCGATGCAAAGCCATAAGAACGCAACAGAGTACTGTTCACAATGTGAAAGCTTCAATGCAGATCAGCTATGTGGAAATCGGCATTTGCGGTCTCTCCTGCAGGCTTTGCCCAGCTTACCACAGAGAAACAAAAAGTAAATGCGGCGGCTGCAAAAGCGAATTCCGCATGGGTGCTACATGCCCCTTCCATAACTGTGCACTTAAGAAGAAGGGCGTAGAGTTCTGCGGATTCTGCGAAGAGAGTAAAACTTGCGAAAGATGGTGCAAGCACAGGGAGAGCGGCAAAGAGCACGATTCAATTCTTTCTTACCAGAAAGTTGAAGACAACATCGCATTCATCCATAACAATGGGCTTGCCCAGTTCGAGAAAGAACAGAAAACCCGTGAGCAGTTGCTCAAACAGATGCTGACGGAATTCAATGAAGGACGCTCAAAAAGCCTCTACTGCATAGCCGCAACCGTTTTGGAAATCGGCGAGCTTGAAATGGTTCTGGAGGAAGCAAGAGATAAAACGAAGGGATTTGACGTTAAAGAAAAATCCGAAACCATGCATTCACTATTAGACATTGTCGCAGTCAAGAAGAATTACCTGCTGAAACTGAGGAAGTAACCACTGTTTTTCTTCAGCAGCAAGAACTGGTCGCTCGCAACTCCGTCCTTCGTGCAAAGCGCTAACTTCCCAACCTGCTCAGTTTACGCCGTCCATAAGGCAGCCCTTGCTCATACCGTCGCGAAAAGATAGCTACTGCAAGCGTGCTCGGTGACTTCTCTTTGATTTCAGGAGCGCCGTGCATTCAACCGAGTTGCTGAAAGAATATCAAATTTAAATATGCGCTAACAGTTCAATTATCTACAATCTCGAGAAGGAGCCAGAAAAGGATGCCCTCCATAGAAATAGGCAGAATCTGCGTGAAACTGGCAGGCCGCGAAACTGGAAAAAAATGCGTCATAATCGACGTCATGGACAAAAGCTTCGTGCTAATTACGGGACCACAAAAAACCACTGGAGTCAAAAGGAAAAGAGTCAACATAAACCACCTTAGACCACTCCAAGACAAAATCGACATACCCAGAGGCGCATCAGACGAAGAAGTCACCACAACCCTGAAAAACGCCGGCAAACTGGAAGAAATGACGCCGAAAACGAAAACCGTAGCAGCATAAACCAAACGCTTATACATCCTATTCTCTTTTTTTACTACAGGAGAACACGCCCACACATGCCGAAAACTACTCCGCCATGGGAAATCAAGCGCGAACTACTGGTGAAGACAGAAGACACCACGAACCCAAAATTCGGCTGCAAACCGCAAGAAAGACCAACTGAGGATTACATCCGCTACGGCGTAATAAACTTGGACAAACCCGCTGGACCGACAAGCCACGAAGTCGCCGCTTGGACAAAGAAAATCCTGCATTTGACGCGCATAGGACACGGCGGAACACTCGACCCCAAAGTAACAGGCGTGTTGCCCATCACTTTAGAGGATTCTACGAAAATTGTCCAAGCCTTGCTTTACAGCGGCAAAGAATACGTGTGCATAATGAAACTCCACGGCGACGCCGAAGAATGGCAAGTCCGTAAAGTTTTGAAGGAATTCGAAGATGAAATTTACCAGCGCCCTCCGCTGAGGTCTTCAGTTAAGAGGCAACTGCGAACCAGACGCATATACTATATAGACTTCCTCGAAATGAACGGGCGAAATGTACTGTTTAAAGTCGGCTGCGAAGGCGGAACCTACATTCGGAAACTCTGCTATGACATCGGCGAAATCCTGAACTGCGGTGCTCACATGCAAGAACTCCGCAGAACACGCGCAGGTCCCTTCTCCGAAAACAGCCCCACTAAAGTGACGCTGCACGATGTAGCCTACTGGTTCGTAGAGTGGCAAGAGACCGAAGACGAGAGAATACTCCGAAAGTTTATTCAGCCCATGGAAACCGCGCTGGAGCTGATTCCCAAAATCATAGTCCGCGACTCAGCAGTTGACGCCTTATGCCACGGCGCAAACTTAACCGTGCCCGGCGTTTTATCCATCGAAAGCGGCATAACTAAAGGTGCAATAACCGTTATTGAAACCTTGAAAGGCGAAGCCGTAGCCTTAGCGAAGGCGCTTCTCTCTACCGAAGAAATCTTGAACCTGAAACATGGCACGGCAGCCGCGCTCCAGAGGGTTGTGATGCCCAGAGGCACATACCCCAAAGTCTGGAAAAGTGGTAACAAAGAATGACCGAGGACAAAACCAGCGCAGAACACTATTTTTCAGCAACCCCAAAATCCAAGGCGCACCTCGGCGTAATCCGCACCAAATTGCGCGGCAAACAATTCGAGTTCCTCACAGCCTCAACCGTTTTCTCCAAAAAACGCGTTGACACAGGAACCCGACTGCTCATCGAAAACATGATTCTCCCAGAAACAGGCAGAATACTCGACATAGGCTGTGGATACGGTGCAGTTGGCATAGTAGCAGCCGCCTTCAAACCGCAACTGCATGTGGTCATGACAGATGTTAACACGCGCGCAGTTGAACTTGCAGACCATAACATCAGGAAAAACCGAACCCCAAACGCCGAAGCCAGAAGCGGCTACTTGTATGAACCAGTCAAAGACTTGACCTTTAACTGTGTACTGTCGAACCCGCCTGTAAGCGCAGGCATGCAAACCGTTAAAGCCATAATAACTGAAGCGCCGAAAGCAATGGCAGACCAAGCCACTCTTCAAATGGTGGTGCGGTCAAAAATTGGCGGAAAAACATTGCCAACCGTTTTCAACGAGACCTTCGGCAACTGCACAGTTCTCGCCAGAGAAAGCGGCTACCGCGTGTTAATCGGTCAAAAGCTCAAGACAAAATGATTTGAGAAAAAGGCTGCGGCTAATCCTAGTTGCATTTTAATTCTTCAACCAGCTTCGCCACTTGCTCTACCACATAGGCGTTTATGGCTTTGCCTTTCGCATCCGAAGCCAAGGTTGGGTCTCCGTTCACGCCACCCTCAAAATACTTCTCTGGGTCAGGCACAATCTCAAACCGCGGCACATTCATAACGCCAGCCTTGCCCTTACCCTTAACCAAATCAGGGCGAATAGCCATCACCCGCGACGTCTCCACGGCACCAGCATGCCCATCAGTCTCAGGAAAACCCAAATCCTTCACTTCAAACGCGAAATCAAAATCCGACAACACCATAATCCGCGTTTTCCTCGCCGAAACTGGGCTTGACTGCTTTACAACTTCCTGCGCCGCCAACCGCAACGCCACCATATGCGAAGAACCAGCGTGACCGCTTAAGACGATGATGCGGTTGAAACCGTTTCGCACGAGTTCAGCAAGCACGT
The DNA here is from genome assembly GCA_026014705.1 of Candidatus Bathyarchaeota archaeon. GTDB lineage: Archaea > Thermoproteota > Bathyarchaeia > Bathyarchaeales > Bathycorpusculaceae > JAOZHU01. The sequence goes on along the minus strand of JAOZHU010000008.1, from coordinate 18,121 downwards.
CACGCGCCACCATCCGCAAAGTCTCAAACTCGATGCTCATGGTTCCAGGGAAGTTTCTGCCAGCGTTACAAACGCCATGCCGAAACGGAGGCGCCACTAAACACCCCGTCCGCTTAGCAACTTCCACAGCCACATATTCAGGTTGGATGCTATCCGTGCACAACGGCAAATGGTCACCATGTTCCTCCACGCTGCCAACGGGGAAAATGACCACAGTACCTGCATTGGCGGCAACAGCGGCTTCTTTGGTGCTGAGTTCATCCAGCCACACGTAACTCTGCTTTTTTGCGTTGGTTTTGACGCTTGTCATGCATTGTTCCTCGCTGTGTCTCTATGGTTCTCCAGTTTATAAAAAGGCTCTTGTAAAGGTTTATGTGGCGTTGCGAAACTATAATAAAACCGCAAGCCATGACTATGCAGCAAAGCATGCCGGGGTCTCCTAGCCAGGCAGGGAGCAAGCCTGGAGACGCTTGCTTTGTTCAAGCGCCAATCAGCTTGTGGCCTCTCGGGGCCGCGGGGGTTCAAATCCCCCTCCCGGCGCCATTTGCCGCTTTTGTGTTAAAACATTTTAAAAGAACCAACGCGCCAACTTGTTTTTCATGGTAAGATATGATGAAGAAATATGTTGACTTGATTGGATATTGTGGTCTTTACTGTGGTGATTGTCATGGTTTCAATGGTCGAATCCCTGACTTGGCACGAGATTTAAGAGAAGAACTGCGCAAGGCAAAATACGACAAGTTTGCCAGTTTCGTTTCTGGTTTCTCATTCGGCAAGGATTTCAAGAACTACGAAGAATGCTACAAAGTCCTCGGTGCAATGGTGGGATTCCGCTGCAAAAAAGGTTGCAGAAACGGAGGCGGCAACCCGTTCTGTAAAATCAAGAAGTGTTCTCAGAAGAAGGGCTTAGAGGGCTGTTGGATGTGCGAAACGTTTGAGAGCTGCAAGCACTTGGATTTCCTCATTCCAGTTCATGGAGATGCACAGAGGAAAAACCTCCGAAAAATAAAAAGGAATGGCAAAGACGCTTTTGTTGAAGGCGAAACACTCTGGTATAGCCCAATCAAATCTGGAGAAAGAGAATGAGAAGCAAAGTAGGCACTTACACTCTGCAACTGTAGTTCAAATACACTTCCTATAGCTTCTGCTACTTGTGTTATCGTATGTTTTGCTGCACCTCCTTTTTTTATGTGCACATGCATGTTCTGCCTTAACTCCAGCAAAACGCGGTTCAGCTAAATCAGCAAGTTTGCCCCAAAAACTTCTTAAGACAACCTATGCCCACAATAACTAAAAAAAGGGCGCAAACACAGTGGAGAAGCTTCCTTGACGCTGGCTGTTACATCAATCATAACATTTGCAGTCGTGATTTTTCTGGTATTAAAGCAGCCCGTGCTTAGGATACCCTTCTCAAAAAAACAAGTTCAGATCGACTATGGAAATGCGCCTGTTCTAGGCGTGATGTTTCTCGCTGCAACGTTTTCAATCAGCTATGAATCCATATGGAGCGGTATAGTGGGAAACTCGGCGATACAGCCTTACGCAATTCTAATACTATTCATGGCGTTAGCCTACATTTGCCTTTCACTTGACGAGACAGGCTTGTTCGCCTACTTGGCGCTATGTGCAACAAAAGCCTCTGGGAACTCAGGCAAAAGACTGTTCCTGTATTTCTTCGCACTGAGCAGTTTCCTAACCACGTTCACCTCCAATGACATAGTTATTTTGACGTTGACGCCGATAATCTACTACTTCGCGAAAAACACAAAAACAGACCCCGTTCCCTTCCTCATCGCCCAATTTTTCGCGGCTAACATCTGGAGTGTCGCGCTCTACACTGGAAACCCGACCAACATAATCGTAGCAGAAGCCTACAACTTGTCCTTCATAGGATATTCCACATGGATGCTTCTGCCAGCGATAGCAGCTGGAACCACATGCCTCGCGTTGCTGTACGTCGTATTCAGAAAACGAATTCCCCACAAGATTGTCGCCCCCGAAGTCGATCCGATATCCGCGCTGAAAGATAAAAACGGCGCCATATTCGGCACGATTTGCCTTGCCACTTGCTTGGCAGGGTTGAACTTGTCTTCGTGGCTGAACATACCCATATGGCAGATATCGCTGGCATTCGCGTTGGTTATCGCCTTGAAAGATGCGTTCGCAGGTAAATTTCTGCCCTCAACAAAAAACCATGAGGCAGCAAACTCGCAGGTTTTGGCTCAAACTCTGAAGAGGATGCCGTGGAAAATAGTGCCCTTCATCATCGGCATGTTCATCATGGTTGAAAGTCTCTCAGCCGCAGGATACATTCAGATTTTTGCCTCGAACCTGAGCAGCATAGCGGGAAATCTTTTTTCTGCAAGTTTCGGGACCACTTTCCTGTCGTCGGCTGCAGCGAATCTCATTAACAATCAGCCGATGACTATACTGTTCACTGAAGTACTGCAGAACCCGTCATTTCTTGTATCCGCCCAAGCGGAGAAAGCAAGCATGTTTGCCTTGATTCTCGGAAGCAACTTCGGCGCCAACTTCACGCTGATAGGTTCGCTGGCAGGGCTTATGTGGAGCAAGCTTCTCAAAGACAAGGGGGTAGCAATCACGTTCAAACAATTCTCAAAATACGGGCTGCTGATTATGCCCTTAACAGTAATTGCAGCATGCTTAATCTTAGCCGCTGAACTTCTCCTTTGGGCGTAACAGCGTAAAACCGAGAAAAGAGGCTAGTAGAAATTTCTGGCTTCTTTCCTTTTCTCCGCCTCTTCATAGAAGCGCAGAACTTCATCGATTATTTCCACGTTAGAAAGCAGCATCCGCCTGCAACAGTAACGCTTGATGCCTAAGCTGTCTAAGACGTCGCTGGCGTTCTCGCCTGTCTTGATTCTTCGGGCGAATTCTTCCCAGCGGTCGCCTATCAGCTTGCCGCAAGTGAAACACCTCACAGGAATTATCATGCGCACTTTCTCCGTTACCTGTAGCTCTTCTGCTCTTTAGCGCGGGCGCCTGCTCCACCGAACTTCTTGGGTTCCTTGTGCCGCGAATCTCCAACGATCATGGTGCGGTCGTATTCAGCAAAAACCGTGCGCAAATGCGAGCTTTTAGTCCATTTCAGCAGCGCGTTGGCAACGGTCATGCGTGCGGCTTCTGCCTGTCCCATGTAGCCGCCTCCTGAGGTTTTGATGTCCATGTCCAACTGCTTCCACACTTCGTCGCCAGCCTGCAACAGCGGCTCCATGATTTTTTCCCGTGCGATTTCGGGTTCGTATATTTCCACGGGTGTTCTGTTTACGCGTATTCTTCCTACGCCGGGTTTGACGACGGCGCGGGCTACAGCGGTTTTCCTTTTTCCACTAACAACTAAAACTTTTTTGCTTGGCATGATTATTCACCTTGGTTCCATCCTATTTCTCTCGCCAACTCGCCGAGCGTAAAGTGTGGGCCTTTCAGCGTTGCCGCTTGCGCTTCTGGGATAGTCTCAGTTTTCTGGTCTTTGAATTCTTTCGGTACACCCATGAACACTTTCAGCTTCTTGTAAGCGGTTTTCCCTTTAGGCTGCTTAAACGGCAGCATTCCTCGGATGGTTTTCCGCATAATCTTGTCTGGACGCCTATAATGGAAGGGACCTCTCTCGGGAGCGCCTACCTCGAGGAACTCTTTGGCTTCGGATACCTTGCTCTTCTTTTTCCCAGATATCACGCTTTTCTCCGCGTTTATTATGATTACTTCTTCGCCATTCAGCAGTTTTTTGGCAACTTTGCTAGCCATTCTGCCCATGATAAGACCTTCGGCATTTATCACTGCAACGGGGTTTTTTGTAGTCTGCATTCTTTTCACCGGATTATCTTGACGTTTGAGCCTTTCGGGTTTTCTTTCACAAGCTCGGGGATAGAGAGGAAATTTGCCTTTGCGGATGCCAATTTCTGCTTCGCCTTTTCGGACGCGCCAAAAGCAGCAACTGTAACAGGGTGATTCAGAGAACCTGCGCCTAGGACTTTGCCTGGCACAACTATGACTTCGCGTTTCTCAGTGTGCCTGTTTATTCGGCTCAGGTTAACAGCGGTACGCTGCCTGCTTGGCTTAGCCAAATGTTCCGCTACATCCAGCCAAATGTTGGCTTGTGTTTCTCGGGCTTGTTTTTTCAGGAAACTGATAAGCTGTAATAGCTCAGGGTTTGTGGATTTGGTTTTTCTCATGTTTCTTCCACTTTTAATTGTTCTTCAAACTCGTTTAGTTGTTTATCCAATATTTTAGTGGCTTGCTGGAGTACTCTCTCAGGTGGAAGTGCTCCAGTTGATTCAATGTTCATTATGAAAGCGTTCTTCTCCCATGCTACTGTTATGCCCTTCGGCTCTTGCGGGCAAGCTTCTACACAGTCCATGCAGAGGTTGCACGCCAACAGGTCCCGAACTTCCGCCTTGCTGTCTTTGATGGCAAGCACTTTCTTTGGGCATATGTCTACGCATTTCGTGCAGTTTTCGCAATTCTTGCTTGTTATCTCTATTTTTGGGTAATACTTGTAAGCGCACATGGAAACAGGCTGCCATTTCGCATGGGCTTTTCCTTTGCCAAGCCTAGCGTAGGCTTCAAGTTTCAGTTTTTGCCCCTTCGCCAATTTTATTATGGGTACTCGGTCGGATACCGGCACGATTTCTGGGTTTTCAGAAACCAGTTCACCTGAATACACTGTTCGTGTTCCCTCTTTTGCCTCTGCGTCCAGCGTTAGTGTTACGCGGCAGAGGTTGCAGCCGAACTCGCTTTTGCAGGAGCATTCTTCTGGGAGGTTGTAACTGTCCAAGTCTGTTTTCAGCGGAGTCAGCCCCAGTCTGTGAGCTATTATTTCGTCCTGCAGAATAGACGAGTTTTCGATCATTACAACTTCGTCTATGGCCATGCTTGGAACTTCAGCAAGCGCTATTCGCCGCAGAGCATTCATTAACGGAACGTCCACTTCGCGAATTATTAAACGAAGGTTTGTTTCGTTTTTCTCAAGCACTTCGATTTTCACTTGTTAGGGCACTCCATAATGGGTTATGAATAGTGACTGTGCGTTTCAATAGAAGCATCGGTGCATTATTTCAATTTTTCTGTTAATGCGTGCTTAACTGGATTGCCTATACGCGTCTTCCTCTTCTGCCGCCTGGTCGTCGTGTGCCGTCGTGCGGAATAGGTGTGACTTCTTCGATGCGTTCTATGCGGAAACCGAACCTCGCGAGAGCCCTGATAGCTGCCTGCGCGCCCGGTCCGGGTGTTCGCGGTCCTGAGCCGCCTGGAGCGCGGACTTTGATGTGTATTGCGGTTATGCCCTTGTCTCGGGCTACTTCTGCTGCGGCTGTGGCGGCGCGCATCGCGGCGTAGGGTGATGATTCCATTCGGTCGGCTTTGACGAACATTCCGCCGCTTGTTCGGGCGATGGTTTCTGCGCCTGAAATGTCGGTTATGTGGATTAGCGTGTTGTTGTAGGAGCTAAAGATGTGGACTACGCCCCATTTTTCATTTCTTTTGCTGCTGCTCAAAACCTGTTGCCTCCGCGTCTGTCTCCTCTTCGGTCTCTTGGCTGCCTGACTTCGGGCTGTTTGATTTCCATTGTCATTGCTTGGCGGGTTGGGTGCGCGGGGTTTGCTAGCGCGCTTTGTTGTGCATAGGCGATTTGTTGCTCCTCTTCTTTGGATACTATGTAGCTGGGTACGGTTACGCGGCGGTTTGCTATGGTTACGTGACCGTGAGTTACAAGTTGCCGCGCTTGGTGGACTGTTCTGGTTAAGCCTTTTCTGAACACAAGTGTTTGGAGCCTGCGTTCCAAGAGGTCTTCTATGGTTAAGTCAAGCACGTTGTCCAAAACTGCAGTGTCTTGGAGAACGCCGAGTTTCTTTAGGCGCGTCAGGAGTTCGTTTTCCATTTTTTCGCGTTCTTCAGGCGTTTTGCCTATTAGTGAGCGGGCTATTCCTCTTACTTTGGATAGCATGGTTTTGTGGCGCCAGAGTTCATGCTTGTTTCTCAAGCCATATTGTCCTAAGAGTTTGAGCTCTTCTTGCAGGATGTCTTTTCGCCAAGCGAACCGTGGGGTGTCGTATTTTTTCCTTTGTTTCTTTGGGTCTCCCACGTTTATTTGCCTCCTTCACCCGAGGGTGCTCCGCCTGGCTTCTGCATGAGTGTCTTTTTCTTGACGCCTAAGGCTTTTCCTGCTCTTCCAGTGGTTTTTGTCCTTTGACCACGTACTTTTAAGCCGTAAGCGTGGCGGTAGCCGCGCCAACAGCGGATTTCTTTGGCGTAGTCTATGTCCATTTTTGTTCTCAGGACAAGGTCTGCGCTTATGAGGTGCATGTCTTTTCCTGTTTCAGCGTCTTTTCTTCTGTTCAGGAGCCAGTTTGGCAGGTTGTATTTTGTTGGGTTTTCGATTATTTCCTCTATTTTTGCTATTTCATTCTCCGTTAAGAAACCCACTCGCACGTCAGGGTTTACGTCTGCCTTTTTCAGTATGGCGTTTGCGAGGCTTAGGCTTATGCCTTTGATTTCTGTTAGGGCGTAAGCGGTTTTCAGGGTACCCTGCATGTCGGTACCTGTGATTCTGAGTATGTGGCGAAATTCCTGTGACATTCTAATTTTTCTTCCGTTTAAGTTTGAAGCTAACTACGAAAGTGAGGTATAATTTATTTAAACCTTCCTTTCTGAGAATGATTATCAATAAGTCAACCGAGGCAAATTTGTTGAGGGTTGCTGCATATGTTGCTGAGCTTGGATTGAGTTGTTGCCTTTGGTGGTTGCGGGGGTTAGAAGAAGCTTTGGATGGGTGAGTCCACGTCAGATGCCGCTGATGCGAGTTCTTCTATTTTGGTTTTGGTCAAGGCTTTGATGTTGCTGAAGTCTGAGAGTTCACCGTAGCTTACCAGTGTGATAGCAGTGCCTTCGCGTCCCATCCGAGCGGTTCTGCCAACCCTGTGGAAATAGACAGGTGCATCCAACGGCACATCGTAGTTGATAATGTGTGTTATTCCATCGATATCCAAGCCGCGGGCGGCGACGTCGGTGGCGACGAGTAGTTTCAGTTTGCCGTTTCGGAAAGAGTTTATAGCTAAGTCGCGTTGGGGTTGGGTGAAGCCCGCGTGAAGCGGTTGCGCACTGTATCCTTTTCGCTGCAGTTTGTCTGCGACGTAGCTTGTGTCGCGGCGGGTTCTGCAGAAGATTATGGCGCGGTTTATGTGGTTTTCTTCTAGAATTTTGCATAGCGCTTCGAATTTGCCGTGAGAGTTAACGAGCAGGTAGTACTGTTTCATTTGGGTGAGTCCGATTTCATCCTTGCTTACAAGCAGTTTCAAGGGGTTTTTCATGTACCTGTTGCAGACGCTCATTACTGTGTCGTCTATAGTCGCCGAGAAGAGGCTGGTTTGCCTATTCGATGGCGTTTTAGCCAGAATGTATCGTATGTCATCTATGAAGCCCATGTCCAGCATTCTGTCTGCTTCATCGAGGACTACCACTTTCACTGAGGCGAGGTTTAGTATTCCTCTTTCGAGTAAATCGATTACGCGTCCCGGCGTGCCCACAACTATGTGGATGCCGCTTTGTAGAGCGCGTATTTGCCGTTCTATGGGGGCTCCTCCGTAGACGGGTAAAACCTTCAGTTTCCTATATTTCGCGAATAGGCTGATGTTTTCAGCAACTTGCACGGCGAGTTCACGTGTTGGCGCTAATACTAGACCCTGAACTTTGGGGGTTGCTGGGTTCACGCGCTCAACCATGGGCACGCCGAAGGCTGCTGTTTTGCCTGTTCCTGTTTGCGCTTGCCCGATGACGTCTTTGCCTTCGAGCAAGGGCATTATTGCTTGAGCTTGAATCGGAAAAAGCTGTTCAAACCCTAGTTCTTCTATACTTTTTAAGACTTCCCTGCTTAGTGGCAAGTCTTTAAACGACTGTATTTCCATTGTTTCATTTCTCCTGCCACAAAATTTTTCATGCGTTCTTTTCCTCGAGCTTTAGAAGCTTCGTTAGTTAACATGAGTTAATGTGACGCACCATAGACGTTAATTCGACTATAAAAACGTTTACCGTGCAACATCACAAAAGCAACTATTAAACAGTGCAGTTTCAGTAGAGCCGGGAGATTCCTGAAAGCCGCTGTGTTTTTTTACAGGTGTATTTTGACGCCATGAGAGGAGAAATAGCCGAAAGGTGTCTTGACCCTTTCGCCGTAGGCTTGCTTGAGGAGTTTAACGTAATCGTCTCTTTCGTCCATTCTGAACTCGTATTTTCCCGCGGCTGAATGTATTTCCAGTTCGAATTCATGCAGGGACGGCTGCCCTTGGCGGATGTGCTGCAGTTTCACCTTGATTTCCCGTATGGCGTCATTGCTGATTGCGAAGTTGCCCTGTGTCTCAGCTAATATTGCCGACGGTGCCATTGTGAGGTACTTTTGCGAGTAAGAGAAAGAGGCTTTCATCTGGTCTGACCACTGGTCCCAGAAGCCTTTGCCTTCGGCTTTTGCTTGGTCTCTCGCAGTTTTCACCGCGTCTTTCAGCATTTCGCTTGTCATCTGGGCAAAAATCAGTCGGTGAGTCGTAACCACGCCAGTGTAACTGTCGTATCTTCCGAGCGATTTCGGCTTTCTCAGGAGCATGACGCCTAGAGCATTCTCCAAACCGCTTGCTTGCGGAAACGTTGTAACTGCTGTGTTTGAGGGAACTTGGGTTGGCGGCGGTGGTGGAGGTGGAGGAGGCATCATTGACGCAGAAGCCACAGCGGCACCACATTTTCCGCAAAAATTCGTGTTCGGGATGATTTCGGCACCACAATTACCGCAGTAGGGCATGTTTAATCACTGGAAGCACATATCGCCGCGTCTTAATAAGTTTTCATTAAGCAAAATATAACTACCTATGCGCGTGAAGTGAAATGTGACTTGCCCCTATGCCATGGTGGCGATGGCGCTGTATCGCAAACACAAGGGGCGCGTGGCAAACGAGCGGGAATCCGAATATTTCCCTAATGGAACCGAAACAGGGCTGGAGTCCGCCTCTTTCTGGATTTGGGAGTAAGTTTTGATAGATTCTTTTTAGTTATTTTGGATTCATAAATCACTTATCTGCTTTTTGTCCATGTAAGCTCTGAGGCGGGGTTAACAGTGTTTGGCAAAAAAGACAATGCGAGGGATAATGTGGCCAATTTTTTGCTTTGTTTGAGCGGGGTTGAAGAGGAAACGGGTTTGTTGTTCCTTAAGTTGGCTGAGTTGACAGAAAACGCACCAATCAAGCAGCAACTTCTCGAAATTTCTAATGAAAGCAAGAAGCATGCTGCGATCTTCAAGGGAGTAAGCGAGAAAATGGGATTTGCCAAAGCGAACGCCAAGGAATGCGAGAAAAAACTTGGGGTAGTCAGCTCAACAATCAAGCAAATTTCAGCGGAACTTGCGAAAAAAGAGAAATTGACCAGTGAGGAACTCTATGAGTTCATTTCGAAGCTGGACAGTGCTGAGATTGAAGAGCAATTCATGCAAATCCAAGCTAAAACGTTTCAACTAATGGCAAGTGAAATTAGCCGTTTGTACGCTGTTAATTTTGAAGAGTTTGAGGAACTGTTCATGAACATCGCGCGGGATGAAGAAAACCACAGGATTCAGCTCAAAAACATAAGAGAAACACTGAGTGTAGAACAGAAAGAAAATGGTGATGCAGTTAAGGTCAAGTTTCAGAACCCTGACGCTTGGATTAGAACCAACTTCTAACCATAACCAAATATCCTGCGGGCTGTTGCTCCTGCGCGACCAGCAGTTCCTGGGAATCAGGTCTCAGCATCAGAGCAGAGGTTGCTGCAGTTTGAGAAAATCCTGAGAGGTTGCCAATAGCGGTCAATTTGTTTTCCAAGGCTATTCATAAACGCATAGTTTAGCAGAACAAGCGCAAGCATTGAGTTCGGATATATTTCAGTTGCGGAAATCTGATTTATGTATGCTCTGCAGCAGTCAAAATGCTGTGGTTGCATGTAGCCAGTGGTATGGCGCCCTACGGAAAACCAATTAAGACAAAACCGCATTAGGCTACGAGGCAAGAGCAAGACGAGAGAAACAGACAAAAATGGTTAACAGGAAACTGAAACTCTTGAGCGTCACGCTCAACGCAATAGCCATTTTGCTAATATTGCTAGCGGTTTCAACTAGCCTGAACCCTGCAAGAGGCGCAACAATTTCTATGGCAAACTATTACCCGGAGGACGGAGAAACATATGGGTTCATCGACCACTTCATAGATCAAACCACAGCAGTCAACACCAACACCACGGTCACGGTCAGCATAGACGGAAAACCACCCATCACGATGACTTACATGGGCATAATAAATGAAAAGGTCCCTGGTGACACCGTTGCCCGCGACTGGTACACTTGGCAAGCAACAGTCCCGCCTATAACAGAAACAGGCACCCACACGTTCCAGTTCTTCAGGCACTATTATGTTTGGCAAGAAGCAGACCAATACTGGGCTGAGTTCAACTCCTACTCCACAGTTCAATCATTCAACATATCCAACCCGACGGAAACTGCTTCCGACACGCCGCAGCCAACAGCAACAGCAAACCCTAGCAACCTCGACATAACCATAGTAGCGCTCATGGCAACAGCAGCACTTCTAATCTTAACCTCGCTTGCCCTGCAAAAACGTACACGACAACAAAACCAAATTAAATTTTAATCCAACCAACCATTTCTTCTGCATACTAAACATTTTTTTATACAAAAAAAGTTAAAGCTTGCAATGCTTTTACATAAGAGTGAGGGGGAATGGTTTGGTTAAAATAATTGTCATTAATGGGAGCGCCAGAATGGATAAAGGCAACACCGCTTTGGTGTTGGAGTCATTTCTTGATGGTATGAAACAAGCTGGAGCCTCAGTTGAATTATTTTATGCTAGAGGGCTTAATGTCAAACCTTGCACCGGTGAACTCTATTGTTGGCATGAAAGACCCGGTCGATGCTATATCGAAGACGATATGCAGAAGCTTTACCCAAAGCTTCGCCAAGCCGATATCCTTGTGTTGGCTACGCCCGTTTATCTGCCGTTACCTGGTGAAATCCAAAATGTAGTCAATCGGTTGTGTCCTCTAATTGAACCAATCTTGAAGTCCAAGAATGGACGAACCCGCGCAAAATTTCATAACGAAGTAAACATTCGCAAAATTGTATTAGTATCAGTATGCGGCTGGTGGGAAACGGGAAATTTTGATACTTTAGTTCGGGTTATTCAGGAAATTGCTAAGGATGTAAACTGTGAGTTTGCAGGCGCTGTCCTTCGACCTCACGCCTACTTAATGAGAAGAGAAACAGAAAAGACAAGAGAAGTTACTAACGCATTGAAAGAAGTTGGTTTTGAACTTGTGAAACATGGAACAATGCCTCAAGATTTGCTTGAAACCATTCGTCAACCCCTGATTTCTGAAGAAGAATACCGACAGGACCTCACTAGCGAGTACCTTGAAAACAAGAAAAACAATTCCTCAGGTCTAAATTGAAGCCTAGTACAACCAACCACTATATTGCCTGCTATCTCTTCATTTTTCCATACATAGCCTCTTTAAATAAGGGGGCTATAGATTTTTCCACGCGCCAGAGCACAAAAGAAACCATAGACTTCTAAAGCCATAACCAAAACAGCCCTCTAATACTCCTGTCCTCACAGCCCTTTTCGCGATTTCTCCAACGCACAAAGCATCTCAAACGCTATTTTCGCAGCCTGAATCGCAGAAACACCTTGGTCATAGTTAGGAGCAACCTCCAAAACATCAAACCCAACCACACGTTTATCACACAACGCACAGAGAATATCCAGCAACGTGCAAGTTTCGATTCCCTCAGGCTCTGGATTCTGCACTGCAGGCGCAAAAGCAGGGTCAAGAACATCCATATCCACTGACAAGTAAACATTCTCATACGGCGCAAGTTTCGCCCTAAGCGATTCCGCAATTTGCGCTGCGCCTTCCTTCCTGATTTGCTGAGAAGTAAAAAACTCTATACCCTCAGCTTCAGCATAAGCCAATTCTTCCTTGCACACAGACCTCGTGCCAACCTCAACGATTCTAGCTGGCTTAACCTCCTCATTAATACGGCGCATAAAAGTCGTATGCGAAAGCGTTAACCCGAGAAACTCGCTACGCAAATCCAAATGCGCATCAAAACTCACAACCGCTGTCTTCGCAGCCTTAGCACTTAAACCCTTCATTATCCCCAAAGTTATGGTGTGTTCTCCGCCTAAGACTATCGGAATTTTCCCAGCATCAACCAAGTCTTCAACCACAAGCTTCAACATGCCAACCGTCTTTTCAGGGTCAGTAGACACATGCAAATCACCCAAATCATGCACACCAACATCTTCCACGTCCACCCCACTACGGAAACTAACGGTTTCAATGTTCAAAGAAGCCTGCCGAATCGCCGTTGGTCCAAACCGCGCTCCCGTGCGATACGTGCTTGTAACATCAAAAGGCACACCAAAAACCACGTAATCCGCCTTCTCAAACGGCGTTTGAAAACCGCTGAAAACGTTGGAATGAGAAACGAACAGTTCAAAGTGACTCATACCACATTCCACCTTCCCTGCAAGCTAATTACTAATCAGCAACACGTTACTTTTTAAACCCTCTCATTCCAAAACGCTAAAGCCGCAACACGCCATCCACCAACGCTTCCGCAAGGCACATGGCTGAACAACAAACTTAATAATTCAACCCCTAATGCATAAGATTAAAGGCGGCGAAAATGCCACTAAAATCCAAACTCAAAACAGCCAACATTGAAGCTTTGGCGCCAACCGCTTTCTACGCCACAGCAGGCACACTCCTACTCGTCTCGCTACCCTTCGCCAACTATCCTCCCCACATAGCTTTAACAGGCATCATAAGCCTCATAACAGCCTACTGCCTCTTCACTAAGAAAACGTTGACCAAATGGCTCATAACCACACTGTTCTTCGCAGCCACAACCCTTTCCCTATGCACGCTCGCATACGTCATATTCACCAACTGGCTCATCAGCGCCACCATGATTGCCTACGCTACCCTCACATGGATATTCACCGCACGCACACTACTAAAAAAATAACCCCCAAAAGCTGAACTACACCACGCTTCTAAAAAGCGCCACATCAACTCCCTCATCGGCATCAACAAACTGCTGATTTTCAGGAATCTCCACAAACCCATCAGCCTTCACAAGAGTCGTTATCGCACCCGAAGCACCAGTCTCCACAGGCTCAGCCACAAACCTACCAGAAACATCGCACCTCAACCTGACCATGACAAACGTTCGCCTCCCCTTAGCCGCAAACATCCTAGCCCCAGCAACAGCCCTCACCACAACAGCCTCGCTTGCAGGCTTGCCAGCCCAAAACCGAATAACTGGACGAACAAACAAATGAAACATCAACAACGCCGAAGCAGGATGACCAGGCAACGCGAAAACAGGCTTCTCCCCAACCAACGCCACAGTCAAAGGTTTCCCAGGCTTCACAGCCACACCGCAAACAATTAAACCCGGCTCCCCCAACGCATTCACAGTTTGCGGCATAAGGTCTTTCGGACCCACAGAAACACCGCCAGAAGTTACAACCATGTCCGCACAAGACAACGCATGCTCCAGAGCCTCCCGCAATTCAGCCTTATCATCGGAAACAACACCTAGACACACAGGGTTTCCCCCGCTTTCCACCACTGCCGTGCTCAGGCTGTAAGCGTTTATGTCATAAATTTTTCCACCAAGCAACTGCTTTCCCGGTTCGGTTACTTCTGCACCTGTGGAAAACACTGCAACTCTGGGCACACGGTACACCTTAGCTGTTGCCTTGCCCATAGCGGCTAAAGCGCCGATTTCCCTGGAGCCTAACACTTGACCTTTTTCGAGGACAACTTCGCCCTTTTTGATGTCTGAGCCCTTCTTCATCACGTTTTCGCCGCTAGTCACAGCGCTGTAGACGCTAAGCATGTTGTTTTCTCTGCCAGTGTCTTCAACCATAACCACGGCATCAGCGCCCTCAGGAATTGGAGCTCCTGTGACGATTTCTGCTGCTTCGCCTTTGGCTACGACTGTTTTCGGCGGTTCGCCTATGTGCACCATGCCGCAGACTGCCAGTTTCGCTGGGTGATTTTCTTCCGCGCTAAATGTGTCTTCGGCTTTCACTGCGTAGCCATCAACTGTTGACCTGTTGAATGGCGGAATATCCAGTGCTGATGCAACGCTTTCTGCGAGTATGCGGTTGTGCGCTTCGAACAATGGAATTTCTTCGGTGCCTAAAGGTTGCGGTTTGAGGTGTTGGTTAATAGCGGTTTTTGCTTCGCTGAACGCCATTAGTTTTCTGAACATTTCAGTTCGCCTGCTCTAAGTCTCCGAACAGGTGCACTGTTACCTGTTCGTTTTCTGTGATGCCCTCTCTGTTTTCGGGAACAATTACGAAGCCGTTGGCTTTTGTCATCGTTGAAATAGCACCTGAACCTCGTGCGCTGACTGGTTCAGCATAGTACTCGCCGTTTTTCTGTATCACTTTAACGCGCACAAAAGTCTTCCTGCCCAATGCCGTGGCTACTTTGCGGGTTAAAGCCGCTTTTACTGTTGGTCTCTGCTCTGTGTTCGGCATCCCCAGCATCTTGCATATTAAGGGTCTGGCGAACACTTCGAAGCCTATTACCGCGGCTACTGGGTTTCCTGAGAGAATAATCAAGGCTTTTCCGTCTACTGCAGCGAGTGCTGTGGGCATTGCTGGTCTCATGGCTACTCCGTGTACGATTACGCCTGGTTTTCCTATGTTGTTTACTGCGTCGGGAACCAAGTCGAGTCCGCCAACGCTGGTTCCGCCTGTTGTTATTGCTGCGTCGGCTTTCAGCAGGGCTTTCTTGAGTTTTTCTGTAATCTCGGTTATGTTGTCTTTGGCTATGCCCATGTCCAGTGGTTCTGCGCCTAGTTCGCGGCACATTGCTGAGAGTATGATTTTGTTGGATTCGTAGATTTGGTTTTCTGCGGGTTTGCTGCCTATTTCTGCAAGTTCGTTTCCTGTGGCGATTATGGCTATTTTGGGTTTGTCAGCGACTTTGACTTTGCTGTTGCCTAATGCAGCGAGCAAGCCTAGATGGTAAGGGTTTAAGCGGGTTCCAGCTTTCACGGCGACTTCGCCTTTTTTGATGTCTTCGCCTGTTTTTGAAACGTTTTCGCTTGGTGCCAGCTGCGTCCAAACCTCGATTTGTTCGTTGCGTTTCTGCGTGTTTTCCAGCATCACCACGGCGTCAGCGCCTTTGGGGATGGCGTTTCCTGTCCAAACTTGTTTTGCTTCTGCAGTGTTGACGGTGTCTGATGTGGTTAATTGGAGTAGTGCGGGTTTGAACTGTGATGCGCCAAGAGTGTCTTTGGCTTTCACTGCGTATCCGTCGACTGCTGACTTGTCGAATCTTGGTAGGTTTTCTGTGGCGATTAAGTCTTCTGTTAAGATGCGGTTTAATGCTTCGGGCAGTGGCACGGTGGTTTCTTTGTTTGTTTTGATTTGCAGAGTGTTTAACCATGTTTGTAACGCGTTTTCAGTGGAAGTGAGTTTTTGGAAACCTCTCAGTCTTGCCAACGGGTTTTCACATAGAAGCATTTGGTAGCGTGGGATAAAAAGTGTGTTGCGTAGGTATATGTGGAAAAAACTATAGCCCCCCTATTTATAGGTCCTTTATATAGTTCCGAGAGCTAGTGGCGGCATTAGCTGCTTGGAGCAGGGTGTAGGCTTTCTGTATACAGCGGGTATGTGAAGGTTGAATGTTGAGTTATGGTCTCTGTTTATGCGGGTTTCAGGTTTCCGAAGGCGTTTTGAACTACTTCTGACAGGGCGGGGTGAATGTGCATGGCGTGCATTATTGGCGCGATGCTCTTGTTTTCCGTATTCATGGCGTTTACGATTTCTTGGATGAGCACTGAGGCTTCGGCGCCTATTATGTGTCCGCCTAAGAGTTTTCCTGTTTCGCGTTCAACAATTACTTTGACGAAACCTTCTGGTTCGCCCATTGCTGCGCCCATGGCGGTGTCTCTGTAGAAGGCCTTGCCGAGCAAGATTTTGTAACCTTGCTGTTTGGCTTCAGCTTCTTTTAAACCTACGGAAGCGACTTGCGGGTGAGTGAAAACCGCGTGTGGCGCCGCAGAGTAGTCCACCTTTACCTTGTGTTCGTGGACTGAGTTGTGCCATGCGATGCTGGCTTCGTAATTCGCCACGTGTTTGAACATTTCTCTGCCGATGGCGTCGCCGAAAGCCCAAATGTTCCGTTTGCTGGTTTCCAGATACTCGTTGACTTTCACGTAGCCGCGTTCATCCAGTTTCACGCCTGTTTTTTCAGGCTTCAGCAGGTCGGAGTTGGGTACGCGTCCCGACGCAACCATCACCGCTTCAGCAGTAAATTCCCTGAGGCGGTTGTCCACACGGTTTCGCGCCGTCACAGTTTTAACGTTGCCTTTCTGCGCTACGCTGACAACCTCAAAGCTAGTGTGAATCGCCATGTGCTGCTCCAGTTCGTTTTTGAGCAAATCGGAGATTTCAGGTTCTTCTTCAGGCAAAAGCCTTGGGGGTCTTTGAATTATCGTGGTTTCTGTGCCGATGCTTGAGAAGAAGTGTCCGTATTCAACGCCTATGTAGCCGCCGCCTATGATTAAGATGCTTTTTGGTGGCGTTTCCATCTGCAAGACGGTGTCACTTGTCAAGTAAGCCACTTGCTCAATTCCCTTAATTGGCGGAACACCTGGTCTTGCACCTGAAACAATAAAAATGCGTTCGGCGGTTATCGTGTGTTCGCCTACTTGCATTGTGTAGTCTGAAATGAATCGGCCTGTTTCTCTAAACCATGTAAGCCCTGATGTGGCTTGCACCGCGCGAGCTTGTGCAGAGGAGTCACTGTTTACGAGCGTGCGCATTCGGCTCATTATTTTTTTGAAGTCAATTGAGTTGACCGTAGCGTTTACGCCTAACCTTTGCGCCGCGTTTATTGTGGAGACGATGTCAGCGGGGTAAAGAAGCATTTTGGATGGGACGCAGCCGCGGTTCAGGCAGGTGCCGCCCATGGGTCCGTTTTCAATCACTGCTGTTTTTAAGCCGCTGCCCACAGCCGTTGACGCTATGAGCATGCCTGAGCCTGAACCGATGACGAGAACATCAAATTTCTCCATAATAAGTCCTCTCTGCGTTTAAGTGGAAGGTGACTATGCCAAATAAACCTTTCAATATGCCTTTCAGCTTTGTAGCGGTGTTGGAAAATCTTTTATGCCCGTGAAAACATAGTATTAATATTGGGGTTATTATGTCAAAAGCTAAGAAAGCAGAAGAAGAGAAAAAGAAGAAAGTCTACTACGAGAAGAAAGAGAAAAAAGCGAAAGAAGTCAAGAAGTAAGGCGCCTTTTCCCGAGAAACTTCGGAATGCACCCCTTATCAGCAGCGGGGTCAAACTGCTCAAGCTGACTTTTTTCTATTGGAATAGCTATTCTGGAAACTAAACCGTGCAGGCTGTAGGGTAACCGAATCAGCCGCATTTCGCCCGCGGTCACCCACTCGTCAATTCCGAAACCTTTAGCCTTGACTTCCAACGCGATTTCACGCCGCTCCGCCTCGTTTAATGCATACGCCTCAGCGTCGAAAACATGGATATGGAACCCCCTGCCCGAGTAAACAATGCGCATTTTAGAGAATTGTTTCTCCAGATGCTCATACAGCCTTATAGCTTGTTCCTTAACCAATTGCAATTCCAAAGCGCAGAAGCTTAAGCCTTGGTGGCGCCTCATTTTGTCCGCTAAGCTGCCGTGGATTGGGCAGGTTATGTTTTCGGGGTCAAGGTCGAAAGCCAGTTCTTGACCTGTTTTGTGGCCAATTGTGTTGTAAGCGTTGCGGTCGTAGTATGCGGACTCAGGCAGGAACTCGAGGATTTGCTCACGCACATCGCTTAAGTTCTGATATTCGTCTATGATTATGGTTGTGTCAGCGTCTTCACGGTATTTCTCACGGTAAATCCGAGTGTGCCTGCCTATGATGACTGCGAATTTAACGTTGTTTATTCGTTTGCCGAACCACTCTACAACCTTGTTCACGTCAAACTCTGAAGTGTAAAACTCTCGGCGTTCCTCCAAACTTGCGTATCGCAT
>JAOZHU010000040.1 GCA_026014705.1 Candidatus Bathyarchaeota archaeon | reverse complement strand
GCTCAAAACCCGCTTTCGCTCTTTGCTTTCAGACTTTCTCCAAGACACTCATAATCTTGGCGTAGCTCTCCACGCTGCACCGCCAACCCGCAGAAACCATATCATTAACCGCCTGCTTAGCCCTCTCTTTGGAAATAAGCCCTTCATACAAAGCCCTCACCAAAATAAAAGGCGAACCAACAAAATCAACACCGTAAACCTTCGCAGTCTTCCGCGCCACCTCATCATCAACAACCGCTAACCCTGAATGTTCACGGGCAAGAGCCAAAACCTCAGCATCAGCCAAATGAAGACCCCGAGTCTCCAACAACCGCGACAAAAACCTCTTGTCGCTCGGCTCACAAACCTTGAAGATCCCAGTCGAAAAAAGCTTATCCAAAACAACCGCGTCGGGAACACCTTTGCTTTTGCCCTGGTCAACAACCTCCCGCTTAACAGCAGGCGACGTCAATTTCGCACCCTGCAAACCCTCAAAAACCCCGCTAAGCCCAGCCTTTGTCAAATAAATCAAAGGAGTAGAATTAAACACTAAAGGCTTCACTTACACTTCGCCGCCGACGCTTCCCTAAACTCCCTGTCCAAATCCTCAGGCGAAAGCCTAACCCATTCAACATTCCGCTGCTTAACCAGATCAGCGAATTCCCAAAGCGAAAGCTTCGCAATCTCCGCCGCCTTCGCAAAAGTAACCTTGCCCCTTTGCAACAACTCCACTGCTGTCTGCTTACGCCACTCCGCTATACCGATTTCAAGAAGGTTTCGCACGACCGTGGCTTTATCAAGCTTCTCTTCTTCAATTATTTCACGGATCTCCTTGTCTACTTCTTCAGGCACTCTCACAGCTAAAGGTTTAAGTGTCAACACAACCACCGTATACAATAGATACCGCATGCATACATAAACATTTTGGGAAACTCGAGCAACACAAACTCAAAAATACGCAAACTTATCCTTTTCTTCCTTGAACTCATATTTCTTCGGTTTCCCAACTTCCTTCTTCCCTCTAAGGCAACTGTCACACATAGGGAACAACTGCACGTTCTCAACCAAATCCTTAATCAAATTCCGCAAATCCACAAGCAAACTGTTCAACTCGTCCCGCCGAAGATCACCCATAAACCCACTGTACTGAATCCGCTGTAACCCGTAATCTTTAAGCGTCTCAGCAACCAAAGCCCGCAAATTATCATCCGTAATATCATAAATCACCACATAACGCATGTGCACTCACCATCCTAAACAGAACGGCACATAATCAGACTCCTTCAACAAAAACCGAACCACACACCTAGGCTGCAAATGAATAAAACTCTTCAACGAGCCCTTCTGCCCATTAAACATAACTTCACTATCTAACCGCTCCTGAAAACTCGCAAGCAACACCTTAATCACCCCTTTACTCAAAACCTTGCCCTCCTCAACTGCATCAGTAGCCAAAATCTCATTCGGCCTAATCACGCCCTTCGTGATCAGCCCAATCAATGTTCTATCTACAAGCTGCTGGCGAAACTCCTCCATCATATCCAAAACAAGCGAAGGCTTCCCAGACCGGTCAGCATGCAAATACCCAGCGTAAAAATCCAAACCAGCATAACTCACAGCCTTCCATACTTCAGGAAAAAGAACAGTCTGATAACCAAAATTCAACATCGCATTAAACGAGTCACGAGCTCCACGAGTCTCTCGCCCAGTAAACCCTAATTCAGGCGGCAAAATCTGCCTTACCGAATCCCAGTAATAACGTGCAGCCTCAGCCTCCAAATTCATAAGCTGCAAACGCTTCTCATCAATATTGTTGCCTTGCTCTCTGCCAATTCGCTCGTTCGCATCATCAATCAGTTTCCCTGACTCGTACAGTTTCTCAGCCAGCTTAGGGTCAGTTTGCCTTCGGTTCTTCGCCATAAGCTTCAAAAAATTCGCCTGATTCACCAGCTTACCCGCAATAAACTTCTTAGCAAGCACCACACTCCGCTCATCATTATACGCAAGAAACTGTTCTCGCCTCGCCCTCACCGAACCCGTCATCGACGCAGGCATCAACACAGCATAAGGCCACCCACGATACCGAGCAAAAACAACCTGAACATTATTCTCCACAGCCAAATCCAAAGCACTTGCCGAAAAAGCAACGCCTGACGAACAACATATTATTGACTCAACATCATCAGCCACAATCTCTTTAATTTCGTTATTCTTCTTCACAATGAAACGGTTTCTCTTCCGCCCCAAGAAAATTCCGAAATCATCCAGAAAAACATTCACAACAAACCACCAAAAGCAGCTTAACCATAACAGACACTGTAGTATGGACAGTACTCCTTGCACTGCGAGGACTCAGGTTTTCCCGGGTCTTTCCTTTCCGCCACAATCTCCAGTTTCCTATCTCTCTCCTCAATCCACCACTGCCTCAGCTCATCATTCGCAAAAAACAAGTCCTTCTGAACACTTATCTTGCCATTTTCAACATTCAAGTAAACCGTGCAGCAAACATCCACTGGAACTTCATGAATGCTCTCAAACACAAGCGCATAACCTAAAGAGTAAAGCCTATGCCACTCATCCTTTGCGTTAGTAACCTTCAAATCAAACATAATAGTCCTCAAATAATCAAAACAATCCACACTAAGCACATCACTCAAGCCCAGCAACTCACCCGAAATCTTATGCTCAACCAAAAAAGGAACCGCAGTAGCAATCAAATCCATCTCGCTAGCGTACGGTTGGCTACACGAAAGCTCCGCCAACTCTGCCTCACACATTTTCTGCGTAAACTCCCACACCTGTCTACACCTATCAATCACGTTCTCAGGTTTTTCCGAAATCTCCTGCCATCTAATCTTCTGCCACCACCCCTCAAAACTCAGGCTCTGACGCTGACGGAAAGCCTGCAAACAATCACTAACCACACCATGAAACAGTTTGCCAAGAACCATACGTGAACTTGGAGGAACGTACTTCTTTTCTACATGACGCAGGTACACGTCCCGATTTGTGGGGCAATACTTGGAGCTCACTTCATACATAGGCAATTTGACACTATCAAAATAGGGCTTTAATGGTGGCTGATGCCAACTCCAGCCTCTTAACTCCTTATTGACGCCTACTTCCCGTGCGGTTGGCAGAAGCCTATATAGAAGCTGCTTCTGTTCGATATCAGAAAGAAAGTACAATCTGAACCGACCAACAAAAATGGTTTACCCGATTATCTTTATAAATTGAATTACATTCTAATAATAATCGAGGATACATATCTAAAATCATACCAAAAGTAAGCCTTAAACGCCGAAAAAGCCAGAAAAAACTCGGATGCAAGGAAAAATCCCAAGTAGCGGGAATTGAAAG
>JAOZHU010000034.1 GCA_026014705.1 Candidatus Bathyarchaeota archaeon | reverse complement strand
ATTCGTATTGCGGCGCATTCTTGTTTTCTGGTGACTAAGAAAGGGGGGAGTTTGATTTGTGTTGCTGTATGGCTACTTTTTCCTCAGCAGCAAGATTCCAAAGATTATGACCACTAGTATTATGGCGATGCCGACGGCGACTATGGTCATCGTGGGGTCGATTGGCTGCGGATACTCTGGTGATGGCGATGCCGGCGGCGCCTCGTCTACTTGAACGTAGGTTTCTGCGTAGGAGCCGTAGTAGGATTTGGAGCCTGCGAACGTGGCGATGATCTGGTAGAGGCCTGGCACTTCGGGCGTGAAAGCTTTAGCGAAGGTTCCAGCCATGTCGCTGGTCACAGTGCCAATGTGCACAAAGTTGCCGTTCGGGTCAAGAGCATCCAACGTCACGTCAACGCCTTTAGCACTTGTTGGACAGGCTTGTTGCATGTACACGTATTCCATCCAAGCTCGCTGGTCTTCATCAGATACAGCAGGAACGCCGTTTGGAAAACGTTTC
The DNA here is from genome assembly GCA_026014705.1 of Candidatus Bathyarchaeota archaeon. Taxonomy (GTDB): domain Archaea; phylum Thermoproteota; class Bathyarchaeia; order Bathyarchaeales; family Bathycorpusculaceae; genus JAOZHU01. Next base: position 114,136 of record JAOZHU010000034.1, on the reverse strand, counting down.
GACTGCACAAACTGCTCGGTACCAGCAGATATGTCAGTAACAGTTCCTTCTACCAGCACAGAATTGCCGTGCACTGAAACTTTTGGCGACGCGGCGATTGTGGTTGCGCTTGGTCCTTTACCGTAGCAGTATATCATGTTGTCATAGGCGTTCCATCCCACAAGGTAACCGTCTGCGACAACCACAGCACCCCAGTGGCTTATCTTCCAGAGTTCTGCTCCGTCTGATGCGTTTATACACCGCAGGTATGAACCTCGCCACAATGGCTGTGTAGGCGAGTGCTCAGTCGAGTAGAAATAAAGTTTGCCGTCAGCGATGCATGCTAATGAGAGCGGGTAATTGCCGTAGGGTGACTCAAATCCTTCTTGCGCTGGCGTGTATCTCCAAGCTACTTTTCCGGTCTTTATGTCATAGGCAACAAGTTCAGTGCCAGTTTGTCCTGAGCCATAGGAAAGTAACAGTCCTCGGTAGATGTTGCTGCTCATGCCGTACATGTTCTGCGCGTATTCAGGCTCGGTTGGTCCCCAGATTTGCTGTCCCGTTTCCAAGCTGTAGCCCCACCATTGCCGCGTTTGTGTACAATAGAAAACAAATACGCCGTCTTCAGGATCGACTCGACCCATGGTTATGGTTTTGTTTCCTGCTGATGATGGTGGCGTGAATGTAATGTTCCACAGTAGCGTTGGCGTGATGGCTCCGTTTGCGTCTGGCTTCAGGTTCAAAGCCCACAAGTTGCCCTGAGTTATCCCGTTCTCATTGTTGCTCCCTGCAGTCCCGCCGATTATGTACTGGTTTTCACGGACAGCAAGAATGGAGCCCTGCACCGCTGGGATTGAAGCGTTCAGTGAGAACCCATATTGCCCGCCAAACGTGTAGTTCAGGTAAGGTCGCCACATCCAATATTGGTTGGTGTTCCACACTTTTCTGTACCATATAACATAGGTGTTGTTCCAAACTTGCAGATAGTAGGCTGGCGTGGTGGTTCCAAGGTTCACTACGTTGTAGTAGAGTATGCTTCCGTCTTTTCCGTAAACTTGCGTGCCCGTTGCGCCAGTTGTTATTGTTCTGGTGCCTCTGCGTTCAGTCTGCGTCGTGTTAGCAATGCTGCAGATGTAGTTGCCGCTGTACGCATCGAACATCATCCAAACAGTTCCGTATATTGCTGTTTGACCAACGCCTGGAACTTGCGTATAACCGATTATGCCTTGTCCGCTGCACCAAAGGTATGGAAAGCCGCCGTGCTGGTTCGGCGAATCGTAATTGTATATCTGACCATACAACAGCGACTCGCCAGTTATGCTACCTTCGGGGTCGAACTGTGCACCTGATTGCTCTTGCGTTCCCTGCACGCCTGACACTGCGCCTGTTGTATTGTGGAAATATTCCACTTTGCCTGTGTACAAGTCAAGACAGTACCAGCCTTCCCTCGGGTGCGATCCAACGTTGTAGTAGATTTTTCCGTTCAGGATTATGGGCGTGAAACTAAGACCTGAATAATGCGATGTCTGGTAGCCCAAGTCGCCAAATCGACCATCCATGACACCGCCAGCCCACATGGGTCGAGACCACATTACGTGGGGGCTCTCTGGTCCAGTGCAATAGGCATTGACGTTGGTGGTTGGACCATCAGTCATGAAGCCGCTGTAAAGCCAGTTGCCAGCAAGTGCCGACCACAGTCTATTCATGGAATTTATTGGCCGTGTCCAGTATTCCGTTGGAAGAGGCGTCTCTTGCCATGCTTTTATGGGCTCTTGCTGAACAATGACTTCCAATGAGTCACTCGTGCTTCCCAGATACGTGTCATTGACGTAGTCAACGCCGCGATACAAGCCGGAGGTTCCTGGAGGAAGAGGTTGGCCTGTTAATGTACAGTTCAGCATTCTGGCTACAATGGTGTATGTACCTACTTGATTAGGGGTGTAGGTGTAGAACACTGTTCCAATTGGGTCAGACTTGAGTGGTCCTATGGTTTCTTTGCTTCCGTCAGGTCCAGTTATGTCTAGGTAGAAGGTGAAGCGGTCGCCGTAGCCGCCGACTGCTGTCATCGGGTATTTATCGCTCCAGGCGAAAATGCCTAATGGTTGATTGACGCCTATTGGGTTGTTTGTCACAGAGACGTATGTCCAAGTGGGGATAATCCATGGCGGAGTATGCGCATTAGCGATCGGCAATGCGGCAAGTGCTATAGCAAAAGTTGACAATAGAAACAGCGTGATTATGGTTTTGCTTTTGGGTAGTTTCATTTGTTTTTTCCTCGTTTTATTTTATTTGATTTCGAAGGTATGCTTTCAATAACTATTTAAGTTTTTTCCAACAACCCTGATAAGTGAAAAATTATTAAATTATCAATGTCAATAGATATTATTTCTTATACAAAGACCAGGACAATTGTACATAACAAGCAGAAGACCAAAATTGCTAGCACACCCCGCATTGGTGCCTAAAACTTGCTGCAAAATGACGAAAATTGAATCTATTAGCTCCCTACCTTAAAGACTTCAAATGATGGGAGGGCACAGTCATAGACGACCAAAATGAGAACTTCACATCCACCTGATTGGGGCTTACCTCTCGGCAAACTGAAGTGTATCTAACCACAGTTGAATCACTACAAGCAGCAACATTAATCAGGCAAATCCCACACATAACCCGCACGGCAGTCCACAGCGAGGCACCGGAACTCTTTCAACGCGCTCCAATCAGAAACAGCTAAACAATCCCTATTGTCTTCATCCCTGTTCCACTATCCGCAAGCACATCGCCTTTGCTGCAACGAAACGCCGAAAAGACTGCGAAAATCGAAAGGCAGGTTAAATATTTCCTCAAAATTTTGAATCAGACAAGGGCGACAAGTGTTATTACTGTAAAAAACGGGATTGAAAACAATCACGCTATATTTTTGAGATGATTTGTCTGCTGACGCATTTTGCACAGTGAATCTTGACTGAAAGAGACGCAATACGAGTTGACCTTTGCTGGTAGCTTTTACAGCACACTTTTGGCAAGAGTGAAATAGAAATTTTATAAGCGTTACCAATCATATAGGCAATTATGAGCCTTCCGATTGGGGAAATAGTTAAACTTATCCCAGCCGCCATTCAAGTCTGCAAAGACCTGAAAACCCTCTTCAACGAGTCACGAAAAGAGGTTGAAAGCCAGAAGGCTGGTGACCGCTGGGCCACATACATTAATCCGATTCACGGGTTCAAGGTTTCTTGGCCTGCTCAGCGTTGGGGAATAATGGAGATTGGCAACATTGCGCCCTACACGTATATTCCAATAACGCTTTCGTTTAAAATGACGCGTTCAGTCAGGGTCCCCAGCACAGTAAACATCGGCAAGAGCGACGAAATCGTGCCAAACGTGAACCTCACGATTGACTTGCATGGCGGCATCGACATGCATCAGTACGTGAAAATTGGCTTGGAAGGCTTATCAGCCATGTACAAATCTGTAGGCGCAGAGTTTTACGAAGAACGGTTAGGCAGGAAAGTAGAAGCGGATGGGGCTTTAGTTGCGGGTCACGTAAAATTCTCGAATGTGTTGTTATGGCAGATTCAAAAAATCAAGCGTTTTGAGGATAAGATGTACACGGTTACAGGTACAATAATCGAAGGCGTGCCGAACGTGGAAATAGCGCTTAATGATTTGCCAAAAATAATGAACTCAGTAACAATCTTGGGTTAACCGAAGAAAACTCGACTGACCTTCAGCGCGTTAGGCGTCTCGGTTTCGACGATGACTAGCTTACTTTCAATTTTTCGAGGATTTCTCTGTATGCCTTCAACGCTTCTTGTTCGCTTTGAACGTTTTTTATGAGCATGCGTCCGCCGTTGAACAAGCTGACTTCTAAGCCATCGTATTCAAATATTACGGCTAAATGGGATTTCAAACGCACCGCAAAATTCTGTTTTACCGTTGCATGAATTTCGGCAAGATTCAGGTTCAGTGGTTTTTCAGGGTTCACGTTTGCCGTGTTGCGTCCGCAGAGCCAGACGAGTTTTTCGCTTGGTTTGGGCAATGCTGCGGTGCCTTGGCAAGTTGGGCAGCCGCTGCGTTTCGCGATGTCAATGGTGGTGAATGTCATGTCGCTGAAGTCGCAGACCATGAGCTTGTTTTTCAGGGGTTTGCCTATGTTTGTGAGCAGTTTGACGGTTTCCATGGCTTGCATTGCGCCGATTATTCCCGGTGTTGCGCCGAGTACTCCGCGTGTGTTGCATTTCATCAGTTCATTATCTGGGAGGTTGGGCAGCACGCATTCCAAGCAGGGCGTTTTGGGCGGGTTGAACACTGAGAGGTTGCCTTCTATGCCGATGGCTGCACCGAAAACGTATGGTATGCCGAGTTTGGCGCAGGTGCGGTTGATGAGGTAGCGGGTCAGCATGTTGTCTAAGCCGTCTACGACGCAGTCTGCGTCAGCGAGCAGTTGTTCTGCGTTGGCTGCGTTTAGGTTTTCTGAGGCGGGTTCGGCTTTTATGAGTGGGTTGAGTTTTGTGAGGCGTTGTGCGGCGATTTCAGCTTTCGGGTAATTCGTGTCTTCTGCGGTGTAGAGGATTTGGCGGTGGAGGTTTTGGGTTTCAACGGTGTCTTGGTCTATCAAGCGCAAGTGGCCAACGCCAGCCAATGCTAAGTAGAGTGAGGAGACAGTGCCTAATCCGCCTATGCCGACTATGGCTACTTTTGCTTCGGATAGGCGGCGTTGTCCGTTTATGCCTAGTTCTTTCATGGCGATTTGGCGGCTGTAGAAAGTGTCAGCGAAGGTTTTTCTGTTTGTTGTGTGCATGTTTGGTTTGCGCCTCGTATATGGAGTGTTATGGTTCGGTTTTATATCTGCCTTTTTTTGCGAATTGTTTTTCGTATATGTTTTTGACTTTGGTGATGGTGTCTGCGTCTTCGGGTTGTTTGTCGGGTCTTAGGCGGTTTATTCTAGCGAATCGAAGCGCCATGTGGCTGTTGTATTTTGGGCTGTGTTGGATTTCGTTGTAGGTTACTTCGACGACTATTTTGGGGATTACTGTGACGTGTCTGTGCTCTTCGGTTATTGCTGTTTCTTTGAGTTGTCTTGTTAGGTTGATGATTTCTGTGTCTGTTAAGCCTTTGAATGTTTTGCCTATGGTGAGGAAGTTGCCTGTTTCTGGGTCGCGTGCAGCTAAGTAGTAATCGGAAAGCCATTCGTGTCTTCTGCCGTAGCCGTATTCGGCGGCTGTTATGACCAAATCCAAGGGGTCAAGGGTTTGTTTTATTTTGAGCCAGTGTTTTCCGCGGGTGCCAGGCGTGTAGGGGCTGTTGGGGTTTTTCGCCATCACTCCTTCGTGTCCTGCTGCTATGGCTTCTTGGAGGAATTTTTCTGCGGTTTCTTGCTTGTTTGTTATTATCTGTGTGGTTAATGGGATTTCTCCTGCGTTCTCTGATAGCGTTTGTCTGCGTTGTGTGTACGGGAGTGAGATTAGGTTTTTGCCGTTTATGTAGAGTGCGTCGAATAGGTACAGTTTTAGCGGGATTTTTTCTGCTGCGTCTGCTATGTCGTGGACGCGTTTGAATCTGCGCATCAGGTGCTGGAAGGGAATTGGGTTGCCAGAGTTGTCGGTGGCTATTACTTCGCCTTCGAGTATTGCTTCGTGTGCTACAATGTTGTTTTTTATGGATTCTACAATGTCGGGTAGGCTTGAGGTTGCGTCTGTGAGTCTTCTGCTGAAAACTTGGACTTTTCCGTTTTGTTTATGTATTTGGATTCTTGCGCCGTCGTATTTGTATTCGAAGGAGGTTTCGCCGTTATGTTGAACTAGAGCTTCGTTGATGTCGCTTGCTGTTTGCGCTAGCATGGGTTTGACTGGTCGGAAAATTTTGAAGTTCAATGTGAATAGATGGTTTTTGCCTTTTGTTTTTGCTGTGGCTGCTACTTCGCCTATGTCGCCTAGAGTCATGTTTGCTTTTTGTACTGTTGTCAATGGAAGGTCGAAGGCTTTTGCGGTTGCTTGCTCCATGAGTCCTTCGTGGAGTCCTGTGCGCATTTCATGTGTGAGGATTTTGACTAGGTATTTGGCTTCTGTGGGTGAGGCTTGGCTTAAAAGCGCTGTGAGCAGGCGTTCTTTCTTTTCTCTTGCGCCTGAGCCTGAGGTTTCGGCGATGGCTTCTAAGTTGCGTCTGACTTCGGTTATCGTGAGCGGTTTTGTGAAGAGTATAGTTTGCTTTTTTAGAGTGGTTTTTTCGAAGAGGGCTTTTGTGGCTGAGCCGATGTCGCCTGTGCTGCTGAATGCGTCGAGGAAAATTTTCCAGTCTGCGTTAGTTACGCGTTGCAGGATTTTGCTCAGGGTTGTCCAGCTGATGTCTAGGGTTTTTTGGTTGTATTTCGGGAATGCGTTGCCGAGAATCATGGAGACTGCTGGTTCGGTTTCTTCCGCGTCTAAGGATTTCAGGAAGTCAGCGGTTAAGCTTACTATTTCTAGGCGTTTGCGTGTGGCGGCTATTTTTTCGAGGAGGTCTGCTAGGTCTTTGAAAAGTGTGGGCATGTTGGGAGCCTTTGATGTTAGAGAATTGGGTTTTAGGTTTTATTATGGATTTCTAAAGTTACCTGTTGCTTGCGGGAAAAAGAAAAAACGTGGCTTGGTTGATATCCACATCGGCGTTTAGAAGGTGCTTTCAAGTTTTGCCTTAACTTCTTTGATTTTCTTTTCCAGTTCCGCCACTTGCTGCGTATTGCCTAAGGCTTTGTTGCAGTCTTTCGCGTAGTCTAAGGCGCTTAAGCCGAATCGGTCGTAGCCTTTTTCGAATGAAAGGTCAGCGGATTTGGTGAATTGCTCGATTGCTTTTTCGTATTCTTTCAATGCGAAGCTGCATTCGCCTGCTTTATAGTGCATTGTTGCGGCGTCGAAGTAGTTTTGTGATTTGCGGTAAAGCTCTGCTGTGCGTAGGAAAAGTTCACGTGCTTCTTGGTATTTGCCGTTGTCCATTAGGTTGTTTGCGTCTTTGTGCATTTTGACTGGGTCTTCTTTTACTTTTGCGGTCATGCTGTTGCCAACTCGCTATTACCATGCTGCACACTTGCATTTAGATTTTCCCCTTGCAGGAAGCTGGAAACTAGTGCGTGGAAAAAACTATAGGCCCCTTATTTAAACTATAAATAGGCGCTGTTGTGTTTGGAGTGATCTATAGCCTCCTTTGTATACAGTTCCGGAAGAGGCGTTACGGATAGACCCTCTATAGGTAACAAAACCTTCGCTTGAGTTATCTAAGTCAAATAATTTTACGCAATTATTTAATCGTTTGCAAAAACGCTATTGGACCAAATCGCCACTTGCATATGCTGGAAAGAAATTGCTCAGTTGATTAACATTTTCAACGCTCGACCAATCCTTGCCACTCACGGCTATTGGGAAAACATATGTTTCATTTGGTTGGATAATTTTGTCTTGCAACGCCATTTCCACACCACCGTCTCCAAAATTCAATGTTACCTTTCCAACTGGAAAAGTATTGTTATTGAATATTGTTACATTGAAGTAATGTTCGCCTATTTGGTTTAGTGATTTTGCCCAATTATAGGAGCTTGGGTCGAGTGGAAAGAATGCAGAATGATGATATTGCTGGTAGAAATTGGGCTTGTCGTTTATGTATTCATACCGATTTCTGGTACTGTTGAAAATCTCATGCCATGTGTCATTGTCGTGTTCTATCGAACTGTAACCTGTGATTTGTAAGTAAGCCTTTTCTTGAGGAATTGTGAATGGTTGCCCGTTTATTATGTCGCCAAGGGTGTTTTGTGTTAAGTAAAACCTGATTACATGAGAACTAAAAGTTTGGACGTTTACGCTTGTCTCGTAGAAAGGTGGTTCCATTTTGTCTGGGTTATATAGGTAAAGCTGAATTGTCTCATTTTGGTTTGATTCGATGCTTATTTGAGTTATTGCAACTAAATAATGATTAAATGTCGCTCCAGTAGCTAAGGGCTTAATTAAACGCAGAATTGGCACTATTGGTTCGGAATCGTCTATTTTTACTGTTAATGTTAAGTTCTCAAAACTCTTGTTTGTAGGGTTAATAAGAACGATATTGCCACCAATTACTTTACTGCCGATAGTTGTGGCGTTAAAACTCTCTACGAGCAGGGTTTTCTGTTCAGGGTTATCGGAGGAGGATGAATTAGGCTTTACTCCTACAAATAAGAAAACGACTATCGTCATAACAAGAACGGTCACGATGAGTGTTAGTGCTAATGCCGTTCTCTTCATCTTACCCCTATACAATATACATGTTAACCTTAATTTAATTCTATTCTTTAGAACACGCTTTTTCGGTTAGTTTTAGGTTTTGCTATTCGGCATGTTCACCAAACAAGCTCTTCAGCCTATCATACACTTCAACATGCTATTATACACTATTTGTTTAATGGTTCGTCAATTTCTCCATGCTTTTAGCGCAACAACCATTACCTTATATGATAATGTTAGTTAGTTAATTAGTAATTAGTTAATAACATAGTAGTAATTAGACAATTAGTGAATTTAATAACAATTAACATAATTTGATAAATTAACCCTGAAAACTGGGGTGTTCGCCTTTTTTGTTTGATTGATGTGTGGATGTCATGCATATTACAATTGGGAAGGAAAATGTACCTTCAGCCAATAGAATCTTTGTTTCATTTTGCCCATTGATTTTCTCATTTGTTTTACCGTAAGAATTTGTGTGCCTAAACTGTAAATTCGCCAGCCATGCGTATTCAGATACTTAATACTTGATTGTCGTGGTTTGTAGCTGAAAAATGCGATTTTACGCTTGTAATTTTTAAAGTAAGGTCTGCTTATTATGTTTTCATCGAGCCAAGCGTTAGAGAGACTTTGCTCTATTTGAATTTGATTTAAATTTTTGCACTCTATGGCGAGATTAAGTTTCTCAATTATAATATCAGGTCTTTTATTCTGATAGCATGGGTAAGTATTATTAAATGGGTTGTGAGTGTGAGGTATTTTTAAAGAAGTTAATGCATCGCTAACCGCTTTCTCCATTAAGAGACCTTTAATATCATCTCTGCTTAGAAACGTGCCATTGGATTCCCGTTTAAGCTCTAACTGAAACATCTTACATTCATCAGATTGCAAGCCTTGTTTCTTGCAACACGAACAGCAAACACCTTTTCCGCAAAATATCTCTTCGATTGGAGTTAATACTATGTACTCTTTTTCGCAATTTGGACAGGTGAAGTCTATTTGCTTTATCTCTTTCATTGCTTTTTCTATAGTGACGTGTATTATTTAGGAGTTAAAGCATTTTTCGTAGCTATGACCGAAAAACAAATTATCAAATCTCCCCTACCCCTTTTTGTTTTTTGACTTTTTTGAATTATCTAATTTTAAACAACGATGTTGTGGAGATTTTGAAAAAAGGGTTACTGGCGAAACAAATAATTATTCTGTACGTTCTTTTTCAGTCTTCCCACGTAATTGTTCTCAGACCTCTTTAAAAACAACTGAAAGGCGCTTAAAAAATTTGGATAAAGTCTCAAATGAAGTCCCTTGAAAATGTTTGACTCCGAAAGGCGTATGTATGTCGCTGTATGCCGTCTTCGTTTTAACTAATTCTAACCGCAAAACATCTTGATTTAGCTTTTATGGGCTTGATTATAACCGATTTTTCTATTTTGACCGCTGTCATCGCCTATTCCCGACTAATAAATCGGAAACGATGGTTAAAAACATTTTCCAGAAAACAGATAAACAAAGCGACATTTTAGTTATTTACAAATAACCAAAGCAAAAACGAAAAACTAACCTGAAACCTCTCCCCTGCCTTCTGCAACCACGAAAAACCACATATATCCTGCTCAGGCTTCGTGCGTTATTGGCTAATTTTTTAAATTATAGGATGTTGATTTGGTTGACTTTATCGAAATAAAGAAAAAAGAAAATTACGGGTTAAAGTACCTAATTGCATCATACGTTGATTTGGCGTTTTTATTTATTGCAGATTTGATTTCTCGTAGCTCAGCAAGAATCTGTTTTAGTAATTTGGTTTCTTCATTCGACAATATTATCCTCTTCTCTTGGCTTTTCAGATTCGGGTTTCTTGCCGTTCTTAGTTTGCATCAACTTAGCGAATTCTGCAACGCTGTTTAATTCGTCTTGGATTGGTTGCGGAACATGTTCCAACATTCCGTTTTGCTTCATGTAATCAACGAGATGCTGCTGTGCTTGGACATGCTTTGTCACCAAATCAACGAGAATTGAGTATTTAGCCGCACCGTTAACATGTTGCGAAAGGCTCAGGTGAGTCGGATAGCATTGCTTGTACTTCTCGAAAGCTGATTTCTTCAAAGTTTGCAAATATGTTCTGTCAGATACGCCTATTTCCTTGCCCATAATCAATTTAACTTCGAAGCTGTTTAACCCCGCATCGCTTAGGGCATTCATTAAGAACTTGCGGATAAGGTGAAAGCGAATTGTTCCCACAGTTACGATGTTGCTGTCCTGAACCAGTTTTCTCAGTATGTTGTTTATGCTTACCTCTGTTATGTCGAACAGTTTAGTTTGGTTTGGGTTTTCCTTGTTCAATTTGGCTAAGTAGTTTTCTAAGCTGAAAATCGCCATTGGGTTAAGAATCCCGTATTGAGTAGCTCCCGATTTCTTTCGTTGCCAATCAAACGCTATGAATTCCAAATTTTGGCTTCTTGCACGTTTAACCAAACTTTCAACGAAGTCTTTTTCTAAACCCATAAATGCGCTTATTTCCCAGCCTAAACTCGTAGCTGTCGCCAGAATTGCTTTATCCCTCAAATCGCCAATTGCGTACATTGCTCTAAGGTCGTCTATGCTGAAAACGTGTTCGCCTTTTGCCATTTCAACATCTATAACTTTTCCCTTTAAGTTTCTGACCATTTCTTTTTGGCTTGAGTAGAAGGCACGTACTTTATTGAGGATACTACGAACAGAGTTAGGTTTCAGCTTTTCTTTTCTTGCTGGTGAAACGTATTCGTTTATCAGGTAGTTTTGGAATTGGAGAATTTGGCTTCTTGTTTTAACTTGGTCGAATTCGTCTATAAGTTGTTTAGGCGTTTTCTTTGTCCATTGCAGATAAAGTTTGAATGCTCCCTCAGCCGTTGAACGAACTTTAGCATCCCTGTACTCGTTAAGCCATGAAATCATTGGTTCGTTCTCGTTTGCGCTCATGCTTTATCTCACATCCTTTTTGGAAAGTGTTAAGCTATTACGTACAAATAAACGTTAGATAACTAAATAAAGGCTTTTGTTACCTATAGGTTTCTGCATTGGACTGCTAATAGGCTGCAAATATGCTCATGTTTTTGCTTAACCGAGTTATAGGGGTCAATTCAAATGCAGAGTCGTGTCGGATTCTCAGTTTATGGAGAGAGAGGTTTGCCGCTTCTGAGGCATCCGCAGTGGGTGTTTTCCTGTTTCATTTTTTGCCTGTTTGTTCAGTCATTTTTTTAATAAAGTCTTTCAGGTCGTCGGCTTGTCCGTAGACTATCATTCGTCCGTCTTTTTGGATTGCAGCGGAGAGGTTCGTTTCTTTTGCGAGTTGCTCAAGACGTTCAAGAGGCAGATTGGCTAGGGGTTCGACGCGTATCCATTTTTGGTCGCGTGGGACGCCTGCTATGAATCTTGTTTCGTCGTCTCCACTGTCTGTTTCAATGTTAGCCTGTTCTATGCGTCTGAGCCATTCGTCTATGCGTTCGGGCGGGAAATGTTTTTGGGCTTCAGTGACCAGACGCGCTTCCACGGTGCTGAGGTATTCCTCGATTTTCTGGCTTGCGTCACCGTGTTTTCCGCTAGCATTCATGATTTTAATCATTGTTTGCGCTGCTCTCAGGTCGTTCATAACCGCGGCTGGAATTGATTGCCCTTTTCTACGGAGCTCTATTATGATTTCTTCTAGGATTTTCCAGACTGCTAAGTAACCCATGCGCTTTGTTTCCTCGCTTAGCTAAAACTAAATTGTTGTCGGCACTTTAAAGGGTTATTACAAACATGCAGGTGTTCTCGGAATCTGCTGAAGCTTCAGGCATCTATGGGCATTGAGTGGCTGCTTGGCAGACTCTGCATGTTTCAATGTTTATGGACGGGTCGAAGGTCTTGTGTATCTCGCATAGGAAACCTTTCGCTCGCAAGGTTTTGCAGATTCCGCATATCGATAGGAGTTTTTCTTCTTGCGCTGAAAAGCCTTTGACAAGGTAATCTGCGTGCTTCGTCACCAATGCTGTGATTTCGGGGTCGTTTTGCAGGTTCAACGAGGTTCCACGCAGTTTCGCTTGGTAGAGGCTTATGGCTGACTGGCTCATTTCAAGGAGTTTTGCAGCGTGTTCCTGTTTCAGTTGGTATTTGTTTGTGAGCTCGTTTGCTATCATTGCGCGGATTGAAGGTAAAGCGCATTTCACCGCGACTTCGCAAGGAGTCAACATTTTGTCCGCCGCACTTGAGTATCTTGGAGGGCATAGATATATCTTATTACTAATGTAATTTTAAAAGGGGTTCTCGATTTTGGGCAAGACGAGAAACCTGAGAGTTTTGTGCGGTTTCATGGCGGCGACATGACCGTTTGGGGCACGATAAGCGGTGTAAGCTTGGCGCTTTCATAACAAAATTTAAATATTTGCATAAATCTATGGCTTCACCTGCGTGGACGCCTAATGGACCTCAGCTGGAAAGAATGGAAACTGACCGACCTATTCTACGGCATTATTATTCCCGTCTTAGTGGTTTTGGTTATCGTAGGTTTTTCTCGGCTAAGCTCGCTTTTCGGCATGGAATCTTTCGGCGTGGTTATCGGGATCATAAGCGAAATAGAAGAAATGGTCATAGTCGTTGGGGTTCCGCTGCTTCTTGGGCTGGTTTGGAACAGGTGGGCAGGTGGCGCCTCAGGCTTCCTGCTCGGCAGCATCTACGCAATATGGTGGGCTGTGAAGTACGGTGCTTTCTCAGGCGGACGATTTCTCACGGGGTTTGGTCCAACCGTGCTGGGCTACGTTCTCAGCGCCATGCTGATAGGCTATATGGCGGGAGCATTGAATAAACGCTCAGAGAATTTTAAGAGAATGCTAATTGCTGGGGTAGTCTCCACAACCATCGGCGGACTGCTGCTTTTCTGGCTCTTCCAACTTTCGCCTTCAAACGTGATAACAGGCGTAGACGGCTTCTTGCTCACTGTTCTGACGCGCACCGCTTCAGGTGCGATAATCCCTGTAATAGCCAAGGTTTTCATGTGGTACGGTATGGCGATTGGCAAAAAGCCCAATAGTTAAGGGCAAACGTACAGCACTGCCGTCTGCAATCGTCGCCGGGAAGAATCCTAATGGTGTTGAGCTTTGCGCAGTTTTCTGATAATCTCGAGTGTTTCTGTTTTTGACGGGTGCTTAATTGCGCCTGAAGGGCATATTTCTTGGCAGCCCGTGCATAGCACCACGCAATTGTAGGGATTTTTCACTGCAGGTTTCTTTTTTCCCTGCTGCTCGTCCCATTCGTACACGCCGAGTTTGCAGTAGTCTACACATTTGCCGCAAGCGAGGCATTTTTCGTAATCTATTGTCGGGTACCAAGGTATTTTGTTTCTCGGGATTCCGTGAAATGTTTCTTCCGCCATCTGTGCTAACGCTCCATCGTCTCAAGTTTGATTCATAACAATATTTAAATATTATTATGTTATAATGGGGAAAACATGGTCACCCCGCTGGAAAACCAAAACAGGTTCAAAGCCACCGTCCTAAACGCCCTCGCAGACCCGGTCAGGCTTGAGATACTCGCATTTTTGCGCGACAAAGAAAAATGCGTGCGCGAAATCGTACCTTACCTAAACCTCATTCAGCCAGTTGTCTCCCGCCACCTGAAAATTCTGAAAGACACAGGAATCGTCAGATGCCGAAAAGACGGCAACAAACGAATGTACTCAGTCGTTGACCACAGAATATACGCTGTTGTTGACAGTTTAACCCCTGAACTTGTCGCCGCACTGGCAAAAGAAGTTTTCAAGAATCTTACGTGCCGCTAAGCGGAGATTGAACTAAATTGGAAATCAAAGAAGCATACCTGAAGGAATCGTCTTTGGGACTGTGGGAGAAGTATCTCACACTCTGGATAGCCATCTGCATTGTCGTCGGCTTGCTGGTTGGCCGATTCCTGCCTGAATTCGGCGAGTTCATGGACTCGCTCAAGTTCGCCCAATTATCCATTCCAATCGGCGTACTGCTATTTTTTATGATGTACCCCACTGTAGTCGGCATAAGATTCAGCGACATAAAACAGGCAGCGCGGAACCCTAAACCGTTACTGGTGACAATAATTGCTAACTGGGTCATAGCGCCAATAATAATGACCGTGTTGGCAAACACGTTTCTGGCTGGAAACCCTCAGTACATCGCCGGCGTCATACTTCTAGGCTTGTCACCCTGCACAGCCATGGTCATGTGGTGGATGTTCCTTGCGAAAGGCGACATGGCACAGGGCTTGATTAACACTGCCATTAACGCTTTGCTGATGCTGATTCTCTACGCGCCTTTAGCAGGCTTATACCTAGGCGTCAGCAGCATCCCAGTACCGTGGGATTTAATCGCGTTCAGCGTTTTAGCCTTCATCGCCTTACCAGTCGCCTCAGGCGCATTATCCCGCAGGCTGGTTATCGGCAAAAAGGGTGAAGAATGGTTCAAAAATGTTTACCAGCCAGCCGTAGGCAAAATCTCAATCGTCGCGCTGCTGACAACACTGATTGTTCTATTCTCCTTTGCAGGACAAACAATTCTCAACGAACCCCTACTAGTAGCTTACCTCGCAGCGCCCAACCTGCTGCATTACGCCATTATGATTGCGTGGACGTACCCGCTTGGCTATTTTCTAGGCTGGAAATACGAAACCGCCATCGACACAACAATAATAGGCAGCAGCAGCCACTTCGAAGTCGCCATCGCCGTAGCCATAACTCTTTACGGTGTCGGCTCAGGCGCCGCGCTGGCAACCGTGATTGGACCACTCATGGAAGTGCCTCTGATGCTTTCAATTGTCAAACTCGGCTTACGGACGAGAAAATATTTTCCGCGCAAAAAACCGAGCACCTAAGTTGTCCAGAAAGAGTAAACCTGCAAGTCCGCTCTACCAAACGCGTCTCTTAGGAATCGCGTAACGTCTTCATCTCGCAGGCAACGATTGCCAAGCCTATCTTCGCGTATCGGAATTCCCGTTTCCCTCAAAGCACCATCTTTTGGAAAATCCAAATACACGTAGTAGCCGCTGCTTGCAGGCAAAATCAACCGCAAACAAGTAAGCTCCTTGGTCTTGGACATGCCATTCTGATCAATGCTGTAAACCACCGCTTCAGGCTTCAATTCAGTGCCTAAGCGCTTGAAGTCCTCCCATGTTTTAACGCGGATGTACTTTTCGCTCAACCACAACCCCTCACACAGGCGCTCTATTGACGGAAAGCAACACGTTATGTGCTGTGCGCCTCTTTCGATGCGCCTTTCATTGTCTTCGCCATTCTCGGAATGTTATCAACGCTGCTTTTCGGCTCCAGCAACTCCTTCACAAGCTTGAATTGCCGCTGGTAGATATGACAATTCTTCGAGTGAAAAATCAACTTCCCAGTCTTCAACGCCAAGCTGCTTCGCGCATTTATCTCAGACACCAAAGCCTCGTTAAAAAGCTGCAATCCAGCGATGTTCGCTGGCAAACCCGCGTACGCATCCCACGAGCGAAAATAGCACGTCAAATGAAGCTGCCCTTCCAGAATCTCCGTGTCAATTAGGCTCAAGCAGGGCGGCTCATGCTTTTCCTGTGTCCCAGCACGCGTTTTCTTAATGTCCTCAGGCAGCCGTACCACCATCGTGACCTGCCTGTCCCGCTGCTCCTGCACATACCGCTTAACCACCTCATCGATCTGGTCCACGGGCTCCCTCAAGCGGCTGCCGTAAGTGTACGTTTCATCCTGCTTACCCTCACCGCACCACAAGTAAGTCAACGCGTACCACTGCACATACTTCATGTCGCAAGGCGCCTTATCAGCGACCAGCGGTCTGTTTTCAGGATGCAAAATTTCAATAGTCAAATTGAGCTTCTTGGTTTCCGAAACCTCTGAGCCATAGCCAACTTGAAAAACATCGCCCTCGCCCCAAATGTGACTCAACGCCTGAAACCACGCGTCAGGACAGTCAAACGCCGTAATTTTAACATGCTTCATAACGCATTTCTCTCCAGAACCGTCAAACAGACACGCACCAAACCTATTTCTGCCCTTCCCCGCATATAAATTTGAAGTGTCATTTGGCAAAACAAGCAAGAACCACAGCTTAAGCTATTTTGCATTCACATAAAAACGCAAACAGCCGACTACTGAGTGATTTCCAAAAGCAAGTTAAAACAAAAAAGTTGGGGTTTTTAGTATGGGGGCATCCCGCCCATGCCCATACCGCCCATCCCGCCCATGCCGCCGCCCATACCGCCAGGAGGCATAGGAGGAGCCTTTCCGCCGCCCTTCACAGAAATCAAATCGTCAATCTTCAAAATCATGTTCGCAGCTTCAGTGGCAGATTTCACAACCTGCTGCTTCACGCGCAACGGCTCAAGAACCACCAAGTCAATCATACTTTTTATTTCACCCGTGTTGACGTCAATGCCGAAGTACTTGTTAGCATCGTTCTCGTGCTTAGCCCTCAGCGCCACCATGATGTCTATTGGGTCTAACCCAGCGTTTTCAGCCAAGGTCAACGGAATCGCTTCCACCGCTTCTGCAAAGGCTTCAATGGCCAATTGCTCGCGCCCGCCGACTTTAACCGCGTAACGTTTCAGCGCTTTAGCGATTTCTGCCTCTGGCGCACCGCCGCCTCCGATGATTTTTGCGTCTTCAACTGCGTTTCTAACCACGCATAGGCTGTCATGCAGCGAACGCTCTGCTTCGTCAATCACGTGTGTTGAGCCGCCCCTGATAACGATAGTTACTGCCTTCGGGTTCTTGCATTCCCGCACATAGATGAGCTTGTCATCGCCGATTTTTACCTCTTCCACTTTCTTTGCCTTCCCAAGAACCTCAGCGGTTAAGTCTTTAACGCTGGCAACTGCCTTGCCGCCTGTTGCGCGCGCCAGTTTTTCCATGTCGTTGCTGCTTACGCTTTTTACTGCCAATATGCCGCGTTTCGCCAAGTAATGCAGCACCATGTCATCTATGCCTTTCTCGCAGAACACCACGTTAGCGCCCGCCTTAGCGATGGCATCAGCCATTTCCTTAAGCATGGCTTCTTCTTGCCGCAGAAACGCATCAATCTGCTCTGGGCTTTCAATGTTGATTTTCGCGTCGAACTCGGTTTTTTCAATCTCCAATTTAGCGTTCAGCAACGCTATTTTAGCGTCTTCCACAAGTTTCGGCATCTGCGAACTGGCAACCTCCTTGTCGACGACGATGCCCTTCACAAGCTCAGTCTCATCCAAGCTCTTGCCGTGTTTCTTGACAATCTTGATTAAGTCAATATCAGCTTTGTACTTGCCATTCACTTCCTCAGCCACCTGCTTAACTGCGTCAACCGCTACTCTGGCGAAGTGGTCCGCAGCCACAGTGATGCCTTTGCTAGCCAACGATGTAGATGCGACTTCCCGCAGGGTTTCATCATCCGTGATACACACGGGTATGGCTAACTTGTCCAGAACTTCCTGCGCTTTTTCGCTGGCTTTTTTGAAGCCTTCGATAATCACAGTCGGGTGCACGTTCTTATCCAGTAAGCCCTCAGCTTTGGCAAGCAGTTCTCCAGCTAGAACCACGGCGGTGGTTGTTCCGTCGCCAACCTCGTTATCCTGCGCTTTGGCTACTTCCACAAGCATTTTCGCCGCTGGATGCTGCACATCAAGCTCTTTCATTATGGTTGCGCCGTCGTTTGTTATAGCGACATCACCGAAACTGCTGACCAGCATCTTGTCCATGCCGCATGGACCCAAGGTGGTTTTCACGGTTTCAGCCACGATTTTCGCAGCCATAATATTGTTCTTCTGCGCTTCGCGCCCAGTTGACCTGCCTGTGCCTTCCTTCAACACTAAAACTGGAACAGTGTTTCCTGTAGACATTTCTTTCAATCACCAATTTCCTTGTTTACACATAATATGCTGAATTCTAAACGGGAAAGTTCCCCCTTCGATATAAGTTTTTCTTCGCTTTACTCTGCCCTTACGATGTTGTAGGCTGAAGCTTTGCGCAGCCTGTTCATAACCGCCAAGCCTAAGCCCTCAGCAGGCACACCTTCCGCGATTATCACGTCTACGCCTTCACTGTCAAATTCTCTCAACAGCCTAAACAGGTTTTGGGCGACAGCCGCCAAGTTAAAGCGGCTGCCCAGCGACTTAACCGCATTCGCGCTGTAAGCCGCCATTGTCTCATCAGTAGCCAACACACCCACCTTGCACTGCTTCAGCCTATACGCTTCAGTTAACTCCTTAACCTTAGCAACCACTGCAGGAACAGCGCCCTCCACAAGAAACACCCTCGCATTCGGCGCATAATGCTTATGCCGCATCCCAGGCGACCGCGCCTTCGCCAAAGGCACCTCTTCCTCAGCAACAACAAACGGGTGCAGCCTCACGTCGCCAAGAGCCTTCTTTAAAGCTTCGAAGGGTGTTCCGCCGGGGCGAAGCACCATCGGCGGATTAACGCTCATGTCCAGCACCGTCGATTCAACACCTATGCATGTTGCTCCAGCGTCGAGAACCGCGTCGATTCTTCCGTTCAGGTCATCGAAGACATGTTGGGCTGAGGTTGGGCTGGGTTTACCCGCCAAGTTCGCGCTTGGCGCGGCGATGGGGCAGCTGCTTTCGTTAATCAGGGCTAACGCAACGTTATGCTGCGGCATCCTGATGGCTATTGTATCTAAACCTGCAACGGTTACTTTGGGCACAGCATCTGCGTGCTTGAAAACTAAGGTTAATGGTCCAGGCCAAAACGTTTTCATTAGCAGTTCAGCTTCCTTCGGAACTTGCCCGGCTAGCTTGTGCACATCGTTTGTATTTGCCACGTGAACTATCGGCGGGTTATCCAGCGGGCGCTTTTTCGCTTCGAACAGCGCTAGAACCGCCTTTGGGTTAAGTGCGTCTGCGCCTAAGCCGTAGACTGTTTCGGTTGGGAACGCCACCAAGCCGCCTTTTTTGATGAACGCGGCTGCTGCTTGCACTTTTTCAGGTTCTGGCCTCAGTGGGTCAACTTTGAGCAGTAGGGTTTTTTTCATTCTGTTATGCCTAATGACTACTGCACGTGCTTGCTCTTAAATGTAAAACAACTTTTGAAAACGGCGCTGTTGTTGGGCAGCAGGATCATACGATGTAGCAGTCTAAGGCTTTCTTGATGCTTTTCGGCGTATCCTGAAATGCGGCAAGTTGCTGCAGCACCTTGGTTATGCTCGGTTGCGCGCGGGCTATGTCTGTTAAGCTGACTACGCCTACGAGGCGGTTTTGGTCGATTACTGCTAGCTTTTTTATTTTCTTTTCGAACATTAATCGGGCGGCTTCTTCAGCGTCCGTGTTTGGTGCAATAGTGATTAGCGGGGTTGACATTATGCGTTTAACTTGGGTTTTTTCTGCGTTTTTGCCCTCGGAAACTATGCGTTTCAGTAGGTCGCGCTCAGTGATTATGCCTATTGGTTGTCCTTTTTTGGTGGCGACTATGCAGCTTATTTCGGCTTCGTTCATGATGTCTGCGGCTTCTTTAACTGACGCGTTTTCGTCTATTGTTATGACTTCCTTTGACATTACCATTCCTGCTTTCAGGAAAACTTTTGATTTCTCTTGAGCCGTGAGAATCACCTGCTTCACTTAAAATTTTGGTTCGTTGTGCATAAGAATTGGTGCGTATGAAAAGCTAATTACAAAATTCGCTTGTGGTGCAGTGGCAAGTGTGAAAGCGAGGTTTATTTCTCTGCGAGTTTTAGCACGACGGAAGTTTCTATTTGCCGTTCTGGGATGTTCCAGTATTTTTTGAGCAGTCTGTTCTTTTCTTCTGTTGGCACCAGTGTGAAGCCGTGTTTCTCGTAGAAGTGCACAGCCCAGTAAGCCGCTTCCCAAGTGCCTACCAGCACTGTGGGTGTTCGAGCTAAACCAATGAGATGTTTCAGCAGTTTTTCGCCGATTCCTTTTCTCTGATGCGCAGTCTGCACGTACGCATGTCTGATCAAAGTAACATCGTTAACAAGCTGGATGCCCATAACCGCTATCAAGACATCGCCCTCTTTCCAGCCGTAGAATTCTACTCCGCTTAGAATTTCTGCTTCAAGTTCATGTGCAGGCATATAGGGTTCTCGCCACCTGTCCTCAGGGATTACGCCTTTATACGCTTGTGCAGCGTCGTTGACGACTGTTAGAATAGCGTTAAAATCAGTAGGCTGCAACCTGTAAATCATGTTCTTTCCCTTTCAACGCCCTAATCCGCAGCAGCCAGCGCAGGTTATATTTTTTCGGCTTCTTTCCGGCTTTCCGTCCGCAGCACCTTTTCGAGGAGACGCGTGAAAAACGCTTGCGCTTCCAACTCGCTGACCTTGTCCAAATAGACGGAAACCAACGCGATTTTGCCTTTTTTCACGGCAACGTACTCGGCGAACATGCGGGCTGAAACCACGTGTCTGTTGCCTAACAACACTGATGACGTGACTGGACCCAGAACGTTGTCAGGTTTTGGAACAGCGACCGCCAAAGTCCCCATACGGTCCTCTTTCTCGCTGAGCATTATTAGGCAAGAGTTTTTTGACTCCACGTAAACAGCCAAGAAAGGCGTGTTCTGCTCGACTATTTCTTCCTTTACAACTTTGGCGCGCTCCATTTGGTGCATCTCCACTGCTTGATTGTACTGTCCTGCCTTATTATTAATTGCTTTAAAAGGCTTCACATTCTGGCTTCAGAAGACAAAAACCAGTGCATAACGAGTATCGGTGACCCGGGTTTCCTGCACAGCAGGAACTTATCTCGTAATAACTGTTACAAAAAGCGCTCATGTGACCTTGCTTGTTCGCGTCGTATTCCCTCTCAATACGCTTTAGGCAAGTGTTTATGGTAGCTTTAGCTTTGTTTTCTTTTTTGCCACACGATGAATCCAGCGATTGCAGTTGCTGCGGCTGCAGTTGACAGCGCAATCCATGCCGCATAGGTCGCGAAGAAAAAGCTGGCTCCCGGCTTAAACGGTTCCGAAGCAGCAGTGAAGCTCCATGCAACTGGCGTGCCCATGATTGTTGCCGACACATGATAGGTCGTGCCGGGTTTCAGCTGCTGGGCAGGATAGAAGGTTCTCAGAGACGAAAGCGAACCTGAATTCTCGCTGGTTACGCGGTCAATGGGCAGTTCAGGTGTTATGTGCAGGCTGCTTATTTCTGCAGAGTTCAAGGTGTCTATTATGATTGTGGTGTCAAGCGGGATGTTTGCGGAGTTGGGCGGTGGACCCAGCGTTACTGCCATGCCATCAACTGCTAAGACAACCTTGGAAGGAGTAGAATACGCGGATTGAGTAAGGGCAATTGCCAGAAACACTGTTAGAAACGAAGCCGCGAAAACTCCTGCGAGAAGCAGCATCGCGTGCAGTTTCTTTGTGAGTTCCATTCAACCTCACTTTGTCAAATACTCTTGTTTTAGCTGTCCAAGTATTTAATTTTAAATGCCGGCTGTTCTCGGCAAAGGGTTTGCTTCGAAGCGTATGTTTACGGCATGTGAATGAAACAAGTAAGCGTGCTCGCTTTTTCGGTTTTGTTTCCTCGTTTTTCTCGGAATCTGCCCTGATTAGTATTTATAGACTGTTGAATTCACTATTTACCATCTTCAGGTTCGGAGACATTGAAGTGGCAGAAGCACGAGCAGAAACTGTATTGCGAGAACTGCGGCAAAAACTAGATATGCCTGCGTGGAGCAAGTCGAAAAATGACCCGTTTAAAACGTTGATTGTCACGATTATTTCACAGAATACGGCTGATAGAAACACGGCGAGAGCCTTCGAAAACTTGTCGAAGCGGTTCGAAATAACTCCCGAAGCGCTTGCAAACGCCGAAACCAGCCAGATAGAGGCGTGCTTGCGCACGGCGGGACTCTACAAGAACAAAGCCAAAACAATCAAACACGTTTCAAAAGCAATAATTGAAAACCTCCACGGCACTCTAACGCCTATATTGGCGCTGCCTTTAGAGGAAGCAAGAAAAGCGCTCATGCAATTTCCAGGCATAGGACCGAAAACAGCAGATGTTGTCTTACTCTTTTCCGCCAAACAACCCACTATACCAGTGGATACACACGTGAACCGCGTGTCAAAACGACTAGGCTTCGCACCAGCAACTGGCGACTACGAAACTGTCCGCGAAAACCTCCAATTGCTTTACAAGCCCGGTGACTATTTAGCCGTGCATGTGCTGCTAATTGCCCACGGGCGAAAATACTGCAAAGCTAAGCGCCCACTGTGCGCACAGTGCCCAGTAAACATGCACTGCCCCTCGAAAGGACAATGGAACTGAGATGATGACTAAGCTGCCGAAAGAAGTTGCAGAATATTTCCCGTACTCAACTGTGCGACCTTTTCAAGACGAGTTCATAAAAACAGTTTTCAGCGCTGTTGAAAACCGCTGCTCAGTGCTCATCGAAGGCAGCAACGGCTTAGGCAAAACCATCTCCGCACTGTCAGCATGCCTCCCTACAACGATAGAAAATGATTTGAAAATATTGTATGTGGCGAGAACTCACAGGCAGCACGACCGCGTCATAGAAGAACTAAAAGCCATATGCAAAAAAACGCCAGTTTCAGGCATTTCGCTTCGCGGACGCCACGAAATGTGCCTCAACGAATTTGCTTCCAGACGGACGTTCGACGCGAAATCCCTAATGGAAGTCTGCGAAATGCTCAAAGCCAAAGACCGATGCCCCTTCTACACAAACATGGAAGAGAACACTGAAGACTTCCTCCAAGTTCAGCAACAAATAACCTCTCACCCCTGCAAAGCTTCAGAAATCCAGAAAATCTGCCGAAAAAAAGCCCTATGCCCCTACGAGCTAATCAAAGCGTCACTATCCGAATTCAAGGTCATCGCCCTCAGCTACCTATACGTTTTTGACCCCGTAATTCGCACTTCATTTCTCAAAAACCTCGACACAGACTTTCAAAAAGTCATCCTAGTAGTAGACGAAGCCCACAACTTGCCTGACACAGCCATCGAAATCGCAAGCAGCGGGCTCTCCCTGTTCGTTCTGAAACAGGCGGAATTTGAAGCAAGAAAAATCGAAAACAGCAGCATAGCATCCTTCGCCAAGCTTCTGCGCAACGAACTGGAAACAATAGCAGCAAGCATAGACAAAGAAACCATAATCCCGCCTGAAACCCTCATAGACATAATAAAAAAACAAGGCGACATAACCAAACCACGCGACTTCTTCGAACACATGCACGAAGTAGGCAGCTTCATCAAACGCAGCCTGTTAGCCGAAGGAAAAACCCCCCGCTCGTACATTCACGGCATGAGCGAATTCATGCTGAAATGGCTGGAAACACTCGGCGACGAATCCTTCATCAACATCGCAAGCACATACATGAGCCGCGAAAAAACGCCCACTGCAAAGCTGGAAATCGTTGCCTTAGACCCCTCCAAAATCACGGCTCCCGTGTTCTCATCAGCCTACGCCAGCGTCGTCATGTCGGGAACCCTCCAACCTCTCGAAGCATACGCGCGAATAACTAAACTCCCGGAAAACACCGTCAAACATATTGCACCGTCGCCTTTCCCCAAAGAGCATGTGTTGTCCGTTGTTTGCCTAGGCGTCACAACAGCCATGGAAAAAAGAATCCCCACAATGTACCAAACAATCATAAAACGCGTCAACGAAGTAGTGCAAAACACACACGGAAACACAGGCATATTCGCCGCTTCCTTCGGCGTACTAAACGCCTTAATCGCTGAAGGCTTAGCTGAAGCATTAGAAAAACCATTGTTCCGCGAGCGCAGAGGCATGAGCTCCAAAGCCAACGAGAGAATGGTCTCTGAATTCAAGGCTCAGGCTGAGCGCGGCGGCGCAGTGTTCCTCGGCGTTCAGGGCGGGCGCACTTCTGAAGGCGTGGACTTCCCCGGCAACCAAATGAACTCCGTAATAATTGTAGGCGTCCCCTACGCGGAACCGACTCCCAGAGTTAAAGCCCAAATTGAATACTATGAGAAGTGTTTTCCGCGGCTTGGACGTGAATACGGCTACATCTTGCCCGCTATGAAAAAGGCCTCACAAGCTGCCGGAAGACCCATCCGCACACTGGAGGATAGGGGCGCCATAGTTTTCTTGGACTACCGCTTTGCCACAAACTACTGCCGCAGTTTTCTGCCCTCGTGGATAAGCAAGGGACTGAAAATTCTGCCCGACCAAGATGATGTTCTGGCTCAGGAGATACAGGGTTTCTTTAAGCGTTGACGTTTTCTTTGAAGTTTTCGTCCAATCTCACTTTTCCAAAAGCGACAATCGCAGGTTTGATTGAGACTGAAGTCAACACTTTTAAGGCTTTTCTCACTGGGTCAACTCTGTGCAAGACGCCGATGCCTAACAGTTTTCTTTGAGCGTCGTATAGTCCTAACAATGAGCCTTCTGGGTGTTTTTGTTCGGCGGGCGTATCATTTTGTGTTTCGATTGTCAGCATTCTCAGGGGCCACGTTTTCACTTTTGCGCCGGCTAGGTATTTTGCGTAGCCTAGTTCTCGCAGGTTCCTACGTTTTTCTCTGCTTCGCTGTCGGATAACCACAGGCGAATCAACCGTGATTTTTCTAAATCGCTCAAGCGCAGCAAGCAACGGTTCCAATTCGTTGCTTTGCGGAATGCAGAAAAATAGGTCGGGGTTAAGCGCTTCAGCCAACTGTGACTTGTACCTCACAGCCTCTTCGCCTTCAACCCAGCCGTCACTGTTCACAACAACAAAATCAGCCACTTTGTCCAGAATCTCCTGCTTCATCAACGTCATGCCTTTAATTGCTTTGTCTGGGCTTTCGCTTGGCGACGTAAATCCCACAAAGAAGGCGTTTTCTGCTCTCAGCGTGAACAGGTCTGTGACCGACTTGGTTGCAAAGGCGTAAGCAACTGTGCACGGCGGACCGACATCGGACTGCCCCAAATCTCCGTCTAAAACTGCAATTTTCTGGTTTTCGCTGATTAAACGGTTTATCAGATAAGTGCAGAAGCTCGTTTTTCCAGAATCAGACTTCCCCAAAATCATAATAGTAAACGGCTTTTTTTGCACATTTTTAAGAGTTTCAGCCGCTTCAGCCCATGACTGCGGAATGGTGCTGCCGTCGACTTCTTCAACACCTGCGTTTTCTCCCAGCAAAATCCCCAAGTTCGCTGTCTCCAAAGCAGTGAAAGGCAACCGTTTTCCTTCTCGAACCACAATTTTAACGGAGTTTTTCACTGTTGCGCCGAACACGTCCACTTTGCCGGAAACAACTGAGACAGAGGCTGGACCGTCTACTAAGAGCGTTTTACCTTTTTCAATTGTTTTCTTCATCTATTTTCCTCCGCGGGCAAGTGTATCCTGTTCTTCCAGCGATGCGTATGGCTGAAACTATGTCCCTAAGTCCACGTCTATGTTTCTTCTCATCAATATGCCTGTCGGTTCCTGCCTCGCTTACTACTTCCAAAACCACTTCAGGAGGCAACGTGGAATCCAAAGCCTCCAACAGGTCCTTGTACGCTGGAACTCCATTGCCAATCTTAACCGAAACCGCAGTTGAAGAAGCGTCAAAATCTTGCAGGATACTCCTGAGTTTTTCTAGTATTTCTCGGACGCTGAAGCAGTTGCAGGTTTCATTGATTTTCCCATCTGCTATGACTGCTAACCCGAACACTTCGCCGGGGTCTATGCCTACTACGATTTTTTCGTAATTTTCTTTTCCTTGGAGAATCCTCTGGGCGTCATTTACCACGGTGCTGACTACTGCGTCCTCACTGTAAACTAGTATTTTTTCATGTTTTATTAGATGTTTTTCTTTTTCTGTGGTCAGGACTACCTTTGTTTCTGCGGGCAACGAATCACCGGGAATTACGCTTAGAAAAGCCATGTCTCTTTCTTTTAACTCGTTGACTAGCATGAAATAGGCTTTTCCTGAAACTGTTGCGACTACGACCTTCGCTTTCATACGACCTTCCTATGTGGCTATACGTGTAAGCGCAAAACAATTATTGGTTTCGCACTTTATAATCGTTGATGTGTGTTAGCGTGATGAAGAAAATTTTAACAGGTTGCGGGTGCGTTGACAGCCACTTGAACGGAGGCATCTCACCAGAAAACATTACACTGATCTATGGTGAGCCAGAAACGGGCAAAACAACGCTGGCGATGCAGTGTGCTGTGAACTGTGCCATGCAAAACTACAAAACGTTGTATATGGATTGTGATAACACGTTTTCCGCCAAGCGGCTGTCACAGGTAGCGGCGGGAAAATTTGAGGAAATTGCTGAGCTCATACTTCTCGTCAAGCCGAACGATTTCCACGAGCAAGCAGCCGTTATTGACCGTTTATCGGATTATACTGCGAAAAACTTTGGTTTAGTAATCATAGACACAGTCACTTCATTGTACCGCGCTAGAATTGCAGAATACTCTAAGAAGACTTTTGAGCTTAACCGCGAGTTGAACAGGCAAATGGCAATTTTGGCGCAAACAGCGAAAACCCAAAAACTTCCAATCATAGTCACCAGCCAAGTGAGAAGCGTTTTCAACGAAACAGCCATTAGCGTAGCGCCTGTGGCTACCAGAGTGTTAAAATTCTGGGCAGACACAGTAATTGCCATGAAGCCCACTGAAAACCCACAGATAATCAAAGCGGTAATCGAAAAAACCACCCAAAACCCCAAAGAAGCAACTTGCCACCTGCGCATAGACGAAACAGGCATACACGACCACCGCTTCCACTAACAAAGAATGGTTGATTACATGGACATCGCCATACTCATCGGTGAAGCACTGAAATTCATATTTCCCGCCTATTGCGCAAATGGGGCGCCTGTACTCGCTGGCGGAGGGATCGCGATGGATTTTGGGAAAAACTTTTTGGATGGGAAACGAATTTTTGGTAAAAACAAAACTTTCCGCGGCTTCTTCTTCGGCTGGTTCATAGGCATATTTGTCGGCATTGTGGAAGGGTTTGTTTTTGGCTTTGCCACTTACAGTGTGCTGTTCAGTGTTCTCACGCCACTAGGCGCTTTGATAGGTGATTTAACTGGAGCCTTCATAAAACGCCGTTTAAACATAACCCCAGGCGGATTGCTCCCAATAATCGACCAAATCGACTTTGTTGTGGGCGCGCTTTTGTTTTCGTTACCTCTGTCTATGGTGTACTGGGAACTGGCTGTTGCCGTTCTCGTTATTACTCCGCCGATACACTTGTTCACTAACTTTTTGGCTTACAAGTTGAAATTGAAAAGTAATCCTTGGTGAAACGGTTAGCGACCAAGCTTAATGTTGATGGCGCCTTCCAAGAACAGGTACGCCAAGAACAGAAGTGTCACGCCTATTATGAGCATCATGTAGGCTTGCCGCGGTTTGTAAGCGTGTTTTGTGCTTTGGTAAATGGCGAGTATACCGATGAAGCCCATTGCGTAGAGCAAAGTGGAGATTACGGTGTCTGATATGAATTGGTTGCTTAGTTCAGGATAGAGGAAGTAGAAGCGTCCGCTGACGTAGGCTGAGGGCAGTATGTTTTCAGCCGTTATTGTATATAATCCTCCTCCGAAAAGAAAGATGGCTGCTGCGAGTACAATTATGGTGACCGCGAAGGATGAGGGTTGGGTGGTTGAGATTTTTCTGAACCATCTGCTCAGCGAGAAGGGTACTTGGGCGGTTTGTTTTTTGACTTTTTTTGCCATTTTTTCTTCCTCGTTGTTGATTTGGTGTTTCTTTGGCGTGGTTTTCTGTTAATGAATTCTTTGCGTTCTTGCTTAAATATGCTTCCCATGGGGTGTTTAAAGCTTTTCTTTAAGCGCCGTGTTTTTCAGGTGTTTTGTTTGGGGTTTTTGGGCACGTGAGGAGAAAGCGTCTTGTTTAGCTTTTTTGGTGCGCGTAGCGCGGCGTGTTGCTTCGTTTTTCTGGGTTGTGTTCAGGAGTGGGGTTGTGTGCCGTTGTGCGGTTTTTCTTCTACGGTCTCCCCTTTTAGCAGGGTATATAGCCTTGAAAGCGCTGTGCGGGGTATACCCTTTACTGATTTCTGCATTGATTGACTTTTAGGCTCCAAATATACCGAGCTTAGTTTCCGTTTTTCGCTCTGAATCGGAGTTTGTCAAGAAAATTTGACTTAGAAATGACCTGTTTAGTCAATAAACCTTGACAAGAACCCTTTAATCCCGAAATGACTGTAGTATAATGCTTGATTTAAGGAAGAGAGATGCGATGCGCTGTTGGGAAAAAATGCTTGTGGTTTTCACATTAGCTCTTCTATTTTCAGTAGCGGTTGGAGGGCTATTTGTTGGTTTAGCGGTTGCGAATCCGTATTATTATGCGGGTGAAGTGCCTGCGGGCGCTGATACTTATCCGCCCGTTAGCGGTAAGCTCTCCCGGGAATAACACGGTATACGCGGTCAACCGCCTACCACTGGTCTTCAATGTTACTGCTCCCCAGTCGAACACCGCTGGCAAAACCAGGGGCGTGACATAGATTTATTCGACGTTTCCCTTCAGCTCTTTGGTATTCCTGAGGGCAACCACAGCATATTAATTCAAACCATAGGAGTCGGATGGTACGTTCAATACGGAACCATCCCAAACATCGCGCCCAACCTTCCAATCAGCACTAGGTTTTACATAAATTCTTCATCCGTGATATGTTTCACAGTTGACACTACTGCACCGTTTGTCTTACTGCTATCTGTGGAAAACAGGACATACGACAAATGGGACATTCCGCTGAATCTTGCAGTGAACGAGCCAGCAACGCAAATCACGTACAGCTTGGACGGAGCGGAAAACGTTACAATCAGCGGAAACCTGACCCTGAATGGGCTATTGGACGGAGTGCACAGCCTGACAGTCTACGCCAAAGACCACGCAGGCAATGTAGGCGCATCCGAAACAATCAACTTCACCATAACAACACCCAAAACAGAGCCGCCCCCAACCATGCCAATCGCCGCAACCGCTACAGCAGTTTCAACAGCCGCCGCCGTCGCAGGTTTGCTTGCCTATCACAGAAAGAGGCACTAGGCTAAAATCACGTTTAGAAAGATTTTCAATTTCAATAAGCCAACTTAATAGACAATTCACTGTAAAAACCGCTTTGCATAAAGTGGTACAGGGCACCGCATGGAAAGGTTGAGCCTTGTGAACACGCTGACTATGCTGGGCAAAACCGTCGTGGACATTTATTTTTCTTTTTTTATTATGTAGAGGTCGATTATGATTTCGCTTCTTGTCTTTGTGTGGAAGCCGAACATGCGTGGAATAGGCAGCAGCATCGCGTAAACTGCGTCGATTCTGCCGCCGTACTTCGCCACAAAGCGTTTAATGAAAGGTGACGCCTCAACTTGCAGTAGGCTGGCTTTTGCTCTGAGCCTCCTCACAAACGGCTCATCAGTGAACGGGTGATTGTGCAGCGAGTATACTGCTTTGGCTACGTGCAGGGCCTTTTCCAAGAAGACCCGGTCAGCGCCGCGTTTTTGCACTCCGAAAGGCGGATTCTGCAGCACGGTGTCAAACTCTCCAGCCACGGCATTAACGTCACCTATGACCCAGTTCATCTTGGTTTTGAAACCCAGCGACGCCGAGGTTTCAGCGGCAATTTTCACCGCTGATTTGTCGACGTCAACGCCTAATACGGATTTGGCGCCTAGAAATGCGCTGCCCAGTGCAAGTCTGCCAGTGCCGCAGCCTAAGTCTAAGACACGTTTTGCTACGATGTCGCCGTAAGTGTAGGCTGCTATATGCAGCATTGTGGCTGCTACGGATTCAGGTGTGGTGTACTGTTCCAAGTGCACATCTGGAGAAGGGTGCGGTTTGATTTGGGACAGAAACCGTTCTAAATCTAGTTTTCGAATAAGCCTTTCTTGAGCAGGGTTTCCCATGTAAACTCGCCAGAAACTACTTTGAACTCGTTTACTGTTAACACTGGCTTCGAGAATTTCGATGCGGCTTCAAGCGATATGCGTGGGCACGCAGTGTTCACGTAGGCATCGATTGCTGGAAACTCCATTAAGGATTCAGGCAGAACTTCTCTGATGGCTAAAAGAAGAACCGTTTTCCCTTTTCTTTCGATTGACTCTTTAATTTTCAGGGCTTCATCAAACCGTTTCTGCCCCAGCTTCAAGCCAACCAAAACGCCGAAGGTTTTAGCGTGCTCAGCCTCTTCAACCCATGACCAGCGCTGCTTGAGAATTTTCTTTGCGATAGCATCTATTGAGTAGGCTCTCTTTTCGTAAGGGTCAGCGATGACGGTGGGTTTGGACGCGCTGAGAGCTATGCCTAACGCGTGGAACTGCCCGCCGCCAACGAAAAGGAAAGCCTCAACAGCATCAGCTATGGTTTTCACGTTGCTATAGTCGCAGCCTGTAACTTGCCCTGCGTAGCTTATTCTGCCAGCGTCGCCGATGACTACAATTTTCCCCGCCCGCACAAGAATCTCTCTGACGCGATCAAGCGTTTGCACATGCTGCACAGTCGTGGCTAAGCCAATCTTGCTCCAATTGCCCAGCAATGGAACAGCCAGTTCAACGGCATCGTCAACCGTTACAGTTGCGCGACTTTCCACGTAGATTGTGGGAACACTTTCATGTTTCAACAGTTTCGAGTGCCCAAAATGTACAATTAAATCAACGCCTAAAAGCTCCGCTTCGCCTGTGGCTAGGTCGCAAGCGCCGTAGCAAGGGTCTGCGCTGACTATGGGGAGCACACCAGCTTTCTCAATGATTTTGACCAAGCGCGGCGCTTCAGGTTTGAGTCCTTCAGGTAACTGCAACAGAACACGTTTTGCGCCGAGCTTGGTTATTTCTTGTTTTATGCGTTCTTCTTCGAAATCGAAGCCTTTCACTTTTCGTACACCTATGCGAGTTCTTCCCATTAATGATGGAAGGAGCTAATTATTAAGTGAGCATGTTAGAAGCTTTAACAAGATGTTTCTGACGCGCCTTCAGTGCCCAAAACCTCGTTTTTGCATATTACACGTGGCGTGGCTTGCAGAGCAACGCGATGCAGGTATGCCTCCCATCTGGAAAAAAGGCATAAAGCCAATGTTTAGCGAGCCACCGTCAAGGTTAGTGCCGGTTGCCAGATGAAATCGGTCAGGAAAAGGGTGTGCTGAGGCTCGGAGCGGGCGAAAATACAGGAGAAAAGAGAGAAATGCAACCCTTGAAACAACAGCTACTGCTGTTAGTTGCTTTCTTCCGCTCAAAGCCTTTTCAGCCCCACAGGTTTCCTCCACGTTTGCATGCGAAAAAAAAGGAGAGTGAGTTTGGTTGAGGTACGTGTTTACTTTCTCCTTATCCAGACTGCAGCAATTGCGAGCGCAATAATCATTGCAATTGTCGCGCCTATTATTGTCCATGTAGGGTCGATTGGCTGCGGATACTCTGGTGACGAAGTTGCCGGCGGCGCCTCTTCGACGTATATGGCTGTTTCAGCGTAGGAGCCGTAGTAGGAGTTAGAGCCTGTGAACGTAGCGATAATGGTGTATTCGCCTGGAACCTCTGGAACAAAAGCCTTCTTGAACATTCCGCTGCTGTCGCTCGTAACCGTGCCAATGTGCACAAAGTTGCCGTTCGGATCAAGCGCGTCCAAGGCAACTTCAACGCCAATTACATCAGTGGGCATTGCTTGCTGCATATACAGGTACTCCATCCACGCACGCATGCTGGCGTCAGAGACCGCGGGAACGCCGTTTATGTAGCCTAGTTTTTCTGCAATCGCCTTTGCGCCTGCACATTGATCAGTCACCGTGCCCTTAATGAGCACGCTGTTTCCGTGAGTGATAACGTCGTTTTGAACGCCAACCGTCGTGGCACTTGGACCTTTGCCGTAACAGTATATCTGGTTGTCATAGAGGTTGAGCCCTACAAGGTAGCCGTCTGCGATGGCGAAGCCCGTGCCCCAATGGGATATCGTCCATAGTTCTGCGCCGTTGGATGCGTTGATGCAGCGGATGTATGAGCCGCGCCACAAGGGCATAGTAGGCGAGTGCTCAGTCGAGTAGAAGTAAAGTTTGCCGTCAGCGATGCAGCCTAATGAGAGCGGGTAATTGCCGTAAGGAGACTCAAAGCCCTCTTGCGCAGCAGTGTAGTTCCACAGGATTTTGCCGGTTTTTATGTCGTAGGCTATTACTTTGCCAGCGTAGCCGTAAGAGAAAAGTTTGCCATCATAGATTGCAGTGCTCATAGTATAGTAGTTCATTTGAGGTTCACTGTCGCTTTTCCACAGTAATTGGCCTGTTTCGAGACTGTAGCACCAACGTAGTCTAGTCAATGATTCCGAAAAGAGAAAAACGCCGTCTTCAGGGTCAACAACTGGTCCGCTCATGCGCCCATAATTCAAGCTTGCATAAACAGTGTCAGGCAACGAAGTTTCCGGTGGTGTGTAAGTGACATTCCACAGCAATGTTGGGGTGATAACGCCGTTTGAGTCAGCTTTCAAGTTCAAAGCAGCCAGCCAGCCCTGTAGTACATAAGTGCCATTGTTCTTGCCGGCAGTCCCAACGATCACATATTGGTCTTCACGAACTGCGTAAATGCTAGCGCCAGTCATGTCAGGTATTGAGGCATTCAAAGAAAAGCCGTTTCGCCCATCAAATGTGTAATTCAGATCAGGCCGCCACATCCAATATTCGTTACTGCTCCAAGTGGATTCATACCATATTGCTCGGCTGGTGTTCCACACTTGCAAGTAATACTCTGGTGTGGTAGTGCCCAAGTTGACGATGTTGTAGCGCAGTATGCTTCCGTCTTTGCCGTAGACAGCCGTACCTGTAGCACCAGTAGTTATTGTCCTCGTGCCTCTGCGTTCGGTCTGTGTCACATTGCCAATATTGCAGATCCAGTTTCCAGTGTATGCATCAAACATCATCCACGCATTAGAGTCATAGGGATGTGTAGTGCTCCACAGGTAGGGGAAACCTCCGTGCTGGTTCGGCGATTCATAATTGTATATTTGGCCAAAAGCCAGCAGTTCGCCTTTGATTTGACCTGAATAGTCAAATTCGTAAGGCGGATTCGAATATGAAACAGCGCCAGTAGTGTTGTGGAAATACTCGACTTCGCCAGTGTACAGGTCAAGACAATACCAGCCATAACGCGGCGGCGTTTGAACATTGTAGTAAAGTTTTCCGTTAAGAATTATCGGTGGACTAAGCCCGTAGGATTCATAGGACAACCCAGTATAGTAGCCGTAATCGCCGTACCTCGCGTCCATGACGCCGCCAGACCAAAACGGTGTTGCCCACATTATGTGAGCACTTTCGGGGCCTTCACCGTAGCCAAAGTTTGTTGTTGCTCCAACATTTTGTGCTGCACCAGCCAGCCAATTCCCTGCCAACTGTGCCCAGTTTCTGTTCATGTTGTTTATTGGACGCGTCCAGAACTGCGTTGGAAGCGGCGCCTCAGACCAAGCAGAAATTGGCTCTTCCTGCACAATGACCTCTATTGGGTCACTTTCACTGGCTTCATATGTATCGTTGATGTAAGCAGCGGTAGTGCCGTAATAGCCCGTAGGAGGAACAGGTGTACCAGTTATTACGTGTTCAGCAAATTTCGCTACAATGGTGTATGTACCCACCTGGGTGGGGGTATATGTAGCGTATCCGCTTCCCACAGGATCAGATGTATACGGTCCTAATGTTTCTTTGGAGCCGTCTGGCTTGGTCACTTCCACCGTGAAAGTCCATCTGTCGCCATAGGCACCAATAGCTGTGGGCGGAACCGCATTAAGCCAAAAGACAATTGTCAATTCTTGGTTGACACCTATAACATCATTAGTCACCGCGACATACGTCCATGTTGGAATTGTCCACGCAGGGTCATGTGCGCTAACGAGAGGCACAGTAACTAAGGTAGCCGCAACAGTTGCCATTAGAAGCATCGTAACCCTAGAGAGTTTTGGTTCACTCATCAAATTCCTCATTTTTCTCCACTCCTATCTTTTGTGTACGTCACCTTTCAGATGGCGATATAGAATGATTTTCCCAGTTTTTTACCGACTTTTTACCAAATTAAACCCAAAAGTCACAAAGCATACAGCACTTAGCAACAAGAAGAAACAACCAAGAAAAAATTCCAAACTGACCACTAAGATAACAACATAAGAACTAACTCAACTCCAAGAAGGATACGAAAGCTTGTTGTCACGCCATAATGGAACTGTCCTCAGACGCGCTGAACAAATTCAAGTCATGACGCAGCACTAGGGCGTCCATTCCCAGTCTGCTTTAGGTTTCCGAATGGGACGCCCAGCAGCAATGGCGGCTTGCTCAGCGAGCCGTTCAAGAATTATTTTCTGTTCTATGCTGGCGACGAGCTTCTTTGTGGCGACAACCGCATCGTTGTTCACGGATATGCTGTCGATTCCAACGCGAACTAGGAATTCGGCGAAGTCAGGCAGGTTCGACGGTCCCTCACCGCATATTGACACTGTGCAGCCGTTTTCATGAGCCACGCGGATGAGATGCGCAATTATTCTTTTAACCGCTGGGTCTCTTTCGTCGAAGTACCCCATCTGTCCGAGTCGTTCAGAGTCTCGGTCAATCATGAGGATGCCCTGCGTCATGTCGTTCGAGCCTATGGAAAAGCCGTCGACAAGCTTGGAAAACTCATCCGCCATTATGGCTATTGACGGCGTCTCAGCCATGAACCACACTTTAAAGTCAAGCGACCGCTCCAACCCCTCCTCCTTCATGATGGCAAGTACCTTGCGGGCTTCCCAAAGCGTGCGCACCATCGGAAGCATAACCCAAACGTTCTTGAGCCCCCATTCTACGCGGCATTTCTTTATTGCTTGGCATTCCAGTCTGAAGGCTTTTTCATACCACTTGCTAATGTAGCGGCTGCAACCTCGCCAACCAAGCATCGGGTTCTCCTCGACAATTTCGTATTTGTCGCCGCCTTTCAATTCGCGATACTCATTAGTCTTAAAATCACTCAAGCGCACGACAACAGGACGCGGCTGCACAGCTCTAGCAACTGTTGCCACACTTTGAGCGAGTTTATCCACAAACGTTTGCCCCTGCCCTGTCTCCACAAGATATAGCGGGTGGTCACCTATGGCGCTGGCGAGAGTGAATTCAACACGCATCAAACCAATGCCTTCAAAGGGCAAGTTCTTGTAATCTTCCGCTTTCTCTGGAACGCCCAAATTCATGTAGATCTTTGTCGCGGTCACAGGCACAGATTCCACAGCGTTAACCACCGCATTAGCGCTTGGTGCTGCAGCTTGGGCAGTCTGTGGGATTACGCCTTCGTACACTACCCCGTTTCTCGAGTCAACCGTATATTCTTTGCCTGTTTGCATGACTTTCGTGGCGGTCTCTGTGCCTACAATGCAGGGAATGCTGAGTTCACGGCTTACAATTGCTGCGTGAGAGGTTATGCCGCCTTTGTCGGTGACGATTGCACCTGCGATTTTCATGAACGGAACAAAATCAGGGTTAGTCATGTCAGTTACCAAGATATCGCCTTTCTTCATGGTCTTCGCGGCTTCGTCCGGAGACAAAACGACTTTCGCGGTGCCTGAACCGTATCCTCTTCTGCCAGCGGAAATGCCTTTCACAATTATTTTCAAGTCTGCTTCAGGCTTCTTTTCTTCAGGCCGTTCAGGGGCTTCCATGGGCTTGGCGCTCCAAACTGTTTCAGGGCGAGCTTGAACAACGAATATGTTTTTGGGAAAAGATAAGTCTTTGTCAATTGCCCACTCTATGTCCATAGGCACTCCGTAATGGTTCTCAATGAGCGTACATAGCTCTGCCAGTTTCAAAATCTCCTCATCGCTTACGCAAGGTACCTTCTGCTTGTCTTCGGGCACATCTAAATGAACCGTTTTACCCGTTTCTGGGTCGCGAATGTACTGGATTGTTTTCTTCGCGATTCGCCTTTCCTTTATTTTCAGTGTTTTCTTGTCAACCACAAAGTCGTCAGGGTTCACTGCGCCAGAGACTACGGTTTCGCCTAAACCGTAATTGCCTTCTATTACAAGCTCTTCTGTGTTTCCGGTCACAGGGTTTATTGTGAACATGACGCCTGCGGCTCGGGAGTTCACCATTTTCTGAACCCCAACGCTTATGAGAACTTTTTCATGTGGGAAGCCTTTTTCGTTTCTGTAGAAGATTGCTCGTGGGGTGAACAGGCTGGACCAGCACTTCATGACTTTGTCCAGCAGGTCATCAACGCCCCTGACGTTGAGGTAAGTTTCTTGTTGACCTGCAAAAGACGCGTCAGGTAAATCTTCAGCCGTAGCGCTAGACCGCACAGCGACAAAGGCGTCTTTCATATCCAGCATCTTGTTCAGTTCCTTGTAAGCCGTTTTCACGGCGTTCTCAATGGCTTTCGGCATCTGTGATTTTTCAATGAGTTCACGGATTTTCTCGGAAGCTACAGAATACTGCTTGGGGTCATTCTTGTCGGTCACAGTTTCATTAATAATCTTGTATATCATCTCGGCTATGCGAGTTTCCACAATAAACTTTTCGTAAGCATAAGCAGTCACGGCAAAGCCCGGCGGAACAGGCATTTTGGCGTTGATCATTTCGCCTAGGCTGGCGTTCTTGCCACCCACAAGAGGAACATCAGTTTTTCGGAGCTTGTCGAACCAGATTACCAGATCTTTTTTTGCCGTGCTCAAGCCGTCTCCGTCTCCGCCTTGTCGTTTACGTCTGGAGATTGCAGTTTTTCAACCACGATTTTGCACGGCAACGGGAGCTTTGCGCTTCCTCGCTTCAGGGATTCTTTGGCTGTTTCTACAGCGTTAGCTTTAACCCTGACAGTTATCAGCACTTGATCAGGCTCTATCCTAGCTGCAGTGCCGATTGCTTTCCCAAATGACCTGCGCATTCCCTGCTGAAGGCGGTCAGCATGAGCTCCAAAAATCATCTTGTTTTCTCTGAGGATAATATGAGGATACGGGTGAACCTGCATGAGGTAGTCGTTAACAAGTTTATCCATCAAAACGCGGTTTGTTGCCACTCGCGCTGCTTCTAAAGCGCTGTGGCGAATTTGAACCCGCTTCGAGGCTACAAGTTTAGCTTCGTAGTCAAAGTTTGTCTTGGTGTCGCCCATTGTGAACTTTACTATTTTGGGCGGCGGGAATCCTCGTGCAAACTTTTTCCGCGTGTAAGCTTGCCCTCTTACAGGTCGATAATTACGTGCATGCATGCAATATCCCTTTTTAGCATACACCCTTAAGCGCTATTTAAACGATTTGCAACTATACGGATAGACCTTTGCATAGTTGTCTAGCTTTCTCAGTTAATCAAGCAAGTGATGCTTTGAGATGAACGCCATCAACTGCTTATATAGGGAAAACCTGCTTTAGGAATTGTGGAATCATGCCCAGTGCAGCACAAGCAATTTGCGTTTTTATTCCCGGGAAGAACTGGAAACTATCCTTAGCAGAGCTTATCTCGTTTTTAGAAGCCAGAGCAGTGAAGTTTGAGGTGCAGCAAATCTCAAAAGAATTCTTCGCCGCCAGCGCAGAGGATTATGCAAGAGCTATAGCCATTGACGAGCTGGGGGGAATCTTGAAAATCGGGAAAGTAAATGGAAATTTTGCAACCCACATTGCCGAAGAAGCATTTCTGCGCAAGGACAAACAGGCGCGGGAACAAGTAAAAACGGCAATCGCGGTAAGTGACATAGTTGCCAGCGTACCCGAGGAAGCGACAGCGAAAACTGTTTTCGGAGTGAGCGTTTACTGTGCAGACGATTCTTTACGCCCAACTGCCAATGCTGTTCAGCGGTTCGTGGGAAGCACCATAAAACAAATGCTGGCGGCGCGTGGCAGGAAATCAAGTTTCATGGGGTTCGCTAAAACCAGAGTGCAGCCGCAGTTAAGCGCGGTTGAGGTGTTGAAAAAGAACTTGGTTGAAGACAAAGCAGAAATCTTGTTCTGCATAGGCAAGAAGCAAACTGCAGTTGCTACCACTGTGGCTGTGCATAACCCGTTTGAGTTTCAAAAACGGGATGTGGGTAAACCAGTTCAGCGTAAGATTTTCGCCATGCCGCCGCGGTTGGCGCGGATTATGGTTAATTTGGCTGCGTGCACTTCAGGCAAGCTTTTCGTGGATCCGTTCTGTGGAGTGGGCACGATTCTTCAGGAGGCGTTGCTGACCCGGGCGCAGGTGGTTGGCGTGGACATAAACCCGTGGTGCGTCAAAGCCGCCAACGCGAATCTTGATTGGCTCACAGGCGAGTACGGGCTTGATAATGCGGATTACCGAGTTTTGCAGGGTGACGCGCGCAAGTTAACAAGCAAGCTTGGCAAGGAAGTTGATTGCATAGCCACGGAGCCTGATTTGGGTCCTGCTTTGCGGCAACTGCCCACTGTGCAGTATGCGGTGAGAGTCATTGCTAAGCTTGAACGGGTGTTTTATGGTTTTCTGGAAGAAGCGTATGATGCGCTTAAAGTGGGAGGGCGTCTAGTGCTTGTGTCGCCGTATATGCGGACGCGTTCAGGCAAAGCGGTAACCATGCCTGTTGGCGAGAAAGCTGAAGGCACCGGTTTTAAGCGCGTGTTCCTGTTTCAGGAGAAGGTTTTCTCTGCTGATGTTGCCATTAAAGAGGAGATGGCGGGGATGGCGTCTTTTGTTGACGCTGAGGAGAGGCATAGGGTGGGCAGGGAAATTCATGTTTTCCAGAAGTAACGTGACAAGTTATGCTTGTAGCCGTTTGTTTTTGAACCATGTCTTGGCGAGTTCTTCATAGTTCGGGAAAGTTTTCTTTAGTATTGGAATGTACATTTGTATTTCTTCTTCAGTCAAGTATTGGAATTGGAATTCGCCCATGTAGGGTGCAGGTTCGCCTTCGCGGGTGATGAATTCCATGTGCATGAATGGGTCGCCGCGTTTGATGACTATGGGGCGTCGGTCGTTGCTGAGGTTCACGAGTTCCAGCACGAGGCGTCCGATGAAGCCACTGTGCACTTTGGCAGCGTTCAGGAAGGATAAGCCCATTCTGCCGTATTTGCTTTTGGCTGTTAAGTGAGCTACGAAGTTTGGCGGGGTGAAAACAACTTCGTAGGATACTAGGTTTTTGTGTTCTAAGTAGTTGACGGTGGTTTCTTCTTTGACGGTGAGGATGTAGCCGTCGCCGTCTAGAAGCGTGTAGTCGTGGGGGTAAATTACCTTGTAATTGTCGATTAATTCTTTCAGTTTGTCTCTTCCTAAGACGCCCAACTGCATGAGCCTCCGAACTTTTTACCAATACGACGCTGGCTTGTTATATATCTTTTGATAAGGCTCGCGCTGAGGCTGGAGAAAACCTCTGCACGCAGAAACGTTGCTCCCACTTTTGGGCTAAGCAGCTTTTTTGCGCCGCTTCCCGCTGAAACGAATAGCAGGGAGTAGTAAAGAGTTAAATTTGCGATTTCGCACTGGAAAGAGGGATTTCGGAAATGTCTACTGTACCCGACACTGTTGCCCGTGCGCTTTACAGGTCAGGTTGCTTAAAGTTTGGCACGTTCAAGATTAAGTCTGGAGCGCTAAGCCCTTACTATATTGACCTTGCGTGTTTGCTTTCTTCACCGCGAGACCTTTGCGCTGTTGCCGATTTGGCAGCCGAAGCAGTGAGGCAAATTATGGCGTCTGAGAGGGTAACTAAGTTGGCTTCCATTGAGCTTAAGGGTGCGTTGATTTTGCCCAGTATCGCTTGCGCCGTGGGTTTGCCATGTGTTGTGGTGCGGAAAGAAGACAAAGCGTATGGCGCAACAGGCAGGACTGCGGGTGCAGAAGTAACGCATGGCGACAGCATAGTGTTTTTTGATGATGTGGTGAGCGAGGGCTTGTCCAAGTTTGAGGGGATAAAGCCGCTTGAGGAACGCGGCGCAAAGGTGAAGCATTTGCTGGTTGTGGTGGACAGGGAGCAAGGCGGAAGAGAAAAACTGGAAAGCCTCGGTTACAGCGTGCATGCCTTAGCGAAGATTTCGGAGGTAGTGGCTTCTCTTAGCCAATCTAAAAGCATCTCGAAGGAACAGGCAGACGCGGTTTTAGGCTACATCAAGAAGTAACTTTTGCCCAGAGCTAGTTTGGCAAAGGGCGGTTTGCGCCGTTGTACCATTTTATGATTTCGGTTATTGCTTTTTTAGAGTAGCCTACTTGTTTGAGCGCAGCCTTCAGGTCTTCGATGGTGTCGATGTTCATGTCGTTCTCCGAGGTTAATGGAGACTTGGAAGCGTATTTAATCTTTCAGTCCATTTTGGAATATGTCGAAAAACACACATAGACACTTTTGGCATGAGAGCAGGCAAGTTTGAACCAGCAGAACAGCAAACAATCGCTGTGGTTCGAGGCACAGATAATTCTATATTGCTCATAAGAGTTCTGGCATAACAGGCAATAGGAGGCAGCCTCAAGGAGGGCAAAATTCCAGAAATGACTGCTCAAAAGCAAATAGTAGAAGCTTTGATGAAACCAGAAGCTTACGACGAAGACGTGGGCAATGTTGAACTGGTGCAAACACACATCTCGTTTGTCTTCTTAACTGAGCGCTTCGTTTACAAGGTAAAAAAGGCAGTAGACTTCGGCTTTTTGGATTTCACCACGCTGGAGAAGCGGCGGTTCTTCTGTGAAAAAGAGCTTGAGCTAAACAGGCGGCTGTGCGGAGACATGTACTTGGAAGTTGTGCCCATAAACAAGGTAGACACCATACGAATTAAAGGCGCAGGCAAAACAGTCGAGTATGCCGTGAAGATGAAGCGGATGCCGCAGGAAACAATGCTGAGCAGGCTTCTGGAAGAAAACAAGGTTGACAATAGGCTTGTTGACAGCATAGCAAAGACAATTGCGGATTTTCACGCCAAGGCGGAAACCAGCAGGCGAATAAGCACTTTCGGCTCCTTAGCAACGATAGAAACTAATTGGAAGGAGAACTTTGAACAGACTACAGAGTACACCGGCACAACAATACCTGCTGAGGATTTTAAGCTAATCCGCAACAAAGTCGAAGCATTCATGCAAAGCAACACAGAGCTCTTCGAGAAGAGAATAGCCACGGGCAGAATCAGAGATTGCCATGGCGACATCCACTCGGACAACATTTTCGTGGCAGACCAAGTCTACATTTTCGACGCCATAGAATTCAACGAACGCTTCAGATACTGCGACGTTGCCGCTGACGTGGCTTTCTTGGCTATGGATTTAGATTTCAAGGGACGAAGTGACCTGTCAGACTTCTTTATTGAAAGGTATGTGAAGTATTCTGGAGACCTAGAGCTGCTGCGGCTTCTGCCGTTCTACAAGTGCTACAGGGCTTACGTGCGCGGAAAAGTAACAAGCTTCAAACTCAAAGATCCCAATGTACGTAGTAACGAGAAGAACGCCGCAAAGAAACAAGCGAAAGCATATTTCACTCTCGCCGCCGCATACTCGAAAACGCTATGAGCAAGAAGCCATTTAGAGCCGAAACTGCTCTGCCACGTATTCGGGGATTCTCACTGTTCCCATTACGATGGGTTTTTGGTGGCAGTCACTTCCCCCCGTCACAAGTAGCCTATGCTTTTTAGCGAACCGTAAATAGTGCTCGGTTGTTTCTGCGTCGTTTCTGGAGTGCCAGCATTCTACGCCGTCAATGTAAGCCATCATTGACTCTTCAATTATTTGAGTCTGCTCAGGCAACAATTTAGTCAGTGCCACAAGCGATGTCCCGTGAGGGTCGTTGGGATGTGCAATCACCAGTTTTCCGCCAGCCGCCCGCACAAGCCGCGATGCCTCTTCAAGGTAAAGCGGAAACTTGGGCACATCACACTTCACAAGATAACGGTCAAAAGCTTCCTGCCTACTCTTAACAATGCCTTTTCGCACGAGATAGTCGGCTATGTGCGGTCTGCCGAGCACGCCGTCAACGGAAGCCTGAATCTCCTCAAAATCGCCCTTGGTCAGCTTGCCTTTGCCTTCTTTCTCAAATTCCGAATTAAGATTGGCTAAAATTTTGGCGGCTCTTTCCTCGCGGTAAGCAGCCATCTGCTCCAGCTTCGCTTTCAACGCTTTGTTCGCTGCGTCAAACTGGTAGCCTAAGAAATCCAACGATACAGGCTTTCCATCGCGGTAGCTGGGATGCGAGAAAGTCACGTTCAACTCAACACCAGTGACATAGCGGATTCCCGTCTGCGCCGTCAACTCCACAGCCGCCTCGTGGCAGCCAATCGAATCATGGTCAGTAATCGACATGAACTCGATGCACCTGCGTTTAGCTTCCCTGATAACCTCGTCGACAGCCAATGCGCCGTCGGAACTTTTAGAGTGAATATGCAAGTCGATTATCATTGCGAAAACAGTGCCCAGCTATCTTTTGTCCACGCCAATAACGAACCATGTTTCAGGCGGGTCTTGTTCCGTGTCCACCGTAAAATGCACAATGCGCAAATGCGGAAACCGCCTTTTCAAATCATCCACATCCACAGGCTCAAACTTGCTCTTGTTATTGCGGTAAGCCTCCACCGTCAAAGCGTTCGACTCATACTTCTCCTTAGTCCGCCTCAAAATCCGCCTAACAGACGCCTCTTCAGAGCAGCTGGTTTGCAGAATCGCAAAAGTCAAACCGTGCTTGGCTGCGATTTCTGCCGCTCGTCGCCGCAGGTCCTGCGTGACAAACGTAGCATCCAAAATCACTCCCTGCTTGCTCTTCTGCGCATGGTCGTCTGCCCGCCGAAACAGCTCATCATAAACCGACAACCGCTTACGCATGTCACCTGCAACCTTCGTGTCAAAGATGTCCTCGTTCTTGAGCACTTCCAGCCGAATCAAATCGCTCCTCAGAATCGGGTACCCTTTTATCTTGGCGATTTCCTCAGAAGTCTCGGTTTTCCAAGTTCCCGGCAGCCCACATGTAATCAGCAGAGTGCGCGGCTCTAACGTGTTCTCGACAAACTTGGCAAAAGGTTCCTTCACATGCAAGCCTCACAAACTAGGTGCAAACAAACAATAATTAAACTTTTCCAACCACAAAAACTACTCAACAAACCCTTCGCCGAACACGCTAAAAACCGCTTTAATTTCAAGCAACGAAGCAAAGCTAAATAACCCGTCAACAATCCTTTCCTAAAAGAAGGAAACACAAATGAAAGACTCCCAAGTTAAAGACAAAGCGCTGGCAGCCCAAGGACACCTGCAAATCGAGTGGGCAGCAGCACACATGCCAGTCCTAAACCAAATCAAAACCCGATTCAGCAAAGAAAAACCCTTCAAAGGCTTAACCTTAGGCGCTTGCCTACACGTTACCAAAGAAACCGCTGTGTTAGCAGATGCCTTAGCAGCCGGAGGCGCTATAGTGGCCCTCTGCGGCTCAAACCCGCTTTCCACACAAGACGATGTGGCAGCAGCATTGGCTGAAAAAGGCATCCACGTCTTCGCTTGGCGAGGGCAAACCACAGAAGAATACTACCAGTGCATCAACAAAGTGCTAGATTACAAGCCAGCGATAACGCTTGACGACGGCGCAGACCTCGTCGGCACACTCCACACCAAACGCCAAAACGAGCTAGCCAACGTTAAAGGCGGAACCGAAGAAACCACCACAGGCGTACTACGGCTGAGAGCGATGGAAAAAACTGGAAGCCTAAAATACGCCATCATAGCCGTAAACGACGCTTACACGAAGTACTTGTTTGACAACCGCTACGGCACCGGCCAAAGCACAATCGACGGCATCCTAAGAGCCACCAACACACTTTTGGCAGGCAAAACCTTCGTGGTCTGCGGTTACGGATGGTGCTCCAGAGGCATAGCGATGCGCGCCCAAGGCTTAGGCGCCAACGTGATAATCACCGAAACAAACCCGCTTAGAGCGTTAGAAGCAGTAATGAACGGCTTACGCGTCGTACCACTGAGCGAAGCAGCAGCCATAGGCGACATTTTCGTGACGGCCACAGGAGACCTCAACGTCATAAGAAAAGAACACATGGAACGCATGAAAGACGGCGCCATAATCGCCAACAGTGGGCACTTCAATGTGGAAATAAACCTGCAAGACCTCGAAGGACTCTCCACAGCCAAAAGAACAATGAGACCTAACCTAGAAGAGTACACGCTGAAGGATGGTAGGAGACTTTACCTTCTAGCCGAGGGAAGGCTAGTTAACTTGGCAGCGGCAGAAGGTCATCCATCTGAAGTTATGGACATGTCCTTTGCAAACCAAGCCTTATGCGCGGAGTACATGGCTAAGACAGCGAAACTGACGCCGAAAGTTTACGCAGTACCGCAGAACATCGATGAAACCGTGGCCGAACTGAAACTCCACTCAATGGGCGTAAAAATCGACAAGCTCACGCCCGAACAGCAGAAGTACCTTGCAACATGGGAAATGGGAACCACTTAACCTGCATACTCCGATTTTCATGGTAAACTTTAAATGGCTTGAAATAATAAGAGGGCTATAAGTGGTGAATTAATAAATGGCAAGCAAAGATCAAGCAATAGGTGGAGTAATCTGCCTCGTTTGCGTGCTGGTCGCTGTACTGTACATTGCAGCACTTTTCTTTTACGAACCAATTACCGCCATGCTACCGTGGCTGAAAATAGCTGATTTGGCAGCTGTTAGATACTGGCTAATCGCCATACCGGTGCTCGTAGCGTTTGTCGCAATCCTAGCAATAGGCGCGTGGATTGGCTGGACAATGGCGACTACCCCGCCGCCGAAACCCATTGAAGAAATAACTTCCGAAATCGAAGAGAAAAAAGAAGAGCCAAAAGCAGAAGCGCCAAAACCAGAGGAAGCAACGCCTGAAC
This sequence comes from Candidatus Bathyarchaeota archaeon, assembly GCA_026014705.1. GTDB lineage: Archaea > Thermoproteota > Bathyarchaeia > Bathyarchaeales > Bathycorpusculaceae > JAOZHU01. The sequence goes on along the minus strand of JAOZHU010000034.1, from coordinate 69,288 downwards.
CTGCCGCAGAAGAGAAGAAACCTGAAAAGAAAAGAAAAAGCTAATCTCCCAAACGTTCTACATAATCCAGCAGGCAACAATATCCTAGCCTGTTTTTTTTAAACTAACCACCAACGGAAGTTAACCCTAAAAACATAATTCTCTAACAAACCGCGCCATAAGCAGATTCAGAACATTGTGCGCACAACACCAAAAGGAAGACGCCTTATCGCCGCATGTTCTTGAGCATGCAAGCCGTGAGGTTCTTGCACAAAATGCATTCTTCAGGAATGCTTTCGCCAGACGACCGCTCACTGAGATAGCCCACATGATGCGTGCAAGACAAGGATTTTTCACTTGAAGCTGTCGCGGGTTTTTCAGCTTCCACGACTATTTCAGTCAAGCAGTACGGGCATGCATAATAAAATTTTTCAGAATTAAGCTGCAGATTTACAGCCTTGAGAGGCCTATCGAAGATTCTCCCGCAAGAAGCATTCGGGCAAGTAAAGCGGCTGGCGGTTTCCATCTTCTCAGTAGGTGCGTCGATAGCTATCCCTCAGGTAACAAAAGTAAGCAGGGGCAAACTTATAGTTTTAATGCAGTAAAAGTAAGTATTCAGACTATTCAATTGTGCATGTGTCGTCTGGAGAAGCAAGGCGCCTCAGGTCTTCAACGCCTTCAGAGTAACCCGACGCTATTAGGATGTCGCCTGATTGGATCCGTGAGTCAGGTTTAGGACGCAGACACTTTCCGCCACGTTTTATTACGAGAACCCACATGCCTGTTTCTTCGTGCACACGTGCCTCTTTCAAAGTCTTGTTGATGAGAGGGGAACTCTCGGTAACGCAGGCTTGGGCAACCGTTTCTTCAGCTTCTCGTATGGTAAGTTTCAACACTGGATGGGGTTCAATGCCGCGCAGAACAACCTCGGCCATCTCAGCTGCTGCATCCGCGATTTTTTCAGTCGCCACGCCTAAACGGATTAAGCCTAAAAAGCCAGACGCTTCTTCCTTCTTGAAGGCGCTTGTTAAAGCCAAAAGTTCAAATTCCGTGTGCAAATTGTCCACATACTCTTCAAGCCGCTGGACTTCCTCGGCTAACTCCTTGCTGTTCAGCATTAACGCGGAATAAGCTAAGTCCATCATTAACTCGGAAGTGTTCTTTAACTCAACAAACCGCGCCGCAATTTCTTCAAACCGTGCCAGCCCAGTCACCATTACTCCTCCAATTGAGTGAGCCTTCCTTCAGCGAGGTCTTTGAACTGCTTGATGCCTGCTGGAGCACCCCGAGTTATCAAGATATCTCCGGGAAAAACGCGTTCGGTTTCATCAGGGTCGAGCAGCCAATCCTTGTTTCTGCGTATGGCGATGATGTCGACGCCCATTCTGGCAGCCAAATCAAGGGCGCACAGTTCCTTCCCAGCGATGGCTGAGCCGTCTTTCACAGTGGCCTTCATGAGACGCTCTTCAACTTTTTCAAAAATCTCGCCCACTATGGGGTGCACGCCAATGTTACGCGTAACAATGGCCGCTATGTCGGCGGCAGCGTCGGAGATTTTGTCTGTGGCAGCAGCCACCGTTGAGACGCCTATCAGCGACTCAGCGTCCCTTGAATCTCTGGCGGCAACCATGATTTCCATATCTAGCAAATAGGCGAGCGTGTCAACACGGCTTTCAAGTTCCAACACGTCTTCCGCTAGCTCTTTGTCATTGAACAAGGCAGCGGAGTAAGCCAAGTCGATCATAAGTTCAGATGTATTCTTCATTTCCAAGAGAAGCTGTCGGACGGGGATGGGCTTGTACTCTATTTTTTCGAAGTGGGGCATTTTTTGAGAGGCGCTCCGCGATTAAATAAGATTCAGGCAATATTTTAAGTATACTCTGTGCGGTTATCCCATCAGAAGCAATGCGGTTAGCAGCGCAATAGAGGTTACGCTGTCGGCAAAAGAGCTTTCGATGGGTATGACGAAGTTGTCTGGGTCGAGCCCCTTCTTAAACGTTAGAATCGAAATGCCGTAGGATAAGAGAACTATGGCGACTACGGCAATTATGTTGGCAATCAGTAGTACTATAAGGAGACTGGAAAAAGCTGAAAAGGAAAGTATACCATTAATGGTCAGAGACAACCCACCTAACAGGGCGAAGAGCATAATTGAGGCAGCCCACGCGGTGAAAATGGTTCGCGTATGGTGGCGTATCGAGGAAAAGGACGGCTTGAGCAACCCTAAAGCAAGTTTTGTTGTTGCGGTGGAACCGACAACTAAACCAACATCACCTATCATGTCAATCAAGGCAGGGTAAACAGTGTAAATTTCCTTTCGGTTTTCCACAACGCTGCTGATTTCTTTCAGGATTGTTCCTGTTATGTTAACGATGAAAGCTACAATAACTAGGGTGGCTAGAGACTCTTTGATTGTTTTGACGAATTCTGGTTCATGCAGGTTCTTAGGGATAATATAGATTACAAGAAGCAGATGAGCGATTCCAATTGCGGTGAGGAGCACCTTGCCAAAATCCAGAAAGAAGAACAAGGTGAGAACCAAAACATAGCAGAGCGTGATGAAGATGTCGGCGAAGGTTGACATCACAGGGTACACAACGATATCCGGGTCTAAGCCTTTCTTGAACGAGCTGAACGCGACTTTCATAGTTATCAGAGAAAGAAAGAACCCCAGCGCCATAGTGGACACTATTACGGAGAGGATAGCGGGAAAATCACCAAGCGTTATTCCCCAGAACAAGTGACCGAAAAGCAAGGAAACTGAACTCATAGCGACGCTCGTTGCTAAAGTAAGGACTACAAGCGCTTGAACGAGTTTATAGAAGCTTTTTGTGTTTCCAGAGAATCTAGGGTAGATTGTACCGAGATGTAATGCGGTGCTTAGGCGACCACTAAGCAAACCACCAATCACACCTTTTGCGCTGACGATTGCAGGGTACAAGGCAATCGCCCATGGCGCCATCTGGAAAACGCCAAGCTGAGACGCAACCACAAAACCCGCAAACAAACCACCAATGTCAAAGATATACGCAGACAGAGTCTCTTTGAGCAAACCGAGGAAATTCTTGGAGCCACCTGAATGCGCCATTGGTTATCGACTCCCTGAAAAGGCAGAAGCCCCTGTCAAAAGGAGCGGGTGACATAGAGATAAGGAGAAGGAAGAATCAAATGCACAGTCAAAAAAGGTTAAACGGAGCCGCAGTGGGTTCGCTGAAGGCGGAGCTGGTAAAACTGCGAATCGAAAACGCGGATTGCTTGCAACTTTCATCCTGTTCCCCCTCCTCTTGCGTTTGGCTGCTTTTGACCATTCACAGGCACCTATTCGATATCGTTGTTGACGGTGAGCTGCCGACTCAGCCTCAACCTTCGTTTCCCGAACTTTTTATTGATGTGAATTAGACTGCTTAAATAGGTTTCTAAGGCTTATCTTGAATCATTAGTGGGCGTTCACAACCGTTTTAATTCGCTGGGCGCAGACTGTTTCAGAGCGTAAGATGGGATGTATTCAGCATTGGTTAAAATCGAAGATAGCTTGCCGTGGATTGAGCTTAAAGGCGTCTTCCAAACCAGAAGCGAGGCGCAGAATGCGGCAAAAGAAAAACTGAGCAAAACAAAAATAAAGATTGTGAAAATGTCTCCGCGGAAAAAAACGTTAAAGATGGCGCTGGCAGCAAGCCCATAAGTCTGAAAGGCGCCCTGAGCCAGGGTTAAACTTTAGATTTATAGGCGGGCTACGAGAAGCGAGAGCGGTGGTTTCGAGCTTGCTAACGCTTTTTGAGTGAATGCCCATTGAGGCGCCAGTGCAATCAGATAATTGCGGAGGAGCTTAACTAATTTGCTGTCAATGCGGGGTTTTTTCTGCAGTGGAAGCATGTGGCTGGTAAACGCACCATGGATCTTCAGCTAAATAGTCTCCTTTCAGTTCGGTGGGTTCATGTAGGTCGCCGCAGAAATCAATAAAGTCGCTTGAGAGACCGTAAGCCCGTGCGCGGCAACCGCCACATACACTGCGGTGTTCACATGCACCGCATTTACCCTTCAAAGCGTCAAAATCGCGCAGTGTTTTGAAAACTGTGGAATTGAACCAAATGTCGTTGAAGGTTTTTTCGCGGATGTTGCCGAGTTTTACTGGAAGATAGGGGCATGGAGTGATGTCGCCGTTTGGGTAAACGCGGCAGTAGTAAAGACCAGCGATGCAGCCGCGGATCCATTGGCGCATGTCTAAGCCCATGTCTTTGGCTATGCGCATGAACTGAGGGGCACAGGAGGGTCTCACGTTAAGTTTGTGTTTAGCGGTTTTTGCGAACGTTGCCTTAATCATGTCTTCGTACATTGTTGGGGATATGTCAGCGATTTTCACGCCTCTGCCTGTGGGAACAAGGAAGAACAAGTGGAAGTTTTCCACGCCAAGTTGTTCCGCCAGAGACATGATCTCGTCGATTTGGCGATGATTTTGTTGTGTTAGAGTCGTGTTCACTTGGACAAGCACGCCGTTTTCGCGCAGCGCTTTTATCGCATTAACGGCTTTTTCCCATGAACCAGCTACTCCTCTGAACTCATCGTGCTGCACGGGGATATTTGAGTCTAAGCTTATGGAAACTGTTTTTATCCCTGCGTCCTTGAGTTTCTTTGCGGCAGCAGCATCAATGAGGGCGCCGTTGCTGCCTAAGCCCATTCGCAATCCCTTCTCGGCACCGTAGCGGATTAGTTCGAAGATGTCGTTGCGCAGCATGGGTTCGCCGCCGCTTAATATGAGCAGCGGTTTGCTGACTTCGCTGATTTGGTCAATTAGCCCTTTTGCTTCTTCAGTGTTTAATTCGCCTTGCAGCTCATTTTTAGTAGCGTTTATGTAGCAGTGGGGGCACTTCAAGTTGCATTTTCGCGTTACGTTCCAGGAGACAACGAGCGGGACAAACCGTTCTGAAACCGTGATTTTAGATGGCGCTGCAAGTTTGAGATAGAACTCGCATTTGCCATGAGTAGCGATACGCTGAGGCTGCCATAACGTGAAGGGGAAGGGAAGAACTGTCTCTAGCATGGCTTTGGCGTGAGCGTAACAGAAATGAGTGCAAAAAAGCGTTGCTACTGCGTCAGGTACGTTCATTTTTTCTGCGAGATATTTGTGACTGCCGAAAATTGGGCAGTTTAAGAAGTCCATACGCCCATCCAGTTTTTCCATGTCCATTGTATAGTTGATAAAATGGTCGCTCAGCATGATGTCCTGCAGCTTCTCCCGTCTCAGTCCAACCTTCAGAGTGACTTCGAGGGCTATGTTAACGGTTTCTTCACCGAACTTTGTTTGCACGCGGCTCATTGCAGTTTGCAGACGCTGCAAACCTGTGGTTCCAGCCAGCTCAGCGGAAATAAGCAAGCCTTTAATGGTTTCGTACTCCTGCCGCAAGCGCATGCCGATAACTTGTTCACTCCACTCGCGGAACAAACTCTGGACGGACTCTCCAGCGGCAGCGTCACCATTTGCGATTTGGGCTTCCACGGCTTTGGTTCGCACGGTTAATCGTGTGAACAGGGCGATTTTCTCGCTGGTGCCCAAAACTGCAGGGGTATCACCTTCTGAGGCGATGGCTACAGGAACTATTTCGTGAGCGAGCGCTTTCACATCAGCTACAAAGTCACCGTAAAACCGCATTAAAGGTTCAGTCACATCAGGCGCGTGCACGTTCAATTCTTCTATAAGGAAACTTGTTTCCGCCGCCATCTTAGTAACCATTGCCATGTGGTACAAGAGAGAGCCACCCATGCCCGGGTCACCGTTTTTGCCACCTGTTACTCCGCGGAAAATTTGCGAAAACAAGCTCTTCGCTTGAGCCAAGTTCGCCTCAGCTATAGCGTGAAGAAGATGTTGCAGTTTTTCATGTCGTTCGTGAAGTAGCAAAGCCCATTTATGACAGTGGGTTTCATCAAAGTTTGTTACTGCAGCCACCAACTTTAGTTGATATTACTTTCAATGTCCAGTAAAAAGTTACCGCTGCGTCTAAAAGGAAACGCGTGAAGAGTCAAAGCAAACTATTAAAGCGCCGAGGAGCAACACATAGCTATTGCAGCGGTGAAAAACGTTGATTTACGACTGGGTTTACGCACTAATCGGCTTCTTGGTCATGCTCGGTGTGCTAACAGGAATCGGCATAAACCAACCCAGAGGCACAAGCGTCAAAACATGGTGCTACGGGTACTTAATCATCGCAGTAACCTTCGACTTGCTCGTCGTAATAGCCCTCCTAAACAGCGTACAACACATGTGGCTCACCAATTTGCTTCTGGGGCTTTCCGCAGGCGCCGCCACAAGCTTAGCCATCCACGTAGCGCACCATATAAGAGAAGAAGGGCAAGACAACGAAGAAGCAGCCAAGGAGAAAAAACAAAGCATTTTCGGCTTATAGAACCAAGCCTGAAACGTTATGGTAAGAATTTCAGCTGCACAAAGAGCCTTGCTTCACCAACACTGTCTTCCAAAAAGCCCATGGCTTATTAGTGTCCAACAGAAATGCTGTGCACACTAGCGTTAAAAATTAAATTACGCCACAAGACTTAGTTCAGTTTTGAGCTATTTCTTTAAACTTCGAAGCATACGTGTACAGCAGATATGCTCGATGAACATTCAAAATACGTATTGGCAACATTGCGCACATGCACACAATTCACGATGGGGAGAAACAGAAGAAACTCATGCTCAAAAAAGGCATAGTGTTCTGTTTTGCTCTGATAATTATGGGAACTCTGGACTGGGCAACCACGGTTACAGGCACCCTCTGTTTCGGAGCCATAGAAATTAACCCCCTATTCGCAGAGCTAACACAGAACAACATTCTACTTTTCAGCTTGGTAAAACTCGCCGCAGTAATACTCGTAGGAACCCTATTCTACAAAGCAGACAAGAGGGAAACAATTATGAAAAGCGACTCGTATGTAGGAAAGCACGCTTTAGAATCAGGATACGCCCTTTCGCTCATTGTGCTCACCTTTGCAGTCACAAACAACATAATCGCAGTTGCCGGTGCCATATAGCCAACAGTCATGTCTCTGGTTCTATTCAACACTCTTTTCATCCAAGCTCTTGCTGCATGCAAACACCTTAAAGAACCAAGTCACCACGGAACATTCAGCAATAAGCCAAAAAACGCGCAGAACGCAGGAAAGGGAAACAAAAGAAAACGAATGGCACCCCAAACTTTACCGCCCCCACGTCGCAGAGAAGCGGCGTCGTTATTGTAGACGAGGAACACTTTTGTTAGACAGGTTAGTGAAAGCCTTTCTCTTCTTCCAACAATCGAAGCTGTTGACGATTATACTATCCAATTAACAACAACTACAAACAAGTCATCAAAGGATTGCATAACACTATACTAAAACCAATGACACCCTGAAAGCGACGCAAGCAGATGACTTTGAACAATCTTATTTTTATGGCGCCGGTGAAGGTTTCAGGTAACAGAGGAGATGACGAGTTCTTCTGAGTACATTTCGCCGTAGTAGTTCCGCAGTTTTGCCCGCCAAGAGGATGGAAAAGGCTGAAGGAAAACCAGAAGAATCGATGGCGTGCAGAAAGAGCTGAAATAAACAAGTCATCCTCTGGTATTGCCCTATTGTTGGTAATTGTACAAGCATTACATATTAGAGCGAACGACCCAGCGTTTCTATTTAGAGACACACAAATCTAATAATAAGTTAACTTTGCAATAGCAGAGGCAAATTGAAAGCTGATAAAATGTTAATGTCACGCTTGAAGGGATGCTCATGGGAAAAGGCTCATCTCTTTTGTTGGCTCTTATGCTATGCGCCTTTATGGCAAGCAGCTTAACACCTATTACCGCCTCTGCGAATTCCTGTTTAGAAAATGACTTATCCCTTGATTTCTCACAAACTCAATTTAGCTTCATTGATCCGATGGAAAGCTGGTTTATTTTCAAGTTTCAAGCCACAAACATTGGAAACAAGGTTCTCAAGGTGCATTTCAACCAATACTGTATCGAGTATCCCCAGAGCCCTGCAGTTCAAGCGCCTCAAGGAGATGTACTGCTGGCCCCTAGCGAGTCTATGTGGTTCAAAATTGTGTTTCAAAGTGGCCAGTTAGGATACAACCCAAATGTTCCACAGATAATCAGTCGAACCTTTTGTATACAATTTTTCGATAACAACAATAACTGGGATAGCCCAAACAATACGTTCTCGGTAAACAAAACCATTCAAATAAAAGTAGTCAACGCCTTTCCTTCACAAGGAGGCGTGACTATACAAGGAGTTACTGTGGATGAAGAAGGAAGGCCATTGCCAAATGTACAACTTGACGCTGGTGCATTCGGCGCAAAACTACCCACGGCGTCTGACGCAAACGGTCAGTTCACGCTCAAACTTGGCGAAAGCCCAGTTTATTTTCTAATCGCCCAAAAAGAGGGGTATTATGCGAGAACATTTGAAATCAACGGGAACAACATACAACCGTCTTACACAATCGCGCTTATGCGAAAAACTGGTTCATCAACAGTAACAGCAACTTTAATGAAGAATCATATTGGAAACATAGGTTTTTGGAGATGCGCTGCAACCGCTGACGAAACCAAACTTTTACTAGTTAACGGTATGGAAAACTGGGAGGATGAATCAATCAAGACGCAGGCAAGACTGTACCTTTTGGACACCGGCACCGGCAACATTCTGTGGACTCACAACATGGGGTGGGAATCATGGTCGGCAGACATTACTGAAGATGGAAAATACGTAGCTTTCGGGACAAAACTTGAAGGGTTCCAGACAGGACCAGCAGGCTTTGTGAACTACATTCGGTTGCTAAATGGGACAGACGGTACAACCATATGGCAGAAATACATTACCTCACAAAATTTCCCAAACAGCACAGAGGGAGAATTCTACACGCGGGCAATAAAATTCACTCATAACGGCGAATGCCTTCTTGTACCTGTTCATGGAGCATATGCGTATCTTCTTAACTCTGAAGACGGCTCTATCAGATGGTCTGTGTGGGTTGGTTCGGAAGTAAGAGAAGTAATTTTTTCCAAAGATGACCAGTACGTTTACATTCCTTCAAGCAGCGGTTTCCTTTACAAATTCAGAGTTGTTGATGGCTCACTGGTATGGCGACAGTGGATTGGCTGTTGGCCTTACGTTAACGGTTTTGACATATCCTCAAATGAAGCTTATTTGTTTCATTTGAGGATATGTCAGTCTAATCAAAACATCCGACGGCACTGTAAAGTTTACTACGGATCTGCACAATGGTTTTGCTACATGCCGTTTCTCCCCAGACGGCACTAAGGTATTGGTGGGCGGGGGACTCTTAACAATGTTTGATTTAGACGGAAATGTGCTGTGGCGGTGCTATGAAGATTTTACCGATATCCGTTTTTCAGGTGACGGAAAAACTATTTTCGTCGCCAATGGCGCCGTTCTTGATATCAACGGTACAAAACTCTACGACATTATGCCAAGCGAAGGCAGAAGCACAAAAGTGGGATGGATTAATTCAAACGCAACACGGTACATATTCGCCATTCAAGACACCCGTTCAACAGCTGCAGTAAATATCATTGAAGTGTACAATGTAAACATTCAAGATTCCGCTACTTCGTCACCTTCGCCAACTAGCAGTCCAGCACCAACCACATCATCCCCGACACCATCAACTCAAACAGGGTCAACCAATACGATTCCAGAATTTCCAACAGGCATAGTGTTTGCAATAGTAATAACGTTTGTGTTAAGTTCGAGTGCGCTTATGGCTAAGAAGCATCAGCAGAAGCGCCACTCAAAGCCCTAACACAAACCTTTCCCTCAGGTGAGGGGTAAAAATTGGATTATAGGTGGCGTTAAAGTAACGCTAAGGGCGCCTTTGCTACGATATGTTAGTGGCGCCGGGGAAGGGACTCGAACCCCTGCGAGCCAAAGGCCCACTGGCTATCCTGCCCTATTCGCATAGCCCACATTCTGCTTACGCGGATCTCGAGGCCAGCGCGATAACCACTCCGCCACCCCGGCTCGAATAAAAGGAGTACGGTACTGTCATAAAACGTTTTCAGTATCGCACACGCCAACATGTTCGGAGTCTAACAGGCAATCACTGCAGAAAAAGAGAGGAACAAGCGGCTATTAGCATTTTTCACAACCAAAAGCATGTTGTTTACTATAAATAAGGGGGTATAAACCCCGCAGAGCACATCAAGCCACACACCTAAGCCCAAAGTAGCAACCGGATTTAGACCACCAAATCTGTCAAGTCCACGCTATGCTCGTAAATCTGCCTTAGAAAAGCCGCCACAGCTAAAACATGAGGCATCACTTCAAGCGGGTGATTTTTAGCAGTGCGTTCAATTTCAGGAAACAGCAATTGGATCCGTTCATGCATACTACGTACACCCTCAGCCAGAGCAATGTCACTATTCACAAACGCCTTCAACGCTTGCTCATGAGCCTCATAGCAGACAGCCTGCAGCGCAACAAGCAGCCGCCGCAGCGTTTCAGGAGGCGCAGCACCATTGAGTTCAATTGTCTTAGCAGCCACCTGCACAGAAGCGTCACCAATTGCCTCAATTAAACTCGCTGCCAAACGGTAATCTAAGCAGTCAAGGGAAGTTATCCCAAACTTTTCGCTTAAACTGGGATTCTGGATTATCGTACGCAGAATACGCACCAACAAGAAATAGAACCTGTTGCTCTCATCATCTCGAACAGTAACGCTCTTAGCCAACTGCAAATCGCCGTCAACGAAAGACCCCAACGCGTCACGATGCATCCCTGCAACTATAGAGTAGTTCCGACGCAAGATTTTCTCTGGCAGAAAACTGGCAGGCTCCAACAAACACTGGAGAACTATCTGCGAATGGCTCTCTTCAACAATCTCTAAGCCAACCAAAGAGCCCATTGTACTCTTAACAACGTTCCTAATGTCGAAGGCAATGCGGTCCTTTGCCTCTATACGGATAATGTCAAACCCGAGAAGGTAACGACTGATAATTTCACGCCGCAAATAAGGACCAGCAGTCAATGAGGCAACTTTAGGCAAAGGCGCAGCAGCATACTTCGGGTCAATAAAGAGTTTGCCATCACCGGTTTCCCCGACTTCCACCAAATTGCCCTTCTCCAACCCGTGCTGTTCAGCCCAAGCTCGTGGCAAACAAACAAAGAAAGTTCCAGTAGGTGTACGTTGAACCTTCCGCAATTCTCCCATGGCAAAGCTCCTCGTTAACGGTTGACATATTTGGGAACATATCTAAATAAGAGTTACGTGTATAAACAGGAGCATGCATGTTGAAATTTGATGGCGAATGTACAATTGGCATAGATTTGGCAGGGTTAAGTAAGAATCCAACAGGAATAGCACTGCTAAAAAACAAGACCGTGGAAACAAGCGTAATCCACACAGACACAGAGATTTTAGAGTACATAACAGTAAACAAACCAGTCCTCGTCGCCATAGACGCCCCTTTGAGCTTGCCGAAAAAGGGGGAAACATTCAGACCCGCAGAAAGAGAAATGAGGAAAAAGGGCTACCGCGTATTCCCTCCAACTCTGCCCGCAATGAAAACGTTAACCGAACGCGCAGTAAAATTGAATAGACTATTAAAAAGGAAAGCATATAGAACGATTGAAGTGCATCCAACTTCAACGCGCAAAGCCCTGCAAATACCATTAAAAGACTGGAAGGCAATCCAAGAAACACTGAAAGCACTAGAACTAAAGGGCGAAATAGAAACACGCCCGTTGGCAACACACGAAATCGACGCTGTCACAGCAGCATTAACAGCAAGGCTACATTTAAAGCGGCAAACAGAGCAAATAGGCAACAAAAGAGCAGCCATAACCGTACCGAGGAAAAACCACTGGAGAAACATCATAACATGAGCGAAAAACTACAAAAAGCAATAGAAACAGCCATTGCAGCAGGATACCAGCTAAACAGAGACGCCTTCGAATTTCTAAGCATGATCACAGCCACAGATGACCCCACAGAAGTAGTAAGCAAAGCCTTACAACGAATAAAAGAGTTAGAAGAAAAACCATTTTTCATTGACCGAACCTTTCTGGAAACACTACTGAAGCCATCGAAGCCCTCAGAAGAAACGCAAAACAAACCACTAGGCGAACTCGATGAGACACAACCCGAAAAACAAATAACCGGAACACAAAGTGCATTCTACCCCTACGCAAAAGATGTTAAAGCAGACATCAACATTGTAGAAGACCCCACAGGCAAACTCAACTCCAACGGCAGCATCGAAGACTACCTTCAATACTTCCAAGACCGCTTCAAACGGCTGGAACGATTACTAAGGCAAAGAATAGACGTCAAAGCGGCAACACCAATAGCGGAAGCCGTAAAATCACCACCAAAAACAAAACTAAAAATAATCGGCATAATAACCGAAAAACGCGAAGCAAAACAGCAGATAATGGTAACAATCGAGGACCTACAAACCAGCGCCACGGTACTTGTGTCCCACAACGCGCCCGAAGAACTGCACAAGAAAGCTCGGCTGCTACTTCCTGACCAAGTCGTGTGCATTGCCGTCGCGAAAACAAGAAGCCGCCTCTTCCTAGCCGAAGACATAATCTTCCCAGAAGTGGGACAGAAACCGCAGCACAGGGCAACCGAACCCATCTACGCCGTGCTCACCTCAGACATGCACGTAGGCAGCAACAAATTCCAAAAAGAAGCCTTCAAAAGGTTCATACTGTGGCTAAACGGCAAATACGGCAACGATGAAATGAAAGAGATAGCAGGCCACGTGAAATACGTACTCATCGCAGGCGACATTGTTGACGGCGTAGGAATTTACCCAAACCAAGCCAAAGAACTCGTGGTAAAAGACATCCACAAACAATATCGCTTTGCCTCAAGGCTGATCGAGCAAATACCCGACTATGTGGAAGTAATTGTTGCGCCTGGAAACCATGACGCCCCAAGGCAATCACTGCCCCAACCAGCCATAGCAAACGACTACCTCAAAACCCTGCAAGAAACCAGAAAAGTGTACTCTGTCGGAAACCCCTGTTTACTCAGTCTCCACAAAGTTGAAGTGCTAATGTACCATGGACGCAGTCTAGATGACATAATAGCCACTGTACCAGGCATGGACCATGAGCACCCAGAAAAATCAATGAAACTATTACTGCAAAGCCGCCACCTCGCACCAGTCTATGGCGGAAAAACAATGCTTTCGCCAGAAAACCGAGACTACCTCGTAATAGAAAGGGTACCAGACGTTTTCCACGCAGGACATACGCACGTGTTGGGTTACTGTAACTACCGTGGAGTGTTAATCGTAAATTCTGGCGGTTGGCAAGAACAAACCGAGTACATGCAAAAACTCGGGTTAGTTCCGACCCCTGGCAAAGTGCCAGTGGTAGACCTACAAACGCTTGAAACCACTGTGCTTTCATTCGTTTAGAAACGGCGTTGCAAATCATTAAAAGGCCCTACAAACAAGCGTAAAAAAAAATTGAAGAACCCCACATTTGGGAAGTCAACTATTAGTTGCCGCTTTGGGAGCCCTTCATTAAAGCTTTTGGGCGATAATCAACCATATGACCAAGCCTAACATCGTTCCCGAATACCTCTTTAAGCAAGGTACGAGAAACCTCTAAGCGAAGCTTCTTTGTGCGACCGTACCTGCCCATGCTGACCACCTTCGCGTTTAAAAGCCCCATCGCATCAAGTTCATTAACAAGAGTGCCCAAACGTCGTTGAGTAAGAAGACCAGTGCCCAATTCACCGCAAAGCTCAGTGTAAACATCGTAGATTTCGCCAGTAGTTGCACTTGACTTGTTCAAGTGGTAAACGCTAAGAAGCACCAATTTAGAATGTAAAGTCAAATTCTGTAGCGCATCAACTACACGGTTATGTTCAATATGCTTTTCAGCTTCCCTTACATGTTCCTCGGTGATTGCTCTTGCACCTTGACGCTCTGCAACCTCCCCGGCAACACGAAGCAAATCCAAAGCGCGCCTCGCATCACCATGCTCGGCAGCAGCCAGTGCAGAACAAATACTCAGTGCAGAGTCAGAGAGAGTGCCTTCATGGAAAGACAACCTAGACCTTTCAAGTAGAATATTGTGCAGTTCACTAGCATCATAGGGTCTGAAGACCATTTCTTCTTCGCTAAGTGAACTGAAAACTCTCGGGTCAAGGAACTCTTTCAAGCGCAAATCGTTAGATATGCCGATTAGAGCTACTTTACTCTTGTGCAAGGTTTCATTTATGCGAGTTAATTCATAGAGAAGACTGTCGCCGCGATCCTTGATTAAAGCGTCCACTTCATCCAGGACCACAATGAAAATTGTCCGAGAGGAATCCAACCCTGTTCGGAATCTATCAAAAACTTCACCTACAGATAATCCAGTGAAAGGAATTGTCATGCCTAGGTTTTGGCTAAGAGCAGCAAAAATGCGATATTCTGATCCTATCATGCGGCAGTTAACGTAGCAGAACTTGACTGGTGCACCGTATTCTTTTGCTTTGGATTCCAAGCGGCTCAGCACGTATTTAGTTACAGCGGTCTTTCCAGTGCCAGTTTTACCATAAATGAAAATGTTTGAGCAACGTGCAGCTCTAAGTACTGGTGCAACGGTTTGCCCGAGAAGTTGTATTTGCTCTTCTCTATGGGGAAGTCTCTCAGGCAGGTAATCGTGGCGTAGGACTTCACGATCTTTGAAAAGGTTAGCACCGTTGACGAATTTGTCGAATACACCATCAAGTATGTGTGAGTTTCCCATATTGGATCCCAAGATCATTTCAGAGGTAACACCGATATTTCGTGTGGAACAGATAAATCGTACAGTACAAAAAAGTAGTTAGACAACACAATAATCTTTAAGGTATATGTAATTGGTTAAATAAAGAAGTGAGTTAAAGGCGCACTCCCCCATGTTTCTACTGGAGAAATTTAAACAACTGCTCTACGAGATATTACTATTTACTTAAAAAAATACTCCACCCTATACGATAAGAGTAAGCATGCCTTAATTAATAGTTGTTGTAAAAGAAATTAGAGATGTTTCTTCAGATTTTTTTAAACTGCTTTTACTCATTATGCTCATTATATCCGCTCGAGAGGAAATTGTGGGGTGGCTGCCTTTTTCATAAATTTACCTTCATACAGAAACGATAAACAGCAAAACTTCTCTTTACTCTATATATCACAAAAAATGCATAAACCCTCAACATATGGGTTAAATTTGAATAAATCATCTTTCTCGATTCTTCCTTCACACTTTGTGAATACCATGTGAAATTGTAATTAAGATGTATCTTTAAGACCTTTCTTTTACGCTCAGTTACTTGTTTTCAGTCTATTTCCTGTGAATAAGGCACCCCTTTGCTTCTACTGGAAATGCACAACTGAGGCTTCGTGACTTTTTTTACTATATTTTAAAACTCTGTGAAGCTTGTAATGTTAAAACCTCTTTGAATTTTACCTTTTTTCTAATTTGAGAGCGTTTCTATCCTTACCCACTTTTTTTCTTTCACCATAACAGCTATAAGGTGTGAAGTGTAAAGTTTGTGAACACCGCCCAGGGTGTACACCAGAATGCCTGCTCGGAAAATGCGCGTAGAGCTTTTCGATAGTGAGGGCAATCGGTATACCATTGCCTTCGAAGGCCAAATAACTAGAGATAAAGCTGTTCGCCTATTGGATCTTGTAGAATTATTAGGCGGTATGCCTGGAGAAAGCGCAAACCCTAACTTAGGTAGTGCGGTTGTGGGCAAAAGCTCTTCAAGATTCGAAAAAGTGCGATTAGTTATTCAGAAAAGTTTTCCACTGGTTTGGTTTTCCTCTCGCGATGTCCAATCTGCCTATGAACAAGACCTTAAGGAACCCATAAGCTTGAGCACAGTATCCACTTATTTAGCACGAATGTCCAATAGGGGTCTACTTTTGAGAAATGGGGAAGGCAGCAGTCTGCAGTACAAGCTTGCCTCGCAGATGCCTCACGCGACAATCAAACAACAAATGAAATAAGTCGAAAACTAGCTATCCAACAGGGGGCTCAACGTAACGGCACCTTTAAGTTGGTCCTACTTCTCGCAAAATTTAAAACATCTGTTGCTAACTCTTAAGTTATCTTCCTTTAGCGGTTCTATATAGCGGGAAGAGTCTTGATGAGCGCTCACATAAATGCCGACTTCAGTGAAATGGAACAAAAACTTAGATGCTACGTGGACAAGGGCCGTGTAGCAGGCAGCGCTGAAGCGCGAGTGGAACCTATGGTGGCAATCAAACCCGACGCGTCACTGATAAGACCACTCAAAAAAGTGTCCACTCACACTGGCTGCTTCATCGCTGTTGATTGTTCTACGCGTACTTTGAAAAGAGCTAATAATTGGGGCATTTATCTCATGCGCGTCTCATGCGCAGTAGTCAGCGGGCGTGATGTAACTTGGGATTACTCTGAGAGGGTATGCACTGTTGTAGGAGATGCCCATGTACGTAGGAGTTTTCTACAAGACATAAGAATCGAACTGGAAAGCCAGATGGCCTTAAAAGTTCTCAAAGAAGCACCATACATGTCTTACTACGTACATGGAAATGTACGTAGTATGTACCTGCTTTTGGATGGCGGTGGCTATTTTGGTGGTGAACGCAAGTTTCGTGTGTCCCTTTATGAGCACTGTGAAAAAAACGAACTTAATCTTCTCGCCATCAGCAAAAATTCGCCTTCTTTACATGATGACAAAGGGCGCGATTTGGTGGCTACTACGTACATGATTGCACCCTACGATATCTGGGTCTACTACCCGGTGAGAAAAGCTGACAAGGACCGAAGCTTATACGGTGACATTGCAATTGTGAAACTGTGCTCTGATAGTCCCAACGTTTTCCGCTGTGACGTAATGGATTACCTAACTAACCAAGATATTGTGGACCTGCTATCGCCATTAACCAGTGTGTCTGAAGACCCGCGGTGCGTTGGGTATCCCATAAGCCTCTATTTGGCGCATGATTTTTCTGCTCCGTCTGATTCTATGCTTCTTCATTATCACGATAAAATTGAGGAGCGCTTGAAAGAAGCGGGTTTGTTGGACACGTTGCGAAGGGAAGAACGATGTTGCAGTTTTGCAGATGAGATTCATGGTGTGAAGCACGCTTTTGAATGGGAGTGGTGGAATGACCAATATTGAACCGCTGGGATTTGTTTGTGGCACAAAGGGCGATTCAGTCTCTTTCTTAGCGAACAAGGAAACTTGTCTGTCCTTCGGTCAAATAGTGCGAATAGAATCAGGGGAAAGAACATTCTATGCACGCGTTGTTAACTCTGAAAGTAGCTCCACTCTTGAACTGATTGAACAGTTGCGGGAAGCCGAGGGTAAAGAAGCGTTCGGCCCCTATTCAGCCTATCGTAGCGTTGACGCGATACTTTTTTTGGAGAAACGATTGGGCAAAGTGCGCTCTCCCACATTTAACCCAAATTACCGCGACAAGGTGTATGCTGCCAGCGAGGAAGACTGTTCAATCCTCAAACTTTCAGGCGAGCTTGAAGTGGGGCGTTTGCGTTCAGAAGACCAACTGCTGGGGTCAGTGGGCATAAACATTGATGCTATACCAAGAATGATGGGTATGTTCGGCATGACAGGCTCAGGGAAAACTAACACCGAACTGATTCTGAACGCACAAATCATCGACAACAGCCCGAAAACCGTGGCGCTAATTTTTGATTTTGCTGGGCAACTCTTGGAAGGCAAAGAAATTAAGCCCCAATGTGGCCTGAAGGATCACCCGTTATTCCACAGTAAGGTTCAATACTATTCTTCCAGAGACGGGAAAATGGCTATTGGCCTGCACACGATAACACCTGCTAAACTGGACATGCTCTTTCCTGATATTCAGCCTCCTCAACGAAGACTTGCATGGGAATTATACCGACATTTTGGCGCAGAATGGATTGACCGTGCACGCGACATCTATAGAAACGAAGGAAACGTAACCATACGGGCGCAGAAGGTTGTTACCGAGGCTCTGATGCAAAAACTCTTGTCGTTGCCACATGACCTGTTTCCAGCCTCAGCCTACACTTTCATTGACAATGCCCTGCAGAACATATGCAAAGGCGTAAGTTGTTTGGTTGACATCTCAGGGTTACGCTCTGAAGACCAGAACCGCGTTGTCTGCTTGCTGGCGTCAGCGATAGCGGCACATTACAAGCGCATGTGGGAAGAGAATTACGAAGAATGGCGTAAACTTCCCACTTTGCTAATTACGCTTGAAGAGGCACATGAGTTTCTTGATCCTAACAAGTCGCGAACAATATTCTCTGATATTGCTCTTACATACCGAAAGTACCGTGTGGGCCTCAATGCGGTGACACCTAGACCTTCGAGGATTAATTTTGATGTTTTCGCCGAGTTGTGGACCAAGGTTATTATGAAGACCGAACTGAAGAAGGATCGTGCTTACTTGACTGAGAACACGCCTTATATGGAGTACAGTGAAACAGAGATAAAAATGCTTGACGTGGGCGAGGCATTGCTGATATCTGAACCGAAAATAAAATTTGCGGTGCCTGTAAAGGTTTCTCATTATCCTGAGTATTTGGCTAAGCATTCTAAAGTGGACTATGCGCTTCCTGACTCGCCGCCGCTTTCCGAATTGGATTCCCGCATTAAGCAACTGCGCAGCCAAGACAATGTTTCTCTCAACTGATTACGCTTGCTCTGGTTCGGTTTTGTTCAAGAGGGTTCCCATTTCTTTTTTGACACTGTACTTAAACGGGATTTTGCCGGTTTCCCTTTCTAGGTAGCCTTCTTCATACAGTTTCTTCATTAGCCTCGCGGTATGCTCTCTGCTAAGCTGGACTCTTTCCTTGATTTCAGGCGCTGTTTTTGCTCCTTCCGTCGAAAGCATTTCTAACACGGCTACCTCGGTATCCGTTAACGCTGCCATCGCTTTGTCCCTCCTGATTGGTATGACGGGTTCGCTTCTGACTTCGGGTATTGCTGTGGCTTTTTGAAGTTGCTCATCTACCGCTGCGATTTTTGCTTTAAGTGTTTCCTGTGCCGCTTCGGCATCACGCACCTTAATGTCTAACTCCGTTATATGCGCTAAAACTTTTGCGTTGTTCTCAACAATGGCGTTTATGCTGTTTTCAATTGGCGCTATTTTCTTTTCTACGCTGTCTGCCTTCTTGAAACTTGCGTCCACCTTGGCTGCGAGTCCCTCAACCTTGAACGCTACAAGCTCTATCTTCTCGGTTTCTCGTTTAAGTTCTCTGTTGAAACTCAGGACGATATCTTCGACGGCTTCCTTTGCTTTCTCATATTCTCTTTGTGCCTTGCGCACCTGCTTGTAGTATTCGAAGGCGGCACCGACGGTTACGCTCAGCAAGATGCTTGTGAGCACGAGCAAAAACTCAATCATCTCTTATGCCTCTGTGATTTGGGCGTGATTCAAACAGTTGCATCACATATCACAGTTTGTCCATGGAGATTTAAGGTTTATGGTCTCTTTTAGTCACGGTTCTATGACGTCACACATCACAGTTTCGGCGTCTCCTCTTTTTCTTATCGCTGCTTGCCTTTTTGCTGTACAAAAAAGCGTCATTTTGCCCTTATTTTTTGAATTGAATCTCTTTCTAGGGCGCTGTTTTTCTCAGTGTTGCCCTGCTGAATTCCTTTGCTTCTGGGATGTGATTTGTGACGTCACGTTGTGCTTTCTGATGTGCTGGAAAGCCTTTTCAAGCTTGTTTCAAGCTCTTCGCGGATGATTTCTATGACTTTTTGATGCTCTTTTCGTTCTTCTCCATTTTGCGGGGCTTCTTTGTGGGCTTCGATGTACTCTTGCAGTTTGTTCGCTACTTCAAGATATGGGTCGAGAGTTGTGGTTTCAAAGATACCTAAGTACCCTAGAAGCAGCACTGTATATATTGATTTTATCACGTTTTCTTTGGACTGTTTTAAAGTCCTGTTAAAGGCTCCTCGGCTTATTTTTGCCTTTGTTAGCCTTAATCTTGCTTTTTCATCGTATTTTAGCTGTTTTGCAGTCATGTTTTCGGCTAAAACGTCTATGAGCAGTGTTTCTAGCTGTGTTTTTGTTAATTGGCTATTTTTTGCCAGTATATTTACAATGGGGTCGTTTAGCGCCCCGTTTAGGAACGCTTGGATGCCTTCTTTTAGCTTCAAAGTCAGTTCCTCTGAATAATTCTTATTGGATACGTTTTTGTATACTGGCTCCGAATTTAAGCTTATTGTTGACTCTCTAAACGGGCTATCTTTGACTGAAACCCGCTCCTTGTTGGAAAATACTCTTTAAAAAACGCTTAAAATGAATTTCTGGGTTTTTATTTGCGCTTTTTTGTGTTTTTAACTTGATAAACTGACTTTTATGCTGAATTAACCTTGGAGGCAGTTTTTTTATGGGCACTCTCACTTGGTACCGCTATCTTTATTCTGCAACACAAAGCCTCTTTTCTGTCTATTTACTCTTTCTGTGGTAGGCATCCTTTTTTTAGTTATGCTCTCGTAACTTTGGGTCCACGGTGCTGTTCTGAATTGTAGCGTACTGCCTCCCGCTGTTCTTCTTCCGTATTTCTTGCCAAGCCGCGTGAGTTAGCACCGTGATATAATTTGATTTGCGTGACGTCACTTATCACGGAAGAATCACGTGTGATTATGTGCCGTTTTGTAGGGGATCACAGTGGACTGTGATGCGGTTGTGATTTGTGACTTGCTGCTTTCTAACTTGGTGCTTTTCCTAGAGGTTTTCCGAGTTTTCTTTTAGTTCATCAAAAAGCTCTGGGCGTAAATCTCTGAGTGTTGGAATGAAGATTTCTGTGGGTCTCATGTCGCTGTAATCCACCGTGCATGTGACGAAGTCTTCTTCGTCGTACTTGGCTTTGGCGAGAACCTCTCCCGTTGGGTTTACAAGTCTGCTTCCACCCCAGAACTGTAATCCTTCTTCTACGCCTGCTAGGTTGACGTATGCGAGAAAAGCTGTGTTTTCTAATGCTCTTGCGGCTGTTAAGACTTCAAAGAAGTTTTTGCGGACGGCGGGTGAAGCTGATATAGCAACTATCAACTGTGCACCTTTCAATCGTGTAAGACGGCATACTTCTGGGAAAAATAGATCATAGCAAATGCATAATCCTATGTTGCCTAGCGGTGTTTTGAATGTGGCGGTTTGGTAGCCGGGGCGGAAGTATCTCTTTTCTTCGAAGATGCTGTGTGTGGGCAAGTACCTCTTGCGGTATTTGCCTATCGTGCCTTTTGGTCCTATGAAGACTGCGGTGTTGAATATTGTTGCTTTTGTTTTTCCGCTGAGTTCAGGCATGCCGAAAATTATGTGCATTCCTGTTTTCTTTGCTATTGCTTCTATTTTCTGGGTTGCGGGACCAGGTATTGTTTCAGCTTGTTCGTAGATTTGGTCTCGAACAACGTAGCCGGTCAGTGAGAGTTCTGGAAAAATTACGAGATCTGCTTCTTGCTCTTTTGCCTTTAGTGTGTATTCCTCGATTTTCTGCAAGTTTGCTTTTTTATCTTCGCGTTTGCAATCTATCTGTGCGAGGGCTAACTTGATTTTTTCTTTCATATGTTTTCCTCTGGGTTCTTAGTAGTTATCGCGTGGGAGCCTGAAGTCTGCTCCTACTGTTCGATATTCGAGCTTTGCGGTTAGCGGCATTCGCCTTTTGTGTTCTGAGGAAAGCCATCTCTTCTTGACTTTCTTAACTAAGGCGCTTTCAATGTTCAGTTGCTTTGCTATATCTTCTGGAATCATGAAACGCTCAAGTCCATATAGTATTAGGTCGAGCGTTTCGTATTTGATGCCTAACTCTGTTTCAGCAAGCTGATTAGGCCACAAAGCGGGTGTGGCTGTTTTTGCTGCAAGTTCTGCTGGGATTCCCAGGTGCGCGGCGAGTTGGCGAACTTGAGTTTTGTAGAGGTCCATTATTGGTGATATGTCTGCGGCTACGTCGCCCCATTTGGTGAAGTAGCCCATCATGGTTTCTGACTTGTCGGAGCTTCCGCAAACTATTCTGTTGAGCTTGTTTGCGTAATAGTAGAGGTAAATCATTCGTGTTCTCGCTTTTATGTTGCCTTTGCAAAGCTTGTCTGCGGGTTCAAAGATTGGTATGGTTTTGTAAAATCCTTCCAAAGCGGGTGTGATGTCGCATATTTGAGTTTTTAAGCTGAATTTTTCTGCCACAGTTTTTGCGTCTGCTATGTCTTTGAGGTTGTAGGTTTCTTTTTCTGGTAGCATGAGCCCCAGCACGCGGTCTCCTCCTATTGCGAGGCTGGCGAGTGCGGCTATCGTGTTGCTGTCCACTCCACCTGATAAGCCTAGAACTATGCCTTCTGCTCCCGCGTTTTCCACGTATCCTTTGATGAACCTTCTGAGTCTCTTTTCTGTGTCAACAAGGTCTAATTCGAGGACAGAAGGCTCCAATTTCAGTTTGGGTCACGCACCTGTGATGTTTTATGGTTGTAGGCAACTATTTAAGGACGCTCATAAATACTAATTGCAAACTACCCTATATTGCAGAAGGATGTTGTGGATGGGGCGAAGAAGGCGTAAAGTTGTTCACATTCCCAAGAAGCGTTTACCCAAGTTCTTCTCTTGCCCTAAGTGTGGTAAAGAAACAGTCAGCGTAGCGCTTATCCGAGAGGAAAATCGCGCAATCGTGGGGTGCAGCAGTTGTGGTGTTCAGGAAGAATTCCCAGTTAAGTCTGCACAAGGCGAAGTTGACGTTTACTGCATGTTTACCGACAGAATTTATGGCGCATCACGAAGAGTCTCTGCAACTGACGCCAAAGATGCCTAGTCAAGAGGGCTGCGCATGCTTGGACGTGTTGAGAAGTACTTGCTCGAAAGAATCAGGGCTTCAGGTGCAATTCACATTACTCTCGTTGACCCTGAAAAGGTAATGCCCCCCCAAGCTGCCTTGATTGCTGAAAACTCTAAATCCAGCGGGACATCTGCCATAATGATTGGAGGCTCCACTTTTGTTTCGCAGGCTCACCTTGACGCCGTTGTTAAGGCAATTAAGCGCGCCGTGAGAATTCCAACAATCCTTTTTCCCAATAACGTAACAGGTATCAGTCGCTATGCAGACGCTATATGGTTCATGTCCCTTTTGAACTCTGTGGACCCATACTTCCTCATAGGCGCCCAAATATTAGGGGCTCCTCTGGTGAAAAAGTATGGTCTGGAACCGATTTCCATGGGCTACGTTATTGTAGGCGAAGGCGGAACTGCAGGCATAATAGGCAAAGCTCTCCCCGTACCCTACTCTAAGCCTGAACTCGCCGCTGCTCACGCTCTCGCAGGGCAGTATCTTGGAATGCACTTCATTTACCTAGAAGGTGGGTCTGGCGCCAAGCATCCTGTGCCCCCTGAAATGGTGCGCACCGTTAAAAGCTTAATTAATGTTCCCCTCATAGTAGGCGGAGGCATAAAAACCAAGGAGCAAGCATTAGCTGCAGTATCCGCAGGCGCAGACATTATCATAACAGGCAACATCACCGAAGACGCAGACGCCAAGCAAAAAGTATCCGACATAATCAGCGGCATCAAAAGTTCAAAGCCTTAGCCCGCAACTTTTGAGTTGAATCCGCCGAAGTAAGCTTTTCAACGCAGGGTTTTTTCAGTTTTTGTGCTAGAAAACCAAAATAAACGCGGCACACACATGGTAAGTGAGGACAAGCGTGCTTGAATCACAAAATGAGCGAAAGCTACCAACACTACATTACCACATTGGATAGCCAGCTCAAACAATTATACTCAATAAGTGACGCCGCTCGCGCAATGGGACTAGACCCGTCGCTGAAGACTGAATGCATAATTGCACAGGACATCGCTGACTTAGTGGAAGGCCTCGTAGGTCCAAAAGCAGTGGCTGTAAGTATCCGGGATTTGAGCACGAGATTACAACGGGAAGAAATAGCCTTTAAAATTGCCGAAGAAATAGTCTACGGCAAATTTGGACACATGGAACCCGAGGCAGCAGCGGAGCAAGCTATCCGCACGGCGCTCGCGATTTTCACCGAAGGGCTCACTGCAGCGCCGATACAAGGCGTCGCACACGTGAAGATCAAAAGCAATTTCGACCGCACACGGTATCTTGCAATATATTTTGCGGGTCCAATACGCTCTGCAGGAGGCACAGACCAAGCTTTGACGCTTGTGGTCGGCGATTTCGTGCGCCGCTTGCTGGGGCTCGACCGTTACAAGCCCACGGCTGAAGAAATCTCTCGTTTTCTTGAAGAGCTACGGTTGTATGAACGTTCAGTGGGGCGTTTCCAATATCACATTCCAGATGAAGAATTGCGGAAGGCGCTTGAGTGGCTCCCTGTTGAAGTTACAGGCACGGAATCTGACCCGGTGGAAGTCTCTTCGTATAGAAATCTTCAGCGTGTGGAAACTAACCGCGTAAGAGGTGGCGCTTTGAGAGTTGTAAACGACGGCATTGTCGGACGCGCCCCAAAAGTCCTAGCAATCATTGAAAAGCTTGGTTTTCAAGGTTGGGACTGGCTCCGCGAGTTTCGCAAGAAATCTGATCAGCCGCAAAAGTCAGCAGGGTTCATGGATGACGTGATTGCAGGGCGCCCCATTTTCTCTTTTCCCGCCCGACGAGGCGGATTTAGGCTGCGCTATGGCAGATCACGAAATACGGGGCTCTCAGCGGTAGGGATTCACCCTGCAACGATGCTTGTGGTTGAACGCTTCTTGGCGGCTGGCACTCAAATGCGCTTGGAACTTCCTGGCAAAGGCGGCGTAACTGTGCCTGTGGACACACTTGAACCGCCTATAGTTCTGCTGAAAGATGGCTCAGTTGTTCGGGTTTCCCTTGAGAACTTTGAAAGCGTAAACGGCAAAATTGAGAAAATCTTGTTTTTAGGAGACATTTTGATCAGCTTCGGTGATTTCCTTTACACAAGCAAGGCTCTTTCGCCGTCAGGCTACGTTGAAGAATGGTGGATTAAAGACTTAAAAAGCGCTCTCGCAGAAAAATTTGGCGGTGACTTGACGAAAGCCGCAGAAACAGCAAAGCTTCCAGAGGAAAGACTGAAAGCTTTATTGGCGAACCCGTTTGTCCACAAGCCAACAGCCGCAGAAGCGCATTTGTTGTCTCTGAATTTTGGGGTGCCTCTGCATCCGAAGTTCACGCTCTTCTGGTCAAACTTGCCGTCGGTTCAGGAAGTGGAACTTCTGCAAAAGTGGTTGTCAACTTCTGAAGTGCTGCTTGAGAATGGCGCTGTTCACAAGATTGTTGGAGCAGCAGAACCAAACGCCATTCAGGCTCTGAGAAAAATATTCGTGCCGCATAAGCTTTTGGACGGCAAGGTTGTCCTTGAAGGTGAGGATGCTCACGCCTTCGCTTTTTCTCTTGGATACGGTAAGAGTGCTTGTCAAACTGCGGAAGTTGCCTTAGCTGATTCTGTTTTAAAGGCGGTGAGTTTGCTTTCTGGTGTGGAAGTTAAGGATAAGGCGCCTACCTTTGTGGGTGCGCGTATGGGGCGTCCTGAAAAGGCAAAGAGACGCGAGATGAAGCCGCTGGTGCATGTGCTTTTTCCGGTGAGTTTAGCTGGGGGTTCTCACAGAGACTTAGTGGAGGCTGGGAAGAAGGGTCCTGTGTTCGTTGAAGTTGCCAAACGTAAGTGCCCTACTTGCAAGACTTATACTTTTAAGGTAAAGTGCAACGCTTGCGGCTGTGAGACTGTTGTTGAAAAAAGTTGTCCTCGTTGCGGTAAGCCCTTGAAGGAAAATGGGTGTTCAGCGTGCAAAGCTGATGCTGTAC
The DNA here is from genome assembly GCA_026014705.1 of Candidatus Bathyarchaeota archaeon. Taxonomy (GTDB): domain Archaea; phylum Thermoproteota; class Bathyarchaeia; order Bathyarchaeales; family Bathycorpusculaceae; genus JAOZHU01. The sequence continues at coordinate 43,554 of JAOZHU010000034.1, read as the reverse complement.
CTTATCAGAGGCAGGCTGTGAACTTCAAGGAGCTGCTTGATGATGCTTGCCGTGCTCTCAACGCGGGGGTTCCCAAACTTTTGAAAGGCGTTAAGGGCTTGACGAATGAGGAGAAGACTCCTGAAATCGTCGAAAAAGGCGTTTTGCGGGCGAAGCATGATTTATCGGTTTACAAGGATGGCACTATCCGTTTTGACGCTACCAACGCTCCTTTGACGCATTTTAAACCCGCAGAGATAGGCGTTGCAGTTGCTAGGCTTAGAGGACTTGGATACTCCTGCGACATGTTTGGTGCTCCTTTAGTTGACCCTGATCAAGTTTGTGAGCTTAGAATTCAAGATGTTGTAATTCCCAGAAGAGCCGCTGAATACTTTGTGCAAGTAGCAAACTTCATAGACGACCTGTTAACCCGTGTCTACCACCTTCCAAGCTATTACAATGTTAAAACCGCTGACGAGTTGGTTGGGCACTTGATTATGGGGTTAGCTCCTCACACATGCGTCAGCATAATCGGGCGAATTATCGGATTCACAGAGCTCAGTGTTTGCTATGCGCATCCTATTTGGCACTCCGCTAAGCGGCGTGACTGCGACGGTGATGAGGACACGGTTATGCTGGCCCTGGACACGCTGCTGAATTTTTCCCGCAAGTATTTGCCTGCGCAGATAGGCGGCATAATGGATGCGCCTTTGTTGTTGATTCCTTTTGTTAACACGAAAGAGGTGCAGAGGCAAGCCCATGATTTTGATGTTGACGGAGATTATCCTCTTGAATTTTACGAGACGACTTTGGAGCGGGCTGAGGCTAAGCGTGCTAGCTCACTAATGGATCTTGTTAGTAGTCGGCTTGGTAGTGAAGGGCAATTTGAAGGTTTCAAATTTACGACGCCTGTTTCTAATATAAACCTCGGTAATGCTGAAAGTTCTTATAAGCAGTTCAAGTCGATGATTGAAAAACTGAACTTGCAGTTGGGGCTCGGCGAAAGAATTGACGCTGTAGATGTGCGCTACGTTGCACTGAAAGTGCTGACAACACATTTCATCCGCGACATTGCGGGTAACCTGCGCGCCTTTTCCACTCAGGCGTTTAGGTGCAAATCATGCAATAAGCGTTTTCGACGTTTGCCTCTCCGCGGCAAGTGCCTTTACTGTGGTGGACCTTTAACGCTGACAGTTTACCGCGGTGGAATAGAAAAGTACTTGGAGGCTGCACAGCAGTTGGTTGACAAGTATGGTTTGCCCAAGTATTACACTCAGAGGCTTACTTTGATGAAGGAGGAGATTGCTTCAATGTTCGACAACAAAAAACCTAAACAAATAAGTCTCACGGACTTCGCGTAGCCTAAAGCTTTTCAATATAAGGCGCTTATTCTATTCTTGGTGAAGTACCATCAGAGGACTTTATCACCCGAATGCTTACTTGCAACACATAAGAAACGTGAGGAATGGTCTCAGAGCCAGAACCAGCATACTGAATGCGCTAGACAAACAGGTCTCTACTGCAAGTGCAATAGCGAAAGCACAATCTTTATCGTATGCTGTAGTCATGCATCACTTGCGGCTTCTGGAAGTTGAAGGCGTTGTCAGCCGAAAGGGAGGCAAGCCCTGCTCGTGGATGCTGACGGGGTTGGGGCAGAAACGATTAGTTAGCTAGAACGTGCATTGGCATGGTGCCTTTTGGCATTTTGGGCATCTGCCGTTGTACTTTTTAAGGGCTGCTTTTTCTAGGTCGATTCCCGCTATGTTCGCCAGCGAAGTCAGCCATGCGATGACATCTGCGAACTCTTTTTCAGTGGCTTCTGTGTCCTCTTCTCTTAAGGCTTCTTCCAATTCTTTTACTTCGTCCCCGAGCCACTCGCATGTCCCTTTTATGCCGCGTTCTGCGTCTCTGTGAAAGTATAGATATTTCATCATTTCTTGAAACTCGCGTATGTGCATGTTGTCCACCGTTTTAGCTGTGGCTTTTAGCGTTTCTCGAGAGTTAAAGCTTTAGGTAAAAGTAAAATAGTTCGTAAGATTAATAATCCAGAGAAAATTATAGGACTACAGCGTTTCAGTAGTTTGCAGGGAAAAGTGATGAGTAAAAAGAGGAAAGATAAAGCTCCGATGCCTGCGGCGAGTGCAGGCTTGCTTAGGTTCTTCGAGGAAGAGACTGAAGGCATCAAAATTAAGCCAGAGCTGCTTGTAGTTTTTGCGGTGGCTTTGGTGGTTATTTCTGTCTTGGCAAAAGTTTTCTTCCCAGTATAGAAGCGTCTTTACCGCGTTTTCAGCGGCGTGGAGGATGCAGGACTTCTATTCTCTGCACTGAATCCAGATGAAGGAATAATTCGCTTCTTTCTTCTCTGCTTGCAACTTGCGGTATAGGCTGAGCAATTGTTGCTCTTAAAACGATTGCTTCGGCGTCTGAAAGCCATATCCCTGCGGGTTCATGCGTCACCGCTGCTAGGGTGCCCTCGAAACCGTAGGCTGGGTCCAAGATTACTCTGATTTTCTTGCCTAGATTCTTTTCGAGCATGTGGAATATGGTGATAGGCACTTCTTGCTCTGGCATAGGCTTCGCAAAACTATTATAATATGCACTCTGCAGATAAAACAGTTGCTACTGTATGAGGTGCCGAGTTCATGGTGCAGCGGTCTGGGTGACCTATTTTGTTGCCTTGGCTTTTAACTGTTTCATGTCAACATCGAATTTGGCATCCTCTGAAATTACTGCGTAAGGCGCTTTAGTGTCGCAGAATTTGTTCCCTGACTTGGCTAGACTTTAATAAGCAATGTTTTATCTCATAAAGAACCCGCTTTGAGATGGTGAATGTGGCGACTGAGAATTCCATGAATCACTCCATAAATAAGGCAGTGAAACATTATGCTTCGCTGTTCTTTCTCCCCACATTCAAGAAAGCCCTCGCAGCCGTGGCTGTGCTCTGTATAAGTGTAGTAGGGCTTTCCACTTTCGCCCTTTTCTCGTCCATTAATGGGTTACTCGCCAGCTTGCTTTTTGGTGTTTCCCTTTTCGCTGCAACTTTCGTCGGCGACTACGTGATTAGCAAGAGCGTTTTGCGTGATCCTATATACGTTCTGCGGCGGACCGTGGCGCTTTCTCTTTTCGGCTGGCTTTTCTGGTTGGTTTTCATCCTTCTCGGCGTTGGTTTTGGAAGCCTGTTTACTTTGTGGTGGTGGATTAAACTTTGCCTTTTAGGGTTTGCGGCGGTGTTGACTCTGCGTTTTGTTGTTTTCCTCGCAACTTCTTCGGTGCCAATTGCGAGGCGCATAATGGCTTCTCTGCTTCAACCTTTCCTCTGCGTGGTGATTTTCATGCTTTTCTGGATAAGGCTTATGAGCATCAATATTCTTCAAATTTTGCCTTTTCTCCTTATAGCACCAATAGCGTCCTATGTCTCCGCTTTCGTGTTTATCCGTATAGTAGACCGTTTGGGAAAGCGGGTGTACGGCGTGCCTGCAATGCCTATTTTCCGCGCTTTCATGCTGAACTGGGTAGTTGCGCTCAACGCGCCTTTCGAAGAGCTTCTTGAGAACCTCGGAGAAGATGAGGATGTAGAAGTCTCTTTCCTGAAATTCGATTCGTCCCAAACTAAGGCGGCGATAATTGTGCCCCTTGTGCATCCAGGACCATTCAAAAACATTGGAAGTAGTCTCCTGCCGTCTTTGCTGAAGGCGGAATTTGAAAAGAAATTCAACTGCGAAGCCTGCGTTCCCTTAGGCATTCTCGGTCATGAGCTTGATTTGGCTTCACAAACGCAAAATCACCGAATAATTGATAGCGTGTTGGCTTCAGCTGAATTTGCAGCGTCTAGTGAGACCGCCTCGCCCATGGTCAAAGCCACAGAGGGCGGGGTTACTGCTGTTTGCCAAGTTTTCGGGAAAACTGCGTTCCTGTCGTTTACGCTTGCGCCTGAAACCACTGAAGATTTGCCGCAGGAGTTGGGTCGTATCGTTCGTGAAGAGGCAGAGAAATTTGGGCTTGACTGTGCGGTTGTGGTGAACGCCCATAACAGCATCGATGACACCGAACTGATGGATGTGTCTTTGGATGCTTTGCGTGCCGTGGCTACTGCTTGCCTAAAGAAGGCTATTTCTCTGCCAGCTAGACCTTTCGAGGTGGGTGCTGCTACTGTTTTCCCTAAAGAGTTCAGTCTCAAAGATGGGATGGGTTCAGGTGGTATAACCGCGATTGTGATTAAGGTTGCTGAACAGAAATCGGCTTACGTGGTCATTGACGGAAATAACATGATTTCTGGGCTTCGTGAAAAAATTCTCTCTGCTTTAGCTTCCAGCGGATTTGACGAAAGCGAAGTCTTCACAACTGACACGCACGCGGTTAGCGCTGTTGTGCTGGGGCGCCGCGGTTACCATCCTGTAGGCGAAGCCATGAACCAGGAATTGCTTATGAGGTGCATTATTGATGTTGCGAAGTCTGCCGCGTCTCGTTTGGAAAGCTGCAGAGCCGGATGCAAACGCATAATTGTCCCAAAAGTTAGGGTCATTGGACAAGCACGTTTAGAATCATTGTCTCTGCTTGTTGATACGGCTCTTAAGAAGGCGAAGCAAATAGTGGTTCCCATCTTCGCGCTCGAGGGCTTGCTTTTGATCTTGCTCTTGGCGCTTCTATAGCAACATCTAATTTTCATGCAGCGCCCCTGCGTAAAGGTTAATACGCCGTCAGAGCCTAGTCGCAGTCAGGAGTTGAGCATGATGACTGATTACCCGAAGATTGTTGTTTCTCCGCCCGGTCCAAAAGCCAGACTTTTTTTGAAGAAAGATGAACGGTTTGTTTCGCCTTCGTATGCGCGCTACTACCCGCTTGTTGTTGAATCAGCTAACGACTGCGTAGTAAAAGACGTGGATGGCAACGAGTACATAGACTTCAACTCGGGTATCGCCTGTATGAATGTAGGGCATAGCCACCCTCGAGTGGTTGCTGCTGTAAAAGCTCAATGTGACCGTTTTCTACACTACTCGAACACGGATTTCTATTACAAAGAAGTAATTGCTCTTGCGGAAAAACTGTCCGAAGTGGTTCCCGGCAGCTTTGAAAAGAAAACGTATTTCGGCAACAGCGGCACTGAAGCAGTTGAAGCGGCGGTTAAACTTGCTAAGTGGCACACGCGTAAACCTTTATTCATCGGGTTCATCAGTGCTTTTCACGGACGCACTGTAGGCGCTTTGTCTTTCACTGCCAGCAAGCCAGTTCAGAGGCGCTACTTCTCGCCGCTAATGCCCGGCGTGGCTCATGTGCCTTACGCTTATTGTTACCGTTGCCCTTTCAAACTTGCTTATCCTGAATGCCACTATTGGTGCGTGGATTTTATTGATGAGTTTGTTTTGCAGAAGTATTTGCCGCCGGAAGATGTGGCTGCCCTGCTTTTCGAGCCGATCCAGGGCGAGGGCGGCTACGTGGTTCCACCACCTGAATATTTTCAAAGGTTGAAGAGGCTTGCCGAAAAATACGGGTTTCTGCTCATTGCTGACGAAGTACAGTCTGGAGTAGGCAGGACTGGTAAATGGTTCGCTATTGAACATTGGGGTGTGGAGCCCGATATCGTTTGCTGCGCAAAGGCTTTGGCTTCTGGGCTACCAATAGGCGCAACTGTTGCAAACGCAAAAGTTATGGACTGGACTGGGGGTTCTCACGCGAGCACTTTCGGCGGGAACCCGCTGTCATGTGCCGCCGCAGTTGCTGTAATAGACATAATAAAGGAAGAGAAACTGCTTGAAAACGCTTCCAAACAAGGCGCTTATGCTTTGAAGCGGCTTGGCGAGTTGCAGGAACGATGCGAAGTCATTGGTGATGTACGTGGGAAAGGCTTAATGATTGGTGTGGAACTGGTTGAAGATAAGAGCAGCAAGAAGCCAGCTCCGCAGAAGGCTGCACAGGTGGTTAATCGTGCATGGAAGCGAGGCGTGGCGGTTGTGACTTGTGGTGCTTCGACGCTGAGGATAGCGCCGCCGCTTACGATTCAGCGGGAACTGCTGGATGCAGCGTTGGATATCGTTGAAGATTCAATAGTTGAAGTTGCGAAAGAAGCCTAAGCCGCGGCTTCAGAAGTTGCTTGGTTTTGCAATTACTTCCTTTATTTTCAGGTCGAAGAATCTTGCGGCGTTGGCGGGTTTGATGCGTAGTGCCGTGTCAGCGCCGCTTCCAGTGCCGCCTACAGCGACGACATCTTGGCCAGCGGGGATTAATCCTGCGTCCATAGCCATGAGCGTTATTTCCACGCAGACTTTTGTCCCTTGCCCCATTAGCCTAAGCGTATAGGAGATCAGCTCCAGCGGTTCAAGGGTACCAAAAGTGTTGCGAATTGCTCTTTCTGCGCTGCTTAAGGCGTGGGTTCCAGTAAAGATTTTTGCTCCATTTACCAGAATCTCTTGTTTGAATCTTTCTTGAAGTTCAGACTTGTTAGGTTGCTCAAAGCCGTGGCAATGCGTGACTATCACTGTGTTTTTACCTTTGAAAATTTTAGCCACTTTAGCTCCTGTTTCGCCTGTGGATGAGGCTACGATGATATTGCTGATGTTTTCCTTATTGACGTATTCTTTAACGATTTGCAGAAGCACATCAGTGTTTTGTTCGCCTGCCTCACTGAAATAGACCGCCTTCTTTGCATGTGACTCCATAAAGGTCTCCTATTTTGTTCTTGCTAGCTTGTGCTTTTTAGATTTTTAGTTGTTCTCCGAGGTTTACGTTTCAGTTGTGTGCCGCACACCATGCACGTTGCTGCACCCGCGTCTGCCGCGTATTCTTTATGGCAAGCTGGGCAGTACCTAACCCATTCCAGCAAGCGACGGATGCCAAAGGTTGCAAGCGCTGCAAAGTCTATTCCCATTTTTGCAGCGACGTTCTGTATTGAATAGTCATCTGATATTATCTGAGGGTCATATCCTGCTGATTTGAGCTCCAAAGACAAGGCTAAGAGTTGCGTGTCGGTTTCTGATAAGTAATACGAGTCGCCAACAGAATTTGCAGCACTCTTTGCCTTGTTAAGGGACTCTCCATCAGGCGCCTTGATTCTCAGTTTCCCGTTTTCCACCGCTGTCCCAAACCGCAACGCTGTCATGGAGTTTGACCTTATTTCTTCTTGAACATTAGGCACGGTGATTTGTTCTTCGTTTACGGCTAAGGGATCGAACCCTGCTAAAAAGGCAGACGTGTCTAAGACCATTATTCTTTTAGACGGCTTGTTTCGGTGGATTTTTTCATCCCATTCCTTTGAACAGAACTCTGCTTCGTAGGCGATGGTAGAATTCATCTTTAAACCTGATGAACGAAGTTACGTTTTTGGAGCGCGTAACCGTTAACGTGGGGTTTTTTGACGTTACGAGTTGACGGTAGTTGCCGTCAACCAGCACAAGCACCTCTTTCGGTCTGATGGCTTGAATCGTGACTTTGGAGTCTGCTGGAAAAACAAGCGAACGGAATACTGTCAATGAGCAAATGGGCGTCACCACGAACGCGTCTACTTCCGTGTCTAAAACTGGTCCGCCCGCCGAAAGTGAATAACCCGTCGAGCCTGTCTGCGTAGACATTATCAAACCGTCCGATTCACACTTCAAGATGGGCTCATCATTTTTGAATATCTGCGTGTACAGTATCTTCGAGGGTTCCCCCGCAGAAATAACGATGTCGTTCAACGCGTCTGGAATTGTGCAGCCATCCGTAGCCGCTGCGAGCTTGGCGCATTTTTCAATCTTGAACTCGCCTTCCAAACATTTCTCCACAGCAGCGTATGCGTCTTTAGGCTCCACTTCTGTGAGGAAACCGCGGACACCCATGTTGATGGCTAATATCGGCGGTTCAGGCTTGGGCAACGCGATGCTGGTTCGCAGGATGGTGCCGTCTCCGCCGATGGTTATTATGAAATCTGTCTTCATCTCCGCCAGAGAAACCATTTTCTCTTGGGTACTCACTTTTCCCGCGAGCGAATTTTCTATGCAAACTTGCAGTTTCCTGCCTTTCAGGTACTCTGCCAATTCTTCAGCGAGCTGCAGTGCTTGCTTTCTGTCATAGCGGGCGACTATTCCGACGCTCTTGAACACTGTTTCCACCATTAAAGTAAATACCGATACCTTAATCTATATTAACCCTTTCAATGGCGACTTCTCCATTTCCCGTATCTTTCCTCCTTTTTTTATTTTAGGGAGCCAACTCAGGTAGGTTTTCTTTGAGAGAATTCATCAATAGATAGAAGAGGCGAGCTTCCAATTTGTTAGCAGTCATCCAGGAAACAAAGCTCCCGAACCGCTGGGAGTTTGTCAAATTTGATGTTGGTGGCGATGGAGAAAGGAATTGAAAGATTTCGTCAGTGGTGCCATCCTCTCGCCGCCCATTCTTTCCTTGGAGGAGAAAGCATATTATGCAAATAAAAAACAAAGGAGAGAAGACGGAAAAAGGAAGTTGTGGCATGCCCTAACTGGTTTTCTAGATTTTCCAGCCCCTTTAATATGATATGGTAAACTAAAACCATCACACACAAAAACATATCCTTCCCGCGCGGACATAACGTTACAAGCGCGCCCTGAAAGCACCGCTAGTTCTTAGGCCTGCCCTAAGAGGCATGGTTCTATTTCCAAAGATTTGCTTACCTTTGTTGCTATGAGGTAGGCTATTGGGATCGTGTAGAGTGGCAAAGTCAAGGTGAAAAAGAAAAAACCAGGAATCAAACCAACGACAGTGGCTTCTGGGATTCTTATTCCGACAAGAGGCAACAGAATCTGATAATATATCTCAAAAATTATGACTGGCATGATTGCTCCTCGAGTTGCCGATGCAAAAGCGGTTAAGTAGAATGTTCTCTTTCGATCATTGTAGGGTTTTTCCGTTTTTTTGCGAATGAGATATTTGATTGCTAGGTGTGTGCCTAGAAGCGTGAATAGCAAACCTATGAAGCCTATCGGATAAGCTACCATGAATGCGGGTCCCTGAGGAAATAGTACTTCTTGGCCTGCAAGGTTAAGAAGCCCAACCAAAACCCCTATCTTGAGACCAAAGAGCAGGGAAGCGATAACTATTGGTATTTCATAAAAATGATACGAGAAGCCAGGCAAATAAATTGTGGGGATCCTGATAATATTTAGTGCTACTGCGATGGCGGCAAAAGTAATCACTAATGCAAGCGATCTAGTATTCATCAGTTTTTCCTTTTTCAATCAGTTTCACTTCCTGTGTTGGAGGGACCCCCCCGAAGAACTGAGGGTTGGTGACTTCCAAGAAAAAGTCTCTTATCAAGAATCCGTCGGTGCCTGGTCCCGAGTATCTTGATGAAGGATGCATGAAAGTCACGAAGGCATCGAAGCCGTTTTGTTTGACCTTAGACTCTGCGCCCGACGGTTGAATTATCCTGTACGCGTCTGTCTTAACGTCGCCGTAGCCCTCGATCAATATGCAGGCTGGTGGAAGAACATACTCAGAGGGATAAAGCGGAATTGGCACCGTCCATCCAGCAAAGAGAGTGTTTCCATGCACTCGAATCTGCAACTCATCCTTCTTTGCTAGCTGGAAGTTTCGGATTGTTGGTGTTGCTGAGAATTGTCTTTCCCAGAAAGATTGAGCTTGCGGTCTGGTTCCCAAAACAGCAACCGGTACATAAAGGTGACCTTTCGATGTCTCAAGCCACAAGCTAATTATTATGACGTCTTGCTCGCCGAATGTGGAGTGTTTTTCAATATGATGGGCGCGAATCAGCATGGATGGCAGGTTGAAGAAGTTAGGCGGATGAATAATTGCTACTGCCTGGCTGGAATAGACTCTCCATATTTCACTCTTAGGTGGATTATTCTGCGCGGCAACAATTGCGTTTACAACATCCTGCTCTGTCAGTTTTCTGGAAGGCTCATCATCAACGAAGGTCGGGAATTCGCGTTTCTTTGCTGGGTCAAATGGAAGTCGATATGCTGCTCCATGAGGGCCGAGGCTGTGAATCGGCCCTGGAAAAAAAGCGACAAGACGAACGTCCTCTCCAAAAATCGATCTCAAGTTGTCAGGCGATGGGACCTCGGAATGTCTCCAAATCTCACTCAGCATGGTTTGCATTTTCTGCACGTATTCATGATTGTTGGTGTAGAAAGTTTTTTCGAAATGCGGTGACGAACCGAGTGGCTGACCATCTGAGAAGGATTCTTTGAATTGGAAAAGTTCTTTTCCATCCACGATCGTGGTAAGTTGGTAGTTTGGCGGAACGTGCTTGACAGAGCAAACCTGAGAAAGCTGTTTCGCTGCTTCCAGATTTTCGTTTACGATTGGCGCCATAATCTTGATGGCTATGCCTCGTTCTTTCCATTCATTGGGTTTTGACATTTCCCTTGAGAATTCGACGAGACCTTTGGAGGAAGTCATGATCAAGATTTCCTCCTTAGCGGACTTCATGGTTTTGTTATACTTCTTCTTGGCTGTTTCGCCGTCTCCGATGATGAACGTCTTTGGTGTCGGCTTGCCTGTTTCGATCTCAATTATTTTTTCGTGGATTCCCGTTGAGTTTCGCCATAACTCCTCGAACATGGCGGTGAACGCTTTTACAAGGGGCTTGCAGTCAGTCCACAGGCACACATCGTCCTTTTCAATTATCGATGTCTCGTTACGCGGTTTGGTGAAAAATAATGCTTCTTCCTCGTCTCTCACCAGCATTTGGGGAAACAGGGTCAGTCCCAAGTCTGGATTTCTCCCTTCAAGGGTGAGCTCTTCTTTTGCGGTTTCCTTCAAAAGTTCTTTCATGACATGCACGTTTTGCTGAGACAACTCAGCTAGGAAGCGAAATTGAATCTTTGATTTCAACGGATGACTGTATCCAGCGTCGAAAACGTCACGTTGGTCAGCCTGTGCCAAGGTAGGAATTGTTGTTATTGCCAAAACCTGGTTTTTTGTTTCTCGGATCATCTGCTGGATTTTTGAGTAAATGTAGCTTCTGCCCTCGATCACTGCGAATTTTGATGATGTGTCGTCTTCGAGTTTTAGGTTCTGCCAATTAGCGAGAATCTCATCTTTACTTTCCTCTAAAAGTCGTGTTTCTTCAATTTTCGCTTTTATAAACATGTCGAGAACTTTATCGAAGGGCAGCACGCTGAATCGCGCGGGATGTTCAATTGTGGAGGTTACGATGCCTTTGCCTTGAAGCTGCTTCAGGGAAGGATAGAGTTGTTGCTTAGTCAACTTCAACGCTTTGCATATGTCGCTTGCTTTCCGCATGCCCTTTTTCGCTAAGTAAACGTACACTTGGGCGTCTACTGGGGTGAATCCGAGATTTGAAAATGTCTTGAGTATTTGCTCTTGACTCAAGCAATTGCTCTCCATCTATTGTGACTAATGAACATTTTAGGCTTAAGTAAATTGTGGACAAATCCTCTATATGTGGTCGTATTTTTTCCGACTACCTCCAATATATAGTCTTCCACTCACAGAGATGAAGGTAAGTGCGCTTCCGATGGAGGTGAATGAAGTGAATAGAAGAATAATTGGTGTTGCAGTTACTCTCATTCTTATAGCTGCGCTGTCACCTCCGTTTGCTTCAATGGTTCAAGCGAAAAAAGTAGCCAAAACAGATATGGATGGATACACCGAGTACATCGGAACTTTGGATGGTGCAAACTTTGTTGTTCGCATTCCTGATGAATGGAATGGAATGTTAGTCGTTGGTTGTCATAAGTGGATGCCGTTTGATTGGAATCCAGATGCACAATTAGCAATGGATAATCTTGTTAATGGCGAAGGCATAGGTTTACCCTTTGCTTTACTTGAGCAAGGTTTTGCTTATGCTGCATCCAGTTATGGTGAAGGAGGATTTGCAGTAAAGATGGGCATGATTCGTACTCATCAACTGGCAGAGTATGTTATCGACAACTTTGGCGTTACAGGAAAAGTATTCATTATCGGTCATTCAATGGGTGGACTCATTGGGTTGCTGCTTGGAGAGAAGTACCCAGAACTCTATGGTGGAGTACTTGATATTTGTGGCATGAAAAATGTAACCCAAGCCTACCTTAGTGTCGTATCGGTTATTAATGATCCGATTATATGGCCAAAAATACCTCCAGAAAGGCAGAAGGAGTTCTTGCAAATGAAAGCGGATATAGAGGCTGAATATGGTGGAACCTATTATGACAAACCAAAAGCCTATGAGAAAAGAAATCCCGTATCCAATGCTGAAATAAGCATTCCCATAATATCGGTGCATGGAGCTCAAGACCCAAACATGCCTGCGGCAGGCAAGCACGCGCTTAGTTATGGAATAGCAGTTGATGCTGCTGGTTGCTCAGAGTATTATCGAGTATACATAGCAAACCCAGGTAAGCATGACGACCCTCCAGTGATAGATGCAGCAATACTCCACTTTAAAGAATTAGTTGATTACCCAGTCGGCTGGTAATTCAGACCCCCTACTACCAAAGCAACAGAAAAATACCACATCCCCTTTCTTTGTTTCATTTCTTACGTCGATGCTTAAAGCAATAGGAGGACACTGAAGTGAGTTTGGAAAAAGCACTCAAAACATTAGCAAGTCTGGGGCTCTCGGAAGTTGATGCCAAAGTATACGTTTATCTGGCGAAAAAAGGTCCGCACGGAAAAAAGGACTTGGCTAGCGCCCAAAATCTTACGAAACATAAGCTCTGTTTGATTCTGGACAGTTTGGTGACCCGAGGTTTTGTCCTTGCAGTCCCCGAGCATTCAACTTATTACGCCGTCCCCTTTGAGAAAGTTCTTGACGAATTCTTGAAAACGTCCATCAAAGAGGCAAGGGATTTAGAGGCAAAGAAACAGGCGGCTCTTGACGCTTGGCATTCAACGAATGTGGAAAGCTCTTAGAATATTGACAGAAGGCGCTTGGTCGGCTAAAGTCAGGGTTTTCAATTTTCCGCTATCAGAGCCTGATTATCATTTGGTTTGTGTCAAGTCTTACGCTTGGTGGATTATAGACTGTTGCTGCAGACTTACCAGATTTGCGCTGGTGCACGTAAACCTCGTTTCAACGGCGTTGCAGTAAACATGAAACCTTCGAATTGAGTTTATTTCAGCCAGATAAGCCCGAACTGAGGTTAGTGGGGTCGCTGGGATTTGCTACTAGTCTTCATGCGATCTTTGCCGCGATCCATTTTTTGGTATTTCTCAAATCAGTGTAAAATTAGAAATTAGCGAGCCCAAATAGCCTCGTGGAATACTGTGCAGCTAGAGATTCGAGTTTGCCGCACCAGACTCATTGCGCCTTCTACAGCTCAAAAAGAAGTAGTGCGATCGTTTTCAGCTAGCACTACTACAACCAACCCATCCATCAGCTCTGGGCTAAAAAGAAGAATAATGTTTCCTATTGCAAATTCTTCTTCTTTGATAGTAGTCGTCCAAGCCAAAATCAGCGTGGACTACTACCCCCAATCAAGACCAAGCATCATCTATAGAAAACGAGTACGCCCACTCGATTCCTGAAAGAAGAAAAACGCTGCTTCTGTGCAATTGCAGTTGTTCTTCTTCTAACTGCTTGTTGTTCGGTAAAAATCAGAGCGAACACTCATGAAAGACGCTGTTTCCGTACCGTTGGCACTTGAGACTTGCCTTAAACCAGCAATCACTTCTTAGTCATTTAACGAATTAAGCTTTTTCGCATATCTCTTCTTATTCGCAGACTCGTATTCTTCCCTTTTCGTCAGCATAAACCAGATTATCTTGAGCATCTTATTCGCTACAGCTACAATAGCCTTCTGATCCCCACGCCTCTCCCTCACTCTTTCATAGAAAGCCCTCAACCTTGGATCATGAACAGACGCCACCCTCGCAGACTCCACCATAATCCACCTCAACATAGTTGAACCCTGCTTAGTAATGCTTCCATGATACTCGAAATCGCCAGATTGATGCAGCGACGGAGCCAAACCAGCCCATGAAACCAGACGCTTATAGTTTGGGAACCGTTCAATCGTGCCTATCTCCGACTTAATCAGCAACGCAGTGTACACGTTAACGCCGGTTAAACTCAACAGAAGCCTCACGTCTTCATCCAAAGAAGCTCTTCTCGTAATCTCCAAGTCAACTCTGCTAACCTGCGCGTCGAGGTTTTCCAAATGCATCAAGTAGTTATCCAGCATCAACCTGTCAAGCGAGGAAAGCTCCAGAGACTTAAGCCACTGTATCCCAGACTTGCCAAATAGGTCACTGAACTCATGCTTCAATCCTTTTCTGTCAACCAAGGAATGAATCCTATTCTTCACCGTACTGCGCAGTTTAACTATGGACAACCTGTGCCTCACCATGCTTCTTATTTCTCGCATCTCTTTGGGCGGAACATAGCATTCAGGAATCAAATTTGTTCTCAGCAAATGCGCCAGTATCCTAGCATCAACCTTGTCACTTTTGATTCTCGCCGAAGCTATGGCTTTAGTTTTCAAAGGATTCGCCAACACTACAGGTATATGCATATCCTCTAATTCAGTATAAAGATCCAGCCAATAAGCTCCAGTGGACTCCATCACCACGCGATCATCCATCGTCAGCAACGAAGCAAGGCAGGTTATTCCTTCACGGTCGTTGCTTAAATTTAGTTCTCTTATGATCCTACCTTCAGGGCTCATCATTGCTGCTCTGCACTTGCTCTTTCCCACATCAACACCTACATACATCATTCTTTCTCGGCACCTCCCATTATTCGCTGGCTTCAGGCTGCATTCACTCATACGGGCGCCCTATTGGGCCCAGTTCTTCAGCAGCTCAGGATCAGCCCAGTCAACAACACGGTCGCAAAGACCATGTTCGCTCACGGGCAAACCAGCCAGTACAGTTCAGGCAGCGTCTTTCATAAAGTCAACAACTACCTGAACAAATTTGTTCTTGCTTCGTAGAAGAAAGGCTGCAAAATCACTTTTTCTTATTCCCTGCTTAGATTTTTGATAAGCCATAAACCTACAGGAGTCTTTCGCCAGTACCTCGATTAATAACTACTAAGAAAGGGCGTTGCCTCTCTTTTGGGACGTAGTTATCTCCAAGAAACCTCAACGCTTCTCGGTTCCAAAAAACAACCTCGCCACAGTCGTCGGCTAGTTTAGGCAATAGATGTGGATAATTTTTAAGAAAACGTTTAGCCTCCTCAACAACCCAGAGGTCGTCGTCGTAATCGAAGGTTTCTGATTTGCCATCTTCCGCCACATGCTTATCTCGGATTCTTACAGCACAAACCAGCGCTTCCCCCAACCTGATCCTTGCGTCACGGATAAGTTCAGGCGCAGGGTTGAACCAGCCGGTTTGAGTTGCAAGCTTAAAGGCCAGCTTCTCAGCTTCCTGCGGCGTGATGCCTGATTCAACGGCGATTTCATCAACCGTAGGCATCCTAAGCAACACCGGCTTCAAACGCTCAACAGCAGCGATGATGCGAGCGGCATCAACATCCAAAAGGTACTCCTGCCCAGGCAACATGTACCATGTGGTCCAGTTCTTGCCTCCCTCCATCCGCCTGGAAACGCTAACCGCTTTACCTGCACTTTCAAGCTCATTGAGCGTTTTCTGCAGCTTCTTTTGCGACATAACTTTGGGGCATAACTGCTCAACAAGGCTTTTTCTCTGCTTAGGTCCTTCTTTGAGCAAATCTAACACAGCTTTCTCGTAATGCGACACAGAAATGCCTCCGTACACTCGAGTTTCCAAGTTGGAACCTTTGCAGTCTATTGGCAGCCAACTTTACTCTTAAGTGTTGTGCAAACAAAGGTGAACAAAAATGCCTCAAAAAGAAAACCGCAAAATCGTCAGGATCGGCAAAACCAGCATGGGCATAATTCTGCCTAAGGAGTGGCTGCGCTACTTTGCCCTAAACGCAGGCGATCAAGTGGAAGTCGTCAGCAACAGCTGCGTCACCGTGAAGCCGTTAATCAAAATCAGACAGGCGGAGGAGTAGACGTGGACAAGCATGTCGAATTCTTAGTCAAGCTTCGTGGCGCTTCACTGATGATCGCTGACGCTGCCAACGAGTATATAGACGCTTTAGCTCCGCCAGAAGTAAAAGAAGCCCAAAAGGCAACAGTAGCAGTCCAAGAAGCAACATTCACCATCCTAAAGTTTGAATCGCAGCAGGGCGCCAAACTTGGCCAGTTCGAGGTTGCCTATAAACAAAACAACCTTCCCGACAAGTGGCAAAGCGCCTACAACATCCTACGCAACAGCAACGCTACCATAAAGGACCGCTACCACGGTGAAGCCTACCATTATTCGTATTGGCTATATGCAGAGGACAAGATTTACCGCCAAAAACTCAAACCCAAAACATAGGAGACCCCCCACCGGATGGCAGAAAACAAACACTGCAGCAGTCAACCGGATAAAACCCAATGCCCACACTGCGGCGCATCAGTACAGCGCAACGCCAAAAAGTGCCCCAAGTGCCAAGCAGACATAGAAAAAACGATTCTAATTCCCAAGCCAACCGTTGCTACAGATGATTTTTTGGCTGAGGAAATCTGGAACCGCAAAGACCCACCCCAATACCTAATCTACCACTACAGCTTAGGCAAGGTTGAGCAAGCCGCCCAAATAGACCTAGGCGAAGTCGACGGCAAAGGCAGAAAAATCATCTACTGCCCCGTAGACAACGATGCCCTAAGAAAAGGTCTCGTTCTGCTCCCTTCAGGTGTAACCGAGACCACATTCAAACAGGTCTTCTCTGAGATAGACGAATACATCCAAAGAGCTTACGATTCATGCGGCAGAGACGCCATGATACGACTCCTAACCCGAATAACCGTGGGCTCATGGTTCCTCGACCGCTTCATCACTAATCCCCAATACGACGTGGCAGGCGCAGGCAAATTCGCGCCTATCATCCCCATAAGAGGACCAAGCCAGTCGGGTAAAAACCGCTTAGCCTTCCTGCTGAGAACGCTCAGCTACAGACCCTACTTTGAAATGTCCACGCACAGAATCCCCAGCCTCTACCGTCCACTAGATCTCTGGCAAGGAACTCTAGTTTTGGATGAGGCGGATTTTGCTAACACAAATGAGAAGAGCGAACTTGTGCATTTCCTTAACTGCCGCGCCACAGGAACGCCACTGAGCAGACAGAACCCTAAGAATCCGCGGATAACGGACACCTTCACCAACTTCGGCTTAACCATTTTGACGCAGCGCAAACCCTTTGACGACAACGCCACCGAAAGCCGCGCCCTACCCTTCTACAGTGAAGCCAGCGACAAGCGTCTGCCTGTCATAGAGACCGACGAAATGCTAAGAGAAGGCCTAGCGTTCCAAAACAAACTCCTCTACCTGCGCATGCGATACCACCAAGAGATAACCATCAAAAAAGACTCATGGATAGACGAGCTAATCGACCACCGCTTAATTGCAAGTTTGCTTCCGCTCTTGGCGCTTTCACGCTACGAGCCAACGCTCAAAGAAACCATAACCGAAACAGCCCGGGCAGTTCAGAAACTCAAAATTGAAGAAAAAACCAACAGCATGGACGGCTTACTCGTCAACTATTTCTGGGAAAAAATCAACGAAGGTCTCTTTAAACATTGGCAGTCCAACACATACTACTTCCTAGAAGCGGCAGACGCGGAAGGGCAAGACCAAAACGAACGTTTAGAATGCAAGCCCCTAACCACATCCGACTTGGCTTTGCATTTCAAATGGAGTAGCCAATCAATCCGCAAAGCAATCAAAAGCCTAAACATCGCCAGCACCGGGTTACCTCCCTTCATCAAAGACGGCGGCAAATCATACCGAGTCATCTTCTTCGAACCTGAACGATTAGAGAAGCGACTGAAAGAATTCATCGTAGACTACGTTCCAAAAAGCGTTTTCCAAACTCAGAGCCTTCTTAGAGATAAGTTGGTCACGGAGGTCACGGGAGTCACGGTTTTTATGCGCGATAAAGAAAACAGCACAGGACTATCTCCGCGAAGAGAAGAAGAAAAAATAGCAATTTTTGGCAGCAGAGACGTTTTTTCTTCTTTCAATCCAACTTCAGAGCAGAAAGAAAGAGAAGAAGACAACAGTAGCGGCAGGGATTTGTCTTCTTCTTCCCAAAGCAGTAACTTCACCGTGCAGGAAAACCGTGACCTGCGTGACTCCCGTGACCCAGCAGCCCCACCAAAGCACCTTTTCGTGTACTGGCAGGATACTTCAAGCGATTGCTCTTCATGCACCAAGAAAGCTGGATACAAAGTAGTGACGCCTCAGGGAGATGTTCTAAGCAAATGCCCCTCATGCTTTGACGCGCTCAAGCGCACGTTTACAGGGGCAGAATGGAGGGAACACCACGACTAACCAAAACTTAGACGCACTGCAGGATCAGAGCTTTTGGCGTTCATGGTTCCAGACAGCTAATTATGGGCGGGAAGTCTTCAATGGCGACCGAGTTTTCCTAACCTCTCCCGTAGCTTTCGAAGAATACCTCGCTTGGTGCATGAGGAATCGTGCTCCGGCTTGGATGAGCGTTCAACCCTTCAACGGACGCAACAGCGTTTCCGCTGTAGAAAAGCTGTTCTTTGACTTTGACAGCCCAGACCTTAGCCTTGCTTGGAAAGAAGCAAACACGCTTGCTACGGTGCTACAAGAAAGTTACGGCGTTAAACCGCTTGTATGCTTCAGCGGCTCGAAAGGCTACAACATCTACGTTTGGCTCCAAAAAACAGAACACTTTGATTCAGCCCAAACCGCAAAAACGTTCTACCAGACAGCATAGGAACTGCTCCTTAAAGGCTTCTTATTCCAAACCTTGGATCGACAGGTTCTAGGTGACATAAAGCGGTTAGCAAGGGTACCTTACTCGATTCACGAAAAAAGCCTCAAACCATGCACACCCGTAAACGTAGACCGAGAAAGCCTAATCCTGAACTGCATAACACCATTTAAAGAGCAGGGGTTAACAGAAGATTTTTGCGGACTATGCCAAAGCAAAATCCAACAGAAAACCCGACGGATCGCCTACCGTTACAACTCGGCGAGGCATGGGCAAATAAGACCCTGCATTGACGCGGCACTGTGTGCTGATTTATCAGGCGTTGCTGGGCATGGGATGCGGATTGCCATAGCCACCGAATTCTTGAACAAGGGCTTTTCTGCAGAGCAAACCGCCGAACTCTTCAAGAACCAGACCGATTACAGCTTTGAAAAAAGCCTCTACTACATCAGAGACCTTTTGGCTCGAAATTATCGACCCTATAGATGCGCAACTATCCGCAAACTTGGCTTTTGCCTAATGAACTGCTCACGGAGGAATGGCAAAGTTGACTGAGGAAAAAGTGGATCATGCGCTTCTCGTTGAATTGATTCGTCGGATTGCCCGAGAAGAAGCATGGCAGATCATGGATGAACATCTCGACGATTACGAGCACAAGGAAAAGCCATCGGAGGATGCCTAACAATGAGACGAACAGGCAAGCAGCGTGGAACCGTAACCGTTGCTAGCATCAACTTGAACGAAAACAGAACGATTCAGATAAGCCCTTTTAGGTACGCGCACCGTAACCATTCAGTTGGCACAGCTTCACCTGATCTGCCGTCCAGCAACATAACGGGTATAAAACGTAAAAGAGGGTTCATCCGCTAATGGCTGAAGCTGAGGCTCCAAGTAGCCCCGAATCTTCTCACTTGCGCTTCAAGGGCAAAGTTAACCGAGAAGGTGAGCCTCAGCATGGCCACGAGACTTCAAGCAACCAAGCCGATCATGCCGTTACGTGTCCAGAGTGCGGGTTAAGCAGTCTCTACCGTGACGGTCAACGCTATTATCCTGATGGTTCAGTGTTTCAGCGTTGGCTCTGCAGGAACTGCAACTACAGATTCACCGAAAAACCACCAAAAGAAAATTCAAAATGGTCAATAAATACCGAGACAGCCATAGTTTCTAAACGCCAAATATGCGCAACCATCGAGGAAGCGAAAAATTTGGAAACTGCAGCGGAAACAAAAACCGTTGCGGGAATGGGGCAAATCACTGATGCAGACGTCAAAGGTAAACTGCTCCAGTTCGCGCTCTACTGCCAAAAAGACGGCTTATCCGACTCAACAGTCAAAACCTTCAACACTGCCCTCCGCAGCATTGCAAGACACGCCAACATAAACGACCCTGAAAATGTAAAAGAAGCCCTCGCAAAAATGAACTTGGTTGAAAACACAAAATTCGTCTACTCCTGCGCCTACACTAAATTTCTAACGTTCCTTGGCAAAACTTGGGCACCGCCAAAATACGACTACATCGAGAAACTGCCGGAATTCCTACCAACCGAAGCTGAAATCGACGCACTCATAACCGGCTCAGCAAAAAGACTCAGCGCCTTACTGCAGCTGATGAAAGAAACAGGAATGCGACTGGGCGAATGCCTAAGCTTAACTTGGGCATGCATAAACTTTGACATGCGCACAATTACGCTACGCAAAGCAGAGAAACACAGCTTACCCCGCGTCTTCGCCGTATCAACAGTGCTGATAAGCATGCTAAGCAACCTGAGAAGAGAAAACGACACGGTCTTCGGTAGAATGAACAAAAGCAGCGCAACATGGTGCCTGATCAACCAGAGAAGGCGCATCGCTCACCGACTAAGCAATCCACGCATCGCAAAGATACACTTCCATCTCATCCGCCACTGGTACGCAACAATGCAGTACCACAAAAAACCCGACATCTTCTATATCTCAAAACTGCTGGGGCACAAAAGCGTCCTCACCACGCAGATCTACGTCAACTTGGAGAAGATGGCGTTCGGCGAAAGCTCCAACGACTACATAGTCAAAGTCGCATCGACCGTTGAAGAAGCATGCAAACTCTTAGAAGTAGGCTTTGAATACGTGACAGAAATGGAAGGCCAGAAGCTTTTCAGAAAACGCAAATGAAAACGACTCCAAACTAGATATATATGCTGGCAGTAAAACCTTAATCTATATATGGATGTTGTTCAGAAATGCTTCTAATGATTAGGCATTTGGTGAGAGCATGACCAAACCCGTGAGTGTAGGCGAATTACGAGTCGGAGGCTACATGATAATTGACGGCGAACCATGCCGCATAATGGACGTAACCAAATCTAAACCCGGCAAACATGGTTCAGCCAAAGCAAGAATAGTCGCCATCGGTGTATTCGATAACCAGAAACGCCAGTTTGTTAAGCCTGTGGACAGCAACGCTGAGGTTCCAATAATCGACAAGAGGGTAGGGCAAGTGTTCGCTGTGAACCCTAACGGCGTCCAAATAATGGATTTGGAGACGTTTGAGTATTTGGATGCGCCGTTTCCTGATGAAGAGGAGTTGAAGGCTAAGCTGGTTGCGGGTGCTGAAATCGAGTACTGGAAGATAATGGGTAGAATAAAACTAGCCAGAGCAAAATAGGCGATAGTTGACCTCTGTCACCTTGACTGCTGCTTGGGAGATTGCTTTAAGCGTTTCTATATTGGGTTCCACCAGTCCCAATCAAGCTTCTTAAAGATAACATAGAGTGCCAAGAGAATTATTCCCCAGCTTAATGTTATGCCTGCTATTTTGAGTATGTCGCTTGCTATGTAGGTGTAGCTTGCCCATGCGCTCAAGCTCCAAGAACCCGCAAGCAGCAGGGCAAAGACGGCAATGTGTATCGCGCGTTCGGCACTCAACGGTTTTCACCACGCTGTTCTTTTCACCTGTAAGCCCAACTTGTGATAAAAAGATTTTCGTCAAAGTTTATCTCCACGCTGCCCTACTTTATCTCTCGGAGCCGATGATGCGTGAAGAGCCGTCTGAATGGTGACGAAACCTAAAACGATGGGGCTGAGGCTCAACGCCTACTCCATTAAACTTCACGCGCTCTGTTTCCTAAACATTAAAAACGCATAACCGCTGGCGTGAGCGACTTGGTTTCCGCTGCAATATATATTTAAAGGCGCTGTGGATGTTTAAGAACTGGAGACGCTAATGGCTTTAGACCGCTTAGGTTCCTCGCTTACCAGCGCCGTGAAGAAGCTTTTCAGGGCTTCCGTAGTAGACGAGGCTACGGTTAAAGAGCTCGTGCGCGACATCCAACGTGCCTTGTTGCAGTCTGACGTAAACGTGCAGTTGGTTCTTGACATATCCAAGCGAATGGAAGAACGTGCGTTGAAGGAGAAAGTTCCGCCAGGCATCTCCAGACGCGAACACGTGATAAAGGTCGTTTATGAGGAGTTAACCCGCTTCGTAGGCGAGAAACCTGTTCCCGTTAAAATTGAACCCGTCAAGAAACAGGTGCTCATGCTTGTCGGCATTCAGGGTTCGGGGAAAACTACGGCTGCAGCCAAGCTTGCGCGGTACTTCCAAAGGAAGGGGCTTAAGCCTGCGTTGATTTGCGCGGACACTTATCGACCAGGCGCGTATGCGCAGTTGCAGCAGTTGGCGAACCGCATGAATCTTCCAGTTTACGGCGACCCGAAGGCTAAGGATCCAGTGAAGGTTGTTTCTGCGGGTTTGAAGCAGTTTGCGGATAAGGATTTGGTGATTGTTGATACGGCTGGACGGCACAAGGAAGAGCAGGATCTTATCAAGGAAATGAAGGACTTGGAAAAGAAGATTAAGCCTGATGAGGTCATGCTTGTTATTGATGGCACGATTGGGCAGCAAGCGTTGATTCAGGCTAAGGCGTTTCATGAAGCCACGCCCGTGGGTGCTATTTTGGTTACTAAACTTGATGGTTCTGCTAGGGGCGGCGGCGCTTTGTCTGCGGTTGCGGCGACGGGTGCGCCGATAAAGTTCATTGGCACTGGCGAGAAAACTGAGGACCTTGAGCCTTTTGTCCCTTCACGTTTCGTTGGTCGCCTGTTGGGTATGGGTGATTTGGAGACGCTTTTGGAGAAGGTTCGGGATGCTGAGATTAAGGTTCCTGAGAAGAAAGCTAAAGCGATTCTCAGCGGCAAGTTCACTTTGACAGATATGTACGAGCAGTTTGAGGCGTTTAAGAGCATGGGTCCTTTTCGGAAGGTGCTTAAGATGCTTCCGGGGATGTCTTATGATTTGCCTGAGGATAAGTTGAATATGGCTGAGGCGAATCTTGAGAAGTGGCGTGTGATTATTCAGTCGATGCGGGTTGAGGAGAAGGAGAACCCGAAGGTTTTCAATTCTTCGCGGATTAGGCGCGTGGCGCGTGGCTCTGGAACGGCTGAAAAAGATGTGAAAGATTTGCTGCGGCAGTATGTGATGATGCGTAAGATGTTGAAGATGTTTAAGCGGAAGAAGCGGTTGCCTTTTATGGGTAAAGGGTTGCCGACTGATTTTAAGTAGGCTATGTTGATGAGTGTTTTGGAAAAGGCTTTGCAGTTGCTTGAAGCGCATGCCTTGTGCGATAATTGCTTGGGGCGTCAGTTTGCGTTGTTGGGCTATGATGTGGCGAACAGTGAGCGGGGCAGGGCGTTGAAGCTTAGTTTAGCTTTGCAGGCTAGTGCTTTTGCACTGTTGAAGGATGCTGGCGGAGTGCGGAGCCTTAAGGTTTTGGCGGTTAACGGTTTTTGTCGTGAGGCTGCTGAGACGCTGCGGCATTTGAAGAAGCGTGTGCCGAAGCAAGTTCAACCGTGTTTTCTATGTGAAGGCAGGTTTCAGTCTGTTGACAGGCTGGTTAGCAAGGCTTTGGCGGAGGTTGAGGGTTACGAGTTTACTAGTTTTCTTGTGGGCGTGGAGTTGCCTGTTGAGGTGGAGGAGCGGGAAGACGAGTTTAAAGCCGCGCATAATGTTAGCTACGGCGAAAGCATTCGTCATGAGTTTGGGCGGTTGATTGGGAAGGGTGTTGAGGCGAGGTCGGGTAAGACGGTGGATTATCGTGCGCCTGACTTGGTTATTATTGTTAACCCGTTCACGGAGAGCGTTAAGCTTCAGGTGAATCCGTTGTTTGTTGCTGGTCGTTATCGGAAGCTTGTGAGGGATATTCCGCAGTCGAAGTGGTTCTGTTCGCGGTGTCGTGGGCGAGGATGCGAGCAGTGCGGTGGAACTGGGCTGCTTTATCCTGAGTCGGTGGAGGCGTTTGTTTCGAAGCCGCTTTTGGAGGCGGCTGAAGGTGAGCGAACGGCTTTTCATGCTTCTGGCAGGGAGGATATTGATGCGCGGATGTTGGGCAGTGGCAGGCCTTTTGTGGTGGAGGTTTCTAAGCCGCGGAAGCGGTTTTTGGATTTGCCTAAGCTTAAGGAAGCCATTAACGTTGCTGCGGCGGGTAAGGTTGAGGTTTCGAATTTGCGTTTCACCAGCAAGGTCGTAGTGCGACGGTTGAAGAAGGCTGAGTCTGCGCAGAAGGAGTACCGTGTTTTGGCGGAGTTTGAGGAGGATGTGTCTGAGGAGGATTTGCAGGCTGCGGCGTGTCAGTTGAGCAATGTTGTGGTTAAGCAGCAGACGCCTTTGCGTGTTTTGCATAGGCGTGCGGATTTGATGCGGGAAAAGTACATATACTGGGTTAAAGTTAAGAAGGTGTCGCCTAAGTTGGCTGAGCTTCAAATTCGTTGCCAAGGAGGGCTTTACGTTAAAGAGCTGGTATCAGGTGATGAGGGAAGAACAAAGCCCAGTGTTTCAGGGTTGCTTGGTAAGCGAGCGAAGCCTCTTAAGCTGGATGTTTTGAACGTTATCATGGATGAGGTTGGTGAGGTGAAAAAGTGAAGAAGTCGAAGGGTTACAGGCGTGGTTCGCGTCGGTTAGCTACGAAGGCGCCGAGGGAGAGGGGTAAGCCGAAACTTGGTAAACTGTTGATAGCGTATGAGGTTGGTTCGCAGGTGATTGTGAAGATTGATTCCAGCGTGCAGAAGAGTTTGCCTCATAAGCGTTTTCACGGTAAAATCGGCACGGTTCAGGCTAAGCGGGGTCGCGGTTACGTGGTGAGCGTGCCTCAGGGCGACGCGGTTAAGGAAATCATTGTGCGTTCTGAGCATTTAGAGCCGTATAAGGGCGGTGTTTAAGCGCATGAGCACAAGAGAGTTAAGCGAGAAGAAGTTGACGCTGCCGCAGGTTAAGAAAGAGTTAGCTGCGATGGGCGAGGAGTCGTTGGACCAGTATCAGCGGCGCACGTTTGATTACGTTTCCAAGTTCGCCAAGATTGATGAGGCAGCGGTTGACGGGCTTCTGGAGCGTTTAGTTAAGGAGTTCGGGTTAGACGAGGACGAGGCTGTTCAAGTGGTTAACTGTGCGCCTGAAAGCGTGGACGAGCTGCGGATTTTTCTGGCTGGCGGACGCAAAATCATCGAAACCGCGAAGCTGGAAGCAGTCGTTGCGCTCTTAAACGAGCATCGCGTAGCGAAGGAATAGGCGGATTATCCCAAGTATTTTTAAGCAGAATGCGGATATGATAAGGGAGATTAGGGTCTGCCATGGAGAAGCGATACGAGGAGTACGCTTACGTGCTAGATTTCTTGCCGCACGGTCGCCCGGGGCTGAGGGCTGCTGGAAGGGCAGGTTACCGAGCGGGAGCCCTAATTCAATGCATCGGCGAAGAGTTTTTCACGTTACTGGAAGCGCTGGTGAAGGAAGGCTTAATTCTTAAAGCTGGTGACCGCGTCTACGTTGGCAAAGCGTCACGTGAAGCAGTCACGTACATCATCGGCAGAGTAGGCTACGAAGAGTTGACTGGCGCGGCGAAGTCTGAGCTTCCCAGCGTCATCACGCGGATTGCGTTGAACCGTGAAGAGTGGTTTGTGAATTTCTTTAACACGGCTCGTGCGATTACGCCGCGGATGCATGCTTTGGAGTTGGTGCCGGGCATTGGAAAGAAGTACATGTGGCAGGTCATCAACGAGCGTGAACGGCGCCCGTTTGAGAGTTATGAGGATTTGCAGAAGCGGACTGAGTTGCCTAGCCCTGTGAAGCTGATTACGAAACGTGTGATGGAGGAGTTGGAGGGCGACAGTAAGTACCGCTTGTTTACGCGTGAGCATTAGCTATGAGTGTTGATGAAGCGAAGCTGCTGCTTCGAAAGTTTCGAATTGTCCCGAACAGGGTTTTAGGGCAGAATTTCATGGTTGAGCCCGCAGTTTTCGAACAACTCAGCGAATACGCCTCTGTGAGCAAGGCGGACGTGGTGTTGGATGCTGGCGCAGGCTTCGGCTTCCTAACGCGCTTCTTGGCAGACAAATGCAAACGCGTAATAGCGGTTGAAAAAGACCCCCGTGTTGCCGAAGCATTGCGCGAACAACTCCGCAGCGTTGGCAACGTGACCGTGATAGAAGGCGACATGCTAACAGCTGAGTTGCCACCGTTCAACAAAGCCCTTGCGATTCCGCCTTACTACCTGTCCTCACGTTTAGTGCTGTGGCTTCTTGAACGCACAATTACGTGCGCAGTGCTGATTCTGCAGCGGGAGTTCGCTGAGCGGCTTGTCGCTACGGTGGGCAGTGACGCTTACGGATGGCTGACGGTTGTGGCTCATCACAGAGCGCAGGTGGAGTTGCTTGACACGGTGCCAAAAGACCTGTTTTATCCTGTGCCCGCAGTGGATTCAATAATCATGCGCTTAACTCCTTGGCAAGCCGCGCCGTTCGAAGTGAAGGACGCAGCGTTTTTCAAAACGCTTGTGCGGTGGCTGTTCAACCAGCGCAACAAGAAGCTCGCTAATGCACTTGAACCCTTCCTGAAAAGCACGTTTAAACTATCTAAGCAAGAAGCTAAACAGCGCGCTTTCGCCGTTCCGTTCAGTGAGCGCCGCGTGCGCGAGTTGGCGCCTAAAGATTTCGGAGCGTTGGCTAATGCCCTCACGGCGTAAACGTGTGTTTTTCGAAGATTTTGTGTTTGTGGTTGATGAAAACGTATACGAACCCGCTGAAGACTCTTTTCTCTTCGCCGAAAACCTCGACGTGAAAGAAGGCGAACGGGTGCTGGACATGGGCACTGGCTGCGGCATACTCGGCATAATAGCCGCTAAAAAAGCAAGCGAAGTAGTCGCAATCGATATTAATCCATACGCTATACATTACGCAATAAAAAATGCAACACTCAATAATGTACGTAGTAAAATGATTTTCGTACAGGGAGACTTGTTTAAATCACTCAACGAAAAAGCCAAGTTCGACCTCATTCTCTTCAACGCTCCTTACATGCCCACAGACGAGAACGAAGGCGCTTCTTGGATTGAACGCTCATGGACAGGAGGCACAACAGGCAGACAACTCATCGACCAATTTATTCCAGCAGCCTTAAATCATTTGAAGCCAAAAGGTCGAATTCTTTTAATGCAATCCACACTTGCATCTATAGATAAAACAATAGTAACATTCGAGGAGTGCCATTCCGCTGCAAGTGCAATTGCAGAAGCCGCTATGCCATTCTTCGAGACAATAGTCCTCCTGAAAGCAACAAGACTGTGAGTCACCGAAGAGAAGACACCCATGCATTGATTATTCTACTAATGAACCCATCTTTTTACTCTTCTTAGGTGCATACAATGTTGCAAATTATAATCCTCGCCTAATTTGAACGCGTTACTTGTTGGACGTTTGTTGTTTCTGTATGCATAGGTTTAATACTGTGTGCGATTATAGTGGTGGTTGGCAAAAAGCGATTTTTGTCTGAACAGTACACAGGAGTTGAAACAGAACAAATGTACCGCAAAGAGATGCACAAGGCAACCTGCGCCGACTGCGGAAAGGAATGCGAAGTTCCCTTCAAACCAGACGGCACCAGGCCAGTATACTGCCGAGATTGCTACACAAAAAGAAGACCCCCACGAAGATACTAAGCTTACAAGCTAACATCTTCACTTAAATCCAAACCAATCTTTTCTTTTTTATCTTTTTCATCCCCTGACTCTCCCAAAAAAACGTTCAACACTCTAACTCTCACGGGCAACTACTCTGACAACAGCCTCCGCCATCATATTTGCAGCCTATTAGCAGTTCAATGCAGAAACCTATAGAGGGCCTATCCCGCACAGCACTTCCAACGCTATTTATAGTATTTAAAAGGGGGCTATAGACAACTCCCAGCACAAAACACGCAACTAAACCCAAAACAAACGGCAACATTTATAACCCTAAATCCTCATTGCTAAGAAGCGCGAAGGATTCACCCATGGGACATAGAAAAACACACGCCCCAAAACACGGTTCACTCGCATATTTGCCTAGACACCGCGCCAAAAAACCCGTAGCCCGCATACGCTACTGGCCACAAATAACCGCGGATACACCTAGGCTTTTAGCATTCACAGGTTACAAAGCAGGCATGACCTTCATCTTCACCATAGAAGACCGAAAACGCAGCCCGAACTTCGGCAAAGAAGTCATGCGTGCCGCCACAGTAATCGAAACACCACCCATACTCATACTCGGCATACGAGCCTACACAAAAACACCGTATGGACTTGAACATTTAACCGAGGCATGGATGAAAAACCCGCCAGCCGAACTCGAACGCGCACTTGTGCTGCCGGAAAACTTTGACACCGAACAAATGCTCCAAAAACTCACCGACCAACTCGAAAACATCGCTGTGCTCCGCGTAATCGCTGCCACGCAACCCAAACAAACCAGCCTCTCCAAAAAGAAACCCGACATCACCGAAATCCAAATCAGCGGCGCAACAATCCCGCAACAACTAGAATACGCCAAGCAACTCCTCGGAAAAACCGTCACAGCCGAAGAAGTATTCAAAAACGGTCAATACATCGACGTCGCCGCAGTCACAACAGGCAAAGGCTTCCAAGGACCCGTAAAACGCTGGCACGTCACCAAACTGCAGCATAAAGGCAGAAAAACAAAACGCGGCATCGCCACCCTCGGACCATGGAACCCACACCACCTCATGTACTCCATCCCAAGAGCAGGACAAATGGGCTACCACCAACGCATAGAATACAACAAGCGCATTTTAAAAATCGGCAAAGACGGCAAAGAAATCACCGTCAAAGGCGGCTACACCCGCTACGGCACAATAAAAGGACCCTACATACTAATTGAAGGCAGCGTACCAGGCACCGAAAAACGAACAGTACGCCTACGATACCCCGCAAGACCACCCAAAGAAACACCTGAAGAACCACCACAAATCACCTACGTCTCGCTGGATTCACCTCAAGGAAAATAACAATGGAGAACACACACAATGCCCACTAAAGAAAAAACCGCCAACATATACAACCTCGAAGGCAAACCCGTAGGCACAATAACGCTTCCACAGGTTTTCGCCACACCCTTGCGGCCAGACGTAATCAAACGAGCCGTATTATCTATCCAATCACGCAGACTGCAGCCTCAAGGCAGAGACCCTATGGCTGGCAAACGAACAAGCGCCGAATCTCGCGGCACAGGAATGGCAATTGCCCGTGTTCCCCGCATCAAAGGCGGAAGCGGCAGGGCAGCTTTTGCTCCCAGCACTGTTGGGGGTCGGCAGCCGCAGCCGCCTGTTTCTGCGAAGCGTATTGTTAAGGCGATTCCTAGTAAGGAGGCTCGTTTGGGTTTGTTTTCTGCGGTTGCGGCTACTGCAGCGCGCGATGTTGTGGTTTCGCGTGGGCATGCGGTTGAGGGTGTTCCGGAGTTTCCTTTGGTTGTGGATGATGCTTTCTGCGCGTTGGGGAAGGCGCGTGATGTTGAGGCTGTTCTTGGGCGTTTGGGTGTTTTGGGTGATGTTTCGCGTGTGCGTGCGAGTCGCAAGATTCGTGCTGGTAAGGGCAAGCGTCGTGGGCGTAAGATGAAGCAGGCTGTTGGTCCGTTGTTTGTGGTTGCTGAGAATTGTAGTTTGGTTGAGGCTGCTGGTAATTTGCCTGGTGTGGGCGTGGTGAAGGTTGGGGATTTGAATGCGGAGTTGTTGGCGCCTGGCGCTTGTGCGGGACGTTTGACGGTTTGGACTCGTGGTGCGGTTGAGCGTTTGCGTGAGCTTTGCAGTGTGGGAGTGGTTGCGTGATGGATGTTGGGGATGTTGTTTTGTACCCGTTGATGACTGAGTCGGCGAGTTTGATGGTTGAGCGGGATAATAAGTTGATTTTTGTGGTTGACATGCGGGCTGGTAAGGCTGATGTTAAGCGTGCGGTTGAGGAGTTGTATGAGGTTAAGGTGGAGAGTGTTCGGGTTTTGGTGTCGCCGCAGGGTTTGAAGAAGGCTTTTGTAAGGCTTAAGCCTGAGTTTCGGGCTTCGGATGTGGCTATCAAGCTGGGGATTCTGTAATAGTTTTGTTATGGAGGATGTTGGTGTATGGGTAGACGGATTCGTGTTCAGCGGCGTGGGCGTGGTACTTCGACTTTCAGGGCTTCGACTCACAAGCGTGTTGCGGCTGCGTTGTATCCGCGTTCGTTTGCGCCTAAAGATTGTGTTGACGATGTGTTCAGCGGTGTGGTTGAGGATTTAGTGCATGATCCTGGTCGCGGTGCGCCTTTGGCTTTTGTGCGCTTTGACAGTGGCGAATGTTGCCATTTGGTGGCTGCTGAGGGTGTAGCTAAGGGTCAACGGGTTAGCCTTGGCGGTAAGGCTTCGGTTGAGGTTGGTAATGTTTTGCCTTTGGGTAAGATGCCTGAGGGGACTTTGGTTTGTGGTTTAGAGTTGAAGCCTGGTGATGGTGGTAAGTTGGCGAAGTCTTCTGGGGCTTATGCGACTGTGGTGGGGCATACGCCGCAGGGTGCTATGATTCGTTTGCCTAGTGGTCGTACGCGTTATGTTTCTGATTTGTGTTTGGCTACTGTTGGCGTGGTTGCTGGTGGTGGTCGGACGGAGAAGCCGTTTTTGAAGGCTGGTGAGGTGTTTCATTTGATGAAGGCTAAGGGTCACAAGTATCCGAGGACTCGTGGCAGGGCGATGGTGGCTGCGGCGCATCCGTATGGTAGTAGTAAGCGTAGTGCGCGTAAGTGTACGACGACTTCGCATGGTGCGCCTCCTGGTCAGAAGGTGGGTTTGATTGCGGCTCGTGGTCCTGGTCAGAAGAAGAAGCGTGCTGTTCGTTGATGGGAAGGTTTATAGAGGTTAAAGTTTAGGTTTAGGGTGATGTAGGGTATGCCGAAGGATTTCAGTTATCGTGGTCATTCGTTGGCGAGTTTGTTAGAGATGTCTATGGATGAGTTTATTGGTTTGTTGCCTGCTCGTCAAAGGCGGAGTTTGCAGCGTGGTTTGACTCCTGAGCAAAGGATTCTGCTGGAGAAGCTGCGTGTGGTGCGTGAGGCGCAGAAGGCTGGGAAGGAGGCGACGTTGAAGACTCATGTGCGTGATTTGATTATTCTTCCCGAGATGGTTGGTGTTCGGATTATGGTGCATAATGGGAAGGAGTTTGTGGCTATGGAGATAAGGCCTGAGATGATTGGGCATTATCTGGGCGAGTTTGCGGTTACGAATAAGCCTGTTCGGCATGGTACACCTGGTATCGGTGCTTCTCGGTCTTCGATGTATGTGCCGCTGAAGTAAACGCGTGCTGAGAAATTTATAGCCCCTTATTTAAACTATAAATAGGCGCTGTTGTGCTCGGAGTGGTCTATATCCCCTTTTATATAGTTCTGCGTTGCGTTGTTAGTTTGTAGTGCTGTTTTGTTTGTTGTTGTGTTGATTGTGGGTTGCGTGTGCGGTTGACCCTGTGGACGGCGAACTGAAACCGCTTGACCTGCTTGTTCTGTAGGCAATCTTTCCGCATAGTTTTTTAGGAATTACTAGTTCGCGAGCGCGTTTTTTGCTGCCGTTTTTAATCTGCCCGTTTTTTTAGGCTGGAGAAGTGCTTTCGCTCCGCCGATGATGCCCAATATGAAGCCTGCTATGAATCCTCCTCCTGTGATTACGCTGGGTATTGAGAATGCGATTATTATTGCGCTCCATGCTTTCTTGTTTCTATGTTTAACGTGCAGCATTGTTGCTGCAGTCAGAACGAGGACACCGCATATCAGTCCGATGGCTGTGATGCTTGCAAATGGCATCGTCGCGTTATCGGTTGCGCCTGGGAGCGTGGGGAAAATCCATGGAAACCATGTTGCTGCGATTTCCACTGCTACAGCGTTGCAAACTACCAGAACACCTGCTATCAGAGATAGGGTGAAAGCTTTTGTTGGTTTTTGGTTTTGGCTCATGTGACGTTACTCTTGAGCCTTTTTCGCTGTTTCTTTTGCCCAATTTCGGATTTCATCCCAGTCGCGTAAATCATAGGCGTTTGGCGCTGTTTCTTTGAATCCATGTTTCTGGAGCGGCGTCTTGAAGGCGGCTTCCATGCCTTTGCGTGTTAGGAAGCCCATTTTGTTGAAGTCGATTATGCCCCCGAAGAATCCTGTTGTTATTGGTTTGAGACTGTATTTTGATACTCGGTCTTCCAAGTCTATTTTGTGCATTTTGGCGACTTCGGCTGTGTTGCCTTCTTTTTTGGCGATTGGTTCTACCGAGGAGACAAACAGGGCTAGTTTCTTGTTCTCGAATTCCTTTCTGAATTTCTTTAGAAAATCTTCCGCCTCGTTGACCCATCTGCCGCACGCAACCCCGCTGCCGACAATGACTAATCCGTATTCTGATATGTCTTTCACTTTTTCGTCTTGTGCGTTAACGACTTTAACATCGAGGTTTTCATCTCGTAACACTTTGGCGATTTCCTCAGAGGTTCCCTTCGTTGCACCATAACGAGTGCCATATACAATCAACGCTTTCACATAGACACCGAAGCGCTAGTAGGCACGGTGAGAATAAGAAATTTTCCAAACCACCCTGATTGGTTGGACTAAAATTTAATCCCACCGACCAGAAGAAAAGAAGGCCTCATTAACTGTTTTTTTCCTTCTCCCAATTGTTCAGTTGGTATGGTCGTCAGTGTGATTTTGGCTTAGTCGACTGCTTCCAAGAGAAGAAGTGGTAATAGGAAAACATGTTCGTTTTATTTCAGTATTGTCTGATGAAGTAGAAATCGGTTGTAGTATTGCTATCTGAAAACGATGGCACTTCTTCGCTTTGAGTTGTATAGAGCGCAATGAGTTTGGTGCAGCAAACTCCGCTCTCTTTAACTGCACAGCGTTCCAAGGGGCTATTTAGGCTCGGATTTTGAATTTTGCGCTGATACGAAAAATAGCGAAAAAGCAGATGGCAAAGATTACACTGAAGACTACGAGCAAAGCCCGCAACTAAACCATAAACCACAATAGCGCCTATTTATAGAGGATTCAACATGCGCTTTCGAAGCGCGTCCGCCCTTCAGGTATTCAGATACTCTTATATGTCTACTGAGAGGATAATTAGCGTAGCAGTTCACGACTGGTATTGTTGTGATACCATGGCTGGTGATTTCTTCCTCGGGTTCGCAGCGCACGCGCATACGAGGAGCGATTTGGTTCCCGACCCGAACGTGGCATTGCAACTGAGGAGGGAGAACAGACCCGAGGAGGCTCTAAGTCTCACAGAAGTCGCCCTCGACAAGATTGAGGAGGACATCCTGCGTGCTGGATACAACCTCAAGGACTTGAGACTTATTGTGCTTTATCTAAGTTACAGAGGCGACTCTGAACAAAAAGACAGGCTCATCAGCGAAACAATTCTCAAGGCTATCGAAAAGAGGTTCAAGTCCAAGGCAGGTTTGGAGCAACTGCGCTTGATAGGTCACACAACAGCAGGTGAAATTGAGAACTACGACCTAGTTTTACAGGAACCCTCGGGAATTGGCTATAATGGTCTAACGCTCTTGGCGTTTGTTACTAACCTGCCAATCGGTATCGGGCGGACAAGGGGAATGCGGACAGCCGAGGAAGCTACAGCGCAGGGAAAGATGATGGTGCGCGACGCTTGGATAGATATCAACCAGAGTGAGTTAAAAGGGCATGTCCAAAAGAGTAAAGCCCTCTTGGTATTGACAAAGGGGTCAAATATAGGAAAGTTCGGATACGAGTACTTCATGACAGAGGGAATAGCTGAGTTCATTAGCAGCACTCGTGAAGCCCGTATTGCTAGTGTCTTGGGCGGGTGCAGCGGTGATGGGATTATCGGCAGAAACATGCATCAGT
The DNA here is from genome assembly GCA_026014705.1 of Candidatus Bathyarchaeota archaeon. Classification (GTDB taxonomy): domain Archaea; phylum Thermoproteota; class Bathyarchaeia; order Bathyarchaeales; family Bathycorpusculaceae; genus JAOZHU01. Next base: position 9,742 of record JAOZHU010000034.1, on the reverse strand, counting down.
ATTACTGCAAATTCGGCGGGCAATCCGAATTACAGATCCTTGATAACGAGGCCGTCTGCGCCCTCATACCCATCGTGAATGAGCCTTCCATTGGTCTGGATCTCGCGCCAGTAAGGCAAGTCGGTGAGTCGCATACGTTCCACTTTGATCCAGACGCAGAGCCCAAGTACAAATTCCTCAAGAGAATAGGCGCAAAGGATCCACGAGAGGTCTATGCTAGGACGATATATGAAAATGAGGCGCGGATAGCGCGTGAGAGGGGGCTTCCTGAGCCCAACGAAAAGGAGCTTTTCGAGCAAATCTCGGAAATTGACGGTATACCGTTAAACCTGACCTTGGCGAAATACACCTTTTCTTTTCCCTTTGGGAATTATGCTCCGATGAGCGTCCTAAAGGTAAAAGGATCCACAGTGGAGCTTCTGCAGCCAATCAGAAGCCATGACTCCTCCATTCCAGGGCGCATAGTCATTCTCGATCACGGGAAAGTTCAGAACGGGGCATGGAATGTTGTCAATATGCTCAGGGAGAACAGGGGGTTCGGCAAGAATGACATAACCCTCCTAATTACCTGTGTCTCTCGCAGGCTGGTTGAGATGATCGCCGGTTGCACTTCAAACACGGAAGCGCAAATCTTCAAGGAAACTTTTTCCTCGACGCAGGTTGCAGGCTTCCTCGCCTATGGCGAGTTGTCTTTCACTAACCTTCTGCAGGAACCATACATCTATACGTGCAGCTGTTGGGGAATGACGCTTCGCTCCAAGCTTGATGGAACGGAAGGGGGGCGTGAGAAGAAAACCGCAGCGTTTTCTGAGTTGTCTATGGACCGAGTGGATGAAAGTTTGTCTTTCGAGTTCCAGAGTGAAGCTGCGCAGAAGACATTCGCCTATGTCGTTGGTGCCTTCATAAATGATTATATGCGCCAAAAGCTGTCTTTGGAGGAATCTGGCTGGAGAACGCTGGTGGACACGATTAAGCAGGGTGGTGTGCCCAAGTCCAGCGTGTACAGCGCCAGCGGAGGAATTGGTAGCGCCATATCCGAACTTGAGAAGAGGGGTCTCATTGAGGTGAGGTTCTTTTCGGGAGAGAGAGGGCGCGGTGGAAGGATCCTCAAAATAAGGCTCAGTTATGAAAAGGAGATTATCAAGCGGTACGTTGATCGGCTAGTGATGAAAAAGTAAGGAAAAATCAAAAAGACCAGTTTGGTAACAAAATGACTTTATGACCAAATCACATGGTCTATTCATGTTTTGAATCATATAAAGTGGTTATTTCTGGTTTAGAGCTCTGTTTTTGTTCTAATTTAAGTTTTTCAGGTAATTTCACAGTCATTTAATGCTGAAAAACAGTTACCTATTTTTCCCATCCTATAGAAAGGCGTGGAACAAAAAAGGAGGTTTGGGATGGAAATAAAATTGAAAAAAAAAGCCACTTCGGAATCGCGCATTGCCCATAGTGAGAGATTCAGGAAAACCCTACAAGAGAATTACTGGGATTACTTCTGGAAATGTTGCTGAAATTTCAGCAGATTCCGTTGCCAACGAGCGGTCAAGAGAATATTTGGCTCATATCGCCGACATTGAGACCCGTCGAGCAAAAGCTTTGGCCGAAGCTTACCGTTTGTCGCTCCGCTAACATTATAGATACATTTCTACGCGGTAGTTTTTGGAATAGGCATGCATGTGTGCATTCGTAGAGCTAACATGTATACTGCCTGTAAATAGCTTCAACAAAAGGCTTGAAAAGCGTTTATTCGTTTCCTAATATGCTGTGTGTTACCTTCTTCATGCGCTTAGTATACTCGATTCCGACTATGCCCTATATATTGACTTATTATACTGTGTATCCTGAATCCTGTATACTGTCCTGAGTAACTGCTTCTTTTCTTGAAATTATTCAGTAATCATTGAAATGTTGGTTGGATTAAATTTTAATCCAAGTTCTTAACGGCTAACTATTGGAAAGGAGAATGGGTGTGGTTTTGTGTTCAAGTTGTGTATTCTCTGCTTCCTTCAGGCTTTGCGCTTGGCTGTTTGGCTTCGGGGATCTGCGGCAGCGGAATCGGCGGCGGAATATTCAGTGTCCTCGAAATCAGCACCGACTCGATGAACACTACGTTTGATATGGATTGCACTATTACGGGTGGCGGCGGCTTCTTGTCCTCGTAATCCTTAACCACCCTATCCAGCTCAGCTCTGTCGCCCGTAACGTAGGCGCTTCCTTTCAAGCTGATCTGCGCAATAGCAGGATTATAATTAATCGTCAACACAAACGGCACCTCCAACGTGCCATCCGCCTTCTTGTCGACGCTTACCATGTTGATGTTCGTGCCAATCTGAATCGGCGGAACAGGCTTACGGAAATCCCAAAACCGCTCCGCAGAAACACTCGCAATCGCCACATTAACCCTAATCACAACTGCTCACCCGCACACATATGCAGTAAAGTAAACGCGGCAACCACTTAAAACTGTTGCCCAACACGCGCGCTAAGCATGCTTGTACCGCGTGAAGCCGCAGTGCCCGCAAGTGTAACGGTCATGATGGTCAGCCATGAAATACCCTGTGCCGCAGCGCTCGCAAGTAGGACGCAAACGCGTAGCTTTATCGCCTTCAATCTTGTACAACGCATGCGCACCTTTCTCTTCCTTGTGCTTTTTCTCAGCTTTCGGCTTCTCTGCCTTAACAGGCTTCGCTTCCGCCTTCGGCGCCGCCGCTTCCTCTTTCTTCTCAGTTTTCTTAGACATAACTATGCACCAGCCGCCTCTTCCTTAGGCTTCTCGGGCAAATTCCGCTTAACAATATAATCAGCCTCAACCAGCCGAGCCTGCTCCATAGACGCATAAACATTCGCAACACCCACCGCCGTGTTGGTCCCAGTCAAAGTCCGCATACGCTCCACAAAAACCAACTCCGCATCAACCCTCAAAGCATCAGCCAAAGCCCGCTTGACCTCCAAACGCCCCGGAGTCTTACCCGCAGGACCATGCTCAACCCTGAACTGCACTTCCTTCCGCTTCAACAACGGATTATCCCTCGCAGACACAACCTTAACTTTCATACAGCATCAACAGCCTAAAGTATTCACCACAATACATTAACCTTCTTATTTAGCTTTTCCACCCGTTTCCATCGCTTTCAACAGCCCCAACGCCTCACCACGCTTCTCCGCAGTGACACGCACAACCACCAAGCCCTCACCCGGCTGCCCATAAACCACCAACGAGCCTTCAGCCGCAAACGCAACAGCGATCAACGTCAACAAATCCTCTTCTCCATCCACAACCACATGCACCCGCTCGCCGCCCGCCAAAGCCGCACGAACCGCAGCAACAGCCTCCTCAGTAATCACGCCAGCAGGATTCCGCACGTGCACCACGCGCCAGCCAGAAAAAACAGCGGGCGCCACACGCCGACGCCGACGCAAACTATCCGTAACCAACAACCCCGCCTCAACGCCAAACGCCACGAGGTTCCGCGAAACCGTATCCCCAACGCCCACTATGACAGGCGGCTTATCCTTCGCGGCAATACTCTGCAACTCATGCATAGCCTCGGCAAAGCTACCGCGAATCAACACCCCAAACGGCACCTTAAGCCGCGCCCGCAGCTCAGGCGTAACACAATACGCAACCGCCATACCCACATTCAACCCTAAGCATTAACATAGCCTAAACAACGCACCCAAATAAGAACCTTAAGAAAAACACAACAACCGCAACAGGCGCTACCGAACCTTTAACGCGTAACGCCCCTTCTCCCGAATCTTCATCGCCCGCGCAATAGCCGACGCGTCAACATCAAAAACAATAACCAAACCCCCAAAATCCTCGCTTAAACTCGTCGACCTGCACTTGGGGCAAACGTTCTCCTTAGTCAAAAAATGACAATTACCACACGCTTTCTCGCTCACCCAAATCACTCCTTCTTGCCCTTTTCAGCCGCCTTCTCCTTTTCCTGCACAGCCTCAGCAGGCTTAGCCGCTTCCTGCTTAATCCACTCCAACTTGCCCAAAAAAGGCTGCCTCGCCGTCACACCAATCTTCCCTGAACTGCCCGCCCTGCCAAGCGAAACAGCCGTAATCCTGACGCGCACTTGGTCGCCAGCCGCCAGCTTTCGTTTGCTCTCTTTGCCCAACAGCACGCCTTGTTTCTCATCGTACGAAATGTAATCATCCATCAACTGCGAAACATGCAGCAACGCGTCCACCGGGCCAATGCGTACGAAAGCGCCGAAATCCGCAATCTCCACCACATCGCCCTCCACAACCTCCTGCAACACGGGATAAAAAGTCAACAAGGAAAACCCAACCTTGTGATAAGTCGCCCCGTCGCCTGGGATAATTTTCCCGATAGGGCTGACTTCCACTCGCGTGACTGCAATAACGTAACCTAACTCTTCATCAACCATGCCCTCGTACTTCGCCTTAACCTGCTCGCACCCAACCTTCTCCAGCGGGTTCCCAAACGTCTCAGGCGGAATACGAATAGTATCCTGCAACGTAACGAGCTTAAACATAGCCTACACTAACCCGTCAATCTCAAGACGCGATTTTTGCCTCACATAAATAACTGGCACACTTATATCTCTTAGCCTCCGCCGAAGCATTTTATCGTTCGTAAACACCGCAACCCGCCGCCGCTTCGCAAACTCAAAAATCACCTCATCCACAAGCACCGGCGCCGTCGCCTCAACCTCGACCAGCCTCAACCGCTCAGCAAACCGCAACGCCAAACCCACTTTCCGCCGCAGCACAGGCGAACCCTCAGCCGCAAGAAACTCCAACTCACGCTTCACCACCGAAAGCATAACCAACTCGAAACGCCTGCCCAGCAACCGCTCCAGTTCGCCGAAAACATCCACCTTCAATTCGAAAGGCACAAACAACGCGTTAGTGTCCAGAACCACCCATAACGCATCTCGCGCCTCTTGCTCACGTTCCATTTGCCCTCCTCACCTCACACTTCAACAAGCACTAATCTTAAGTAACAATACACCTAAATAAAATAGCAGCGAGAGGTGACCCTGACAGTGCTCAACGAAAAATCCTGCGGCGCCGTGGTCTACACCAGAAATGTCGACATCCACTACTTGCTGCTGCACTACGAGGCAGGACACTGGGACTTCGTCAAAGGCAATGTGGAACCAAACGAAACCGAAAAAGAGACCGTCATACGCGAACTCAAAGAAGAAACAGGCATCACAGACGCAAAATTCATCGAAGGCTTCAAACAAAAAATCACCTACTTCTACAGGCGCCAAGGCAACACCATCCACAAAGAAGTCACCTTCTTCCTCATCGAAACCCGCACGCGCCAAGTCACCATATCCTTCGAGCATATAGGCTACGAATGGCTAAACTACACGCAAGCCATGGAAAAACTAACTTTCAAGAACGCCAAAACCGTGCTTCAGAACGCGCATGAATTCTTAAAGCAACACGGTGCAACGCAACCTACAGGCTAACCTGTTATTAACCCGTAGCCTATAAGCCGCCACCGCGCCGCAATCTTCCTGCTTATCGCCACCCGCGTGTTAGGCTGCGCACAAATCGGTCGAGTCAGCTTTATTTTCGCAATGTTGCCTTTCACGTGAGTAACCTTCCCAAGGTTCACCGCTGCACCCACATGCAGCAGCAGGGTTTCGTCAATGTTTATTCTCTCAACCTTCAGCAGCTCTTTCGTGCCAACCGCGCGGTCCAGCACGCGTGTTTCTAGGCTTATCTCCGTCAATGTTGGCGGTAGCAAACCTGTTTTTCCCGCGATGTTCCCAGTCAAGCCGTCTGCTTTGGAATATGAAGGGTCCAGTAAGGTGCCGACTCCGACTAGTCCGCCGCAGTGTGCCTCTTTCACGCTTTTTTCGCCCGCGTGCAGGCTTACTATTTCGCTGATGAGCGGGTTATACGTTGTTTTGCCTTCGCGTTCGACGGCTATGCCGGGGCGGATTTCTATTTCGTCGCCCACTTTGAATTTGCCTTGGGCGATGGTTCCGCCGATTATGCCGCCTGCTAAATCCTCAATTGGGGTGCCTGGGTTGTTCGTGTCGAAAGAGCGGATTATGTACATTAATGGCGGTTTCGTTTCATCTCTTTCTGGAGTCGGTATGATTTCTTCTATTGCGTTGAGCAGCACGTCAACGTTTAGTCCGCGTTGCGCTGAGATGGGGATTATGGGCGCGTTTTCCGCGATGGTGCCCTTGATGAAGCTTTTAATTTCTTCGTAACTTTTGCGTGCTCTTTTTTCGTCGACTATGTCGATTTTAGTTTGGGCTATGATGAGGTTTTTTATGCCGATGACTTCAGCTGCTGCCAAGTGCTCGCGGGTTTGCGGTTGGGGGCAGGGTTCGTCTGCGGCGATTACGAGTATGGCGCCGTCCATTATGGCTGCTCCTGAAAGCATCGTTGCCATCAGCGCTTCGTGTCCTGGCGCGTCTACGAAGCTTACGGCTCGGCTGAATTCTGCGGGTGAGCTGCAGTTTGGGCAGGTTGGTGTTGTGGAGTAGGCTTGTGGGGTTTGGCATTTTGGGCATTTGTAGATGGGCATGTCTGCGTAGCCTAGTTTTATGGTGATGCCGCGTTTGAGTTCTTCGCTGTGCCGCGATGCCCAGACGCCTGTTAGCGCTTGGACGAGTGTGGTTTTACCGTGGTCTACGTGACCTATGGTGCCGATGTTTACTTCTGGCTGTTTCGGCAGGGCTTTGTTTTCGTTGGTCATGCTGTTTTCTGTTCCGTGAATTGTTGTTGAGTTAGTGAAGGATTAAATGGTTGGAGTTAATAAGTGTTAACGCTGAGCAGTTACCGCTACAGGCTGTGGCTGTCTGCGCTCTGGGCAGCTTGCGCTTCGCTTAACGAGGCTGTGAGGTGCGGGTTCTTTGTTGCCGAGTTGCCTTAAGAGAATTATGTGCTTTTTCCTTCTGTTTTGTTCTCCAAGAAGCATTGCGGGTAGACTTCTCTTCCTGCTTTTGCGGTGAATCTCTGTTAAGCTTCGAATGTGCTGTTTGTCGAGAATGGCTAATGGCTGTTCTTGTTCATCTATCTTGGCAGGGTAACGTTGTGTTTTTTGAAGTCTGGAGAATGTGCTGAGGGTGATTTTGGCAGTTTTGTGTGTATTGTTTTCCGTTTTGTGTTTGGGTTCTGGGTCTGAATCGGATTCTAAATTCAGGTTTGGTTGTATTTGTGTTGTGCTGTTTTATGGTAATGTTTATATGTTTCGCAACGTAATTACTGCTGAAAACAGGCATCAATTGTACGAGGCGAGGAATAAATGCGGAAGACTCGTATAGCTGTATGTTTGCTGCTGTTTCTGCTTTCGTTCGCCGCTGGAGCTTCAATGCTTGATGTGAAGTCAGCATCGGCGCTTAAGGTTTCTGTGCAGTGGGGGCATCTTGCTCCGTCTGGGGCGCCCGCCGGCGAAGGAGATGCGGAGTCTTGGATTTGTGATCAGATCTACTGGAATTTCTATAATGCGGGCACGTGGGCGCCGTCGAACGCTTACTGGCAGTACACGCAACTGTGGTGCGTAGTGCAAGTTCTTCAGTATTGCCAGTCGCCCAACAATGGCGTTAATTGGGCGACGACTTGGTGGGTCGGAGACTTCAAGCCCACTGGCGGGAGCCCGCAGCCTTTCGGTCATCTCGGGTTCTATGGGCATAATGGCCAAGACATCTTTGACTCCGACGTCTACAAGTACGCTAACTATTACTATTGGTCTTCGCCGTACTACAACTGGTGGCAGCCGATACCCAGCAAACAGTACTTCGACTTCGTCTGGACATGCACAAACGGCGACCTCTACTGGTACGACTCCAACGGCAACTATTACAGCGTCAACGGAATCACGCAGGCAGCAGCCAGCCCAACTTATCCGCCGCCCAGCAACCCCAACACGAAATACGGATTCATCGACGATCCCTACTCCACGCCGCCCAGCGCTGTAGGCCTGCCTTTGGCTTGGACGGGCGCAGCAGGCATGAGCGCCGACGGCTACAGCTCCCCTGACTACGGCAGCTACTGCTACGTAGGCTGGGAAGCCGTCTCACCCTTCATGGTAAACCCCACAGGTTACAATAGCAAGCAATACATGCATTTCCCCTACTACTTCTACCGATATGCACTCGGGATAGATAACTATGGAGTGCACGCAAACATACATGATTCCCTCGACTATGCGACGCGCAATATCTTTGGATCTGGATATAGTTTTGGCACTTCAATTCTCACCACTGGAAATTGGTCCCAAGCTCCACTCATGTGGGGACGGTGGTATAGTCGTATGCGGGTGTTCGGCAACAGCAACTTGAATTTACCCTACTAAGGAGGAATAGACAAATGAGGTTTCCCCCAAAAAACTTGTTATCGCTCTACTGCTTTTATCCATTGTAATGGTTTCGTTAGTGCAAAATTCAAGAGCATACAGAGAAGCCCCTGCTGCAGAGGAAAAACTGCAGACATTTTTAAGTGAAGTTGTGGGAATCGACTTGGCACAATATAACATAACCAACGTAGGTTCAGGCATTAATTACCCATCTATGTTTGGCGGTCTTGTCAAAGAGGAAGGCGCATGTTTCTATCTTGAATCGAATGGCAGCAAAATAAGCGTACACGGCACATTTTACAATGGCTTGGTGTATTCGATTACAGTCTATCCCATGGAAGGTTCAATAATCTATACGCAGCAACCATCAACTAACGCTCCTGATGAAACAAGAAACATACTGCAAAGATACCAAGCCTTCGCTAAGATCTATGGAATAGACGCTTCACATCTAACTCCTGCCGTAGGCATGCTCAGCAGTGTCAAATCATCTTCCCTAAACACCACTTTAAATACGCTTAATAACATCACTGGATTTGTACCTTCAGTCAGAGTTGCAGACAACGTAAAGCAAGTGACAACACAAACTGGTGTTAAATGGATTTATACTGACAAAGGGGTAGATATGCCTGACAAATGCACAGTAATAGATTTTGGAGGCAACGAACTACTTTTCGTCGATACTTGGAATCTGTATACTGTTGGCTGCTTTAGCGTTATTTCTGAGGATGAAGCCGTAGAGATAGCTTTTGCTGCAGCGAAAAGCTACAATTTGACTTTGATCGGTGAAAATGACACTCTAATTCCCGTGCAGCCTGACTGGACAAACATGACCTACACCATAACCCTCAACATGATACCCGGGCAAATATACAACGACGAAGTAAACAAGGCAACTCACTTCGTAAACCCCGGTAACGCAACCAGAGATCCTTTGGCGCTTTATCCGCTGTGGGAGACAGTATTCTACTTCAGCAAAAGCATCGGCAACACCGTTGGCATAGCCGTCGGCGTTTGGGGTGACATCAAAGAAATCGCTTACCTCACCCCATACGGTTATCTTGGAGGTTCAGGAGTTACACCACCCACGCCCACCGAAACATCAAACGAGCCTACAGTGGCTCCATCTGAAGCACCAACAGAACTAGAAAACAGTAATCCCTCAGCAAGCCTATACCTCACCGGCGTAGCAGCCGCCGTCGCCATAACAATCGCCGCAGCCGCATTAGCCCTCAAAAAACGAAGCAAATAGCTGCGTTCTCTCCCCTTTTTTCTTTATGCACGCACGAGTTTTCCCCGCAAAACTTGGTTTCAAGAACAGTTTTTCATCTCATGATTAAGAATGGCTATTTATCTCTTTTCTTACCCAATTGTTCTCAGTTCATCAGGATTAATAAACGGGCTTGCTTTGTCAAGAAACCTTGACTAAGAAAA